>CALOAB010000008.1:0-164822 GCA_942491185.1 uncultured Alphaproteobacteria bacterium | reverse complement strand
GGTCGAGGCGGGCGTGATCCTGTCGGACGCTGCACGACGCGGCCGAGGCACATGGGCTGATCTTTCCGCTGACCTTCGGCGCGCGCGGGTCGGCCATGATCGGCGGCTTGCTGTCGACCAATGCCGGCGGGTCCAACGTGCTGCGCTATGGCAATACCCGGGCGCTGTGCCTGGGGCTGGAGGTGGTGTTGCCCGACGGGCGAGGTGATGGATCTGATGAGCGCGCTGCACAAGGACAACTCGGGCTACGATCTGCGGGATCTGTTGATCGGCGCCGAGGGCACGCTGGGGATCATCACCGCCGCGGTGCTGAAACTGTGCCCGCGACCGCGCGCCTATGCCACCGCAATGGTCGCCCTGCCGGGGCTGGGGGCCGCGCTGGATCTGCTCAACCGGTTGCAGGAGGACACCGGCGGCGCGGTCGAGGCGTTCGAATACATGCCCGCGCACCTATATGCGACGCCTTGCCGAATGCCGCCGATGCTGCGCGCGCCCTTTGATCGCCACCCATCCGAGGTGAACGTGCTGGTGGAGATCGGCGCGACCGCGCCGCGCGATGCCACCCCGGGCCCCGACGGCAGCCTGCCCATTGTCGCCTTGCTCGAGGACACGCTGGCCGCCGGGATGGACGGCGGCGCCGTGCTGGATGCCGTCGTCGCCCGCTCAGAGGCCCAGCGCGCCGAGATGTGGGAGCGACGCGAACTGGCCGCCGAGATCACCTTTTCGCGCCAGCCCGCGGTCGACAACGATATCGCCCTGCCGCTGGACCCGGTCGCGGTGTTCCTCGACCGCGACCGGCGCGGCTGGCCGATGCTCGATCCGGGCGCCCAAACGATCATCGTGGCCCATCTGGGCGACGGCAACATCCATTACGCCGTCTGGCCCGACCCGCGACGATGCCGCCCTGCACGACGCGATCATGGAAGCGGTCGAGCAGCTGGTGCGCGACATGGGCGGGTCGTTCAGCGCCGAACACGGCATCGGCCTGTCGAAAAAGCGCTCGATGGCACGGCGCAAGGATCCGGTGGCGCTGGCGGTGATGCGCGCGATCAAGGCGGCGCTGGACCCGAGGCATCATGAACCCCGGCAAGGTGTTGCCCGGCGCTGCGCGTGCGCCTCCGGCGGGCGTTACGACGGGATCCAGTCGAAGAAGCCGGGCTCAGTCGGCGCCGCTCGCCCGCCCGCGCGCAGGTGCTGCGCCATGGCGCGGCCCATCTCGGCGCCATCCTCGACCGGCGCCGGTCACATCGTCGGCGAGCGCTTCGGACCCGTCGGTGCGCAGGATCTCGCCGCGCAGCCGCAGCGTGCCGCCGTCAAGCTCGGCCAGACCGGCGATCGGCGTCTCGCAGGAGCCGTCGAGGGCGGCGAGGAAGGCGCGTTCGGCGGTGAGGCGCTGACCGGTCGGCGTGTGATGAATCGCTTCGAGCATCTCCGCCGTGCGGCTGTCATCCGCCCGGCGCTCGATGCCGATGGCGCCCTGGGCGACGGCGGGCAGCATCTCTTCCGGCGCGATCGCCGCGTGCGGCACCGTCGCTCATCCCCAGCCGGTTGAGCCCGGCCATGGCGAGGAAGGTGGCCTCGGCCACGCCGTCCTCGAGCTTTTTCATGCGGGTCTGCACGTTGCCGCGGAACTCGACCACCTCGAGGTCGGGCCGCCGGTTGAGCAGCTGCGCCTTGCGGCGCAGCGACGAGGTGCCGACGACCGCGCCCTCGGGCAGATCGGCCACGCCATCGAGCGCGGGCGAGACGAAGGCGTCGCGCACATCCTCGCGCGGCAGATAGCAGTCGATCAGCAGGCCCTCTGGCTGCGCCACCGGCATGTCCTTCATCGAATGCACGGCGATGTCGATCCCGCCCGACAGGAGCTGCTCTTCGATCTCCTTGGTGAACAGCCCCTTGTTGCCGATCTCCTTCAACGGACGGTCGGCGGCGATCAGCGCCGCGTCGTCGCCGGTGGTCTTGATCACCACGATCTCGAAGGCATCTTCGGGCAGGCTGAAGGCCTGGGCATCAGCCGGCGGCGGGTCTCGTGCGCCTGGGCCAGCGCCAGCGGCGAGCCGCGGGTGCCGATCTTGAGGGGGGTGGCGGGGGAGGGCAGGATCGAGCGTCATGACCCCGGGGTTTAAACGCGCCAATTCGGCCTGTCCACGCCCCTTCGCCAGCGCCCATCGCTTGACAACGGGTGCGGCAATTGGGAACCAGCCGGGACGAGCGAAAGGACCGACGATGACCAAGCTGCTGCTGCGTGCCCTTGCGGGCGAGACCCTGGACGTGCCGCCGATCTGGATGATGCGCCAGGCCGGGCCGCTACCTGCCGGAATACCGCGCCACGCGCGCCCAGGCCGGGGATTTCCTGTCGCTGTGCTACAACCCCGAACTGGCCGCCGAGGTCACGCTGCAGCCGATCCGCCGCTACGGGTTCGACGCGGCGATCCTGTTTGCCGACATCCTGCTGCTGCCGCAGGCGCTGGGGGCGGATCTGTGGTTCGTCACCGGCGAGGGGCCGCGGCTGTCGACGATCACCACGCAGGACGAATTCGACAAGCTCAAACCGGCGTCTGACATCCACGACCACCTCGCGCCGATCTACGAGACCGTGCGCCGCCTGTCGCGCGAATTGCCCGAAGAGACCACGCTGATCGGCTTCGCCGGCGCGCCCTGGACGGTGGCGACCTACATGATCGCCGGGCAGGGCACCAAGGACCAGGGCCCGGCGCATGCGCTGAAGGCCGAGAACCGGGCGCTGTTCGAGGCGCTGATCGACCGGATCACCGAAGGCACCATCGACTACCTGTCGAAACAGGTCGAGGCCGGGGCCGAGGTGGTCAAGCTGTTCGACAGCTGGGCCGGATCGCTCAAGGGCGAGGATTTCCACCGCTACGCGCTCGCGCCGGCGCAGCGGATCATCACCGAGCTGAAGGCGCGCCACCCCGGCCTGCCGGTCATCGCCTTCCCGCGCGAGGCGGGGGCGGGCTACATCGGGTTCGCCAAGGCGACCGGCGCCGATTGCGTGGCGATCGACAATTCGGTGAGCCCGCGCTGGGCGGCCGAGAACGTGCAGGTCGACGGCTGCGTGCAGGGCAACCTCGCGCCCGGGCACATGGTGACCGGCGGGCAGGCTCTGGTCGATGAGACACGCGCCATCGTCAAGGCATTTTCCGGCGGGCCGCACATCTTCAACCTCGGCCACGGCATCACGCCGGACGCCGACCCCGAGAACGTGCAGCTGATGATCGACACGGTGCGCGGGGTTGAGGCGGCGCCTTGCGCGGCGCCCTGATCCGCTGGCGGACCGGGCCAAACTTCGGGGCGCCCTTTTTTGTAGTCGGCCACTTTCTTCACGAAGGCGGACTTGAGACCGATCGGCCGATGCCGGGCACCGCAGCGAGTCGTGATCGCGCCACGAGACGGATATCTTGGGCCGACCTTGATCACCGAGGAGGTGCCCTTGAGCTGTTGATCACGGCACGGTGTCGCCGTCGGCGACGGGTGCCGACGCTCGCGCACCCCCCGGCCTGTGGCGTGGCGATTTCCCGCTGGGCAGACGAGCAGCGCGCCCGTGTCACTCAATGGGGCGCGGTCCAGGCGGCGGTATCTTGCGCGCTCAGACCCATTTCGCCAGCGGCGGCAGGCTCATCAGCACCGCGTTGGCGTCGTGCCCCGTCGCCAGCCCGAACTTGGTGCCGCGGTCGTAGACCAGGTTGTATTCGGCATAGAGCCCGCGGTGGACCAGCTGCGCGTCCTTGTCGGCCTCGGTCCAGGCGTATTGCGGCGGCGTTCGGTGACCGGCAGGAAGGCGGGCAGGAAGGCGCGGCCGACCGCCTGGGTGAAGGCGAAATCCGCCTCCCAGTCGCCGGTGTTGAGATCGTCGTAGAAGATCCCGCCGACCCCGCGCGCCCGGCCCCGGTGCGGGACGAAGAAATACTCGTCGGCCCAGGCCTTGAACCGGTCGTAGTATTCCGGGTCGCGCGCATCGCAGGCCGCCTTCAGCGCGGCGTGGAAATGCGCGGTGTCCTCGTCGTATTCGATGCAGGGGTTGAGGTCGGCGCCGCCGCCGAACCACCAGGCATTCGGCGTCCAGAACATCCGCGTGTTCATGTGCACGGCAGGCACGCGCGGGTTCTGCATATGGGCCACGAGGCTGATGCCCGAGGCCCAGAACCGCGGATCGGCTTCGATCCCCGGCACGCCGCGCGCGGCCATCGCCTTCTGCGCCGCGTCGCCGAGGGTGCCGTGGACCGTGGAGACGTTGACGCCCACCTTCTCGAACACCCGGCCGCCGCGCATCACGCTCATCAGCCCGCCGCCGGCGTCGGAGCCGTCATCGGAGGCGCGCTTGGTCTCGCTCACCTCGAACCGGCCCGGCGGGCGGGCCGCGAAGGGGCCGCTGCCTGGGCTGTCCTCCAGCGCCTCGAAGGCGGCGACGATCTTCGTCGCGCAGCTGGCGGAACCAGGCGCTGGCGCGCGCTTTTTCCTGGGTCATGGCGGCTTCGGTCATCGGCGTCCTCCATTGGTCGGCCATTGGCTAACAGGATTGACGGGAGCGGCAAAGGAGGTTTTGCCGGCGCGCGCCGGCCCGGGTTAGGCTCGGGGCCGAAGGAGTGACCCCGATGCGCCCGATACACCTTGTCCTGTTGGCCCTGCCGCTCTTGGTCGCCTGCGCCACTACGCCCCGGGGCCAGTGCGAGGCGCCGTACCGGGCCGAGCTGCGGACCGTGGAGGCGGATCTGCAGGACACGGCCGAGGCGCTTGGCCGGGGGTACCGGCTGGTGCCGACACGGTCGCGCCACGGTGTGCACCATTGTGTCACCCGGACCGGGTTCGTGCGGCTCTGCACGCCCGAGGACGGCGAGCCGATGTTCGACAAGCGGCCGATCAGCCGCGCGGCCGAGACCGCCAAGCTCGCCGCGCTCCAGGCCGAGCAGAAACGGCTGGAAGCGGCGATCGCCGCGTGCCGGGCGAAATATCCCGGAACGCGCGCGGCGCAGCCCGCGAGTGCCGCGCCGGATCTCGCGCAGGTGCGGCGGACGGGCGCGTCAGTGCGCCGGTGCGCCGTCGGCGTCGACCAGGCAGCGCCCGCCATCGACCGTCAGCACCTGGCCGGTCATGAAGCCGGATCCGTCGGAGGCGAGGAACCGCACCGTCTCGGCCAGTTCGGAGGCGCCCGCGATCCGGCCCAGCGGGGTGCCGTCGACGATCATGCCGCGCATTTCCGGGTCTTCGCGCAGCGTATCGCGCAAGGACGCGCTCATCACCGAGCCGAAGCTGACCGCGTTGACCCGGATGCGGTGCGGCGCCAGTGCCACGGCGAGCGCGCGCGTCGCCTGTTCGAGCGCCGCGGCGGCGATGGAAAACGCCATCAGCCCGGGCTGGGTGCGGGTCGAGGCGATGGACGAGAGGTTGATGATCCCCCCGAGCTGTTCGTCGGAATCCTCCGGCAGCGATTCTCCCTGAGCGATGAAGCGCTTGGCGACTGCCTGGCTGAGCCTCAACGCGGTCATCAGGTTCTGCTCGAGCAGCAGTTCGACCGTCTTGTCCTTCATGTCGAGCGGGTCGGAGGCGATGACCTGGCGCGAGGCGTTGACGAGGATGTCGACCCGGTCGAAGGCATCGACCGCGGCGGCGATCAGGTTGGTGATCGTGAGCTTGGTGCGCAGATCGCCCGCGTGGATGCGGATGTTGCTGTCATCGCCGTTGCCGTCGTCGCTGTTTTCGGGGTTGCGCCCGAATTCCTCGATGAGCTTGGCCTCGTCGATATCGGCGCAGACCACGTTGGCGCCCTGTTCGGCGAAATGCCGCGCGATGGACAGGCCGACGCCGTTGGCGGCGCCGGTGACGATGGCGGTCTTGCCGTTGATCGAAAAAGACATGGTCGTCTCCTGATTCCCTTGGGCGAGCCTAGAGCCGTCCCGGGTGAAGTAAAAACCGGTTTGCGCCCGCGCGCGGCGGGATATCTGGTGAATGTGGCGTTTGCGGGGTGGGCCGGTGCTGGATTTAGCTCAAATCAGCAAAAAACCCGGGTGTATGGGGTGACCGTTTCCAGTTTGGGGACAGGGTCGTCGGGCGGCGGATCAACGCCGGGCCCGGCGGGGCTTTCTTGCATGGATGACCTTGAAGCCGGGGGTGCCGCCGATTTCCTCGACGACCGAGAAGGCGGCCGCGAGCTCCGCCTCGTAGGGCAGGTGCCGGTTGGCGACCATCCAGAAGCTGCCCGAGGGGGCGAGCATCCGGGCGGCGGCGGCGATGAAGGCGCGCCCGAGCCCCGGATCGCCGGCGCGGTCGCGATGGAACGGCGGGTTCGACACGACGGTGTCGAGCAGCGCCTCGGCGGGCGCCAGCTGGTCGCGTCGGCCCAGTGGAACGCCGCGCGCGGATCGGTCACGTTCTCGCGGGCGCAGTCGAGGGCGACGGCATCGGTCTCGACCAGGTGCACCTGGGTGACCGCTTCGCTCTCGAGGATGTGACGGGCGAGAAAGCCCCAGCCCGCGCCGAGATCGGCGACCGTGCCCTTGAGCGGCGGCAAGACCTCCACCAGCGCCAGCGAGCCCTTGTCGGGCCCGTCGGCCGAGAACACGCCGGGGCGGGTGACGAAACCCCATCGCGCATGCATCGACATCGCGCGCCTGCGCGGCCCAGTCGGGGAAGCTTGCGCCCTCGACCCAGAACAGCTTGCCATGGGCCTTGGACAGGGTGCCGGCGATCGGCGCGCGCGCCTTCACCGCCTTCAGGATCGTCTCGACCCCGTCGTGCTTCTGACCGTCGACCAGCACCAGCGGCGCCAGCGCCGCCGCCTCGGCGAGCAGCGCTTTCTGGGCGTCGCGGGCGCGCGGCAGGATCACCACCGCGGCGGCAAAGGGGCCGGACGGGGCGCGTGTGACCGCGTGGCCGGCGGCTTGCCAATGCCGGGTGGCGACAGCATCGTGGCTGACCAGGGTGAGCGCGGCGGGGGACAACGCGGACAGGTCATACCCCGGCGGCGGGCCGAACACCGCGATGCGGCCCCGCGGGCATCGTGAGGGCGCCGGTGGCGAGCGCATGGGAAAGGCGGGAGGCGGTCATGGCTGGGAAGCGCTGTCTCTTCGCGATGAGAGGCCGTCAGGCCTTGAAGAGCGGCGCTATTCCTTCTCCATCGTGCATTGCAGCGGGTGCTGCTGCTGGCGGGCAAGTTCCATCACCTGCGTCACCTTGGTTTCGGCGATCTCGTAGGAGAACACGCCGACAACGGCGAGCCCTTTCTTGTGGACCGTGAGCATCAGCTCGAAAGCCTGGGCATGGTTCATGCCGAAGAACCGCTCGAGCACCAGAACCACGAATTCCATCGGCGTGAAATCGTCGTTCAGAAGCAGCACCTTGTACATCGGTGGCTTCTTGGTGCGGGTGCGTGTTTCGACCGCGACCGTCCCGTCGGGCGTGTCATCCCCACCGGACATCAGGATCTGTTCAATCGGGTCTCGCGACACGAAGCTACTCCGCTGCACTGTTCAGCCTCTTTCAGAACGGACTATATAGCGTCAAAGCGCGGCATGAAAAAGGCCAAGCTGAGATTCCTTTGGATAGAAAGTCGGATCGGGGGCTTCATGGGCGGCAGGATCACCACCATCGGTTTCGATGCCGACGACACGCTTTGGCAGAACGAGCAGTTCTTCCAGATCACCCAAGGCCACTTTGCCGCCCTGCTCGCCGATTACGCCGACCCCGACCATCTCGCCGAGCGGCTCGAAGCGGCCGAGCGGCGCAACCTCGGGCACTACGGCTTCGGCATCAAGGGCTTCGTGCTGTCGATGATCGAGACGGCGATCGAGGTGACCGGCGAACGGGTGCCGGCGCGGGTGATCCGCGAGATCGTCGAGGCGGGGCAGGAGATGCTCGCGCCATCCGATCCACCTGATCGACGGCGCGGCCGAGGCGATCGAGGCGCTGGCGCCGGGCCACACGCTGGTGCTGATCACCAAGGGCGACCTGCTCGACCAGGAGCGCAAGCTGGCGCAATCGGGGCTGGGGGAGATGTTCGACGCGGTCGAGATCGTCTCCGACAAGACCCGCGCCACCTATACCTCCGCCTTCACCCGCCACGGCACCGGGGCGGAGGCCGCGCTGATGGTGGGCAACAGCCTGAAGTCGGATGTGATCCCGGCGCTGGAGGCGGGGGCCTGGGGCGTGCATGTGCCCCATGACCTGACCTGGGCGCTGGAACATGCCGAGCCGCCGGTCGCCCATCCGCGGTTCGCGCGATCGACGGACCTCGGCGGCGCTGCCGGATTTGGCGCAGCTCGGCTGACGCGCGCCGCAAACTGGCGCCGATCGCCCTGGCGGCCGACAGCGACCGCCACATTGTCGCCACAATGGCCGATCTTGTTGCTTCTTGTACTTTTCGCACCAAATCTGCCTGCGACCCCTTATCACAGCCCCCGAAAACATTGAAAAACAGGTATTTTCCCGGCGGCACCGGCTCTGTTATCCTGACACGGTCATCCGGGCGAAGATCCGGGGAGCAAAACCAGGCAGCAGCATACAGGTGACGACGTGAAACGGCGTCTTCGGCAGATCTTTCAATACGTGACAATTCTGGTCGCGGCGATGTCCTTCGCCGTGCAGACCACCACTGGAGCTTCGGCCGCCCCCCGCGCCGAACTGGTGATGGACATGCGGACGGGCGAGGTGATCCATGCGGAGAATGCCGACACCCGGCTTCACCCCGCCTCGCTCACCAAGATGATGACGCTCTACGTCGCCTTCGAGGCGGTGGAGCATGGCGAGATCAGCCTCGACACGATGGTGACGATCTCCAAGCACGCGGCCAGCGAGCCGCCGTCGAAACTGGGCCTCAAGCCCGGGCAGAAGATCCAGCTGCGCTACCTGATCCGCGCCGCGGCGGTGAAATCGGCCAACGATGCCGCCACCGCGATCGGCGAGGCGATCTCGGGGTCCGAGGCCGCCTTTGCCCGGCGGATGAACCGCACCGCCAAGGCGCTGGGGATGAGCCGCACCACGTTCAAGAACGCCCACGGGCTGACCGAAGAGGGGCACCTGTCGACCGCGCGCGACATGACCACGCTCGGGCGCCACCTGTTCTTCGACTATCCCGATTATTACAACCTGTTCAAACGCCGCTCGATCGACATCCCCGGATGAAGACCCTGCCGAACACCAACCGGCGGTTCCTGTCCGCCTACAAGGGCGCCGACGGGATCAAGACCGGCTATACCCGTGCGGCGGGCTTTAACCTGGTGGCCTCGGCCGAGCACGGCAGCACGCGGATCATCACCACCGTCTTTGGCGGGCGCTCCACCGTGACGCGCAATGCCAAGGTGGCCGAGTTGATGGACCTGGGGTTTCGTCGGGCACCCAGCCGGGTCGCCCTGCGCAAACCCGCCAAACCCCCTATCTGGGCAAGGGCGGGGGTGTCGTCGTGGTGGCCGGCGACGGGGACGCCGATGACGGCCGCAGCGCCGGCAAGACGATCCGCGTTTCGATGCAGTTGAAAACCTCGGTGCGGCCGCGTGGTCGCCCGGTGGCCGAGGCCCCGACCGAGGCGCTGATCGCGGCGCTGACCGAAGACGTGGCCAGCACCGTCCAAGAGGCCCAGGAAATCCTGGCCGAGGCCGAAGAGCAGCCCCAGCCCACCCCCACCGTGCCCGCCATCGCGCCGCGCCCGCGCCCCGAGACCCTGATGCTGGCCTCGGTGATGTCCCCTGCGCGGCCCACGCCGCCCAGCGCCGCCCCCGCCGCCCTGCCCGATACCGAGCAAGAGGTCGTCACGCGGCTCTCCTCGTCCGGTGGGCGGTATTGGGGGATCAACCTGGGCCGTTATGGCACACGGTTTCAGGCCGACCGGGTGCTGCTGAAAACCGCCCTGCAAGAGTTGGGCACGCTGGATGACGCGCTGCGAAAGGTGGTGCAGAACAGCCGCGGGTTCGAGGCCAATTTCGTCGGCATGACCCAGGAAGAGGCCGACCTGGCCTGTCGCCGCCTGCAATCGCACGGAACCGATTGCACCACCTTTGGGCCGCGCTCGTGACGGCGCGCTATGTCCTGCCCCTGCCCGCGCAGCCCAGCGTGGCCATCGCCGGGGCAGAGCCGCGCTTTGCGGTAAGGCGGATCTTTTGCGTCGGGCGCAACTATGCCGAACACGCCCGCGAGATGGGCAATGACACGCGCGAGCCGCCGTTCTTTTTCACCAAACCCGCCGATACGCTGGTCGCTGACGGGGCAACGATCCCCTATCCCCCCGCAACCGCCGATCTGCACCACGAGGCAGAGCTGGTCGTCGCCATCGGCATGGGCGGCGCGGATATCCCCCCCGAGGCCGCCCTGTCCCATGTCTGGGGCTATGCCCCCGGCAACGACCTGACCCGGCGCGATCTTCAGGCCCAGGCCAAGGCCACCCGCCGCCCCTGGGACATGGCCAAGGCTTTTGATCACTCGGCGGTCTGTGGTGCGCTGGTGCCCGCCGCGCAGATCGGCCACCCCACGCACGGGGCGATCACCTGCACCGTGAACGGCACCCCCCGCCAAGACGCGGATATCGCCGACATGATCTGGCCCGTCGATCAGATCATCGCCCACCTGTCCGCGCTGGTCACCCTGGCGCCGGGCGATCTGATCTATACCGGAACGCCCGCGGGCGTCGGCCCGTTGCTGCGCGGGGAAACCTGCACCGTGACGATCGCGGGCCTGGGGTCGGTCAGCACCACCCTGGCCTGAGCGTCAGCCCTCAGGGTTTGGGGTGGTCATCCCAGTCATCTTTGAGAATGCGCCAGCGGTCGCCCTCGGGGTCGTCGAACTGGCGTGTGCGCAGCGCCCAGAAGAACGCCGCCACCCCCAGCCGCCCAGCAGGAACAGCGAGATCGGGATCAGGTAGACGAGCACGTTCATTTGAGCCCCTTGAGCCGCAGGGCGTTGAGCGACACCGTGATCGACGAGGCCGACATCGCCAGCGCGGCGGCCAGCGGCGTGGCCAGGCCGACGAGGGCGATGGGAATGGCGATGGCGTTGTAGCCCGCCGCGATGGCGAAGTTTTCCTTGATCCGCCGCGTGGCCGAGCGCGACAGCGCCACCGCGCCGCCGATCGGTTCCAGCGAACGGCCGAGGAGCACGATGTCGGAGACCACCCGCGTGGCTTCCAGCGCGGTCGCCGGCGAGATCGACACATGCGCCGCGGCCAGCGCCGCGGTGTCGTTCAGCCCGTCGCCGACCATCAGCACCTTGGCGCCGCCCTCCGCCAGCGCCTCGATCGCGGCCACCTTGCCTTCCGGCAGCATGCCCGCGCGGTAATCCTCGATGCCGAGCCGGAAGGCCACGTCCTGCACCGCCGCCGGCGCGTCGCCCGAGATCAGCGTCACCTTCATGCCCTGCGCCTTCAGCGCCGCCACGGCCTCGGCCGCCCCGTCGCGCAGGTTGTCGGTGAAGGTGAAGGCGACGGCGGGGCGTTTGCCGACCTTGAGATAGGTCGCGGTGCGGTCGAGCCCGTGCGCGCCCAGCCACTCGGCCCGGCCCAGCCGCACCTCCTGGCCCTCCCAGACGCCCCTCGACCCCGTGCCCCGGGGTCTCCTTGACCTCGGAGATGACAGCGCAAGGCCGCAGCCCGGCCTCGACCGCCGCAGCGCGCGGGCCATCGCCTGCGCCAGCGGATGCGACGACGCCCTGCGCCAGCGCCAAGGCGAGCGCGAGGTCGCCGTCGCTGTGATCGGCCATGTTGTCGAGCACCGGCTTGCCCTCGGTGAGCGTGCCGGTCTTGTCGAACACCACATGCGTCACCTGCGCCAGCCGCTCGGTGGCGGTGGAGGACTTCAACAGCATCCCCTTGCGGAACAGCCGGCCCGAGGCGGCGGTGGTCACCGCGGGCACGGCAAGGCCGAGCGCGCAGGGGCAGGTGATGATCAGCACCGCGACGGCGATGTTGAGCGACAGCCGCACATCCCAGCCGGAAATCACCATCCAGGCGATGAACGCCCCGAGCGACAGCAGGTGCACGGCGGGGGCGTAGATCTTCGCCGCCTTGTCGGCCAGCGAGGTGTACTTGTTGCGGCTGGTCTCGGCCATCGCCACCAGGTCGGCCATCCGGTGCAGCGAGGTATCCTTGCCCGCCGCCGCGACACGCACCGTGAAGCGGCCCGGTGAGGTTCACCTCGCCCGCGTTCAGCGTATCGCCGGGGCCGGCAAACACCGGCAGGCTCTCGCCGGTGAGCAGCGAGCGGTCGATCTCGCTCTCGCCCTCCTCGACCATCCCGTCGACCGGCACCCGGGCGCCCGGCACCACGCGCACGAGGTCGCCCACGGCCAGCTCGGCCACCGATACGACCTCCTCGGCCCCCTCCGGCAAGATCCGGTGCGCGCGCGGTACTTCGAGGGCTGCCAGCTCCTCCGCCGCCGAGCGCGCCACGGCGCGGGTGCGGTGGTCGAGATAGCGCCCCGCCAGCAGGAAGAAGGTCAGCGACAGCGCCGCGTCGAAATAGGCGTGCCGCCCCGACATCGCGGTCTCGTAGAGCGACATGCCCGCCGCCAGCAGGATCGCCAGCGAGATCGGCACATCCATGTTGAGCCGCCCGACCCGGAGCGCCTCCCAGGCGTGCTTGAAGAAGGGCTGCGCCGAAAACGCGATGATCGGCAGCGAGATCGCCGCCGAGACCCAGTGGAACAGATCGCGCGTCGCGTCCGCAGCCCCCGACCACACGGCGATGGACAGGATCATCACGTTCATCATGCCGAACCCGGCCACGCCGAGCCGCATCAGCATGTTGCGCGAACTCTTCTCGGTGGCCGTCGTCGTCAGCACGCTGCCATCGAGTTCGTAGGCCTCGTAGCCGATCCCGGTCAGGAAATCGGCCAGCGTCCTCGGCGATCGACATCCGGATCCGCCTCGACCGTCTCGCGCGCTTGAGGGTCAGGTTCACCCGCGCCGAGCGCACGCCCGCCATGCTGCGCGAGACTGCCCTCGACCCCGACGATACAGGCCGCGCAATGGATGTCGGCAGCGACAGCTCAGCATGATCCGCTGCGCCTCCTGCCCGTTGCCATGGTAGCCCTTGCCGGCCGTGTCCTGGGCGATATGGGCGGCGTCGCAGGCCGGGCAGGCGGAAACCGGGGCGGCCAAGGCTCAGCTTTCCGGCAGGATGATCTGGAGCCGCTGGCGGAACGGCGTGCCGTTCACGGCGGTCGCAATGAAGCGCACATCCCACTTGCCGAAGTCGAGCGGCGTGACCTGGGCCACGTGCACGCCGAACTCGTTCTGGCGGAACGCGAGCACCTGGTCGTCGTTGCGATGCGTCGCGCGCCCGATCGTGCCCTCGATCGCCTCGACCCGCGCGGGCTTGCCGTCGGGTCCGAGGATGGTGAGCTGCACCGTCTCGCCCTCGATCGCGGCAGAGGTCTCCCAGCCCAGCGCCTCCTGGGCGGCGCGCTCGGCGTCGAAGGTCTGGTTGGCGATATAGGCGCTCTTGGTTTCGAGCCCCGGGAAAGTCCCGATCGCATTCCACGCCATGAACAGGTTGACCCCGAGAATGAGCGCAAAGGCCCCCGCGAACATCGCGAAGACCTTGCGCCCGGTCAGGGGCTTTCCACCGTCGGTCGTCTGTTCGGTTTCAGCCATGAACCCTCACTGTCCCGTTCCGTTGAAGACCGTGTCCTTGAAGGCCCGGTCGCCGCTTTGTCCGTCTCGCACCCAGATCCGGATCGGCGGTGCGGTCGGCCCGCGCCTCGTCCGAGCCCGTCGGCGCGACGATGTAGATCCGCACCTTGGTTTCCGTATCCGCCGGTACTTCTACCACGGATTGCTCGGTGCCTTGAACCGAAACCGTGAACGGGCTGTTCTCGCCCAGCGACACGTAGAAGGGGCGCGACTCGCCGTGGGTGTTGCGCACGCCGATCTCGTAGGCGTTGCGGATCGACCCGTCGGCCATGGTCACATAGACCGGGTTGCGCTCCGGGCGCAGCGTGAAGGTGAGGTCAGGGCGCACGAACAGGCCGACCACGAGCGCGATGCCAACCGCCGCCCACAGCACGAAGTAGAGGATCGTGCGCGGCCGGAAGATGTGGCGGTAGACATGGGTGACCTCGTTGCCGGCGCGCTCGCTGGCCTCGTCCTTCAGCGCCATGTAGTCGATCAGCCCGCGCGGCTTGCCGACCTTGTCCATCATGTCGTTGCAGGCGTCGATGCACAGCCCGCAGGTGATGCAGGCCAGCTGCTGGCCGTCGCGGATGTCGATCCCCATCGGGCAGACGTTGAAGCAGGCGTTGCAGTCGATGCAATCGCCGAGGTTGTCGCGCTGCTTGCCCTTGCCGCGCGGCTCGCCGCGCCATTCGCGGTAGCCGATGGTGATGGTGTCCTCGTCCATCATCGCCGCCTGGATACGCGGCCAGGGGCAGGCGTAGATGCAGATCTGCTCGCGCGCGAAGCCGCCGAAGGCGAAGGTGGTCGCGGCCAGCACGAAAACCGTGCCATAGGCCACGGGCGACGCCTGCAGGGTGAAGAGTTGCACCAGCAGCGTCGGCGCATCGGCGAAATAGAACACCCAGGCCCCGCCGGTGGCGAGCGCGATCAGGAACCAGAGCACCCACTTGGTGAGGTACTTGCGGATCTTCTCGCCGTTCCAGCTCTGCTTCCACAGCCGCAGCCGGGCGTTGCGGTCGCCCTCGACCCAGCGCTCGACCAGCACGAACAGGTCGGTCCAGACCGTCTGCGGGCAGGCATAGCCGCACCAGACCCGGCCCAGCGCCGAGGTGAAGAGAAAGAGGCCAAGCCCCGCCATGATCAGCAGGCCCGCGACGAAGTAGAACTCGTGCGGCCAGATCTCGATCCAGAAGAAGAAGAAGCGGCGCCCGGCCAGGTCGACCAGGACGGCCTGGTCAGGGAGATTGGGGCCCCGGTCCCAGCGGATCCACGGGGTCAGGTAGTAGATGCCGAGGGCGACCGCCATGATCCACCATTTGAGCGCACGGAACTTGCCCCGGACGCGGCGCGGAAAGACCGGCTCGCGCGCGGAATAGAGTTGTTCGGGGGCTTCGGGTGCGTCGGTGGGCATGATGAGCATCCTGATTGTCGGGTTGAAAACCGTTGTATGGACCGGCCTTAGCGGCCACTTTGACATGGATCAACCGTCGGTTTGCCGCAGGGGAAGCCTCGAATAACCGGCTGTTTTGGAAGTAAAATAAACCTAAATCTTTGATATGACTTAAAAGTGATGGCCCCGGGGGCCCGCGCCCCCTTGCGCCTGCGACAAACTGCCTCGAATATCGGGGCCATGTCCCGGAGACGCGCGAACGACCAGGCTCCGGGAGTGGCAGGGGATTCGCCCGCACATGGGGCCTCCCCCCGCCGTACACTCCCAAGACAAGCGAAGGGCCGGGATCATCCCGGCCCTTTCGTCGATGCGGCGGGCACCGGCCGACGCCGCCCCAAAACGCCCGCGACCGGCGGCCGCGTCTCGCGGCGCGCGCTTGCGGCGACGCAGCGCCACCCGCCGGTGGGCTTTTGACCTGGCAGTGCAATGCTGGCACACTCGACCTCCCGCAATCAGGGCGCATCCGCGCCCCTTCGCCCGGAACCGGTGCATGGAAAACCCGCTTGACGATGCCCCGCGGCCCACCCGGATGGCCGAACTCGACACCGCCGAAATCACGGCGCTCGCCCATCTCTACCGCGCCGAGGTCACCCGCTCGACCGCCTGGCGCACCCGGCTCGACACCACCACGAACTGGGCGGTGGTCACGCTCGGCATCGCCCTGTCGATCGCCTTTGCAGCGCCCAACGCCTCCCCGATCCCGCTTGTGCTGGTGGGCATCCTGATCGTCTTCTTTCTCATGCTCGAGGCCCGCCGCTACCGGTACTACAACGTCTGGCGGGCGCGCACCCGGTGGATGGAAACCCGGTTCTTCGCGCCGCTGCTGCTCGACGGCCCGCTCAAACCGGATACCCGCAGCATGCTGGCGCAAGACTACGTGACGCCGAAGTATCACGTCAGCCTGATCGAGGCCGTCGGCCGGCGCCGGAACACCGGGATCCTGCTCACCCCCCGGTCTCCCGCGGCTGCCGCCTTTCCCCCCCCGCCTTCCTTGGGGCGGCGGGGGTTCGGTGGCCCGTTCGTGTGCTGGCCGGCTTACTCGCCGCCGCCCAGCTGGTGTACGTAAAGCGCCACCGCGTTGATCTTCGCGGTCACCGCCTGCTCGTCGGCGCCGCCGACGAAGCTCGCGTTCAGGCCCCAGGCCGGCATCACGCCGAAGGGCCCGGTTTCCACGCTGTGGGTGATCTCATCGACGCTCGAGCCGTAGAGCCAGATCGCGTCGGTGAGGTTCGGCGCGCCCTGGCCACGGTCGCCGGTGCCGTCTTCCATGTGGCACGAGGCACAGTTCTCTTCGAACACCACTGCGCCCGCTTCCGCGTCACCTTCGGCGCCTTCCAGTCCCGACAGCGACATCACGTAAGACACGACGTTGGCGATATCCTCGTCTTCGAGGTAGTCGTCGCCGAAGGCCGGCATTTCCGAGTAGTGGGCGTTGTCCTCGTCCTCGGTGTTGCGGATGCCGTGACGGATCGAATAGGCGATCGTCTCGATGTCGCCGCCCCAGAGCCAGTCGTTGTCGAGCAGGTTCGGGTAGCCCTCGGCGCCGGCGGCGCCGGAGCCGTGGCACTGCGAGCAGAAACCCGCGAAGGTCGCCTCCCCGTAGTTCATGCCGAAGTTGTAGAGGTCGGACCCCGGCTCCACGGCGGTGAGGTCGGCCGACGCGAGCTGCGCCTCGATCTCGCCGTTCATCGCCCTGAACTTCTCGATGTCGGCCGCGACGTTGGCGCGGGTCGAGAAGCCGAGCAGACCCGGGGTTGCCTTGTTCACCAGCGGGATCGCCGGGAAGGCGATCAGATAGCCGATGCCCCAGACGATGCAAGCGTAGAAGATCCACACCCACCAGCGCGGGAGAGGGTTGTTGTACTCTTCGATGCCATCCCACTGGTGTCCAGTGGTCTTCACCTGATTCTTGTCGTCTTTACTCAAAGCCGGTCCTCCTTGACTGAGCGCCGGGACTAATCCCGGTCACCGGCAGGTTTGTCGTCGTGGCGGAACGGGATGTTCGCCGTGTCTTCATGGATCTTGCGGCTGCCCGGGCGGAACGCCCAGACAACCACGCCGATGAAGAACACGAACATGGCGAGGAGCACCCAGCTGTCCGCGATGGCGCGGAAAACGGAGTAGGTGTCCTGTCCTTCCATCATCCCCTCCCTAGCGGCTCGCTACGGGCGTGAAGGTCTCGAAATCGACCATCGTACCCAGCACCTGGAGGTACGCGACCAGCGCGTCCATCTCGGTGACGCCCGGTTGCCCGTCGAAGTTGCGCACCTGCGCCCCCGGATAGCGTTCCACGAGCGCATCGCCGTCGGCGTCCTCGTAGAAGTCGCCCCATGGGTCAGCCTGGCTCCAGAAGTCGACCTCGGCCATCTCCATCTGCTCATCCGTGTAGGGCACACCGACGAAGCGGTTGGTGGCCATCACGTCGACGATGTAGCTGTTGGAGCTGTCCGGGGTGATGTCGCGGTTCATCAGGAATGCGTACTTCGGCATCACCGATTCCGGCACCACGGATTGCGGATCCATCAGGTGGTCGACATGCCACTCGTCGGAGTAGCGCCCGCCCACGCGGGCGAGGTCGGGCCCCGTCCGCTTCGAGCCCCACTGGAACGGATGGTCGTACATGCTTTCCGCCGCCAGCGAGTAGTGCCCGTAGCGCTCCACCTCGTCGCGCATCGGCCGGATCATCTGCGAGTGGCAGACGTAGCAGCCCTCGCGGATGTAGATGTTCCGGCCGGCGAGCTCGAGCGGGGAGTAGGGGCGCACGCCCTCCACGTCCTCGATCGTGTTCTCGAGATAGAACAGCGGTGCGATCTCGACGATGCCGCCGATGGTCACAACCAGGAGCGAGAAGATGAGCAGAAGCGTCGCGTTCTTCTCAAGGACCGCATGTTTGTCAATAAGTGCCATCTGTCCGGCCCTCCTTATTCAGCCGGCGCCGCGGCAGAAGCTTCCCGCGCGAGCGGAGCCTTCTTGACGGTCATCCAGAGGTTGTAGGCCATGATGAGCGCGCCGGTGAGGTACATAAGACCGCCGGTGCCACGCACCACATACATCGGGAACTTCGCGGCCACGGTGTCGGCGAACGAGTTCACGAGGAAGCCTTGCGCGTCGATCTCACGCCACATCAGGCCTTCCATGATCCCGGTGACCCACATCGAGGCGGCATAGAAGATGATGCCGATCGTCGCGAGCCAGAAGTGCCAGGACACCAGCCGGTTCGAGTAGAGACCGGCCTTGTTCCACAGCCGCGGGAACAGGAAGTAGAGCGCCCCGAAGGTGATCATGCCGTTCCAGCCGAGCGCACCCGAGTGCACGTGACCGATCGTCCAGTCGGTGTAGTGCGACAGCGAGTTCACCGCCTTGATCGACATCATCGGGCCTTCGAAGGTGGACATGCCGTAGAAGCCGACCGACACCACCATCATGCGGATGATCGGATCGGTGCGCAGCTTGTCCCAGGCGCCCGAGAGCGTCATCAGCCCGTTGATCATGCCACCCCAGGAGGGCATCCACAGGATCACCGAGAACACCATGCCCAGCGTCGAGGCCCAGTCGGGCAGCGCGGTGTAGTGCAGGTGGTGCGGACCGGCCCAGATGTAGATGAAGATCAGCGCCCAGAAGTGGATGATCGACAGCTTGTAGGAGAACACCGGGCGTTCGGCCTGCTTCGGCACGAAGTAGTACATCATGCCGAGGAAGCCCGCGGTCAGGAAGAAGCCCACCGCGTTGTGGCCGTACCACCACTGGGTCATCGCATCCTGCACACCGGCGAAGACCTGCACCGACTTGGAGCCGAACAGGCTGACCGGGATCGACAGGTTGTTGACCACGTGCAGCATCGCGATGGTGACGATGAACGACAGGTAGAACCAGTTGGCCACGTAGATGTGCGGCTCTTTGCGCTTCATCAGCGTGCCGAGGAAGAGCAGCAGGTAGCCGACCCAGACGATGGTGAGCCACCAGTCGGTGTACCATTCGAACTCGGCGTATTCCTTGCCCTGCGTCGCGCCCAGCAGGTAGCCGGTGGCGGCGAGCAGGATGGTGATCTGGTAGCCCCAGAACACGAACCAGGCGAGGCTGTCGCCCCAGAGCCGCGCGCCCGAGGTCCGCTGGACCACGTAGAACGACGTCGTCACAAGGCCGGTGCCGCCGAAGGCGAAAATCACCGCCGAGGTGTGCAGCGGCCGCAGGCGGCCGAAGTTCATGTAGCCCTCGGCCCAGGCGTAGTTGAGCTGCGGAAAGGCGAGCTCGAAGGCGATGAAGGTGCCGACCAGAAAGCCGACCACGCCCCAGAAACGCCGTCAGCGATGACACCGGCGCGGACGGACCGTCCATGTAGCCGGTCTTCGGCGCCTTTCACGCGTCGCCCATGCCGCGCAGCGTCATAGATGAACGCCACCACGGCGCTCCCCAGGAGGACCATCACCGCATGCGACCGTGGTAGGCCAGGTCGCGCGCTTAGCTGGCTGCGATCGCGGCAGCATGAGAACCGCGACCGGCCCCAGCAGTACCAGCGATCTTAACGTAATCCCACATTGCACGTCCCTTCGTCATATTCATCGCCCCCCTCCCTGGGTGTTGATACACCTCGCCTGTGGGGACAAATGTCGACTGTTGCGATTTGAACGGATACCACCGTACACGCTTTGATCCATATCAATCCAAGCCAAAGCCGCTTTGAATTCGACGAATTCCAGATTGATCCTTGTCAAAGCCCGCCTCCGCGCGTCGCCGCCATTGACCCATATGTCCTTGCAACGTCATATCCGACGCGAAGGAGATACCGAGGTGGCCTACAAGACCATTCTGACGATCATAACGGACACAGACATATCGGCTTCGGCGCTGGAACCCGCGATCACGCTGGCATGGACCCCCCGGCGCGAGGAGGCGCATCTGGACGTCCTGTGCCTCGGCCTGGACCGGACCCAGACCGGTTATTACTACGCCGGCGCCAATGCGTTGATCCAGCAAGAGACCCTGCACACAGGCCCAGCGAGGATGCCGCTCAAGCCTCGAGGCCGGCCGTCACTGCGACGGCTGGCAAACGAGGGGCTGTCACCTGGTCCGCCACCGAGGTCGCGGTGGCGCAGATCGGTCGGGCTCAGCGGCCTGGTGGCGCACCGCGCGCGGTTTTCCGACCTGGTGGTGATGCCCCGGCCCTATGGCCCGGGCCGCCCATCGAGGACGAAGCCATCACCGAGGCGGCGATGTTCGACGGCCACGTGCCGGTGCTGATCCATGCCCGACGGGGCGCGACGCGGCCAATATCGGCCAAAAGATCGTCGTCGCCTGGAACCAGAGCGCCGAGGCCATGGCCGCGATCAAGCAGGCGCTGCCGCTGATGCAGGCCGCCGAAATGGTCAATATCGCGGTGATCGACCCGCCGCGCCACGGCCCGGACCGGTCCGATCCCGGCGGGGCGCTGTCGCAGATGTTGTCACGTCACGGCGTGAAATCGGAAATCTCTGTTCTGGCCAAGACGATGCCGCGCGTCTGCGACGTGCTCCAGCGCCACGCCAGGACATCGGCGCCGAGCTTGTCGTGATGGGCGCCTATGGCCACTCGCGGTTCCGCGAGTCGATCCTCGGCGGCGCCACCCGCAACATGCTGGAGAAAACCGAAATTCCGGTGCTGATGGCGCACTAGCTCTCGCGGGGGCGTGCCTGGCCGATCTCAGACCAGCATGCCCCCATCATTATCATCCCCCGTCTCGCCCAACAGGCGGTCGAAATCGGGAACCGTCACATGACGCTTGCCCTCCAGCACGATCACCCCGTCGCGCTTCAGCGCCGAGATCTGCCGGCTGACCGTTTCCAGGGTCAGGCCCAGGTAATCGGCCATCGCCTCGCGCGTCAGGGGCAGGTCGAAAACGATCGCGCTGCGGGTCGTCGCCAACCGCAGGGACGCATCGCGCCGCGCAATGATCGCCAGCAGGCTGGCGATTTTCTCGCGCGCGGTCTTACGTCCCAGAAGCAGCATCCATTCGCGGGCCGAGTCCAGTTCGTCCAGGGTCATCTCAAGCAGGCGCTGGCCGATATGGGGCGTGCGCGCCATCATGTCCTCGAACGGACGCTTGCGGAAACAGCACATCGTCAGTTGGGTGGTGGCCGTCACGTCATAGGCCGCCGTTTCGCGGCCCGGACGGCCCACGAAATCCGACGGCAGCAACAGGCCCACCATCTGGGTGCGCCCATCCTCCATCGTCTGGCTGAGTGTCGCGATCCCCTCGACCACAGAACCGACGAAATCCATCCGGTCCCCAGACCAGATCACCGTCTGCCCCGCATCGAAGGTGCGGTAATACTTAACGGATTCCAGCAGCGCCAGCTCATCGCTTTCGCAGTGGGCACAGACCGCACGATGCCGGATCGGACAATCCGAGCAATTTACGTGGATCGTGGGAGGGTCGGTCACGGCCATTCCGTTTCCAATTTTGACTTCGATCAAGGAGAGCACTCTTGGGTGAACCTAAAGCTAGTGCAATGAGCACCGAATCGCAACTCACGCGTCTCGGTCTATTCGATGCGCGCGTGCCCCGCTATACCAGCTATCCCACGGCACCGCATTTCAATGCGTCGGTAGATGACGGAGACTTCACCGGGTGGATCGACCAGATCGCGCCCGGCTCGCAAATTTCCCTTTATATTCACGTGCCTTTCTGCCGTCGGCTGTGCTGGTTCTGCGCCTGTCGAACGCAGGGAACGCGCTCGGACGCACCCGTGCGGGCCTATCTCGATACGCTGAAAACCGAGATCGCCATGCTGGGTCAGCGCCTGCCCGAGGGGGTGACACTGTCGCGCCTGCACTGGGGTGGGGGTACGCCGACGCTTTTGACGCCGGACATGATGAAAGAGTTGACCGAGTCGATCTTCGCGATCGCGCCGCTCAACGAAAAGGGCGAGTTCTCGGTCGAGATCGACCCCAACGAGATCGACGAGGCCCGCCTTGACGTGCTGGCGGCCGCGGGGATGAACCGCGCCTCGATCGGGATTCAGGATTTCGATCCGCAGATCCAGTCGGTCATCGGCCGCATCCAGAGCTATGACGTGACCCGCGACGCCGTGGACATGATCCGCGCCCGCGGCATCAAGAGCCTGAACGCCGATATCCTGTATGGCCTGCCGCACCAGTCGAACGAGCGGATCGCCGAGTCGGTGCAAAAGCTGCTGTCGCTGTCGCCCGACCGCGTGGCGCATTATGGCTATGCCCACGTGCCGTGGATGGCCCGGCGCCAGTCGATGATCCCGGCCGATGCCCTGCCGACGCCCGAACAACGGCTCAAGCTTTATGAGACCGCCAAGGAACTGTTCCTGTGGGATCACTACCGCGAGATCGGCATCGACCACTTCTCGCGCGAGGATGACGGGCTGACCATCGCGCTGGACGCGGGAAAGCTGCGCCGCAACTTCCAGGGCTATACCGACGACACCGCACCGGTGCTGATCGGGCTGGGGGCCTCGTCCATCTCGAAATTCCCGCAGGGGTTCGCGCAGAACCTGTCCGGCACGTCGGACTATACCGCGCGGATCCGCGACGGGCGCTTTGCCATCGGCCGGGGCCATGTCTTTACCCCCGACGACAACATGCGCTCGCGTCTGATCGAGGCGTTGATGTGCGATTTCCGCATCGACACCGCCGAGATCACGGAAACCTTCGGGATCTCCAAGCAAGAGCTGACCCGCATGTTCCAGGAGGTCGCGGATGGCTTCCCGGGCTTTGTGGACGTGACCAACGAGGGGCTGTCGGTGCCCGAGCACGGCCGCCCGCTGACGCGGATGATCGCGCGCGGCTTTGACGCCTATGATCTGTCCAAGGCCGGGCACAGCTCGGCGATCTGATCAGGCAGCGCCCGGGGTCTTTGCTCCGGGCGCGCCGAATGCCGCCTGCATCAAGGTGCGCGTATATTCGGCCTGCGGGGCATCGAACACCGCCGCCGCCTCTCCTGCCTCGACGATATCGCCCTGGCGCATCACAGCCACCTTGTGGCTCAGGGCGCGCACCACCCGCAAATCGTGACTGATGAACAGATAGGCCAGGTCGTTCTTGCGCTGAAGCGCGCGCAACAGATCGACGATCTGCACCTGCACCGTCATGTCCAGCGCCGAGGTCGGCTCGTCCAGCACCACAAGGCGCGGGCGCAGGATCATCGCGCGGGCAATGGCGATACGCTGACGCTGACCACCGGAAAACTCGTGCGGATAGCGGTGCATCATCTCGGGGGACAGGCCCACCTCGGTCAGGATCCCGGCGACCTCTTCGCGCTTGGACCGGCCCGGTTCGACCCCGTGGACGCCCAGCCCCTCGGCCACGATCTGTTCGACCGTCATGCGCGGACTGAGACTGCCAAAGGGATCCTGGAACACGATCTGCATGTCGCGCCGCAACGGGCGCAACTGGCGCGACTTGAGGCCCTGAATATCGCGGTCCTGAAAAACGATCTGACCCTGGGACGAAATCAGCCGCATGATCGCCAGCGCCAGCGTCGTCTTGCCTGACCCGCTTTCGCCCACGATCCCCAACGTCTCGCCCGCGCGCACCGAAATATCGGCCGCGTTCACGGCCTTGACGTAATTCACCGTCTTTCGCATCAGCCCCTTCTGGATCGGGAACCAGACGCGCAAATCCTTTGTGCGCACCACTTCGGGCGCGTCAGGCTTGACCGGATCGGGGTGGCCCGTGGCGGCAGCGGCCAGCAGCTTTTGCGTATAGGGATGCTGGGGGTCGGCAAAGATCGCCTCGGTCGGGCCGGTCTCGACGATCTGGCCATCCTTCATCACGCAGACCCGGTCTGCGATGCGGCGCACCACACCCAGGTCATGGGTGATGAACAACAGGCTCATGTCCTCGTCGCGCTTCAGATCGGCCAGCAGTTCCAGGATCTGCGCCTCGATCGTGACATCCAGCGCGGTCGTAGGTTCGTCCGCGATCAACAGGTCCGGCCCGTTGGCCAGCGCCATTGCGATCATCACCCGCTGGCGCTGCCCGCCCGACAACTGGTGCGGATAGGCGTTCAGCCGGCTTTCGGGGTCGCGGATGCCGACCTTGCGCATCAGTTCCAACACCCGCGCACGGGCCGGCGCACCGGTCAGCCCCTGGTGCAGGGCCAGGCTTTCGCTCAACTGACGTTCCAGCGTGTGCAGCGGGTTGAGCGAGGTCATCGGTTCCTGAAAGATGAAACTGATGTCATCGCCGCGCACGTCGCGCAGCCGTGCCTCGGGCGCGCCGACCAACTCTTCGCCCCGATAGGTGACGGATCCCGTGACCGTCGCACTGCCCGGCAAGAGCGACACGCTGGACAGCGCCGTGACCGATTTGCCCGAGCCGGATTCGCCCACCAGCGCCACGGTCTCGCCCCGCCCGATCTCAAAGCTGACGCCGCGCACGGCGGCATGATCGACCCCGTCCTGGCGAAAGCTGACCGACAGGTTTTGAACCTTTAGAACCGCGCTCATTGAAAGGTCTTTCTGGGGTCGAACGCATCACGCACCCCCTCGAAGATGAACACCAGGAGCGACAGCATGATCGCAAAGGTGAAAAACGCGGTGAAGGCCAGCCAGGGCGCCTGAAGGTTCTGTTTCGCCTGCAACGTCAACTCGCCCAGCGACGGCGCCGAGGACGGCAAGCCAAAGCCCAGGAAATCCAGGCTGGCCAGCGTCCCGATGGTGCCGGTGATCAAAAACGGCAGCATGGTCAGCGTCGCCACCATCGCATTGGGCAGCATGTGGCGGAACATGATCGTCGCGTTGCTCACGCCCAGCGCCCGCGCCGCCCGCACATATTCGAAATTGCGCGCCCGCAGGAATTCCGCCCGCACCACGCCCACCAGCGCAGGCCAGCCGAACAGCGCGGTCAGAACGACACATAGCCAGAAACTGCGCCCCAGAACGGCAAAGAGGATAATGATGATGTAAAGCTGCGGGGTTGAGGTCCATATCTCGATCACCCGCTGAAAGATCAGATCGACCCAGCCACCGAAAAACCCCTGCACCGCCCCGGCCACGATCCCGATCAGCGAGGCGATCGAGGTCACGATCAGCGTGAACAGGATCGACAGGCGGAACCCATAGATCACCCGCGCCAGCACATCGCGCGCGGTATCGTCCGTGCCCAACAGGTGATCCCCATCCGGGGCAGAGGGCGCGGTGCCCTCGATATTGTTCACGGTGGAATAGCTATAGGGGATCGGCGGCCAGATCAGCCGACCCTTTTCAATCGCCTCGCCCGCGATTTCGCCATCCCTGGCATCCTCGATCAGCGTTTCGGGATCGTCCCAACATTCCTCTAGCCCGCCGGTGATGATCAGGCACTGCACCTCGATGTCGCGATAGACGGCCTCGGTGCGCAGATCGCCGCCAAAGGCGGTTTCGGGATAAAAGCGGTAGATCGGGAAAAAGCTCTCGCCGCGGTATTGCACATAGATCGGCCGGTCATTGGCCAGCACCTCGGCAAAGAGCGACAGCCCGAACAGCAGCCCGAAAATGATCAGCGACCAATAGGCCCGCCGGTTGCGGGTAAAGTTGCGCCAGCGGCGTCGGTTCAGCGGCGAGAGCGTGAGCATCGCTTCAGGTCTCCCGGCTTTCGAAATCGATGCGGGGATCGACCAGCACGTACATCAGGTCCGACAACAGCCCCACCAGCAACCCGATCAGCCCGAACACGTAAAGCGTGGCAAAGATCACCGGGTAATCGCGCGCCACCGCCGCCTCGAACCCCAGCCTGCCCAGGCCGTCCAGCGAAAAGATCGTCTCGATGATGATCGACGAGCCAAAGAACACGCCGATGAACATCGCCGGGAACCCCGCGATCACGATCAGCATGGCGTTGCGAAACACATGGCCATACAGCACCGCCCCCTCGCTGAGGCCCTTGGCCTTGGCGGTGATGACGTATTGCTTCTTGATCTCGTCGAGAAACGAATTCTTGGTCAACAGCGTCAGCGTCGCAAAGCTGGAGATGGTCGAAGCGAGCACCGGCAGGGTGATGTGCCAGAAATAATCGCCGATCTTGCCGATCAGGCTGAGCTCGGCGAAATTGTCCGAGGTCAGGCCGCGCAGCGGGAACCACTGGAAATACGACCCCCCCGCGAACACCACCAACAGCAGCACCGCGAACAGGAACCCCGGGATCGCATAGCCCAGGATGATCGCGCCCGAGGTCCAGGTATCAAAGGCGCTGCCGTCACGCACCGCCTTGCGGATGCCCAGCGGGATCGAGATCAGATAGGCGATCAGCGTGGACCACAGCCCCAGGGTGATCGACACCGGCATCTTTTCCAGCACCAGGTCGATGACGCTGACCGATCGGAAATAACTCTCTCCGAAATCGAACCGGGCATAGTTCCACAGCATGTTCAAAAAGCGTTCCAGCGGCGGCTTGTCGAAGCCGAATTCGCCCCCGGCATCGAAACACCCGATGACGCGGGGCTTTCCGAATGCAACAAAAAACACAACAGAAATCGTGACCTCGTGGAGAGCGTCAAACGCATCCAAAGAGGAGGGTTACAGGTACAGGGCGGTTTTATTGTCGGTTTTGACAGCGATACACGATCCATCTTTCAACGTCAGATCGATTTCATCCAGAAAAGCGGAATTGTGACCGCCATGGTCGGGATGCTTCAGGCACCCGCCGGTACCAAGCTCTATGAGCGTCTCAAGAAAGAGGGTCGGCTCCTTGGCGCCATTTCGGGCAATAACAACGGGACCACCAATATTGTTCCGAAAATGGACCTGGCCATCCTTCGCGAGGGGTATAGAGACATTCTGCGGAATATCTATTCGCCAAAAAACTATTATCGACGTATCAAGATTTTTCTAAGGGAATACAACGCCCCAAAGGTCGAGGTAGCATTGGATTTTCAGCGCATCCTGGCTTTCTTTCGGTCCACCATGCGTCTCGGCATTTTCGGCAAGGAGCGATTCCAGTACTGGAACATTCTCATCTGGACGATTTTTTCACGGCCCAGATTTGTCCCCCTTGCCATAACCCTGACCATTTACGGGTATCATTTTCGCAAGGTCAGTGAATCGGAGGCCCTTTAGGGCTTTTTGTGAAGGGTTTTTGTTGCAATGCGACATTTTTTCTGGTACATGCAGATTCAATTCACCGGATCAGCATGGGTTAGCGCCCTGCGACGGAGGTGAGAAACCAAAAATGCAAGGGAGAACCAGAAATTATGCCAGCCTCTTTTATGTCCCTTTTTCCCAATGTCCTCAATACCCTGGAGGCAATGAAGATTCCCATTCAGACCAGCGCGGATTTTGCGGAGACCGCAAACCGTTCTCAGGAACTGGGATTTGAATTACTGAAGGGGGCAAATCATCTGGGATATGAATGGTTGAAAAATTTCATGCCCCTGGCCATGCCCGTGGATCAAGGGGCCTGCGAAAAACTCTCCGATATGTGCCGGGAGGGTTCCGAGCGTTTCCTGTCATTGACCGAAGAAAATCTGTCGGAATATTTGACCCGTTTTCGCCGGAAGAGGCTGGGAGAGCTTGCGTTTATCAATGTCTTCACGGAAAGCCTTCCCCCTCAGGACTGGACGGTCCAATACGATGATTCAAAGGTTCTTCTCGATTTGCCGAGCCTGAGGGTCATCGACATCTCGACGGATGTGACCCACCGGATTCAGAATTACGGGGTCGTTTTTGCTCCCCGTGCGGGACATCATTCCAACATCGCTGAACGGGTCGCTCTGTATATGAGAGATCAGGGGCTAAGCCGCATGGCCATCGTGGAACAGAAATGTGCTGAGGAGATCCCTCTCCACGTGGATAACGAGAGGCATTACGAGGGGTTTGACGGGCAGGTGGAACAATACAGACAAGTGCTTGAAACACTGAAAGAAATGACAGGGTTCCCCCCGCACCTGGTAGCGGTCTGCCAGCCGGGCCCCCTCCTGATCAGCACCCTGATCCTGTATCCCCATCTGGCAAGGACATTCGGCTCTGCCGGCGCCCCCATGAATACGGACGGCGAACGGGGTTATCTAACGGATTTCGCGCGCATGGCGGGCGAAGATTATATTGATAGGGCAATGGATCTTCTGGGGCATACCATACCGGAAGAATATCCCGGAGCCGGCAGGGAGAGCTGGGATGGGCGGGTGCACGTCCTGGGCTTTTATTTGCTGGGAATGGATCAGCATTTCAAGAATTTCAGGAAACTCCTGGCGGACTTAAAAGAGGGAAATGAAGAAGACGCAGAGCGCCAGAAGACCTTTTACCAGTGGTACAACTACGTGCATCATGCTCCCGCGGGATTCATGCGGGACACCTACAAACGGATTTTCGTTCGCAATGAACTGATCAAGGGAACGCTATGTATCCATGGCCGAACCATCGGCATCAGGGATTATCCCGCATCCGTCCCCATCTGGGCCCTTGGCGGAAGCAAGGATGATATCGCGCCGCCGCTGCAGGCCACGGGACACATGGCGCTGATCGATTCGGTGCCTGACCAAAATAAGCTGACGCTGATCTGTGACGGCGGGCACATGGGCCTTTTCCGCTCCAGCCGGATACTGAGAGAATATTACACCAGGATTGTGGCATTCATGCTGAAACACAGCGACAAGGGCCCCGGTAAACCATAGTTCACATCTTCTTCTACGGCGCCTTTTTTGCCTTAGAAGAAGAGAATTGATCACCAAATGGCTGAAAAGGCGCGAGATCGGAGAGGCTCTTCTGTGCAATGGCGGAGAAATCCATCCCCATATCCAGCCATTTGGCGAACTGTTCGTCAACCGTTTTCTTGTAGATTAAATAGTTGTTCAGGGTCTGCTGAAGATGGTTGTCGAAAAACTCCTGAAGGATGTTCCCGCCGTATTGAATGATCAGATGCAGAAGCGGTGCGGGCAGGAGGGCGTTTCTTTTCTTGGCCGCTTCCAGGATGATCTGAGTGAGGATGAACGCAGTGACATCCTCCCTGGTCTTGGCATCGATGACTTCCACCTGCCGGCCTTCCCGGATCATTTCCGCGACCTGTTCAAGGGTCACGTATGTACTTTTCTCCGTATCGTATAACCGCCGGTTGGCGTATTTTTTGATCAGAATTTTTTCGGCCATTTTTACCCCTTCATCTGCTCGAACGGTTTTTGATGTATTGCAAAAAAAACGCGATGGTTGAACTCTGTTCAGCTAACATATTTATCCAATCTATAACAATAGTTACCGTATGTCAAAAGGTTATCGTGACTGACAGGGTTCGAAAATAATGATTGGCGTTTTAAAGGAATTTTGTGCATCGCACCATTTTCCCCTTGACAAAAGAGCGGGGCGAATTATAATCAGGTTATCACGGGGAAAAAACGGATGAACAATTTTTGGAGGAGGAGTAGCAGAATGGATCAAAATCAGATATTTAAACAGATGATTGATTTCAACAAAGCAACCTTTGACAACAGCTTCAGCGCCATGGTCATGGTCCAGGAACAGACCGAAAAAATGGTCGGCACCATACTGGAGCAGGCCACCTGGCTGCCCGAAGAGGGTAAAAAGGCCATTTCTGAATGGGCCGATGCCTGCAAGAAAGGTTCAAAGGATTTCAAAAAGGCCGTGGATGATAATTATAAGAAGGTCGATGATTTCTTTGCATCCGAAAAGAAATAACCTTTCAGGACTTGAGGGCGGCATTTTGTGCCGCCCGCTGATGCAGCGGTGGCGGCGAGACAGCCCGGAAAAGAGGTGTAAGGGTTGTGACAAAAGCGGATATCATTTCCCATATCAAAGGATTCTTCTGTTTTTCCTGTATTTTGGCCAATATTTTCTTCTGGTTGATGCCCCTCGTTTTTTTGACGTTTCTGAAATTGCTGGTACCGTCGGAAAAGTTCCAGAAACGACTGTCCGGTCCTCTGGCGTTAATCTATCGTTTGACCGTATGGTGTGATGATATTTTGCTCTTTCACGCAATGGGCATCAAAATGGAAGTCAGTGGCACCATCCGTAAGACCTATCCTGAAAAATTCTATCTCATGACCGTCAACCATCAGAGCTGGAGCGATATTTTTATTGTGCAGCATCTTTTCAACTGGAAGGCGCCGGTCCCCAAGTTTCTCGTCAAGAAAGAGCTCATGTATCTGCCGGTGGTGAACATCATCTGTCTGGCCTATGACTATCCGCTGTTGCAGAGGGGTTCCATGAAGGGGGGGATATCACCGGGCGGGCGGTTTTCAAGGGATGCGCGATCCCTTAAAAAGGCATTTGCCAGGTTCATCCGGTATTCCGCTTTCGTTGTTAATCTCGCCGAAGGCACCCGCTTTACAAAGGAAAAGGCCATGGCGCAGCGCTCGCCTTACCAACACCTGTTAAAACCAAAGGCAGGGGGGCTCGCCATCATTTTCGCCATTCCGGAAGTCAAAATCCATACCCTTTTGGATGTTACCATCGTCTACGACTGTGTCCGGCCCACCTTCTGGAACTTTTTGTGCGGCAGGTGCGGCAGGGTCTTTGTGACGGTAAAGGAATACGGGCCCGAATCACTGCCCCAAGAGCGTGATTTCGATGTATTGGCGGAATGGATCAACGGCGTCTGGGAAAAGAAAGATGGGGAGATCGCACGCATTAGGCGGAATATGGCAGCACCTGTTGCCCGCCAGGCAGGAAAGAATTCGGATTTTTAATCCATCTCCTCTATTATTTCATTGCATAAATGCCGACATGTATTATATTATGAATTATCCATTAAGTTAAGTAGAAGCAAGTTGTCCTTCAGGTTGTCCTTTTTAGCCTTGTTGTTTGCCACCCATCGTTCACTGCCGATGAATTTTCTGCTGAGTACTTAAACCGGAGAAAAAGAAGAAGACTTCATGTGGAAGGTTTTTGCCACACCATTGGCAATTTCCCCATGAGCAAGACTGTGCTATCAAGCCTGTTTTGTCTGGAAACCCAGAGTCCAGGTCGAGGTAGCAGATGATGCCCCGGCTGAACAACAACACGGTTCCCATGGGGAACCATTATAAAGGAGTAGTAAAAATGGCTGAAGGTACAGTAAAGTGGTTTAATGATTCAAAGGGTTTTGGTTTTATCGAGCAGGATGGCGGTAAAGACGTGTTTGTGCATCACAGCGCAATTCGGGCAGAAGGGTTTAAATCCCTGCAGGAAGGCGCTCGCGTGACCTTCGATGTGGTGGATGGCGCCAAGGGCCCCGCGGCTGAAAATGTTGTTCAGCTGTAAGAACTGACATCAATCAAAAAAAAGGCCCCGCTCTGCGGGGCCTTTTTTTTAGGCATCTATTTCATGCCGAACAAGAAGCACCCATAAGGAGAACGTCTTGGCCAAACCGAATTATTCATTTGCAAAGCGCCAGAGGGAATTGGCCAAGCAAAAAAAGAAAGAGGCAAAAAAGCAGCGCAAGCTGGAAAAAGAAAATAAGCCCGCCGGGGAAACAGAGGACCTTCCTCAGGAAGAGATACAGCCTTAACCCCTGCTTTCTTCATCACCCCTTTCCTTCCACGGTTCATCGGTTCCAAAAGAACCGGTAACTGGCAACCGTAACGCAAACGTTGCATGCGAGGCAGAAAAAAGAACAGGCAGCCTGCCTGCTTCAAGCCCGTCCTCCCTGAGAAAGGCGGTGCTTCCGCGTTATTACCTCACATTTTGAATTTCAAATGCATAATTTCCATCTATCATGCAGACATCCCTGGAACGGGACTTACGCAGCCTCAGACAGGTTGGAGATCTGCCGCGGTTCCAAAGTTTCCTCCGGGTTCCGGCGGGAAACGGTGCTGTGTCAGAAGAATTTTTTGGTTGTCAGGCACCGGTGTCACATGATATTCCCGTGAATCATTTTTAAAAGGAGATAATAATGGATTACGAAAATTTGATATTTGAGAAGAAAGGACACATCTGCATCATCACACTGAACCATCCGCCGGTCAATGCCTGGAACTGGGGCATGATGTCGGATTTTGAAAAAGCGCTGGGTGATGTGGAAAACGATAAAGAAGTGAGGGTCTTGATTATCACCGGCGGTGGCGACAAGGCATTTTCCGCGGGATATGATTTGAGCGATTCGGCCAACGGCCACAAGACGGGGCCCAAAGCCCGCGAGCTCTGGAAAAAGCTTGATTGTTTTGAAAAGCCCGTCATCGCCGCCATCAACGGCCATGTTCTTGCGGGCGGACTGGAGTTGGCGCTCAGTTGCCATTTTCGGATCATGGTGGATGATCCCAAATTGAAACTGGGGCTTACCGAACTCAATGTGGGCAGCCCTCGATTTCCTTGGTGACATCGAACAGCAGATCGATCTCGTCGATCCGGGCGCGGCCCTCGGCCATCCGCGTCATCATCCGCCAGAGCCAGCCGGTGCCCTCACGGCAGGGTGTGCACTGGCCACAGCTCTCGTGCATGTAGAATTTCGACAACCGGGCAATCGCGCGGACGATGTCCGTGCTCTTGTCCATGACGATGACGGCGGCCGTGCCGAGGCCGGAGCCCACGCCGCGCAGCGAATCGAAATCCATGTTGATGTCGTCGCAGACCGACTTCGGCATCAAGGGCACCGACGAGCCGCCCGGGATCACCGCCAGAAGATTGTCCCAGCCGCCGCGAACACCGCCGCAATGCTCGTCGATCAGCTGCTTGAGCGGGATGCCCATCGCCTCCTCGACATTGCACGGCTTGTTGACGTGGCCGGAGATGCAGAAGAGCTTGGTGCCGCTATTGCGCTCCGGGCCGATGCCGGCGAACCACTCGGCGCCGCGCCTGAGAATCGTCGGGACCACGGCGATGGTCTCGACATTGTTCACCGTCGACGGACGGCCGTAGAGCCCGACCATCGCGGGGAAGGGTGGCTTGAGGCGCGGCTGGCCCTTCTTGCCCTCGAGCGACTCGATGAGCCCGGTCTCCTCGCCGCAGATATAGGCGCCGGCACCACGATGCAAATAGAGCTCGAAATCGTAGCCCGACCCGGCGGCATTCTTGCCGAGCAGGCCGGCATCATAGGCTTCCGCAATGGCGCGCTCGAGCACCTCGGCCTCGCGGATGAACTCGCCGCGGATATAGATGTAGCCGGCGGTGCAGCCCATGGCGGCACCGGCAATCAGGCAGCCTTCGACCAGCTTGTGCGGCTCGCGCCGCATGATCTCGCGGTCCTTGCAGGTGCCGGGCTCGCTCTCATCCGCATTGACCACGAGATAAGTCGGCCCGTCCGTCTGCTTGGGCATGAACGACCATTTGAGCCCGGTCGGAAAGCCGGCGCCGCCACGGCCGCGCAGGCCCGAGGCCTTCATCTGATCGACCAGCCATTCCCGGCCCTTCTGCACGATGCCTGCCGTGCCGTCCCAATCACCCCGGCTTTGGGCACCGCTCAAGCCGACATCGCCGTCGCCGTAGAGATTGGTGAAGATGCGGTCCTTGTCCTGCAGCATCGGCTCAGCCCGCGCCATTGGTGTTTGGGTTGGTGGTGCTCTCGCGCCCGGCAGCCGGCGCCGTCGGATCGTTTTGGTGATCGACCGGTCGCCCCTTGCGCACGGGCTCGAGCGGTTTTTCCGAACGACCCTTCTTGCGCTCGCCCTCGGCGGGCACGGTGTCGAGCAGGGTCCGGCGCTCGCTCAGCGGCTCGGAGCCTTTCCGCGCGGACTGCGGACCAGGCTCGGGCGTCTCGCCACGCTTCAGAGCTTCCAGGACCGCGACCGCCTTGGCGTAGTCCAGATCCTCGTAATAGTCGTCGTCGATCCACATCATCGGGGCGTTGCAGCAGGCGCCGAGGCACTCGAACTCGCGCAGGAAGAAGCGGCCGTCCTCGCTGCTCTCGCCGATGTCGAGGCCGAGCGTGTCCTTGGCCGCCCGAACGATATCGTCCGAGCCGCAAAGCCAGCACGGCGTCGTCGTGCACACCCTGACCTGCACCCGGCCGGTGGGCTCGGTGTTGTACATGTCGTAGAAGCTGGCGACCTCGTAGACCTTGATCTTGGGCATCTCGAGGAAGGCCGCGACGTGATCGAGGGCGGCGCGTGGTAGCCAACCGCCATGCTGCTTTTGCGCCAGATGCAGGAGCGGCATCACCGCCGATTGCTTACGGGCTTCGGGGTATTTGGCCAGAATTCGTCTCGATCTCGGCCGCGTGCTCGGGCGCGAAGGCGAAGCTATCGACATCCGGGGCGAAGCTCATCGGTCGATCTCTCCGAAGACGATATCCACCGTGCCGATAATCGCGACGACATCGGCGAGCTGGTGACCTCTCGCCATCGCGTCCAGAGCCTGGAGGTTGACGTAGCCTGGCGAGCGGATCTTGCAGCGGTAAGGCCGGTTGGTGCCGTCCGACACCAGGTAGACACCGAATTCTCCCTTGCCGCTCTCCACCGCTGCATAGACCTCGCCGGCAGGAACGTGAACGCCTTCGGTGTAAAGCTTGAAGTGATGGATCAACGCCTCCATCGACCGCTTCATCTCGGCCCGCCGGGGCGGCGTCACTTTCTTGTCGTCGGTGCGCACCGGGCCGTCAGGCATATCCTTGACGCACTGTCTGATGATCTTCAGCGACTCGCCCATCTCCAGCAATCGGACGAGGTACCGATCCCAGCAGTCGCCATGCTTGCCCACCGGGATATCGAAATCCATCTTCTCATAGGCTGCATAGGGTTGCGATTTCCTGAGGTCCCAGGCGACGCCGGAGGCGCGCAGGGTCGGACCCGAGAGACCCATGTTGATCGCATCGTCCGCACTGACCACGCCGATATCGACCGTCCGCTGCTTGAAGATGCGGTTCTCGGACAGCAGCTTGTCCATGTCGTGCAGCAGCTTTTCATATCCGTCGCACCAGGCGAGAATATCCGCGGCGAAGGCAGCCGGCAGGTCGCGGTTGACGCCACCGAACCGGTAGTAATTGGCGTGCATGCGTGCGCCGGTGACCTGCTCGTAGAAGCCGAACAGCTTCTCACGCTCCTCGAACAACCAGAGCAGTGGCGTCATGGCACCGCAGTCGAGCGCCATGGTCGCGATGTTGAGCTGATGGTTGATGATGCGGGTGATCTCGTCCATCAGGGTGCGGATGTAGAGTGCGCGTTCGGGCACCTCGACCTCGAGCAGCTTCTCGACGGCGAGCACGTAAGAGTGCTCCTGGCACAGCATCGAGCAGTAATCGAGCCGATCGAAGTAAGGAATATTCTGCAGGTACGGACGGTACTCGATCAGCTTCTCGGTGCCGCGGTGCAACAGACCGATATGCGGATCGGCGCGCTCCACGACTTCCCCGTCCATCTCCAGCACCAGTCGCAGCACGCCGTGCGCGGCCGGATGCTGCGGGCCGAAATTGACCGTGAAGGTCCGCAGATCGACTTCGCTCATGCGGCCCTCGGTCGGCTAGCCAGCTGGCACGTCTTCGCAGAATGGATCATCAGCTCGACATCTCCTCGGCCTTCTCGTCTCCCGGAAGCAGCTCCTGGGCGCCCTCCCACGGGCTGAGGAAGTCGAAGTTGCGAAAATCCTGACGCAGCTTCACCGGCTCATAGACCACCCGCTTCTGCTCCTCGTCGTAGCGCATCTCGACATAGCCGGTGAGCGGGAAGTCCTTGCGCAGCGGATGGCCCTCGAACCCGTAGTCGGTCAAGATGCGACGCAGGTCGGGGTGGTCGGCGAACATGATGCCGTACATGTCCCAGGCCTCACGCTCGAACCAGCCCGCTGCACGGTGGATGCCGGACACGGATGGCACGGGTGTCTCCTCGTCCGTCATCACCTTGATCCGCAAACGCTGGTTATGGTGCAGCGACAGCAGGTGATAGACGACGTCGAAGCGCTGCTCGCGGTCGGGATAGTCGACGCCGCAGACGTCGATGAGCTGCTTGAAGAGCGTGCTGGAGTCATCGTGCAACCACTGCATCAACCGCAGCAGCAGCGAGCTTGGAATGGTGATCGTGAGCTCGCCGTTCGCCAATTCCGAGGCGATCAGATCGTCGCCGATCTGGCCGTCGATCAAGCGCTTGAGGTCGACCAATGCCTCATCGATCTCGGCTTGCGTGACTGACGTCATCGATCCTCCTCGGGATCCGTAGCGGGAGACTCTTAGCCGTCGCGGCGACAAACCACCGCCGCTCGGCGCTCAGCGGTCGATTGTGCCGGTGCGGCGGATCTTCTTCTGCAGTTGCAGGATGCCGTAGACCAGCGCTTCGGCCGTGGGCGGGCATCCCGGCACATAGATGTCGACCGGGACGATCCGATCGCAGCCCCTGACGACCGAATAGCTGTAGTGGTAGTAGCCGCCGCCATTCGCGCAAGAGCCCATCGACAGCACGTAGCGCGGCTCCGCCATCTGGTCGTAGACCTTGCGCAGGGCCGGCGCCATCTTGTTGCAGAGCGTGCCGGCGACGATCATCACGTCCGATTGCCGGGGGCTCGGCCGGAAAACGACACCCAACCGGTCGAGATCGTAGCGGCTGGCCGCGGCCTGCATCATTTCCATGGCGCAGCAGGCGAGGCCGAAGGTCATCGGCCACATGCTGCCGGAGCGTGCCCAGTTGATGAGGTCGTTCAGGCCGGTGACCAGGTAGCCCTGGTCCTTCAGCCCCTTGCCGACCTCGTCGAAGAGATTGGCCGGAGGCGTGCCGGTGCTCTGACCGACCCGGACGAGCTCGTTGCTCACTCCCATTCGAGAGCTCCCTTCTTCCATTCGTAGATGAAGCCGACGGTCAGGATGAAGAGGAAGAACATCATCGACCAGAAGCCGAAGACCCCGACATTGCCGAGGCTCACGGCCCAGGGGAAGAGGAATGCCACCTCGAGATCGAAGATGATGAAGAGAATGGCGACCAGGTAGAAGCGCACATCGAACCGGCCGCGCGAATCCTCGAACGCATTGAAGCCGCACTCATAAGCGGAGAGCTTCTCCGGGTCCGGTTTCTGCCGGGCAACGAGCATCGATGCCACGACCATCAACGTGGCGAGCCCGATGGCGATGGCGAGAAAGATCAGGATGGGGAGGTATTCGAAAAGATACTCTTCCATCAGCGTCCCGAGCGATTGGCGATGAACAGTGCGAGACGAGCCTCAAGCGGCCGCCCGACTCGCGATCGTGGGCGGTAAACTAAGGCGATGGGCCTCGCTTGCCAAGCGCCGCTGGTTGCAGCAGCCCGCGCGGTAGGGACGCATGCACGACATGGTGCCGGGGGTGGCATGGCGAGGCGTCGCAGCACGGATCGTTGCCTGCCGAGCAGACTGCTGACGCAGCCAATGTATCGGCGGTGACCGGTGCCTGGCGAGATCGGCCGTGGATCGCCATGCCCATGACGAGACAATCCAACAGGTCGAGCCGCAAGTATGGGGGAAATGGCGGGAGTGACGGGACTCGAACCCGCGGCCTCTGGCGTGACAGGCCAGCGCTCTAACCAACTGAGCTACACCCCCTGAGGTGGTGGGCGTCGATTAGAGAGCGATCGGAGGCCTGTCAAGCAACTCGGCGCCGGCCGGGCGCAAGGCTGCCCACAGCCCTTGTGCTTGACAAGCAGCCCGCCTCTCCCATACCAACCGCCCATTCCAGCGGCGCCCCGGCGCACCGCCGTTGGGGGATAGTTTAACGGTAGAACTCTCGGCTCTGGACCGTGCAGTCCTGGTTCGAATCCAGGTCCCCCAGCCAAATCTCATTTTTCGCCAGCCGGCGGCACATCTCGAGCGCGCATCTGCCCTATGCGGCCATCGGCTACGACCGGCCGCGGCATCCCCCCTTTTGCCTAGTGGTGCAGCTCGGCCAGGTGGTCGCCCAGGCGCAATCCCCAGGCGTAGATGGTCAAGGACGGGTTGACGCGGCTGGTGCGGGGCAGGACGCTGCCGTCGCCGACATAGAGGTTCGTCATGCCATGGACCTTGCCGGTCGGATCGACGACGCTGGTCTTTGGGTCGTCGCCGGTGACCAGGCTGCCGATGGCGTGCGCCGTGCCGGCGAGCCCCGCGTAGCGCTCGACGCCGGCCAGTCCGGCGCGCGCCAGTTGGACGATGAAGGCCCGGATCAGCGCGTGGTGCTCGTGTCGGGCGGGCTCGATCCGGTGCGGATCGTAGTCGAGCATCGGCGGTGTCTCGCCGCCTCCCGAGATCACGCGGTTCTTGATGCTCGAGCCGTCCTCGGTGGTGGCGAAGAAGCCGATCGCGCGGGTGCCCACGGCATTGTCGACGAATTTGGGCATCGCTTCCGGCAGCTGCACGCTCAGCATCTCGCCGTCGAGCCAGCCCAGGCACTGGATGGTGCTGTGCGGGAACTGGTCGTTGAAGAGGATGGCGGTCTTGCGCAGGACGTCGTGCCGCTGGAAGGTCGAGAGCCCGAGGACGGCGGTGTTGAGGTGCATCTTGAAGTTGGCGCCGACCTGGTCGCGGCAGGGCAAGGAGGCGGCGAGGCCGGTTGCCGCCAGGTGATCCTGGAGGATGCGCGGCGAGCTCATCGCACCTGCCGCCAGGACCACCACGGGCGCCTCGTGGATGGCACCATCGGCGCAACGGACGCCGGTGATCTCCGCAGGTTTTCCTGGCGCGTGCAACAGCCCGACGACGGTCTTCTCGGTCAGCAGCGTGAAGCCGGGATCGTCGCGGATCAGGTCGATCAGGTTGCGCTCGGCATCGGATTTGTAGCCGCAGGCCGACGCGAAGCCGTCGAAGTGCTTGGCCTCGACCGGGTCGTCGAGGATCTCCTTCTTCAGTCCCAGCGGCAGGGCCTCGGGTCGCCAGGACGGATCGTGCGCGACGATCCGGTCGATCAGCGCCTGCAGCTCCGGCTCGTTGTCGAAGCGGTTGACGTGCAGCAGCGCCTCGGCCTCGTCGTAGTAGGGCGCCAGCTCGTCGTAGCCGAACGGCCAGGCGAGGGCCTGATGCGCAGGGTCGGCCGCGAACTCGTGGGGGGCGAAGCGGAGCAGTGCTGCGCCATACCACTTGGTCTTGCCGCCGAGATTGTAGAACTCGCCGGGGGTGAATTCCTTGGCCGCGCCGTCGACCCAAGGCTCCTGGTTCTTGAAGCGGCCGGACTTGAACACCTCCTTGACGTCGAGCGTGCTGCCATCGCGGGGCAGGAAGCCGCCTTTCTCGAGCAGCAGGACCCGACGTCCGCCCTTGATCAGGCGATAGGCTGCCGCAGCACCACCAGCGCCGCTGCCGACGATGATCACGTCATGCTCGGTCATCTGCGATCTCCCTGTTCAGTCGTTGGCCAATCGAGGGCTCCAGCGGGCGAGTCCACCCTGGTGCCGCAGATCAGCCGCCGGTCGCAAAGCCCGGATAACAGGTCATGCCGCCATCGACGAACAGCGTCACGCCATTGATGTAGTCGGCCATGTCGGACGCCAGGAACACCGCGGCCTGGGCGATGTCGTCGGGCTCGCCGATCCGCCGGTAGGGGACCAGCTTCATCAGGTCCGCATAGGCCTCGGGCGTGCTCCAGGCGTCGGTGTTGATCGGCGTGCGGATGGCACCCGGGCCGATCGCGTTGACCCGCACCCGATGCGGCGCCAGCTCCTGCGCCAGGCTCTTCATCATCATCTGGATGCCGCCCTTCGAGCTCGCATAGTTCACATGCCCGGACCACGGGATCACCTCGTGCACCGAGCTCATGCAGATGATCTTGCCGGCCGCCACCGACACGTCCTTGCGCACGCCCCGGCGCAGGAACTCTTTCACCGCCTCGCGGATGCACAGGAACTGCCCGGTCAGGTTGACGCCGATGACCGTATTCCATTGCTCGATGGTCATCTCGGTCAGCGACGCATCGCGCTGCAGCCCGGCGTTGGGCACCAGGATGTCGATGGTGCCGAAGGCTGCGAGCGCACTCTTGAACATCGCCTGGACCTCGGCCTCCTTGGACACGTCGGCCTCGATGGCGAGGCCCTTCGCACCCTCGGCCTCGATGGCAGCGACCACCTCCTGGGCTGCCGGCTCGTTGGTCACGTAGTTGACGATGACGTCGGCGCCGGCACGCGCGAGGCCGATCGCGACGGCCTTGCCGATGCCGGAATTGGCGCCGGTGACCAGCGCCTTCTGGCCGACGAGGAGCTTGGGACAGCTCTTGTAGTTGGGCAGGTTTTCGTTGAACTGGCTGGTATCTGGCTGCGTCGGCATGGTCACTCCTTGCTACGTCACTTGGATCGCAATCCGCATCGGCGGTTGTCGAGATGCTCGGGGCCGGCCGTCATTCAGGAACAAGCTCTGCCCCGTCGTCGAGGATGGTCGGGCCCTGAACGCGCCGCCCGCCGCTCACCGGTCATGCGCTCCGGCTGTATGGCCGGCAGCGTCGCTGCTCTGCCTTGCTGCCGATCAGGGCTGCCACCATGGCCAGGCGGTGCAGATCGTCCTTGCTGACGAAATACGCTATCGAGTCCTCCGACGCGCGGGCCCAGCCGTCGCCCGAGCCTGCCGTTCCCTCCAGCGGCATCCCGAAATGGTCGCCAGGGCCCAGCTTGCGGGTCGGCCCCGCATGCTCGCCTTGGCCGTCGGCGGCGGCCGGCTTCTGGTCAGCACCGACCTCGAACAGGCCCGCGGTGACGACATAGAGTCCGCCGGGGTCGATGCCGGGCACGAAAACCAGCTCACCGGAGCGGAACTGGACCTGGCCGCTGCCTGGTTGCGCTGCGCGAATCTCGGCGATGCTCTTGCTGACCATCAGGTCGAGCAACCAGTCGGCGGCGACCCTGATCCTCGTGGAGACGCCAGGCAGCAGGCTGAGATAGAAGACGCGCCAGGCCGCCCAGGCGATGAACCCGGTGATCCGAACACCCATGATCTCGGCGACCCCACGGCGGCCGCCGAGGGACGCCATGGTGCCGAGCGATCGATACGCGAACACGGTCAGCGCCCGGCCCTCGATCTGCGCCAGGATGTTGCGCGCCAGGACCTTCGCTTCGCGAAACGCGAACTGGGCGAGCGGCGGCGCGTAGGCGGGCTTGCCGTCCTTGGCAGCACCCAGCGGGATCTGCGCGTTGTCGCCCACTGCCCAGACACCGTCGTGACCCGGCACGCGAAGGTGACCATCGACGACGATCCGTCCGCGCTCCAGCGTCACCGGCAGCGAGCGCACCAGCGGTGATGGCGCGTTGCCGATCGCGGCGATGATCGTCTCGGCGTCGATCGACTGGCCATCATCGGTCTTGATGCCGGTCGCCGTCGCGGCCTCGACCCCGGTGTCGAGGCGGATCTCGATGCCGCGCCGGCGCAGCTGACCGGCAGCGTAGGTCGCAAGATGCTCCGGCAGCTCCATCAAGATGCGCGCGCCGTGCTGGATCAGAATGACCCTTATCTCGTCGGCCCGAATGTTCGGGTAGTATTTGAGCGAGTTGCCGATCAGCTCATTGACCTCGCCGACGGTCTCGATGCCGGTGAAGCCGCCGCCGATGACGACGAAAGTGAGGAGCGATTGCTTGCGCACAGCGTCGGTCGCGGCATCGGCGCGCTCCAGGCACCCCAGCACCTTGTTGCGGATGCCGAACGCATCCATCAGGTCCTTCATCACCAGGGCGGAATCGGCAAGGCCGGGCGTTCGGCTCAAGTCGACCACCTGACCCAGGGCAATCACCAGCTGGTCATAAGCAATCGTCCGGATGCCGCTGTCGCGGCCGAGGGTCACCTCGACAGTCTTTGCCGCAAGGTCGATCTCGAGCACTTCGGCGACCATGACCGCAACGCCCGGCAAAAACCGCCGCAGCGGCGTTACGCCGTCGCCGGGATTGATGCTGCCGCCGGCGATCTCGGCAAGTAATGGTTGAAAAACGAAAAAGTTGTGGCGGCTGATCAGCAGCACCTCGACGTCGCTGCTTGCTTTCCGCTGCAGGTGCTTGGCTGTAAACACGCCGCCAAATCCGCCACCAAGAACAACGACTCGCTGCTTGGTCTCGTTCGGCATCGGTTCGCAGGTCCCCCGGCCAACGTGACTGGACAATCACCAGCGCTCTTTCAGCAAGATCACAAGGGACCCGAGGGGTCAACCCGAACCCGCCCAACTATTTTGCCTTGTCGTGCCGCATCGCACAGGCGACAAACACGGAGGCAGAGAGGTTTTGGCCACTGAATAGTTGTTGGTTCAGTGGCGGCTGTCTCGGCTCTGCCGGACGCGACGGGGATTGATTGCTTGGCGCGTGTTCCAGAAATCGGTGTTGTCTATGCCGGCGGCCTGACCCAGGGCCTTGCCTTGGTCAGCTTCCCTGCGGCGGCAACGATCCTCACCAGCGCTGACGGCTACGGGCTGACCAGCAGCCAGTATGGCAGCATCTATTTGCCGCTTTTTGTCGGCTCGGTGCTGGCATCGCTGCTGGCGCCAGCCCTGGCGCGCCGGCACGGGCTCAAGACCGTCCTGGTCACCGGCTTGGCCGCCAACGGTGCAGCGATGGCGGTCTTCGCGCTGAGCGCGTTGATGATCAGCGTCCCGGGCACCGCCTATGCCATGCTGCTGGCCGCGACCGGGCTGCTCGGGATCGGCTTCGGCGCCACGCTCACCGCGATCAACGCCTTTGCGGCGGGATTCTTCCCCAACCGCAGCGAAACGGCGGTGACCGCCCTGCACACGCTGCTCGGGACCGGCACCGCACTGGCGCCGTTGATCGTGGCGCTGCTCACCAAGGGTGGTCAGTGGTGGTTGCTGCCACTGGCCATTGCGATAGCCGCTGTCGCCCTCATCATGCTGGCGCTCACGCAGACACTGCGCATTCCGGCCGAGGATGATGAGGCCGCGTCGCTGGGTGCTGCGGCGGTCGCTCGTGCCTTGCCGGTGCGCACCTGGGTCTGGATCGGCTTCGCGCTGCTCTACGGCGTCTGCGAGACGCTGTTCGGCAACTGGGGCACGGTGTACCTGCATGAGCAGCGCTCGCTCCCGCCGGCGACCGCCAATCTGGCGCTGGCGGTGTTCTGGGCGGCGGTGACAGTCGGTCGCCTGCTGGTGGCAGTGGCCTCCACGAAGGTGCCGCCGTCAGCGATCCTGCGTGTCCTGCCGGTGCTGATCACCCTTGCCCTGGTGGGCGTGGCCCTGGCGTCGGGACCGACGTTCGGCGTTCTCGCCTTCGCGTTCGCGGGGCTCGCCTGCTCGGCTTGCCTGCCGCTGAGCATCGGCACCGCCAGCAGCGAGAACCCCCGCTTCGTCGAGACCATCTCCGGCTGGATGGTTGCCGCCTACATGATGGGCTACGGCATCGGCGCGTTTGCCGTTGGTCCGCTGCGGCAGATCGGCGACCTCCCATTGTCGGCCGTGTATTCCAGCGCCACCGTGATCGGCGTGGCGATGGTCGTTCTGGCCCTGGTGCTGGCACGGGCGCCGCGAGCCGCCGTGGCAGCACCAAAGGTGAATGGATGATGCCCAAGCAATCACTCTTGGCCGGCCGAGGCATCTGTGGTGCCGCCGCGACTGCCATGAATCGCTGATTGGGAGCCAAAGCAGATGGATCTGGACGTCGTCCTCTTGTCGCGCATCCAGTTCGCGTTCCTGGTCACGTTCCACATCATCTTTCCGTCGTTCACGATCGGCTTGGCCGCCTGGCTGGCGACGATCGAGGGGATGTCGCAGGCGACGCGCAACCCGATCTATCGGCGGTTGTTCGATTTCTGGCTCAGGGTTTTCGCGGTGTCCTTCGGGATGGGCGTGGTCTCGGGCATCGTCATGGCCTTCCAGTTCGGCACCAATTGGAGCGTGATGGCCGAGCGGACCGGCTCGATCCAGGGGCCGCTGCTCGGCTACGAGACGTTCACCGCATTTCTGCTGGAAGCCACCTTCTTCGGCGTCATGATGTTCGGCCGCGACCGGGTCTCGCCGCGGTTCTATCTGTTCTCCTGCTGCATGGTCGCCATCGGCACCATGGCATCGTCATTCTGGATCCTCGCCAACAATAGCTGGATGCAGGTGCCGGTCGGCCACGAGATCGTCGACGGCAAGATCATTCCCACCGACTGGCTGGCGATCATCTGGGGGCCGGTCTTCAAGATCCGCTGGCTGCACATGCTGCTCGGGGCCTTCCTGACCACGGCGATGTGCGTGGCCGCCACCGGCGCCTGGTACCACCTGCGCCGCGTTCACCTGGCCGAGGGCCGGGTGATGCTGAACTGGGGGTTCGCGCTGGCCGCCCTGCTGATTCCGGCACAGATCTTTCTCGGCCATCTCAACGGCAAGTACGTCTACGAGCATCAACCCGCCAAGTTCGCCGCCATCGAGGCCCGCTGGCATCCAGAGCAGCCGGGCACCGAGGTGTGGCTGGCGTGGCCCGACGAGGCGCAAAGGAAGAACCTGTTCGCCATCGAGACGCCGGGCGTCGGCAGCTGGATCGCCACCGGCAGCTGGACCGCGGCGGTCCCGGGCCTCAGCGATTTCCCGGAGGAGGACTGGCCGCCGGTGGCGATCCCGTTCTTCGCTTTTCGCATCATGGCCGGCATGGGCTTGTTGATGCTCGCCATCTCATGGTTCGGCAACCTGCTGCGGTTCACCGGCAAGCTCGAGACCGCGCGTTGGTTCCTCTGGCCGACGTTCCTGGCCTTTCCATCCGGCTTCATCGGCGTCATTGCCGGTTGGTACACGGCCGAAGTGGGGCGCCAGCCCTGGGTCGTCTATGGGCTGCTGCGGACCGCTGACGCGCACACCCCGACCCTGACCGTAGCGGACGTGCTGACCACGCTGATCGGCTACGGCGTGGTGTATGCGATCATCTTCAGCTTCGGCATCTACTACATCTTCAAGCTGCTGCAGAAAGGCCCGACGGCGCCGGGAGAGACGCCTGCTGCGGCCACCGCCAAGCGCCCGATGGCCGCGGCGGGATCGGCGAAGACCGCCACCGGCGGCGACCTTCGGCTCGAGGAGTAGGGGCAATGGACGGGACCTGGCTGCCGTATTTCTGGGCTGTCCTGATCGCCTTTTCGATCATCGTCTACGTCATCCTGGATGGCTTCGACCTCGGTGTCGGCATCCTCTTCGGCACCACGCGCGACGAGTCCGCGCGCGCCACCATGATGAGCGCGATAGCACCCTTCTGGGACGGCAACGAAACCTGGCTCATCCTGATCGGTGCTAGCCTGTTCGGCGCGTTCCCGGTGATCTACGCTGTCTTCCTGCCGGCGTTCTACCTGCCGGTGGCGTTGATGCTCCTGGGCTTGATCTTCCGCGGCGTCGCCTTCGAGTTCCGCTACCGCACCGAGCGGATGCGGTGGCTGTGGGATCTGGGGTTCTTTCTCGGCTCCCTGGTCGTCGCCTTCGTCCAGGGTGCCGCGATTGGTGCCATGGCCCAGGCAGTGGCGGTGACGGATCGCCAGTTCTCCGGCGGCTCCTTTGATTGGTTTAGCCCGTTCTCCGTCTTTTGCGGTGTGGGCCTGGCGGTCGGCTACGCCTTGCTCGGCGCCTGCTGGCTGGCGTTCAAGACCTCCGGTCACCTGCAGGAATGGGCCTATCGGCGGATTGGCTGGCTGGCGTTCGGCGTGCTCATCTTCCTGGCTGGTGCCTTCTATTTCGTGCTCGCCAATCAGCCTTTGGTGATGGAGCGCTGGTCGACGCAGCCATCGCTGATGGTATTTCCCTTCTACGGTTTGATCGCAGCGATCGGGCTGGTCGTCGGCTGGTGGCGCCGTGGTCCGGACGGCCTGTGCTTCGGCATGAGCGTGGTGATGTTCATCGCCGCCTTCCTGACCCTGGTGGTGAGCTTCTGGCCCTACATGATCCCCTTCTCGCTGACCATCGAGGACGCGGCGGCGCCGACGGCATCGCTCGAGTTCCTGTATTACGGTGCCGGCATCGTGGTCTTCCCCGCCGTGCTGATCTACACCGTCGCCGTCTACTGGATCTTTCGCGGCAAGGTGCGCGACGACGCCAACTATCAGTGACCAGCGCTACCTGCGCTGGGCCACCAAGAAGAGCGCCGGGAGGCGAGCAGCGATGCCTTATCGTCCGATAGACAGCTACGCCCTCATCGGCGACATGCACACAGCCGCCCTGGTCAATATCGACGGCTCGATCGACTGGCTGTGCCTGCCCCGGTTCGATTCGCCGAGCGTCTTCGCGGCAATCCTCGACGACCAGAAAGGCGGCAACTTCCGGATCAGCCCGGCCGACGAGGAAGGCAGCAGCCACAAGCAGCTCTACTGGCCCGACACCAACGTGCTCGTGACCCGCTTTCTCCAGGCCCACGCGGCAGCCGAGCTGATCGATTTCATGCCGGTCGATGCGGATGCCGGATCCGGCTCCCTGCGGCGGCAGGTGATCCGCCGGGTCACCGTGGTTCGTGGCACGATGGACCTGCAGATGACCTGCAGGCCGGCGTTCAATTATGCGCGTGACGGCCATCAAACCGTCCTCGTCGACGACGGTGCGACGTTCCACTCCGCCGATGCCCGCCTCGGTCTCGCCACGTCGGTGCCATTGCGGATCGAGGACAACGCCGCCGTCGCCAGCTTCTCGCTGACGGCGGGCGAATCCGTCACTTTCGTCCTTCGCGATCGCGCCGACGACGAAGCGTGCGGCCCCCGCCTGACCGAGGCCGAAGCCGAGACCGCGTTCCGCGATACGGTCACCTATTGGCGGCAATGGCTGTCGCAGAGCACCTACAAGGGGCGTTGGCGGGAGATGGTCCATCGCTCGGCCCTGGCGCTCAAGCTGCTCACCTACGCGCCGACCGGTGCCATCGTCGCAGCACCCACCTGCAGCCTGCCAGAGGGCATCGGTGGCGAGCGCAACTGGGACTATCGCTACACTTGGCTGCGGGATTCGGCCTTCACCGTGTTTTCCCTGGTGCGCCTGGGATTTGCCAAGGAAGCCACGGACTTCGTCACGTTCGTCCACACGATTTGCAAGAAGGCGAATCCCGACGGCTCGCTGCAGATCATGTATGGGATCGACGGCCGTCACGATCTGGCCGAGGAGACGCTCGATCATCTCGACGGCTATCGAAGCTCGCGACCGGTGCGGATCGGCAACGGCGCTTACCGGCAGACGCAGTTGGACATCTATGGCGAGCTCTTGGATGCCATGTTCTTGTTCAACAAGCATGTCCAGCCGATCGGCCACGACGGCTGGCAAACGATCAGCCGGTTGGTCGACTGGGTCTGCGACAACTGGCAGCGCAAGGATGCGGGCATCTGGGAGGTGCGCGGCGGCCCGCAGGAATTCGTCTATTCCAGGCTGATGTGCTGGGTCGCGATCGACCGGGCGCTCAAGATCGCGGAGCAACGCTCGTTCCCGGCCGACAAGGCCCGCTGGGTCGGCGTGCGCGATGCCATTTATGCTGAGATCATGGACAAGGGCTGGAACGATGAACGGGGCGCCTTCGTCCAGCACTACGGCAGCGACGGACTCGATGCTGCCAATTTGATGATGATCCTCACCTACTTCCTGTCGCCGACCGACCCACGGACGACCAAGCTCCTGGACGCCATGCTGGAGCCGCCGGAGCGCGGCGGCCTGGTCTCCAACAGCCTGGTCTACCGCTACAATGTCGAGCACACGGTCGACGGGCTGCGCGGCGAGGAGGGCACGTTCAATATCTGCACGTTCTGGCTGGTCGACGCCCTCACCCACACCGGTCGGTATGACCGAAGCCGGCTGGAAGAGGCGCGGCTGATGTTCGAGCGGATGCTCGGCTTCGGCAACCATGTGGGCCTCTACGCCGAGGAGACCGGCCCGAGCGGCGAGGGCCTCGGCAACTTCCCCCAGGCCTTCACGCATCTGGCCCTGATCAGCGCCGCCATCAACCTCGATCGCGCACTCGGTGGTGCCCCCTGACACAGTGTGCCGGTGCGTTGAGGCGACAGCCGTGAGGGCATGATTGCGCTTTTGGAGTTGGCCTCGAATCGTCCCAGACGATGTGTTCTTCAAGCTGTCAAGCAGCGCCAGCCGATAGGTGCTCTCGCGCCGTCGGCTGGAGCGTCGGGGGACACAGCCCGTTTCCCGGATGATGCCTGTCTCGCGGCGGCGGGGAAATGCGGTGACGGCGTGAGAGCGCGACGAAGGCCTGCTCTTGGGTTAACGGCCTGCCGAGCTCGCTGACGCAGCAACAGGTGGTAGCGGACGAGGGTACCAGCGAATGTTTGTCGCGCGCCGAGGCCGTCAGTTCCTGGAGCTGCGCCTTTTCACTGGTCTCCCCGGTCCTGCCATTCTTGTTATGCATGCCGCGATCGTAAGCAGTTGTCGTCGACGCGCCTCAGCTTGCAGCTACGATCGAGACGTTCGGGCGAAGCCGCGGACAGGGCCTTGATGCTCAGCGGCTTGTGTCATCGCTTGATCCGCCCACGGCCGACATCGATATCCGGCTACTGGGCACATGCACCCATCGGGTTTCGGCGTTCACGGTGTAGTAGGGCGTGTAGTTCACGACGCGATCGTGCTGCAGGACGGCATTGGTGAGGTTGTCCAAGACGACCGCTGTGTCGCCTGTGTAAACGACGAGGACCGCATGCGCGAGATCGCGGATCTGGTCGTGCACGACGGCGACACGCATCCGATCGTCCGGCACGCCGAGTAGCCGTAGCGAGACATACTTGGCAATGGCGTAGTCCTCGCAGTCACCCGAGCGAGAAAAGAACTCCAACGGCGATGCCCAGTAATCGGATTGTCCATGTAGCTGCATGTCTGGGCGGTAGCGCCATTTGTTGACGAAGCGATTGATGCGGACGATTTTCTCATCGAGGGAGAATCCCTCGAGCTCGACCAGGTAACGCTGCCAAAGGCGTGCGCCGGGGCTTGAGCAGGCGACCGACTCGTTGCGGCAGGCGGCATACCCGTCGCGCTCGCCGCGTATTCTCTCGAGAACCCCTTGCCATTGCTTGAGGCCGGCATGGGAGTCGGCCCGGATCTCGGCGGTCTTGAACAACGCTACCGGAACCGTAGCATTCGCCCACGCAAGCGGTAGCAAGGTCATCATGACAGCGCATATCCAACGGCGCATGGCTCTCTCTCTCCGACTTCCTGGAGCGCCAATGGACAAGAGCGCTCCGAGAGCTACACCTTGCCTCACCGCGATGAATATCGGGTTTCAGCGACTGGTGAACGGATGTTAATTCGCACGTCCGGGTACGTCGTCGACCGGCCGTCGCAGGCGAAGAACGTGGCCAATGATCTCCGCAACTGCCTGGTAGTGCTCGGCCGGGATCATCGCACCGAGCTCAACCTGCTTGTGCAGCGCTCGTGCCAGCGGCGGGTTCTCGATAATCGGCACTTCATGCGCCTGCGCGACCTCGCGAATCCGTAGCGCCACCGAATCCACACCCTTGGCGACGACCTTCGGGGCCGCGGTCACGCCACTCTCGTAGCGAAGCGCCACGGCAAAATGCGTCGGATTGGTGACGATGACCGTGCTGGAGGGCACCTCGGCCATCATGCGCTGGCGGGCCTTCTCCATCCGCAGTGAGCGCAGGCGCTGCTTGATCATCGGATCGCCGTCGCTTTGCTTGTGCTCGTCCTGCACGTCGCGCCGCGACATGCGCATCTGCTTCATGAACTCGAAGCGCTGGTAGGCGTAGTCGAGACCGGCGACGACCGACAGGCAGGCCGCAATGGCGGCTGTCACCCAAAGCGCCGTCTGGCACAGAAAGCTCAAGGCTGCCACGACGTCGAGATGTCCCGCAGCAACGAGCCGCTGCCGGTTGGGCCAGAGGACGGCGATGCCGATCGCCGCCATCAGGCTGATCTTGATCACACCTTTGAGGAACTCGACGATCGACTTGAGCGAGAACAGGCGTTTGACGCCGGCGAGTGGCGAGATCCTGTCGAGCTTTGGTGCGAGGCTCGAGGCACTCCAAAGCGCGGCATTTTGCAGGGCGGGGGCGACAACGGCAGCCGTCGTGGTGATCGCCAGCGGGATCAGCAAGGCGAGTGCCAGGCTGATCACCGCCTGCCACAAGCCGCTGCCGAGGCCGCTTCCCACCAGGCTCAGATCGCCGGCATGTCTGAGATAGTGGCTCATGGACATAGCGAGGTCGCCCATCACGACGGGTAGAACCACGCCGATGGTCAAGGTCGCGGAACCGATCAGAAGCAGGTTGGCGATCTCCTTGGAGCTCACGACCTGGCCCTTCTGGCGGGCATCCTCCAGCTTCTTCGCGGTCGGCTCTTCGGTTTTTTGTGATTGGTCTTGGTCTTCGGCCATCGCGTTCTCTCACCTGTGCGCTAGAGCGGGTCGAGCCAGGCGACGCCTGCCGTCAGCATCTCGGCGGCAAGCTCGATCACCGTGCCGATGGAGAGCATCAAGATGCCGAGCGACAGGATGATCTGCAGCGGCATGGCGACGAACAGCACCTGGAACGAGGGCATCAATCGGTTCAAGACGCCGAGGATGAGGTAGAAGAGCAAGCTGAAGAGAACGATCGGCGCTGCCATCCTCAAGCCCGTCTCAATGGCGCGTCCGCCCAGGCGAACGAGCACCTCGACCAAGGCTGCAATGTCGAGGGTCTGGCTGATGGGGAGCAACTCGAAGCTGGCCGTCAGGGCCTCGAGAATGATGATGTGAGCGTCGGCAACAACGATGATGACGAGCGCCAAGGTGGCGAGGAAGTTGCCTGTGAGCGTCCCCTGTGTCGCCTCATGCGGATCGAAGAAGGCTGCGGTCGCCAGGCCCGATTGCATCGCGATCAGGGCGCCGGCGAAATGGACGGCGAGCATCACGAGGCGAATGATGGCGCCGATGATCAAGCCGCAGCAAACCTCGGCCATGACGAGGAGGCCGAAATCGAGTGCGCCGAAGGATGGCAGCGTGATCTGATTGCCGAGTGGCACGCCTACCAGCATGGCGATCGCCAGGGCGATGCCGAGCCTTGCGCGGGAGAGAACATAAGGCTCACCGAAGGCCGGCAAGACCATCAAAGCGGCACCGATACGGCAGAAAATGAGCCCGATCAGTGCAAGCTCTTGGGACAACAGCTCCGGCAAGGGGATCATCTGGCTAGCCGCTGACGAGACGTCGTCTAGCCGACATCGAGCCCGGCAATTCGGGCGAAGACGCTTTGCGTGAAGTCGACCAGGGTCGTCAGCATGAACGGGGTGGCGACGAGCAGCGTGAGGAAGATGGCGACGATCTTCGGCACGAAGGTCAGCGTCATCTCCTGCACCTGCGTCAATGCCTGCAACAGCGAGACAATGAGGCCGACCAGGAGCGCCACGCCCATCACCGGTGCGCCGACCTTGAGCATGACCCAGATCGCCTGACGGCTGACCTCCTGCACCGCGATGTCGGTCAACACGAGCGTGTTCCAGCCGGGCAGCGCATCGTGCTCAAATCGGCATTCGCATGATTTCCTGGTAGGCCGTGATGACCCGATCACGGACCGCCGTCACCTTCTGCAAGGTTAGCTCCGCTGCGGTCACGGCCTCGACCACCTCCTGGATGCTCATGCTACCGGTGACGGCGGCGATGCCGGCCTGCTCACCGCGCTGCAGAGCGCCGACCGCCTGCTGCAGCTCCGTTTGCAGCAGATTGTCGAAGCCGGCTGCCGCCGCATTGGATGCTTGCGGCCGATTGACCTCGGCGGCCGTGGCGCGGTAGGCGGCGAGTGCTTGATTGGCAGCATCAATGCTCATCGCAGGCACCAATGGTGATCGTGGTCATGGCGCATGGGGCCATTCTCGCGGAACGATCGAATGGCTCATCAGCGCAACAGATCGAGCGTGCGCTGCAGCATGCCGCGGGCCTGCTGCCTGGCGGCGAGATTGGCCTCGAAGGACCGTTGCGCTTCGCGCATGTCCATCAGCTCGATCAAGGGATTGACGTTCGGGTAGCTGACATAGCCCTTGTCGTTCGCGGCTGGGTGCGACGGCTCGAAACGCTGCTCGAAGGGGGCCGTATCCCGGCCGTAGCGCCGCACCTCGACGAGCTCGGCGCCGGTGGCGCGGTCGAGCGCATTGGCAAAGCTGATGGTCTTGCGCCGATAGGGATCGTCGCCGGGCGTCTCGCCGGTGGAGCGGGCGTTGGCGAGGTTCTCCGCGGTGACGCGCAGGCGGGCCGACTGGGCGTGCATGCCGGCGGCGGCGATCTTCAGTGAGGTTTCGAGATCCACGGCTCAGTTCCCTTGTGCTTGGTCCGGGCTATCTGGCGCCGGCGCCCATGGCGGTGCGCATCAGGCCGACATATTTGGCGTAGACGCTGGTCGCGAGCTGGTAGCCGCGGGCGGCGCCGCCCATCATCCGCAGCTGCTCCTCGATGAGCACCGCGTTGCCCGAAGGGGCCACCTCGAAGCCGTCGATGCTGGTCTCGCGGCTGGTGATGCTGGTGCCAGAGGTGCCGGCCAGGTGATCGGCGCTGGTTCGCGCCACCGTGACCGGCGGCACGCCGGCGGGCTGCTTCTTCAGGGCGCTGGCGAAGTCCGGCTCGACCAGATCCTTGGGCCGGTAGCGTGGTGTGTCCGCGTTGGCGACGTTTTGGGTCAGCACCGCGTGGCGGGCCTGCAGGAAGCTGGCGCGGCCGGAGAGCAGCTGGAAGAGCGGGGGCAGGTTGGCCGCCATGGCGGGATTCCTCAAGGGTGGTCGCCTCGAACAAGGCGGACGCTAAACGATCAGGGTTAACAGGGGCTTAAGCCGGGCGCGTCCCGGTATGCGCGGTGCGGTCTGGCCTCCCGGCCGCGGATCGGCTAGGAGCCTCGGCCAGCAAGGCGGCCGGACGATGCCGCCCGTCCAACGAGAGCAGGGGAACGGCCATGAGCGACTTCACCAACCGGTTCAGCGTCACCGGCAAGCGGGCCCTGGTGACCGGGGCGACCAAGGGAATCGGGCTCGAGATCTGCAGGGTTCTGGCGGATGCGGGGGCCGATATCGCGGCTGTCGGGCGGGACGAGGCGGGGCTCGCTGAGGTGGTCCGGGCGGTCGAGGGGGCGGAGCGGCGGGCGGTGCCGATCAAGGCCGATCTGGCGACTGTCGAGGGTGCCGAGGCGGCTGCCAAAGCGGCGCTCGACGCCTTCGGCACGGTGGATATCCTGGTCAACAATGCCGGGGTCGCACTGGTCGATCCCTTGCTCGATGCCAAGGTCGAGGACTGGGATCTCACCATGGCGGTCAATCTTCGCGCACCCTTCATCGTGGCGCGCGCGGTCGCTCCCCAGATGATCGCCCAGAAGGCCGGCAAGATCATCAATATCAGCAGCCAGGCCGGCGTCGTTGGCCTTGACGACCATGGTGCCTATTGTGCGTCCAAGGGCGGGCTCAACATGCTGACCAAGGTGATGACCAGCGAATGGGCGAAGCACAACATCCAGATCAACGCCGTCTGTCCGACCGTCATCTTGACGCCGATGGGCGAGAAGGTGTGGGGTGACCCCGCCAAGGGCGACCCGATGAAGGCCAAGATCCCCGCCGGCCGCTTCGGCAAGCCGATCGAGGTGGCCGACCTGGTCCTCTTCCTGGCGAGCTCCGCCTCCGACCTGATCACCGGTCAGGACCTCCTGATCGACGGCGGCTTCACCGCCATCTGACCGGCCGGCCCGGGTTCATTCGGCGATCCTAGCCGAGGCGGCCCCGAGCGGCGGCTCATGCCCGGCCGATCGCAGCCGTTCCGGGCGCTCCAGCAGCCCGAACGCCCGCCGGGTGCGACAAACCGTGCGCTCGGGTTCGTTCGCCAAGCGCCTCGGGTTCGCTCGCCCTTTCCGTGGGTTCGTTCGTCGGATTCCCGGGTTCGTTCGTCGTCTGGCGGGTTCGTTCGCAGGCTCGAAGGGGCGTTTTTTGCGCTATACGCTACATAAGCATCGCTTATGAGTCGCTATATGCGACATTTCTCGGGTTCCGTTGCATATAGCGCAACGTTTCTCGGGTTTTGTTGCGTATAGCGCAACATCTCTCGGGTTCCGTTGCACTATATGCAACACGGGCGGCGCGGATCGGGTCGTGGCATAAGCGTTCGTTATGGGGCTGCCGGCGCGGATTGGGCCTGGCAGCAGAGGCTCGTGCGTGACGTTGCCATGTGCAGCGAGTACAAGGGTGCAGCGACGAAACGGGTGATGCCGGGCGGGAGGAAAGCATGGCGCTGGCGGAGCTTCTCTACAGCGTGCTGGTGAGCGGGGCCGGGCTGGTCGCCTCCGGGGCGGTGAGCGAGTTCGCCAAGGGGGCGGGCAAGACCGCGTTCGAAGCGCTGAAGAGCCGGCTCACGGCGCAGCACGACGTGAAGTCGTTGCCTTTGCTGGAGGACGTGGCCGGGGATCCGGCCTTCGCGGCGGCGATCAAGGCGGAGCTGGCGAAGCCCGAGATCACCGGTGACACCGAATTACTGCAGTTAGCTGAGACGCTGCGCGAAGCGATCGTGGCGCTGCCGACTGAGACGCAGGCGCGCTATGCGGTGAACATCGACGAGATCCGCTCGGGCGGGGTGCTGCTGTTCGAGGCGGTCGAGGGGGTCAAGGCAAAGAGCGCGACCTCGGCTGGCGACATGACCTTCAAGCACGTCAAGGCGCCGCCGGGAAAATCTTAGGCGACGCGGGGCCCTCCGAAGCCGCGCCGCAGTTCTCGGGCAACTTCATTTCTGCGGGCCCGCAGAACTTCTACTTGCAGCGAGAGTCGGTAAGCGACGTCGCGACTACCCGAGAGATTAGCACCGAACGTCATCAAACCAGTGACCCTGAAGGAATGGCGACGGCGCAGAAAGCCGCACTTGCGGCTGTTCGAGAGCTTTCATCCCACGCAAAAGACCTCGAACAGGCATGTGTAAAGGCGTGGGAGCGAGTTGCGGGCTTGGCCGCAGACTTGGACACGACCTTAGCACTGGAAGCATGGCGGCGGCTTACCACGATTGAGCCTCGGAATCCACGGTATTGGCGGGAGAGAAGCGGGATCGCTCTTCAGGCCGGCTCACTCGATGAAGCCGAAAAATCCGCGGCCAAGGCTGAAGAGATCGCGTTCTGAGGTATCATGGCTTAGACGCGAAAGCGGGTTCATTGCCCGTCCGCGCGGAGGTGTCGACCATGACGTCGGATAGCACGCCGGCTCGCTCTCAGCGTGATGAGAGTAATCGGACTGCTGAACAACTTCGGTCTCTGGCTCAACTCGGTGACGTTCGCTTGGCCAGCGGGAGAGTGCATGAGGCGCTGGAACTCTTCCAGCGCAGTCTCGCGCTCGGCCAGGAGTTGGTCGCAAGCGATGTTAACAACAACGACTGGCAACGCGATCTAGCTGCCAGCCAGAACAGGGTCGGCGATGCAAACAAGGTGCTCGGCAATCTGACGGGCGCGCTGAATGCCTACACCGCCGGCCTCAAGTTAAGCGAGGCCCTGTCCGCCCGCGACCCTGCGAACGCTCAATGGCAGCGCGACATATCGGTGAGTCTGGGATCGGGGACGTTCGGGTGGCGCAAGGTGATCTGTCGGGAGCGCTGGCGGCCTACGAGCGAGGACTCGACATTGCCCATGATCTGGCGTCACGCGATCCGAGGAATGCCGGATGGGAGCGCGACGTATCGGTGAGCCTGAAGAAGATCGGCGACGTTCGGGTTTCGCAGGGCGATCTTGCGGCGGCGCTGGCGGTTTACGAGCGAGGACTAGATATTGCCCGCGATCTGGCGTCGCGCGATCCGGGCAATGCCGGCTGGGCGCGCGACGTCTCGGTCAGCCTGGATCGGATCGGCGACGTTCGGGTGGCGCGGGGCGATCTGCCGGCGGCGCTGCAGGCCTACGAGGAAGGGCTGGCCAGTTTTCGCGATCTGGCGTCGCGCGATCCGGGCAATGCCGGGTGGGCGCGCGACGTCTCGGTGAGCCTGGAGCGGATTGGCGACGTGCGGCGGGCGCAGGGCGATCTGCCGGCGGCGCTCTTGGCCTACGAGGAAGGGCTGGCGATTCGCCGCGATCTGGCGTCGCGCGATCCGGGCAATGCCGGGTGGGCGCGCGACGTCTCGGTGAGCCTTGACCGGATCGGCGAGGTGCGGGTGGCGCAGGGCGATCTGCCGGGAGCGCTCGTGGCGTTCGAGGAGAGCCTGAGGATTCGCCGCGATCTGGCGGTGCGCGATCCGGGCAATGCCGGGTGGGCGCGCGACGTCTCGGTGAGCCTCACCAAGGTGGGCGACGTTCGGGTGGCGCAGGGCGAGCTGCCGGCGGCGCTCGTGCCCTACGAGGAAGGGCTGGAGATTGCCCGCGATCTGGCGTCGCGCGATCCGGGCAATGCCGGGTGGGCGCGCGACGTCTCGGTGAGCCTCAACAAGGTGGGCGACGTTCGGGTGGCGCAGGGCGATCTGCCGGCGGCGCTCGTGGCCTTCGAGGAGAGCCTGAGGATTTGCCGTGATCTGGCGGCGCGCGATCCGGGCAATGCCGGATGGGCGCGGGATCTGCTCGTCAGCCATGTGAAGCTCAGCGAGTTCGCGACGGCGTCGCAAGATCAGGCGACGGCGCGGGTGAACCTCGAAGCGGCGTTGGCGATCGCACAGGCGTTGGCCGGGTCGGGGCGGCTGGCGCCGCGGGATGCGTGGATGCCGGGGGCGCTCGAAGAGCGGTTGGCCGAGCTCGATCGGTAGGCGATCATCAAGTCCGGCGTGGTTCGTCAGCTTGCGCGTCCGGCCTCTGCCACAGCAAAGTACCGGAGGAGCCCGAGGAGGCCAGCCTCCTCGGTTCTTAGCTTTTCTTGCTGTCTCCTCCGTGCCGGTCGCGGGGTGCTCAGGCGTCGAGCTTCCGTCGTTCGTCGTCCGGGGTTCGTTGGCGGGGTCGAAGCCGGCGTACATCGCAACCGCACATTGAGCTAAGCAGAAACGCCTGGAAAGTCGCCTCGGCTGCCCGTAGTCTCGGGTTCAGCAAGCCGAGCCGGCAATGCAAAAAACAAGCAAAATGATCAGGGAGTAATGGCATGGTACGACGATTGATGTTGGCGCCGGTGCTGGCGGCGCTGCTGCTGGGCGCCGCCCCGGCCAAAGCCGAGTTTCCCGAGCGCACCATCGAGAACGTCTATCCGTGGACCGCGGGTGCGGCGATGTCGGTGAGCCAGATCATGGCCAAGGCCATGGGCGAGGAGCTGGGCGTCTCGATCACCGTCGTCTCGACCCCGGGTGCCGCCGGCACCAAGGCCTTCCAGACAGCGATGGCCAAGCCGGCCGACGGCTACTCCATCATCGACGGCTACGTCGCGCCTTTGGTGCTGCAGCCGGTGCTCGGCAATGCTGATTGGACGTATGAGGACTTCACGCCGCTGCATGCCGGCGTCTCCAACGCGTTCTCGATCGGTGTCCGCAAGGACGAGGATCGCTGGGCTGATTTCGAGGAGATGATGGAATACGGCCAGGCCAATCCGGGCAAGCTCCGCTACTCGTCCGGCTCCCGCAACACGCTGCCGCACATGGTCATCGCCAAGGTGCTGCAGTCCTATGGCGTGGTCGCCCAGAACATCCCCTACAAGACCGACGCCGACGCCAGGAAAGACCTCAAGGCCGGCGTGCTCGACTTCGCCTTCGTCAATATCGGCGGCTACCTGCCCGACAAGGAAGGCTTCGACATTCTGCTCGTGCTCTCCGAGCTGCCCGGCTCCAAGGCCTCGTTCGACGGCGCGCCGAGCATCACCGACCTCGACATCGATCTCGGCCTCCAGGGCCTGGCGCCTATGGGCTGGAACTGGTGGCTGGTGCATCCCGACACGCCCGAAGACCGGGTCGAGATCCTGCGTGACGCGATGGCAGCGGCCATGGCGCGCGAGGACGTGCGCGAGCAGATCGCCGCGATCGGCTTCGTGCCCTTGGACTACACTTCCGACCAGTATGACGAGATCGTCGGCCCCGTCGCCGGCCAGCTCGAGGCCATGGGCAACGCCCTTGCCTGGGAAGAAGCCGAGCTCGCCAAGCTCCGCTAGCGGCCCGCAAGCCCACCGCTGGATACCGAAGCGATGTTGACCAAGAAGCACGCCGAATGGCTGGTCATCGCCTTCTTCCTGGCCTTGATCGCGACGGTCTTCCAGCAGATCGCCACGTCCATGACCGAGCAGGGGATCGCCACCGGCGGCCCGTACGACAACGCCGCCGCCTACCCCCGCTCGGTCGCGATCCTGATGGGCTGCCTGCTCGTCGTCCTGGTGATCTTCAACCGGCTGCTCGGCCAGCCAGGCGCCAATGAGGGCCTGTCCTTCGCCGACCTTCGCCGGCCCGCCCTCCTCCTGGTCATCTTCGCCGTCTACCTGGCAGCACTCGGCACGCTCGGCTACCACATCGCGACCCCGCTCATGCTGATGGCCGTGATGATCCTGGGCGGCCTCCGGCGTCCGCTGGAGATCATCCTGGTCAGCCTCGGGGTCTCGCTCCTGCTGGCCTTCATGTTCGAGGTCTTCCTCAAGATCGTGCTGCCCGGCGGCATGTTCGCCTTGAACATCCCTTGGTAGCCGTGGGTCCGGGTCGCCAGAGATGCTGATCGACTCGCTCGGCGCCGGCTTCGAGCTGTTCTTCACGCCACTCGCCATCAGCCTCACGCTCTTTGGCGTGCTGTTCGGCCTCCTGGTCGGCGCACTCCCCGGCCTCGGCCCCTTGATGGGCATCATCCTGCTCTTGCCCGTCGCCATCGGCCTGCCGCCCATCGCCGCCATGGGCCTGCTTATCGCGATCTTCGTCGGCGGCTCCTGCGGTGGCTCGATCTCGGCCATATTGCTCCGCATACCCGGCACGCCACTGGCCGCTGCCACCCTCTTCGACGGCTATCCCATGGCCCAAAAAGGCCGCGCCGGGGATGCCATCGGCATCGCGATTTCGTCCTCGGCCCTGGGCGGCCTCTTCGGCGGCGTCGTGCTGATCATCCTGGCCCCGGTGCTCGCCGACTTCGCCAGCGGCTTTGCCCCACCGGAATACACCGCCCTCGCCATCACCGGCCTGATCGCGATTGCCGTCATCTCCGGCGATTCCATCGTCAAGGGGCTGCTCTCCGGCTGCTTCGGCCTGGCGCTCGCCACCATCGGCACGGACGAGTTCTCCACCGGCTACCGCTTCACCTTCGACAGCTACCACATGCTCAACGGCTTCCACATCGTGGCCATTGTCGTCGGCCTCTTCGCCATCTCCGAGATGGCCTTCCAGATGGTCGGCAAGGAGCGCCTGACGGGCAAGCCCGACATCAAGCTGGTGCGCGCCAGCTTCTCCTCGCTGCTGTTGACGCTCAAGCATTGGAAGAACCTGCTGCGTTCGTCCGCCATCGGCGCCTTCTTCGGCTCGCTGCCGGGTGCCGGCGGGGTGATCAGCTCGTTCACGGCTTATGCCGCGGCCAAGGCCGCGAGCAGCCCTGATGAGCGCTACGGCGAAGGGGCCGAGGGTGGCGTGGTCGCCACCGAGAGCGCCAACAACGCCACGGTCGGCGGTACGCTGGTGCCCTCCCTGGCGCTGGGCATCCCCGGCGACGCGTCTTCGGCCGTGCTCATCGGCGCGCTGCTGATCCTGGGCTTCTTCCCCGGCCCCACCCTCTTCGAGCAGCAGCCGGAGATCGTCGGCGGCGTCTTCATGGTCTACCTGGCCGCCAACGTGGCGCTCTTGGTGCTCGGCATCCTCACCACCCCGCTCTTCGTCTATGTGCTGCGCATCCCCAAGGTCCACCTGATCCCCATCGTGCTCCTGATGTGCGCGATCGGCACCTTCGCGCTCCAGGCCTCGGTCTTCGATCTCTGGGTCATGCTGGGCTTCGGGCTGATCGGCATCGCCTTTCGCGCCGCCGACTTCCCGCTCGCCCCCATCGTCATCGGCACCATCCTCGGGCCATTGCTCGAGAACAATCTCCGCCGCTCACTCTTGATCTCCCAGGACGGCTACTGGATCTTTCTCGACCGCCCGGTCGCGGCCGTCCTCATGGCGATCAACCTGGCCCTCCTCGCCGGCGCCGTCTGGATCACCCTCAAGCGCCGCGCCCGAGCAAAGAGCGACGCAGCCGCGGCCGAGCGCGCAAGCTGACGAACGACAACCAAGAGCCCTCAAACAGGCTCCAAGTACCGGAGGAGCCCGAGGAGGCCAGCCTCCTCGGTTCTTGTCTTCTCGCTATCTCGTCCGCGTCTGCTGCCGTGCCGCTTCGGTGATGCGCTCGGCGGTGATGCCGAACTGCTCGAACAGGGTGGGGGCTGGGGCGGAGGCGCCGAAGGTGGTCATGCCGATGAAGGTGCCGTTGCGGCCGATATAGCGGTCCCAGCCTTGGCGGGCGGCTGCCTCGACGGCGATCATGACGGGGGCGGTGCCCAGGATGTGCGACTGGTAGGCGTCGTCCTCGGCCTCGAACAGCTCGAGGCAGGGCATGGAGACGACGCGGGTGCCGATGCCGTCCTGCTCGAGCTGGTCGCGGGCGGCCAGTGGCGAGGCCGACCTCGGCGCCGGTGGCGAGGATGGTGACGCGGTGCGGGGCGCTGGAGTCGGCGAGGATGTAGGCGCCTTTGGCCGAGCGGTTGTCGCTGGTGGCGTCGTCGCGGACGAGGGGGACGGGGTGGCGGCTGAGCGCGATGATCGAGGGGCCGGTGGTGTGGCGGAGTGCCAGCTCCCAGCACTCGGCCACCTCGATGGCGTCGGCCGGGCGGAAGAGGCGGAGGTTGGGGATGGCGCGCAGGGCTGCCAGATGCTCGATGGGCTGGTGGGTCGGGCCGTCCTCGCCGAGGCCGATGGAATCGTGGGTCATGACGTGGATGACGCGCTGGCGCATCAGGGCGGCGAGGCGGATGGCGGGGCGGGCGTAGTCGGTGAAGACGAGGAAGGTGCCGGCGAAGGGGATGAGGCCCCGGTGCAGGGCCATGCCGTTCATGATGGCGGCCATGCCGTGCTCGCGGGCGCCGTAGTGGAGGTAGCCGCCGGCGTAGTTGCCGGCGGTGATGGCCTGGCGCTCGGCGGTCTGGGTGTTGTTGGCGGGGGTGAGGTCGCCCGAGCCGCCGATGAGCGAGGGGATCGCCGGGACCAGGCGCTCGAGGACGTGGCCGGAGGCGAAGCGGGTTGCCTCGACGCGCTGCTCGGCCAGCAGCCACTTTTTGGCCTCGGTGACGAGGTCGGCGAGGTTGGTGGGCAGGCCGCCGTCGAGTGCCGCTGCAAAGGCGGCGCGGCGGGCGGGGTCGGCTGCGGCGAGCCGCTGCTGCCAGGCGGCATGGGCGGTCTTGCCGGCCTCGGCGAAGGCTTCCCAGGCCTGCTTGATGTCGGCGGGCACGGTGAAGGGCGGGTGGGGCCAGTCCATCGCCGCCTTGGCGCCGGCCACCTCGGCGTCGCCCAGCACGCCGGCATGGGCCGATGCCTTGCCCTCTTTGGTCGGCAGGAAGCGGCCGATCACCGTCTTGAGGCGGAGCAGGGTCGGGCGGTCGCTCTCCCGTGCCCGCTGCAGGGCCGCCGTCATGGCCTCGACGTCGTGGCCGTCGATGAGCTCGACCCGCCAGCCGTAGGAGTCGAAGCGCTTGGTGGCGTCGTCGCTGAGCGCCAGGTCGGCCGGGCCGTCGATGGTGATGTCGTTGTCGTCGTAGAGGACGATCAGCTTGGCGAGGCGGAGGTGGCCGGCGAGCGATGCGGCCTCGTGGCTGATGCCTTCCATGAGGTCGCCGTCGCTGCAGACGACATAAGTGTGGTGGTCGACCAGGTCGGGGCCGAAGCGGGCCGCCATGATCCGCTCGGCGAGCGCCATGCCGACGGCGGTGGCGATGCCTTGGCCGAGCGGGCCGGTGGTGGTCTCGATGCCGTGCGCCTGGTCGACCTCGGGATGGCCGGCGGCCAGCGACTCCCATTGCCTGAAGGCGCGGAGCGTTGCCATGCCGAAGCCCGGATAGCCGGTGAGATGCAGGACGCTGTAGAGGAGCATCGAGCCGTGGCCGGCAGACAGCACGAAGCGGTCGCGGTCGGGCCACTCGGGGGCGTCCGGATCGAAGACCAGGCTGGTGCCGAAGAGGGCCACCGCGGCATCCGCCATGCCGAGCGGCAGGCCCGCATGGCCGGACTGGGCCTGCTCGATGGCGTCCATGGTGAGGGCGCGGATGGCGTTGGCGAGCGCCAGCGGCGAGGGTGCCGCGGCCAGGCTGCGGGGCATGAGTGGTCTCCAGGGGACGGTCGATGGCGAAGGGAAGGGTAGCGGCTAGACCCGACGCCCGGTCTGGCGGTCGAAGAGGTGGACGCGATCGGTGACGATCTGGATGCCGACCTGGTCGCCCGGTCGGGCGCCGACCCTGTCGACCGAGAGGATGCGCAGATTGTGCTCGGCCAGATCGGCGTGGAGATGGGTCTCCCAGCCGGCGGGCTCGACCAGGGTCAAGGTGACCGGCTGGCCGGTCTCGGCCGAGGTCAGCGTCACGTGCTCGGGCCGGATGCCGTAGACCACCGAACGGCCGGGCTCGACCGACGTGCCGGCCGGCAGCGGCAGCAGCACGCCCGGTGCCACCTCGACGGCGAGCGGCGTGTCGCTGGAATCGGTCGCCACGACGGTGCCGTCGAGCAGGTTCATCGCCGGGGAGCCGAGGAAATCGGCGACGAACAGGTTCTCCGGCCGGTCGTAGATCTCGAGCGGGGCGCCCACCTGCTCGATCCGCCCGTCATGCATGACGACGACGGTGTCGGCCATGGTCATGGCCTCGATCTGGTCGTGGGTGACGTAGATGGTCGTGGTGTCGAGCCGCTGGTGCAGCGCCTTGATCTCGGCGCGCATCTCGACCCGGAGCTTGGCGTCGAGGTTGGAGAGGGGCTCGTCGAAGAGGAAGACCGCGGGCTCGCGCACGAGCGCCCGGCCCATGGCGACGCGCTGGCGCTGGCCGCCGGAGAGCTGGGCCGGCAGCCGCTCGAGCAGCGGCGAGAGCTTGAGCACGCCGGCGGCACCCTTGATCGCTTCGACAATCCGCTCCATGGGCGTCTTGCGCATCTTCAGGCTGAAGGCGAGGTTCTCGTTCACCGACATGTGCGGGTAGAGCGCATAAGACTGGAAGACCATGGCGATGCCGCGGTCGCTGGCATGCACGCGGTTGACCACCCGGCCGGCGATGCTGATGTCGCCCTCGGTGATCGATTCCAGCCCGGCGGTCATGCGCAAGAGCGTGGACTTGCCGCAACCGGACGGGCCGACCAGGACGACGAACGCGCCTTCCTCGATCTTCAGGTCGATGCCGTGCAGGATCGGCACCGGCCCGAAATTCTTCTTCAGCCCCTGGTATTCGACGTAGCCTTCGGCCATCGGCCTTCCCCAAAAGTCGCTATTTGACGGCGCCCGAGACGATGCTGTCGACGACGCGTCGCTCGAGCAGCAGATAGACGACGAGCAGCGGCAGCACGGTCAGCATCGTGAACGCGTTGTAGACGGCGTAATCCTGCACCCCCATCGAGTCCTTGAGCATGTAGAGCGCGTAAGGCAGCGTGCGCATGCCGGTCTCGGTGACGAGTGCGAGGACGAAGGAGAACTCGTTCCAGCCCTCGCGGATGCAGAGCACGGCCGCGGTCACGACGCCAGGCCAAGCGATCGGCAGGATCACGTAGCGCAGGCGCTTCCACATGTTGGCCCCGTCGATGGTCGCCGATTCCTCGATCTCCTTGGGCACGGCCTTGAAGAAGCCGACGAGGATCCAGGTGGCGAGCGGCACGGCGCTGGCGATGTAGGTGAGAAACAGCACCCAATAGGTGTTGATCAGCCCGAGATCGGTCATGAGGTCGTTCAAGGGCACGATCAGGCTGACCCGCGGGATGATCCGCGGGATCAGGTAGGCCAAGAGCAGCAAATGGCGAAAGCGGAAGAGATAGCGGGCGAAGCCGTAGGCCGCGATGATGCTCAACGCCAAGGGCACGATGGTGGCCACGACCGTGACCAGGATGGTGTTGAACATCCACTTGCCGAACCCGTCCATGCCGAGCACGGTCCAATACGCCTTGAGCGACGGATCGCGCGGCAGAAACGTGGTGGATTCGTAGATCTCGAGCGGGTCCTTGAGCGATGCCAGCAACGCCCAGAGCAGCGGCACCATCGTCCAGATGACGAGGAAGGCGAGCGGCAGGCCGATCAGGATCACCCGGCCGAAGCGGTTGAGCAGCTCGTCCAGGAGGCTCGGCGGCCGGCCGATCATCACGGCCTCGCGGCGGCGATCATCGGTGCGTGGGGAGAGCGTCGCCATGGCTCAGCTCTCCTTCTCGGTGCGCTTGTCGGCAAGCACGAAGTAATAGATGTAGCCGAGGCTGAGCACGGTGTTGAAGGTCAGCAGCACCACCATGAGCACGGCACCCTGGCCGAAATCGAGCTGCAGGAAGGCCAGCTGGTACATGTACATCGAGACCACCTCGGTGGCCCGCTGCGGCCCGCCGGCGGTGAGCGCCAGGATGATGTCGAAGGTGCTGAAGCTGATATAGGAGACCCAGATCAGGCTGACGCCCATCATCGGCTTGATCATCGGCAGCGTGATCTTGAGGAAGGTCTGCACACCGCCGGCGCCGTCGATGGTCGCGGCATCGTAGATGTCCTTGTCCACCGTCTGCAGCCCGCCCAGGAGAATGAGCGTGGCGAACGGCACCATGAACCAGCAATTGGCGAGCACCGAGACGATAAACGCGAGGTTGGGATCACCCAGCCATGACGGCTGACCGAGCCCGATCAGCGCCAGCATCTGATTGGCGAAGCCGCCCGAGGTGGTGAAGACGAAGCGGAACATGACGGCGGCTGCGATGCCCGAGACGAAGTAGGGCACGAGGCTCATGCCGCGGAAGAAGCGCTTGCCGAAGCCGACATGGTAGAGGGTGAGCGCGAACATCATCGACATGGCGATGCCGAGCGTGATGCTGGCGATCACGAAGACCAGCGTGCGGACCAGGGCCGCCTGGAACCGTGGATCCTGGAAGACGGCGATATAGTTGTCGAGCCCGACCCAGGTCTTGACCAGGAACATGTCGGTGGCGTGCAGCGACAGCCAGAAGCCGCCGGCGACCGCATAGCCGAGCACGCCCAGGACGAAGATCAGGCCCGGGATGACCATCAAATAGGGCACGGTGCCGATGCCCAGATCGGCGAACCGCTCGCGCATGGTCGGCGGCGTGCCGCGTCGAACAGCCGTCGTGCTCATCGTCGCTCCGCTCCGCGAGGTGGAGAGCTGGAAGGGGTGGGGAGCGGGGCCTCGAGCGGCCCCACTCCCACAACCTTGTGCTGAACCGAGACCGGCTTAGATCCCGGCGGCGGCGTTCAGCTTCTCCTGGTACTCGGCCGCGAGTGCTGCGGCATCGGCATCGGGCTCGGCGACCATGCGATCGCGCAGCTCCTGCAGGACGTCATAGACCTGGATGGCCCGGGTCGGATGGGTCGGCAGGTTGTAGAGGTTCGACGACAGCGGAGCGATGTCCGTCGCCCAGGGCTTGGCTGCCAGGTACTCGGGATCTTCCGAGACCGCCGTGTTGGTGGTCGGCTGGTAGCGGATGGCCACCTGCTTGGCGAAGTCGGGGCGCGACAGGTACTCCAGCGCCAGCATCGCCGCTTCCTCGTCCTCGTTGGCCGAGGTCACGATGAAGGGGAAGGCGAAGCCGGTCTGCTTGTGCTCCTCGGTCTGGCCGGGTCGCGTGGCCAGGCGCTCGAAGGTCCACTTGCCGTCTTCATAGGGCACCTGCTTGTGCACCTCGACGTAGATGTGCTCGCCCTCGTTCATCATCCCGGCCCGCTCGCCGATGAAGGCGGCGCGCATCTGGCCGGAATCCCAGGACGGCGTGTCGGGGTGCCCGGCACCGCTGCGCATCAGCTCCTGGTAGAAGCTGATCCATTCGATGCCGATCTCGGTGTCGATCTGCGGCACGCCATTGATGATCTCGCCGCCCATGGCGAGAAACTGCGGCAGCTCCCAGGTCGGGCTGTTGCAGCAGCCCAAGAGGCTGAAGCCGAAGCGGTCGTCGCCCGACTCGGCCATCGCCTTGGCAGCCGCGAGCACCCGATCGGTGGTCTCGAGCGGGTACTCGATGCCGAGCTCGTCGAGCCAGTCGGTGCGATAGGTGAGGTAGATCGACTGGGCGTAGAGCGCCACGCCGTAGATATTGCCGTCGGCGTCCATCGCCCCTTCCCAGGCCAAGGGGGCGAGCTGGTTGTAGGTCTCGGGGTATTTCTCCTCCCACTCCTCGATCATGTGGGTGAAGTCCTTGACCACGCCGCCTTGTGCCAGCTGGGCCACGTCGCGCGCCTGGATCTGCACGATGTCGGGCGCGGTGCCCGAGCGAATGGCCAGGATCAGCTGCGAGTTGACGTCCTCGAGGCGGATCACCTCGAACTCGACGTCGATGTCCGGGTAGTCTTCCTTGAACTGGGCGAACTGGTCTTCGGGAATGAAGTTCTCCCGGCCGAACCAGACCTTGAGGCTGCGATCCTGGGCCATGGCCGGGCCGGCGGCGACTGCGCCAATGGCCATGCCGCCGAGAAGAGTGGCGCCGAGGAGGCGCCGCGTCAGCTTGGACGCGTTTCGCATGTTGCTTGCTCCCTAATCTTGTTTTCGGTCGTCGAGATCACGGTAAGCGCAATCGCCCATCGCCTGCGATCCGCTTCCGTTCCGGCGTCTTGCGCAGCCAGTCTTCTCAATCCGCCGCTGCTCGGGTAGAGAGAAGGAAAATTGCAGGACCGTCAATAGCAAGAATTTTTGAATCGAACGTGCCGGTTGCCCTGGAGAGCTTTCAATTGCCCCATCGCCGACGTGACGCCTTTGCCGATCCAGCCGGCTTCAACGAGCTGCGCGGCCGCATCGTCGAGCGCTATCCAGGGCTCAGCCAGCAGCAGCAGCAGATCGCCAGCTTCGCGCTCGCGAACCCCGAGACGATGGCCATGGAGACCGCCGACCAGCTGGGCAAGCGCCTCGCGGTGCAGCCGTCCGCTCTCGTGCGTTTCGCCCATGCGCTCGATTTCTCGGGCTTTCGCGAGATGAAGCAGCGCTTCAAGGCGCATTTGCTGTTTCGTTCCGGCGACGCCGGCGCGAGGCCGGCCGATGCGCCTGCCACGGGAGACGGCTCGATCGAGCCTGCCGGCATTGCCACGGAACTGCTGAGCCGGGGCATCGCCGAGCTGGAGCGCTTGCGCCGGGAGCTCGACGGCAACGCCTTTCGGGCCGCGGTCGAGCTGCTACGCGCGGCCCCGCAGCCCTGCGTGACCGCCCAGCATCTGGCCTATCCGATGGCAGCACTCCTGGCCTGGTCGCTGATCCGTCACGGCCGGCCGTGCCTGATGCTCGACAACACCGGCGGCTATGCGCTGCCGCAAGCGGGCCTGCTGCGTGCCGACGACCTCCTGGTCGCGATCAGCATCGCCCCCTACCAGCCCTCGGTGGTCCAGGCGGTCCAGGCGCATGCCGAGCGGGGCGGCAAGGTGCTGGCGATCACCGACACGCCCTTGAGCCCGCTGGCACCACACGCCACCGTGCTGCTCGAGCTGCCCTGCCTGGCAGCGGCCGGCACGACGCCGCTGGTCGGTCTCACCTGCATCGTCCAGGCCCTGGCGATCGCGGCAGGGGGTGGCGCGTAGGTGTCGCCGCTGCCGCCGCTAGCTTTAAGCCGGCCGGAGTTGAGCTGGGCAGCAGCAGCTGCGTCATCCAACGCCTCGCATCTGCTCGTTGCCAAGCTCATGAAATGCCGCGAAAACGCCTGAAACGGGCTCCAAGACGATCAGCCCTTCAGCCGGTGACACAGACTTGGGCGGCGGATGACGGTCGGGAATGCGACGTGACGTGGCTCCTGGTGCGGGCTCCTGAGAGGGTGCCGGGATGGTTGCAGGTCGTCGGTCTGTTCAGGCCGTCGGTGACAGGCGAAGCCCGACGTGCGCCGGCTCGATCGCAACCCGTCGCTGGAGTCGGGCTCGGCACGGCCGCTCTGGCCGGCGTCTTCGTGGCTCGCCGGATCTGCATCGGTCACGCACGAGGACGATTCCGCCAGGATCGGCTCGCATCCCGACGAGAGCGTCGCGGTGATCGTCGAACGCTACGAGGCCGAGATCGGCGGTCGTGACGAGAGGATCGTCGAGCTCGAGCAAGCGCTTGCGGCTGTCCGCCGTGCCGGTGTCGATGGTCCGGAAGACCTCGGCACAGTCGAAGACGCTCCTCGCCAGCCTCGAGGCGGGACGGCGATCCGGCCCAAAGCCGACGCCATCCTCGCCGAGGTCGAGCAACGCGCCACGGCGGCCGCGGCGCCCCACCTCGCCGAAGCCGCCGAAGCGGCCCGCCAGCGCGGCGCCTTGGCGTATGCGACCGATACGCTGGGCGCCCTCGACCACTACCGCCGGGCGGCAGCGCTCGATCGCCGGGCGGCGGCGCTCGATCCGGACCATTTCTGGACCTGGATCTTCATCAGCCGGCTCGAAGTGGCGGCGGGGCGGCTCGGCGCGGCGGAGGAGGCGGCGCAGCGGGCGCTGGAGTTGGCGCGGGCGCAGGATGCCGACCGAGACGAGATGGTCGCGCAGAATACTATCGGCGATGTCCGCGTTCTGCAGGGCGATCTTGACGGCGCGTTGACCGCCTTCGAGGCGGGCAAGGCCGTCGCCGAGCGCTTGGCGGCAGCGGACTCGGCCAATAGTGCTTGGCAGCACGATCTGTCGGTGAGCCTGGAGCGGATCGGCGACGTGCGGGTGGCGCAGGGCGATCTGCCGGCGGCGCTCGTGGCCTTCGAGGAGAGCCTGAGGATTCGCCGCGATCTGGCGTCGCGCGATCCGGGCAATGCCGGCTGGGCGCGCGACGTCTCGGTGAGCCTCAACAAGGTGGGCGACGTGCGGGTGGCGCAGGGCGATCTGCCGGCGGCGCTCGTGGCCTACGAGGAGAGCCTGAGGATCCGCCGCGATCTGGCGTCGCGCGATCCGGGCAATGCCGGCTGGGCGCGCGACGTCTCGGTGAGCCTTGACAAGGTGGGCGACGTGCGGGTGGCGCAGGGCGATCTGCCGGCGGCGCTCGTGGCCTTCGAGGAAGGGCTGGAGATTGCCCGCGATCTGGCGTCGCGCGATCCGGGCAATGCCGGCTGGGCGCGCGACGTCTCGGTGAGCCTCAGCAAAATCGGCGACGTGCGGGTGGCGCAGGGCGATCTGCCGGCGGCGCTCGTGGCCTTCGAGGAAGGGCTGGAGATTGCCCGCGATCTGGCGGCGCGCGATCCGGGCAATGCCGGCTGGGCGCGCGACGTCTCGGTGAGTCTCGAAAAGGTGGGCGACGTGCGGGTGGCGCAGGGCGATCTGCCGGCGGCGCTCGTGGCCTTCGAGGAGAGCCTGAGGATGGCCCGTGATCTGGCGGCGCGCGATCCGGGCAATGCCGGGTGGCAGCGCGATCTGATCGTCAGCCATGTGAAGCTCAGCGAGATCGCGACGGAGTCGCGAGATCAGGCGACGGCGCGGGTGAACCTCGAAGCGGCGCTGGCGATCGCGCAGGCGTTGGCCGAGTCGGGGCGGCTGGCGCCGCGGGATGCGTGGATGCCGGGGGCGCTCGAAGAGCGGCTGGCCAAGCTCGATCGCTAGGCGATCTTCACGCCCAGCGTGGTTCGTCACTTGCGCGCTCGGCCTCTGCCACCCCAAAGTATCGGAGGAGCCCGAGGAGGCCAGCCTCCTCGGTTCTTGGCTTATCTTGCTTTCTCGGCGCCGGCCGACCTCAGAGCCCGAGGATGCGGGCGATGATGTTGCGTTGGATGTCGGAGGTGCCCGCATAAATGACCCCGCCAAGCGAATCGCGCAGATCGCGCTCGACGTCGAACTCCGTCAAGTAGCCTTTCGCGCCGTGGATGCGCATGGCGTCCAGGCTGTTCGCGGCGAAGGCCTCACTCAGGTGCAGCTTGGCGAGCGCCGCCTCCATGAGCGCCGGCTTTCCCTGATCTTTCATCCATGCCAGCTTGTAGAGGAGCAGCTGGGAGGTTTCGAGCTGGCGCTTCATCTCGACGACGCGGTTGGAGACCGACTGAAACGTGCCGATCGGCTGGCCGAATTGGTGACGCGTCTTCGTGTAGCTTATCGCGTCGTCGAGCTGGCGCGCCATCGCTCCCACATGGCTCGCGAAGATAAAGCTGCGCTCCCATTCCACCGAATGAGTAAAGATACTTGCACCGCCGCCTTCGGGGCCCAGCCGGTTCTCCTCGGGTACGAAGCAATCCTCGAGCACGATGTCGCCCAAGGGATTGGTACGCAGCCCCATCTTTGGCCGGGCTGGCGTCGCCGTGTAGCCTTCGAATCCGCTCTCGACCAGGAACGCCGAGACGCCCCAACGGCCAATGGCTGGATCTGTGGTTGCGAAGACGAGGCATAGCCCGGCTTCCGGCGCTAATCCGATATAGGATTTGCGACCGTTGAGCAGATAGCCGCCAGTCACCTTGCGGGCGCTGGTCTCGAGGCTGAAGGCATCCGAGCCCGAGTTGATCTCGGACATGCCATCGGCGCCGAGTAGCTCACCCGAGCAGAGGCGGGGAAGATATTTTGCCTTCTGCTCGTCGTTGCCGAAGTTCAGCAGCGGCTGCTGGACGGCCCAGATCTGGCCGTTGAGCCCGAGCGTCAGGCCGTTGTCGCGGCAGCCATAGCCAATGGCTTCAAGGAGGCGCACCGTGGTGATGATGTCGAGCCCGCTGCCGCCGAGCTCCATCGGCATGCACCAGCCGAGGACGCCGAAGGCGGCGCAGCGCTGCCAGAGCTCGTGCGAGAACTGGTTGGTGTCGTCGCGCTGGCGCAGATCGTCGCTCAGGCTTTCCTGGGCGAAGGCGAGCGTCGCCGCGTAGCGTTCCTCCTGCTCTGCCGTCCAACCGAACTCCATCAGGCCGTCCTTCTTGGGATCGAATTATGGCGCCGAAGGGCCGGCGTCAGCCGGTCCATGACGGCGGTGAGGAGGCGCCCGGTTTCCTGCACGGCCGGCTCTTCCAGCGTGTCCGCATGCTTGCCCGGTATGGGGGTGATCTCCAGCCTGCCGCGGATGAAGCGGCTCCAGCCGAGATCGCCGCCGAAGCGCTCGTCCGCGGTGCGCAGCAGGATGGCGTCGCCGTCCCAGGGCTCGGGCAGGTAGTCGCGCCCGGCGCGGAAATTGCGCATGGACGGCTCCAGATAGGCCGGCGGCAGCGCGCTCAGGTCACGCACCTCGTTCAGCTCGACCGGCGCTTCCTCGCTCTCGCTGGTGCGCCTGAGCCGCTTGGCGGAGCGGACCACCCGCTTGGCCACGCGGTCGACGAAGGCGTGCGGATCGGCCAATGCCATCCTGGTCAGGGTTGCTGCCGAGGGGAGGACGGTTTGCGAGGTCGCAAAGCCGGGGCCAGGAGCGAGGCAATCGAAGAGAACCAACGGCGCCACTTCGTGACCGTCCGCAGAGAGTCGCCGGGCCATCTCGTAGGCGAGGAAGCCGCCGATGCAGAAGCCGCCGAGCCAGTAGGGTCCGTGTGGCTGGTGGGCGCGGATCTCGTCCAGATAGCGCTGCGCCATTTCCTCGATCGAGGTGAGGCGCTCCTTGGGCGCCTGCACGCCGAAGACCGGCTGGTCCAGGGGCAGGCGATTGGCGAGGTTGTAGTAGGGGCCGATCTCGCCTTCGAGGGAATGCATGAGAAACAGCGGCGGGCGCGTCCCGTTTTTGCGGATCGGCACGAGGCAGGGCCAGCCGCGCTCCGGATCGTGGGCCTCGATGGCCCGGGCGAGCGCGCGCACGGTTCGCGCCTGGAAGATGATGCCCAGCGGCAGCTCGGCGTCGAGCTCCTGGCGCACCCGCGAGACGATCTGGATGCTGAGAATCGAATCGCCGCCAAGCGCGAAATAGTCGTCGTCGAGACCGACCGTGGGCGCGCCCAGCACCTCTCGCCAGATGGCAGCGAGTCTCGCTTCGATGGCAGTGGCGGGTGCTGCGCTGGTGACCGGCGCGGGCGCCAATGCGGGCTCCGGCAGGGATCGGTAGTCGATCTTGCCGCTCCAGGTGCGGGGCAGCGAGGGCAGCGTCACGATCTGGTCGGGCACCAGGTAGTCGGGCAGCACGGCTTGTAGCTCAGCGCGCAGCACGCCGGTGTCGAGGGTGGCGCCGGCGCGCGGCACGACATAGGCGACCAGTCGGCCCGGCGAGCCCTGAACGGTGACCGCGGCATCGGCGACATCGGGGCGCTCGCGCAGCACCGTCTCGATGCCCGAGGGCTCGATGCGGCGGCCGCGCAGCTTGAGCTGCGAATCGACACGGCCGAGAAACGCCAGCGTGCCGTCGTCCCGCCGCACCGCGAGGTCGCCGGTTCGATAGCAGCGCTCGGCCGTGCCGGTTACGTCGAGGGTCGCAAACCGCTCATGGGTGAGTGCTTCCAGGTTGCGATAGCCGGCACTGAGCCCGGCTCCGGCGAGCCAGAGCTCACCCGGGACGCCTGGCGGAACGGGCCGGCGCTCGGCGTCCAGCACATGGGCATGCATGCGCGGGATCGGCCGGCCGATCGGCACCGGATCGAGCGCGTCGTTCGGGCCCAGCTCGTGCACCGTCGCCCAGACCGTCGCTTCCGTCGGGCCGTACTCGTTGAACAGCCGGGCATCGGGGCGGGATTGGTGGTGGGCGCGGACGAGCGAGGCGGGGCAGGCCTCGCCGGCGACGATGACGGTGCGCAGGCTGGCGAGATCGGCGGGTGCTGCCTCGCGCAGGATCAGGCCGTAGAGCGTCGGCAGGCAGAGCGTGTGGCTGACCGCGTTCTCGCGGATCAGCGCCAGCAGGCCGGCCATGTCCTGCTCCTGGTGGCGGCGCGGGACAATGAGCGTGCCGCCGGTGGCGAGTGCCCAGAAGATGCCGGCGACGGAGCTGTCGAAGGTGAAGGACGACTGGAGCAGGAAGCGCGGCGGTGTGTCGCCATAGACGCGAAGGCGCGCCTCGGTCGAATGCACGAGATTGCGATGCGTGATCGGCACGCCTTTGGGGCGGCCGGTGGTGCCGGAGGTGTAGAGGATGTAGGCGGGATCGTCCGGCTCGGCGCTGACCTCGCCTGCCGCATGAGAGGGGTTGGTGCATCCAGATCGAGCGTGATGGTCCGCGCCGCGGTGTCGGCGAGCCGATCGAGCAGCGCCGCTTGGCTCACCACGACGGCGGCACCGGCGTCATCGAGGACGTGGCGCATCAGGCTCGGCGGATAGGCCGGATCGAGCGGGACATAGGCGCCGCCGGCCTGGAGGATGCCGAGGAGGCCTGCGATCATCTCGGCCGAGGGCTCGGCGATGATCGCGACGGCATCGCCACGGCCGACGCCCTTCGCCCGCAGTTCCGCGGCGAGCGCCTTGGCGTGGGCATCGAGCTCGGCATAGGTGAGCGACCGGTCGGGCCCGATGACCGCCACGCGATCGCCGTTGTCCTTCGCCGTCCGCGCGATCCACTCGTGCATGCAGCCGTGCTCGACCGGCTCGGTCGCGGTGTCGTTCCACTGCCGAAGTTGACGGCGATCCGCCTCGTCATCGAGGCGAATGTCTTGCAGCCGCGCGTGTGGTTCGGTGGCGAGCTGGCTGAGGATGCGGTCGAGCAGCTTCAGGCAGAGGCGGGCCAGGGGCTCATCGATCCGGCTTGGATCATGGATGGCGATGAGGCGCAGCCGGGTGCCGGGGATGCAGAGCAGGGCCAGCGGGTAGTTGCTCCGCTCGTCGAAGCGCAGCGCGCCCACCTCGAGCCCGGCGTCCGGCGGCAGCAGGGCATCGCCTTCGGGGTAGTTCTCGAAGACCAGGATGCTCTCGAAGAGGGCCTCGCCGGCGGGGACCTCGCTCCAGCGCTGCACCGAGGCCAGCGGGCTGAACTCGAAGCGGCGGGCGTCGAGCTGGCTCTTTTGCAGGGCCTTCAGCCAGGCGGTGAGCGGGGCCGCAGGGTCGACGGCGACGCGCAGCGGCAGGGTGTTGATGAAGAGGCCGATGGCCCGCTCGATCCCCGCCAGCTCCGGCGGCCGGCCCGATGTGGTGACGCCGAAGACGATGTCGTCCCGCAGGGTCAGCCGGCCCAAGAGCAGCGCCCAGGCGCCCTGGACGACGGTGTTGAGCGTCAGGCCATGCTCGGCGGCGAAGGTGCGGATGGAAGTGGTCGTCTCGGCCGAGAGCTGCATGTCCTCCTGGCGCACGCCCGGTGTCGCCACGCTGCTCTCTTGCGGCAGCGACGAGAGCCGCGTGGGCTCGGTGAAGCCGCGCAGCTCGTCTCGCCAGTAGCGCTCGGCGGCATCGAGGTCTTGGTCGGCCTGCCAGGCGATGTAGTCGCTGAAGGCTGGAACGTCGGTGGTGTCGGACGGCTTGCCGGCATAGGCCGCGAAGACCTCGCGCAGCAGCACGGAGGTCGACCAGCCGTCGGCGATGAGGTGGTGAAAGGTCCAGAGCCACCACCAGGACCGCTCTCCCGTCCGCGCCAGGGTCATCCGCAGCAGCGGCGCCTGCTCCAACGCGAAGCCGTGGCCTCGATCGAGGCGCAGCCGGGCTTCCCGGCGCCGCGCTTGCGCCGGGGCATCGTCCGCGCGCCAGTCCTCGATGGTCCAGGGCAGCTCGACCGTCTCGCGGACCACCTGGACCGGCTCGTCCAGGCCGTCCCACAAGAACGCCGTGCGCAGGGCAGCGTGGCGCTGCACCGCCTGGTCCCAGGCCGCCTGGAACCGCGCCGGATCGAAGGTGCCGGTCAGCTCGGCGCTCACCTGGTCGATGTAGAGGCCGGTTCCCGGCTCCGCCACGCTGTGGAAGAGCAGGCCCTCCTGCAGCGCGGTCAGGCGGTAGATGTCGGCGACGTTCTTCACGTGCGCGGACCTCGGGCGGCGGCCGCATCGGCGCGCCCAAGCGCAGCTGCGAGCTTCTCCATCCGCGCCGCATCGAGGCGGGCGAGCGGGAAGTCGCCGGCCTCGGCCGTGCCGTCCGCGTCGGCCCTGCAGTGCGCCACCAGACCCCGCACGTTGGCCAGGAGGCGATCGGCGAGGCTCTGCACGTCTGCCGCAGCCAGTCGCGCCGACGGGAAGGCCCAGTCGACGGTGAGCTGGCCGTCGATGACCCAGGCCACGACCTCCAGCGGAAAGCGGCGGCGTGCCTCTTTGGCGCGGTGCAGCTCGAGGGGGCCTGTGGGGCGGAACGCGTCTGCCGTCGAGAGCAGGCGATCAACATCGCCCAGATAGTTGAAGACGATGCCCGGCTCTTCGAGCATTGCCAGCTCATGGCGCACGTCTTCGGTGCCGGCATGGCGCAGCATGCCATAGCCGATGCCGCGGCGGGGAACGGCGCGCAGCTGCTCCTTGACTGCGCGCAGGAGTGCTGCCGGCTCGTCGTTGCTGGGGAGCGTGAGTGCCAGGGGGAAGAGGCTCGTGAACCAGCCGACGGCCCGGGCGAGATCCACGTCCGCGTCGAGCGCTTCGCGGCCGTGGCCTTCGAGCCAGAGCCGCAGCGATCGGCCCTGCGTCCACTGGCTGAGCGTCTGGCCAAGGGCAGCCAGCAGCAGCTCCTGGACGCGGATGCGGCCTCGGCGCGGCACCTCGTCGAGGAGGGCTCGCGTTGTCTCCCGGTCGAGCCGGACGGTGACCGTGGCCTCGCCCGCGACGAGATCCGGGGCGGACCCGGCAGCCAATGGCAGGGGGCTCACCTCTCGGGTCAGGGCGTCCCGCCAGTAGGGCAGCTCCGCCAGCGTCGTGCTGGACGAAGCGCTGCTCGACAGGGCCGCGCCGCATTGCGCGAGCGAGGTGGATGGCGGGGCCAGGGCAGCCGTCGTCGGATCGCGCAGCAGCTGGGCCAGGTCCTCCAGCAGGATGGACCAGGAGACGGCGTCGACGATGAGGTGGTGGGCAGCGAGCAGCAGCTCGCCTGCCGTGTCGTCCGTGCCGATGGCGGCGACGCGGAGCAGCGGCGGCCGGGTGAGGTCGAAAGGCTGGTCCGCTTTTGTGCGGGCGGCGTCGATGCCGGGCGCGAGCAGGACGTCCGGGGCGGCAGCTTTCTTCGGCCACGCTGGCGCGCCAGCCGTCCTCGGTCTTGGCGAAGGCGAGGCGCAGGGCATCGTGCCGCTCGACCAGGGCCGCGAGCGCCTGGCGCAGCTCGGTGAGCGGCACCGGCGCCGGCAGGCGCACATGGACGGCCTGGTTCCAGTGATCGAGCGTCGATTGCAGCGGCTCGAGATACCAGGACTGGGCCGGGGTCAGCTGCACCGGGCCGGTGCTGCGCGTGCCGTCGCCGCGGCAGCGCTGGTGCTGCAGCGGGCGGCGAGCCTGGCGATGGTCAGGGTCTCGAAGATGTCGCCGGGCGAGAGCCTGAGGCCGGCCTTGTGCGCGCGCGCCACGATCTGGATGGCGAGGATCGAATCGCCGCCGAGCTTGAAGAAATCGTCGTGAATGCCGACGCGGTCGAGCCGCAGCGCCTCGGTCCAGAGCCGCGCCAGGGCCTGCTCGATGGGCGTGCGGGGAGCCGTGAAGGGCTCGGGGCCGCGCTGTCGTGCGGCATCGGGCGCCGGCAGGGCGGCGCGATCCACCTTGCCGTTGCGGGTCAGCGGGATGGCATCCAGGCGGATGAAGTGCGATGGCACGAGATAGGCCGGCAGGCGTTGCCGCAGATGCGCCAGCAGCTCCTCGTCGGGCACCTCGTCCTTGGCCTCGTAATAGGCCACGAGGCGCAGCTCGTCGGGTGCCGTGATCGGTGCGGTGTAGCCGATCTGCTCGAGGATCGCCTGGACGCGGTCGCCGTCGATGTCGTCGTCCAGCTCGGCGAGTGCGGCGTCGCGCTGCTTGTGGCCGAGGCGCACGTCCCAGCTATAGGGCAGGGCGTAGTTGTGATAGCCCGTCCGGCGCTGGTGCACGTAGATGCCGACATCGTTGATCAGGCAGTTGGTCGAGCGCCCGGTGTCCTTCGGGCGGACCCAGGGCACGCGCCCCGCCAGGTAGGCCAGCATCTCATCCAGCTCGACATCGGTGTAGCGGTAGAAGTCGAGGATCTGGACCTCCTCGAACACCCGGTCCTGCTGCAGCAGCTCGGTGTCGAGCAGGCGGCGCGCGGCATCGTCGACGCGGTGATAGGCCTTGCGCGCCTGCAGGACGGTCCGGTCGATCTGCTCGGGATCGATCAGCGGGTCGGTCCAGAGCTCCTCGGTGAGCCGCGTCTCGAAGAGCTGGCCGCGCGACAGGCCGGTGACGATGAACGGGATGTGGCGCTTCTCCGCCTCCTGCATGGCCAGCGTGTAGATCGTCTTGAAGCAGCCCTGGCAGACATTGGCGTGGCGATCGAGGCTGTCGACGAAGATCCGGTTCATCGCCGGCGTGCTGGCGAACATGTGCTCCACGCCCAGATGCTCGACGACGCGGCGGATGTTGTCTTTCGCCTGATCCGAGATGAAGCCGTTGTCGAGCGTGAAGGCGAGCACGCGAAAGCCGAGATCGACCAGCCGGCACAGCATGTAGGTGCTGTCCTTGCCGCCGCTGAACAGCACGAGGCACTGCGGGCCCTGGCCGTTGGTAGCACCGCCAATAATCGCGCGCAGATCGTCGATCGTCCGGAAATACTGGCGCGCCCGTGATTCGTAGCTGTCGAAGGCGCGGCAAAGCCGGCAGAGATCCTGATCGTCGAAATCGACGTCGGGGTAGGTCGAGGGCAGGCCGCACCGCGCGCAGTGCCGCTCAGGCCGCGCCGGCTCGCCCGAGCGTCGTGAGCCGGTGACCACGCAGGCATCGACCAGCGGATGGGTGACCAGCACCGCCTCGATCTCGCCGGGCTCGATGCGGGCACCGCGGATCTTCAGCTGCACATCGTTGCGGCCGCAATACTCGAGCAGGCCTGCGGCATTGCGCCGGGCGAGGTCGCCGGTTCGATAGACGCGGCCGGCGGGATCGACGGCGGACGGGACGAAACGCTCGGCGGTGCGCTCAGGGTCGCCCTGATAGCCGGCGGCCAGTCCGGCGCCGCCGAGGAACAGCTCGCCGACCACGCCGTCGGGGACGAGCCGGCCCTGAGCGTCCAGCACCCAGGCGCGCATATTGTCGATCGGCCGGCCGATCGGCACGGCGTCGCCTTGTGGCTCGTCGGCACGGAACGAGTGCACGACGCAGCCGACGGTCGCCTCGGTGGGGCCGTACTCGTTGTGGATCAGCACGTCACCGCCGAAGATCCTGGCGATCCGGCGGACCATCTCGGCGGTGAGGCCCTCGCCGCCGAGGATGAGCTGGCGGGCGCGCGATTTGGTCAGATCGTGCTGCTCGAGCAGGCGGACGTGGGACGGCGTGAGCTTGATGATGTCGACCTGGTCGTCATTGGCGACGTCGATCAGCGCCAGATCGGCGCGCGCGTCGGTCTCCGGGTAGACGATGATGGTCCCGCCCGAGGTCAGCGGCACGAACAGCGAGGTGATGGTGAGGTCGAAGGTGAGCGGCGAGAACAGCGGAAAGGAGAGCGGGCGGCAACGACATATTTGCGCCGTGCCCAGCCGATATAGTGGGCGAGCGCGCTGTGCTCGATGACCACGCCCTTGGGCTTGCCGGTCGAGCCCGAGGTGTAGAGCACGTAGGCACAGGCGGCGAGGCTCGGCGGGTCGAGCACGTCGTCGGCCGAGCTGTCGGCGGCGGCTTGCTCGGATGTCAGCGTGGTCACGTGCGCCGGCAGTGCCACCTCGCTCGCCGGGTCGACCAGCACCAGCGATATGGCCGCGTTCTCCAGCACGTAGGCGATCCGTGCGGCGGGCCAGGCCGGGTCGAGCGGCACGAAGGCGCAGCCGGCCTTCAGGACACCGAGGATCGAGGCGACCGTCTCGATCGAGCGGGTGCGCAGGATGCCGATCTTGTCGCCGGGCGTGACGCCATTCGCCCGCAGACACGCGGCGATGGCGCTGGAGAGCTGGTCGAGCGCGCGATAGCTCAGCTGCTCCTTGCCACAGCGCACCGCCGTCGCTTCTGGCCGCGCTCGCACCATGGCCAGGAAGTCGTCGAGGACCGTGGTGCCGGGCGAGGGTGCCGCGGTCGCATTGAACGCCTCGATTGCGGCGCGCTCGTCGGCGGAAAGGATGTCGGGTGCCGTGATCTGGGCATCCGCGTCGGCGAGAAACGCGTCGAGCAGGGCGATGAAGTGGCCGATCGCGTGCTCTGCTTGCTCGTCGCCGAAGACCTCGCGGTTCAGATCGAAGGCGATCGTCCAGTCACCCTCACCGCCGAAATCGTGCACGTGCAGGCGCACATGGTGCTCGCGGTCGTGGTGGCCGGGGTGCAGCCACTCGGCGCGGACGGGGTGGCCGGCGAAGGTGGCGAAGGAGCCGCGGATGAAATTCAAGATCACGTTGCAGCCGCGCATGTAGCCGGCGTCGGCCATGCCCGGCGCGGCGTGGCGGAGCAGTGAGGTGCCGGCAACGCGGACCTTGTCGAAGAGGCTGCGGAAGGTGTCGTCGTCGGCGACGCCCACCTGCAGTGGGAACACCTCGGTCAGGAGGCCCACGGCACGGCGCAGCTCCGGGCTGGCGCGGTTGTGCGAGGGGGCTGCGATCGCCAGCTCCTGCTGGCCGCTGACCCGCGCGATCCAGGCGAGCAGCACGGTCGCGAAGACCTGGAAGATGGTCATCTCCCGGGAGAGCGAGCGGAACCCGTCTCGGTCGGCGAGTGCCAGGAGTGAGGCCAGCCGCTTCTTGCCGAGCGGCAGCGTGAGGCGCTGGCTCTTGGTCGAGGCGGTGCCATTGTCGGCGCCGTAGAGCCTGGGCGGGCTCGGCGCCTCGCGGCCGATCCGCTGCCAGTGCTCCCTGGCCGGGCCGGAGCGCGGCGCCTCGTTCTCGATCCGCGCATAGGCGTCGAACGAGGTGAGTTCGCCAGATGGGGCGCTCTCGCCGGCGAGCCGGCTCGCGTAGACGGTGCCCAGGCGCTCGAAGAGCACGGCGACGGACCAGGCGTCGCAGATCAGGTGATGCTGGCCCAGGAACCAGACCCAGCGATCCGGCGCCAGCTTGAGCAGTGCTGAGCTGAACATCCGCTGGTCGAGGACAAACGGCTGCTCGCAAGACGCCTGCAGCCAGGCCTGAGCATCCTGCTCGGGGGCGGCTCGATCGGTGAAGTCGAGGACGGGCAGGGCGACATCGCCGGCCGGCCGGGTGCGGCGCTCAGGCGTGCCGCCCTCGCTGTCGATGACCATGCGGAGCGCGTCGCACTCGGCGACCAAGTCATGGAAGGCCGCACAGAAGACATCAGGGCGCAGTTCGCCATCGATATGGAAGGCGAAGGCCATGTTGTAGAGCGGGGTCTCGGGGCTGAGCTGCTGGCCCGCCCACAGGAGCTGCTGGCTCTTGGTCAGAGGGGACGCGTCTGCCCGTGTCGTCTCAGGCGGCATGACCATCTCGCTGCGCCGTTAGAGCCTGTCCGAGAAGTTTCCGAGGCATTTCATCGGCTTGCGATCGACCGCCGGCACGAAGCCGAGCGCCGTCCGATGCCGGAGCATCGGACAAGCTCGGCGACAAAGCCGGAGCCGATCGCAAGCCGACCGCAGGTGAGCTTGGCAGCAGCACCTGCTTCGTCGTTGGTCGACCGACGATGCTCCAGCATCGACGGCCGACCAACTCCTCGCATCTGCTCACTGCCAAGCTCATGAAAGGCCTCGGAAACTTTTCGGACAGGCTCTTAGATAGGCTGCGATTTGCCGGACGGTCAGGAAATGCTCGATACGGACGTCTTCCGGCGGGACGGTGATGTCGAAGCGCTCCTCGATGAAGGCGACGATGCGCATCACGCCCAGCGAATCGACGAGGCCGGAGCCCAAAATATCGTCCTCGGGCTGAAGGTCGGCGCCGGCACGGCCGCGCAGTAGCTCGCTCGAAACGAAGGCCAACAGCTCGTCCTCGTAGCTCAAAGCGTCAACTCCCCGCTCTCTGCCATCGTCTGCAGCTGCCGCCTGTCGATCTTGTCGGTTGCCGTGCGCGGCAGCGATGGCAGGGTCACGATCCGTTCCGGGACAGCGTACCACGGGAACACGGCAGCGAGATACGCCTGCAGCTCGGCTATGTCGGCGCCGCCCTCGTCGAGCGTGACGGCAGCCTCGATGCGCCTGGTGCCGTCGTCCTGGCCGACCGGAAAAACGGCCGCGTGCGCGACCGCCCGATGCAGGCTCAAATGGTGCTCGATCTCGTCCAGTTCCACGCGGTAGCCTCTTATTTTCACTTGTCGGTCCTTGCGGCCCAGGAACTCGAGCTTGCCGTCCGCTCGGCGCCGGACCAGGTCGCCCGTGCGGTAGAACACATGCTCGGCGCCACCGGCCGCCGGCTGGCGGTAGAACGCCTTGGCATTCAGATCGGGCCGCGCCCAGTAGCCCTGCATCATGGTCGAGGTTCGCACGACCAGCTCGCCGGGCTCGCCGTTGGTGACCGGCTGGTCCGCCTCGTCCAGGATGATGCCCTCGGCGTCTGCCCAGATGTCGCCGATCGGGACCGGTTCGCCGCGGGCGGCTTCCGACGTTGGGTCGGTGAGCGGCGGCAGGTGGTAGTAGGTGCACTGATTGACCTCGGCCGGGCCGTAGACGTTGGAAAAGCGGGCGGCGGGCAAAAGCTGCATCAGCGCCTTGAGGTGGTCCGGCGGGAAGGGCTCGCCGCCGAACAGCACCCAGCGCAGCTGGCCGAGATCGCGCTGGTCCAGGCCGCCGCGGGTCGCGAGCTGGATCAGCGCCAGCGGCACCGAGTACCAGATGGTCAGGCGCTCGGCCTCGATCAGCTGGGCCAGGCTGGCCGCGAGCTTGGTATGGGCCTCGGGGATGATGACCGTCGTCGCACCGGCGCAGATGCTCGAGAAGTAGCCGAAGGTGGACATGTCGAAATGCAGCGGCGAGTGGTTGGCGATCCGGTCGGCCGGCGTTACCCCATACGTGTCGACCGAGAGCTGGGCATAGGCGAGGCCGCTGCGGTGGGTGTGCATGATGCCCTTGGGCCGGCCCGTCGAGCCCGACGAGTACATGATGTAGGCGAGGTCGTCGGCGAGGATGCGCCTGTCCGGCGCTGCACCGCCAGCCTGCTGCGCCAGGTCCGACCAGGGCCGGCAGCGGAGCCCGCCCGGTGCCGATTTTGGGCCGATGACGCACTGCAGTGGCGTTGCTTCCTGCTGCACCTCGCCGAGCGCGCCCTTGAGGCTATCATGGGTGATGAGGTGACGGATGTCGCAGTCGCGCAGCAGTTGCCGGATGCCGGCCGGTGGCGTGCTCGGATCAATCGGCACGAAGGCGGCGCCGGCCTTGAGGATGCCGTAGACGGCGATCGCCGAATCGAGGCAGCGGGGCAGGAAGATGCCGACCCGGTCACCGCGGCTGGCTCCTTCCTCGACGAGCAGGTGCGCCAGCCGATTGGCGCGGATCGCGGCGTCGCCGTAGCTCAGCCGGAGCGTGCCGTCGCTCAGCGCTTCACGCTCCGGCCCGGCCTCGGCGGCGCGGTCCAGGAGGTGTGGCAAGAGGCGAGCGAAGGTCATCTCTCGACGCAGAGCTCGGTTTGGCCGGCAGCGATTGCAGCGGCATTGGTGCTGGCCGTCGCCGGTGACGCCGGGTCCTGTCTCGCGAAGCGGTAGGGATCGCGCGGATCCTCGCCCAGGCACTCGATCGCCACCCGGCGACCGATGTCGAGCTCTGCTGCCCATTCGCGCGCCAGGCTCATGACGACCTGATCCTCGAGCGCCCAGCCGGTGGAATCGAAGACCGTGCGCCGCGCCTGGAGTTCTGTCGCCGGATACTTGGCGCGGACGATGTCGATGATGGAAGCCGGGACGCTGGCCGGGTCGAGCTGCTGGCATTCGCCTTCGACAGAGGCCTGGGCCAGCCAGTCGGGACAGACGAAGCTCGCATCGAGAAACGCCTTCGACAGCTCGGTCTTGCCCGGAAAGTCCGAGCCTACGGCATTGACGTGCAGCCACGGCTGGCATTCCACAGGGTCCACCACGGGCCCCTGGCCCACGGCCACCGACGTGGTGGTGCAAACGATGTCCGCGTTGGCCATGATGCTGTCGGTGGTGGCGGTGCGGATGTCGGTAGAACTGTCGAGAAACCCGCGCACGCGTGCCGGAAACGACGCCATCGCCGCGGCGTCGATATCATGAATGAGGACCTGCTCGAACGTGAACAGGCGGCTGAGCGCGTGCAGCTGGGTCACGGCCTGAGCACCGCAACCGATGAGACCGAGCCTGCAGCTGTCGGGCCGGGCCATCCAGCGGCTGGCGACCGCCGAAGCGGCACCGGTGCGCATCGCCGTGAGCAGTGTCCCGTCCATGACGGCTTCGAGATGGCCGGTCGTCGTGTCGTAGGCAAAGAGCGTCGAGATCACGCTCGGCAGCCGGTTGGTCGCCGGGTTGCTGGGGTGGTAGCCCACGACCTTGATCACCACCGGCCCGCTCGGCGTCTTGATCGGCATCCATTCGATCAGGCCGCTTGCCGGCGTGTCGTAGTGGAAGCCGGTTCGAACGGGGATCTCGGTGGTGCTGTCGACCGAGCGAAAGGCCGTCTCGAGCCGAAGGATGAGCGCATCCATGAAGCGATCGATGCCGACCGCGCGGAGCAACCGCTGAACGTCGGTCTCGGTCAGCAGCAATGTCCTCATAGGCTATAGCCGGTCGCTCGCTCGACCAGCCAATAGGCTGCCAGGATGCCGATGACCGCCGATCCACCCATCAAGATCCAACGCGGGTAGAAGTCATACTTGGCGAGCCAGTAGAGGAACGGCATGGCGGCGGCGACGATCGCCACCTGACCGAGCTCGACGCCGATATTGAACGCCAGGACCACCTTGACCATGTCGGTCATCCGAAACGGCAGATCGCCCATCACCGAGGCGAAGCCCAGGCCGTGGAACAGGCCGAAGAAGAAGATGATGGCCAATGTGTTGATGCGGAACCGGGGCAAGATGTTGTTGAGCGCCACGACGATGATCGAGAGCGCAATCACCGATTCGACGAAGCGCGACGGCAGGCGCACGAGGTCGAGCGCGGCCAGCGTCAAGGTGATCGAATGCGCAATGGTGAAGACGGTGACGATCTTGACCAGGTTCCAGAGCGCCGAGCGAAAATGGGGCAGCCTGGACCATTGCTCACCCCGTGGCTGACGCCTGATAGATAAGCACCGCCGGCAGCAGCAGGGTCAGCAGGAACAGCACGTGATCGATACCGATCCAGATGTGCAGCATGCCCTGCCAGACGAAATCCCACGGGCGCAGGATGGCTTCGACGGCGGTCAGGTCCAGCTCTTGCACGGTGTTGGTCGGGCTGAAGATCTGGACGGTGAACTCGCTGGCGTATTGCTCGCCGGTCTTGGCGTTGGTCTCGATCAGCAGCAACGCGCGGTGAAAACGATCCTCCTCGAGGAAGATCTCGTTGCGCACGGTCAGCACGTCGGGAACCGCCATGTCCGGCGTCTGGTAGTAGTACCGCGCAAAATGCCCGAGCCCCTCGGCCTCGAGGAGGTCCGTTCTGACCGACTCCCATGGGATCTCTTCGCCAGCGGCCGAGAGGGAGAATTTCGCGCGGATATACTCCCAGACCTGCGGGGCTGTTTCGGCCACACGCTGCCGCGCCGCCTCCGGGTCTTCGGGCATGTCGATGCCGAGCTTGGTGCGCAGATCCTCCAGGCGAAGCTGGAACTGGCCGTGCAGCTCGTTTTCGCCGACATTGAGCCACACATAGCTCTCGCCGGTCGCATGCGCCCGGGCATCCGAGCTCAGTCCGGCGAGCAAGCCGGCGACGACCAACAGCCCGATGCATTTCAACAGCTTCGACACGATGACACCCAAAGCCAAGTGAGGTTCGTCTTGGACCGCAGGCCGAATGACCGTGCTGCTTTGCGGAGGGTCGGCGGCACGAATTGCGGTCGGCGTCCATATAGATCACCGCGCCCGGATGAGGATAGGTGCGGGACCCATTGTGTCATAACTCGGTAGGTCTTTATGACGACGAGCGTCGCCACGGTCTGTGATCTGGATCATGACCGACGGCGCGCGATGAGCTGGAAGAGTATTGGCCAAGATTCTCTACGTGACCCACGGGAGAGCCAGCAGGCTCTATTCCAGCTTTGGCCTGTCAGGGCTGCTGGTCGCTGCCGGCCATAGCGTCGCCTATGCCAGCCCGGCGCCCATCGCCGATCAGGTCGAAGCACGAGGCTATGACTTCTTCGCGCTGAAACGTGATCGACTCTTGGGCGAGCAGATGGCGGCCGATCCGAGGCCGCCGCCCTGGCGGCTGGCGGCTCTCGTCGCCTGGCTCGGCCGTCGCCGGGCGTTGCGCCGGCAATCGATCGCCGATGACGAGCTCGAGCTTCTGGTCGAGCGGCTGGCGCCGGACCTGCTCGTGATCGACATCGAGCTCCATGCGGCGATCATCGTGACCGATCGGCTCGGGCTGCCGACGCTGCTGCCGATCGGCTGGTTCACGATCTATCGTCACCCGGGCCTGCCGCCGCTGCAAACCAGGCTCGAGCCCGGGGCATCTCGCTGGGCAATCGAGCTGGCCTGGCTTCGCCATCGCGCCCTGTCGGCGCTGCTGCGGCTCAAGAGCCGGCTGTGGTTGCCTCGGTTCTGGACACCGCTGAGCTGGGGCACCGTCAATGTCGGCGATCTGGGCGCGCTCGCACGGTCTCGCGGGTATTCGCTGCAAGAGCGGACCGATGGCGCGCAGTGGCTGCGCCCGCACCTCTATCGGGAGCGGCCGGTGCTGACCTTCAATGCGCGAGAGATGGATCTGCCGCACGAGACCCATCCAGACCTGCACTATATCGGCCCGATGGTCGAGCGCGGCCGGCGCGAGACGCTGCTCGATCCACAAGACAGAGCGGCATGGCGCGGCTTTCAGGAGGCGCTGGCCCAGAGGTCGGAGAAGCGCCCGCTGGTCTATTGCTCACTCGGCACGTACTGGTCCGCCGATCGCGACTTCTTGCGGCGAGTCCTGGACGTGTTCGAGCGCCGCACTGATTGGGATCTGGTGCTCGGTCTCGGTGACAAGCTGACGGCCCTGAGCCTCGCTCCTGTGCCGCCCAATGCGCTGCTCTTGCGTTGGGCGCCGCAGCTCGAGGTGCTGGAGATTGCCGATTGCGCCATCACGCATGGCGGCATATCGACGATCAACGAGTGCATCGCCCATGGCGTGCCGCTGGTGGTGTATTCGACCCAGCATGTCGATCAGAACGGCTGCGCCGTGCGGGTCGCCCATCATGGCCTGGGCGTCCAGGCGGACAAGGACCGCGATGGCCCGGGCGAGATCGAGCGCACGATCGAGCATGTCCTCCACGACGCCGCGATCCGCGAGCGCGTGGAGCAGATGCGCCGGGTCTTCGGCGACTACGAGGCAAGAGGCGTGGCGGTGCAGGTGGTCGAGCAGGCGCTCGCAGATGGCAGGCGCCCATGAAGGTGGTCGGGATCGGGCTCAACAAGACCGGCACCAAGACGCTCGCCCATTACCTCGAGGGATGGGGCCTGCGCCATCGCAGCTACGATCTCAGCGCCTTTCAGCTCTATCGCAGAGGCGAGATCGAGAGGCTGCTCGACGAGATGGCCGATTGGGACAGCTTCGAGGACTGGCCCTGGCCGCTCTTCTGGCGCGAGATCGACGAGCGCTACCCGGATGCCAGGTTCGTGCTGACCGTTCGGCAGAGCCCGGAAGCCTGGTATCGGAGCCTCTGCCAGATGGCCGTGCGTCGCGGGCCGATGGTCAGGTTCGAGCAGCACATTTACGGGCATGCCATGCCGCAAGGGCATCGCGACGCGCATGTCGCCTACTATCGTGCGCATAACCAGGCGGTCGAGGACCATTTTCGCGGACGGCCGGGCAAGCTCCTCACCCTTTGCTGGAGCGAGCCGCGGGCACCTGAGCGGTTGGCGGCTTTCCTGGACCGCGAGCTGCCAAACGCGCCGCCCGTTCACGAGAATCGCGGCAGTCCGGTCTATGGCGGTGACAATATCTGGCTGGCGCAGGCCAGCCGTATCGCCTTCCAGAGCTATTGGCGTGCCAAGCAGCTTTGGCGCCGGTTGAAGGGTGGCCAGCCGGGCTGATCGATCAGCCCTTGCGCTCCAGGGTCACGGCCGTCCAGATCCAGTCGCCCTCGACGGCCGAGCGGCCGGTGACGAGGAAATCGCGCAGCTTGGCGGCGAGCGGTGAAGCTTCGACGATGACCTCGAAGCTGCCGTTGGCGCCATGCCGAATACGCACCTCGTGAAACTCCACGAAGCCCACGCCGAGCTCGGCCAGGCTCTTGTAGAAGGCCTCCTTGGCGCTGAAGGTCAGGGTTGCCCAGTGCGGCTGCGTTGCTGCCGGCATTGACGCCAGCCAGTCGCGCTCGGGCTCGGTCAGGATGTGCCGCTGCAGCTCGCTGGTCACGGCACCCAGCACCTCGACATCCAGCCCGATGCCGGCGAGGTCCTCGACCGGCGCCACTGCCGCCGCGCACCGGTCGCGTGCGTGGGTGATGCTGCCGATCGTGCCGGCAGGCCAGAGCGGGCGGCGATCGTGGGTGAGGATCGGTGATGCGGGCCTGCCGAGCCGGGCCAGCGCCTGTCGGGCGAAGAGACGCCCGGCGGTGAACTCGCGACGCCGCTTGGCGACCGAGCCATCGATCAGCCGTTCCTCTTCGGGGTAAAGATGCCCCGAAATGTCATCCGGCCGACCGCCGGCGACGCTGACCGTGCTTGGAAAAAGGCTCGCCAGAAGCGGCTGCATGGCTTCACTTGCAAAGGCATGTGGGTTCATCTCGGTAGGCCCAGAATAGGTGCCGCGGCGTCCAGGCGTCGAGCAGGCACCTCTATTGTGGGCTTGATCCTTGTCGATGGGCGGCTGGATCGGCAGTTTGGGTTGGGGCGGATGGAGCGCTCGCTATGCCGGTTTCGATAGAGCCTCGGGTCCGGTCGGGCCCTTGTCGGCTGATGCTGGACTTGGCGCAGTCGCGCCTTGTCGCTAGGGCGCTCTCCCGAACGGCCTCGGTCGTGATCGTCCATGCCTTCGCCGGCACCGGCAAGTCGGTGCTGCTGCGGAGCCTCGCGGCCCACTTTGGCACTGGCATTCGCCGTGGGGCATCAGCTGCGTCGGCCGAGATGGGGGGTGGCGAGGTCGCGCTTTGGGATCTCGACGCCGAGCCGTTGCAGCTCGATCTGATGCAAGCGGCCGAGACGATGGCGGATCGCGGTGGCAAGCTGATCATCGCCTGCCGCAGCGTGACGCCGCAGAGCGGGATCGATCGCTGTCGGGTCTATGGCCTGGTCGACGAGATCCGTGCCGATGAGCTCTTCATTCGGCCCGAGGAGGCGGGCGAGGCCGACTGGCGAGCCTTCGAGCGCTCCGGCGGCTGGCCCTGGCTGATGCGCCAGCTGTCCGGCGACACGGCAGAGCGGCGGGCGATCGACCGGTTTCTCACGCAAGACGTGCTCGGCTCGATGCCGCTTTCGACATGCGCGCTGGTTGCCGGCGTCACCCGGCTGCGGCCGGGTCTGCGCGACGGTGAGCTTAACCACGAGCAACGCGATGCGCTGAGCGGCCTGCAGCCGCTCGTGCGGCGCACGGCGGACGGGGTGTGGAAATGGGCGGTGCCGTTTCTGCGTGGTGCGGCGCTGCAGGCGGCCGATCGGCTGCTGCGCCAGTCGCGCGAGCCGGACGCGCTTGGCGACTACGCGCGGGCGCTGTGGCGGCATGGTGCGGCGACCGACGCCATCAACGCCGCCCAGGCGGCCGGCGACGAGGCGACCGCCATCGCTTGGCTGGCAGACGCCGGGGGGCCGTGGTTCGGGCATCGCTTCGGCGGCAGCGCCTTCGATCGGGTGCTCTCCGGCTTCTCGGCCAGTGCCCGCAGGGCCGAGCCGGTGGCCCTGGCGCTGGCGATGCGCGCGGTGAAGAACGGTCGCGTGAACCGGGCCATGCAGCTGCTGGCCGAGCATCTCGGGCATGACCGGCTGGAGCTGGCGGCCGTGCTCGATCCGGCCGGTCCGGCGACGACGTCGATGCGCCTCTATCGGCTGATCCTGGCGATCTACGAGGATGCCGAGATGCCGCCGCCGCTGGCCGATCAGGCGTTCGCCGTGCTCGGCCGGCTGCCCGGCGACGCCCATCTCGAGCGCGGCCTCTTCTACAATGCCATGCTCGACGCCTATGTCCGCCAGCGGCGGCTGAGCGAGGCGCGCGCCGTGGCGGCCCGGGCGCAGCACCATTACGAAGCGGCTGGAACACCTTATCTGTCGTTCTTCATCCATCTGTTCACCGCCATCATCGCGCTCATGGAGGGAGAGACGGACGCTGCGCTCAAGGCGGCGCGCGCGGCTGAGAAGGCCTTGCAGCTTGCGGCGTTCCCGGGCGATGCCGATTGGCGCATCCAGACGCTGCTCGAGGGCTGCATCGCCTGCGACCGGGGCGAGCCCGCGGCTCTCGTCACCTTTCTGCGCACCGAATGGCAGGCGTTCTCGTTCGGCGAGCTCTGGCCGAGCCTGGGCGAGCTGGCGCTCGACTACGGCACCCGGGCGCTGGCCGAGGTCGCGACGCTGGCCGAGGCCCAGGCCTTTCTCGACCGCTGGCATATCGAGGTGGCGCGCAGCGGCCGGTTCGGCGTGGCTGCCACGGTGCGCGAGATCATGCTGCTGCAGAGCCGGGGCCGCTGGCGCGAGGCGCGCCTCAAGCTCGACGCGCTGCAGCCGATCGACGCCATGGCGCTGACGACCGAGGCGGATCGCCATCGTTTGGCCATCGCGTTCACGGCATTGCGCCAGCGGGCCTTCACCCATCCCGCCGACCCGGGCTTCGAGCCGGCGCTGGAAGCCCTGGCGGCGAATCCGCGGGTGACGCCCCGCCAGCAGATCGCGATCGATCTCTGGCGCGCGGTCATGCATCGCCGCCAGGGTCGAATCGCTGCAGCAAGAGCGTCCATCAGCAGAGCCTTCGAGCACGCGGCAGCGCGGAGTTGTGTCGGGCCGATCGTCGAGGAGCGCCCGCTGGTCTCGCCGCTGCTGAGCGATCGGCGGATCACGGCGGGGCTCGACCTCAGCCCCCGTGCCGCAGCACTGGCACGGCGAATCCGTGCTGCGGCCAACAAGCCCTTGGCGGTGGAGAAGGCGACCGTGCTGACCGGCCGCGAGCAGCGGGTGCTGCTGCTGCTGGGCGAGGGGTGCACCAACAAGGCCGCGGCGCGCGAGCTCGGTGTCAGCGAGCCGACCATCAAGTTCCACTTGGGCAATGTGTACCGCAAGCTCGGGGTCGGCAATCGCCGTGCGGCCATCGGCGAGGCGCGCTCGCGGGGGTGGCTCGACGAAACCAGCGCCGACCTCGCCGAAACCTAGCCGTTTCTTTCCAGAACCTATACCTGGCGCACTCTTCCAAGTTCGCCGCAAGGCCGCTTTGATCAAGGGCGCCAGGGTTTGGCGACCGCCCTAAGGCAGAGGAGCAGGCTCATGTCGGTGCATCTCCGCGTCATCACGCCGATCACGACCTCCGGTTTTCGCCAGCTCGGCCACCTCAAGGCGCTCGAGACACCAGGTCTCGAGATCAGCCATGCCGAGATCGCGACCGGCCCCGGCTCGATCGAGACGGCGATCGACGATGCGCTGGCGGCACCCGGCACTTTGGTCGAGCTGGCCCGCGCCGAGCGCGAGGGCGTCGATGCGGTGATCATCGACTGCATGGCCGATCCGGGGATGAACGCCGGCCGGGAACTCGTGCGCATTCCCGTCATCGGGCCGTCGCAGACCTCGATGATGCTGGCCGCCATGCTGGGCGACCGGTTCTCGGTGATCACCGTGCTGCCGCGCCTTCGCTACCAGTTCGAGCGCCTGGCGCGGCACTATCATCTGGAGACGGCGCTGGCCTCGGTGCGCTCGGTGGACATCCCGGTGCTCGAGCTCGAGGCGGATCTCGAGGCGACCAAGCGCGAGCTGATCGAGCAGGCGATCATCGCCGTCGAGGCAGACCACGCCGATGCGCTGATTTTCGGCTGCACCGGCCTTCTGGGCTGTGCTTCGGCGGTGCGCGAGGGCCTGCTCGCCCGCGGGCTCGACGTGCCGGTGATCGATCCCATCCCGGCCGCGATCAAGGTGGCCAGGAGCCTGGTCGAGCTTGGCCTCTCGCACAGCAAGACGGCCTTTGCCGAGCCCCTGGCCAAGAAGCTCGTCGGCTATCCCCTGACCCTCGGGCCGACCGCCGAGGCTGCTGAATGATCAGCCTGCGGGCAGGCGGCTAGAAGATGGCCACAGCGATCGACACGGCTGCCAAGCCGATGAGCGGCGGTCCGCGCGGCCTTTTTGCCGGCCGGCTCGGCACTTGGCTGCTGCTGCTGCCGGCACTCCTGGTCTTCATCTTCTTCTTTGTCATGCCGGTGCTGTCGATGTTCGGCATGGCCTTGAACAAGCCGGTTGCCGGCATCGTCACCGTCCAGGCGAACTTCTCGCTCGACAATCTCGAACGCTTCTTCAGCCGCTCGCATCTACACCGAGGCCGCCTTGCGCTCGGTCGTCATCGCCGCGGCGGTCGCTGCCATCAACCTCGTGCTCGGCTATCCGCTGGCCTACCTGATCGCCAAGACCGAGCACCCGGTGCGCAACACCGTGCTGATGATCCTGGTCTTGAGCGCCATGCAGCTCGACATGGTGATCCGGCTCTATGGGCTCATGGTGCTCTTGGGCGACAACGGGCTGATCAACGCGTCGCTCCTGGATGCCGGCTGGATCTCCGAGCCGCTTGCCGTTGATGTACAACACGCTCGGCGTCGTCATCGGCCTCGTGCAGTTCACCCTGCCGTTCATGGTGCTCTCGCTCATCGGCATCATTCGCGGCATCAACCCGTCGCTGGAGGAGGCGGCGCGCTCGCTGGGCGCCAGCCGGCGCCAGGCCTTCACCAAGATCGTCCTGCCGCTCTCGATGCCGGGCATTCTCGCCGGCTCGCTGCTCTGCTTCGCGCTGGCGATCAGCTCGTATGTCGTGCCGGCGCTGATGGGCGGTTGGCGGGTGCTGGTGATGCCCATCCACATCTTCCAGCAGATCGCCGAGCTCGGCCGCTGGCAGTTCGGTGCTGCCGTTGCCGTCGTGCTGTTCTGCACCAGCCTGGTTGCCATGGTCATCTATCAGCGCGTGGCGGCACGGACCAGCGGCGGGCTGGCGTCGTGAGGCAGGGCTCGGGCGTGCCGCTCCTCTTTCGCGTGATCGCGGTGCTCGCACTCATCGTGCTCTTGCTGCCGGTGGTGATCGTCGTCCTCTCCGGCCTCAATTCGGGCGAGTTCCTGACCTTTCCGCCCGAAGGCCTGTCGCTGCGCTGGGTCAAGGCGTTCCTGACCTCGCCCACCTTCATGACGGCCTATCTCTTCAGCTTCGGGCTGGCGCTGGCGGCGACGCTGATCGCCACCACCATCGGCACGATGGCGTCGCTCTACCTCGTCCGCTTCGCCGGGCCCTGGCGTTCGACGATGCGCGGCTTCTTCCTCTCGCCGCTCCTGCTGCCGGGCGTGGTCATCGGGCTTGCCCTCTACGTCTTCTACATCTCCATCGATCTCGGCTTCGCCCGGACGTTCTGGGGCATCCTGGTGGGCCACGTCATCGTCACCACGCCTTACGTGATCGGCACGGTGACGGCGGCGCTGGTCAATTTCGACAAGTCTTATGAGGAGGCGGCCCGCTCGCTCGGTGCCGGGCCGCTGACCGCTTTTCGCAAGGTGACACTGCCGATCATCGCACCTGGTGTGGTGGCGGGTGCCGTCTTCGCCTTCATTGTCTCGTTCGGCCAGTTCGAGGTGGCGCTCTTCTTGAGCACGCCCAATGTCGAGCCGCTGCCGATCGCGATGTACATCTCGCTGCGCTACGCCTTCGAGCCGACGGCCGCGGCGGCCGGCATCTTCGCCATCCTGCTCGTCGTCGTCTCGATGACCATCACCGCCCGGCTGGTCAATCTGCGCGAGTTCTCGGGCATCAAGTTCAACTAGCGACGCTGCCAGTCACGAACGCCTCAACAAGGAGAGAAACGAATGATGACCAAATGGACCCGCCGCCTGAACGGCCAGCGGCTCGGCCGTCGCCGGTTCCTCGAAGGTGCCACGGCCCTGGGTGCTGCCGGCACCTTGCCGCTCTTCAACATCAACCATGCCTGGTCGCAGGACGTCATCTATGACGGCGAGGTGTTCGACGCCGGCGGTGCCGTGCTCAACATCGCCGAGTGGGGTGGTTTTTGGGAGGAGAATGTCCGCGAGCTGCTGCTCAACGACTTCGAGAAGGAGTTCAACTGCCAGATCGCCTACGACACCTCCTGGCCGTGGTTCCCGAAGTTCGTCGCCGGTGGGGCCGAGAACCCGCCCGTGGCGCTGACCAACTGGAACCTGCCGGAGATGTTCAAGACGGCCCGTGCCGGCGACTTCTTCATGCCGCAGGACGAGGTCGTGGCGAACGTGCCCAACGCCGCCGGTGTCTGGCCCTTCGCGCTGGCCAATGGCGTCGGCATCACCTGGGCCTTCGGCCGCTACTGCTACGCCTATCGCAGCGACCTGGTCGACCCGGCACCGACCAGCTTCGAGTCGTTCTGGGAGGATCGCTTCGCCGGCAAGCGCGCCACCTACATCACCTCCAACACGCTGTTCATGGCCTTCTTCATGATGGCGTCCAAGGTGTTCGGCGGTGACGAGACGGCCATGGATGCGGGCATCCAGGCGATGCGCGACGCCATGCCGATGAAGATCAGCGACTTCACCGGCAACATGCAGACGCTCTTGGCCAGGGGCGAGGTCGACATCGGCGTCCAGGTCGACGGCGAGGTCTACATGCAGATGGCCCAGGGCGTCGATGTGGCGCCGATGATGTGGGATGAGGTCAAGCCGATCCTCACCCAGACCAAGACGGTCAGCCGCTACGCCGAGCCCATGGAGAAGAAGCTGGCGCTGGCACTCTTGAACCGCACGCTCGATCCGGCCTTCATCACCCGCTTCGACGAGGTCTTCTGGCTGCGGCCGACGCACCGCGACGCGGTCGTTCCGGACAATCTCGCCAATGCCGGTGTGGTCAATACCGCGGACGCCACCGAAGGGCTGATGATCCCCAACTGGGATTTCTGGCTCGAGAACGAGATCGACATCGTCGAGACGGTGAACGAGATCTTCTCCGGTTGATCGACCCCGCTGGCCGGGGCCTCGGTCCCGGCCACGCCTTCTTGCCCAGAATTGCTGGAGTCGCATGACCGGTGGCTGACGTTCGTCTCGAAGCCTTGAGCAAATCCTACGGCGACACGCCGGCCGTGCTGGACGTCGACGTGACCATCGCCGAGGGCGAGTTCTTCTCGCTGCTGGGGCCATCCGGCTGCGGCAAGTCGACGACCTTGCGCATGGTGGCCGGCTTCGTCGAGCCCTCGGCCGGGCGGGTGGTCATCGGCGGCGAGGACGTGACCAGCCTGCCGCCCGAGCGCCGCGACATCGGCATCGTCTTTCAGAACTACGCCATCTTTCCGCACATGCACGTCTACGACAACATCGCCTTCGGCCTGCGCATGCGGAAGCAGAGCGAGGACGAGATCGGCCGCAAGGTGAAGGCCGCGCTCGAGCAGGTCGAGATGCTGGGCTACGAGCGCCGCTACCAGCGCGAGCTTTCCGGCGGCCAGCAGCAGCGCGTGGCGCTGGCCCGCGTGCTGGTCACCGAGCCGCGCATCCTCCTGCTCGATGAGCCCTTGAGCGCCTTGGACAAGAAGCTCCGCGAGGAGATGAAGTACTGGATCGTCAGCCTGCAGCGCCGGCTCGGCATCACCACCATCTACGTCACCCACGACCAGGGCGAAGCGCTCACCATGTCGGACCGGATCGCCGTGATGAACGCGGCGCGGATCGAGCAATTGGGCACGCCCAGGGACATCTACGAGAAGCCGCAGAGCCGCTTCGTCACCAGCTTCATCGGCGAGTCCAACATCTTCGACGTCCAGGTGACCGGCATCGACGGCTCGCGCGCCGTCGTCTCGCTGGGCGAGCTCGCTTTCGACGCACCGGCGGCCGATGGCCTCGCGATCGGCGACCAGGTGGCACTGGCCCTTCGGCCCGAGCACGTGCTGCTGGGCGAGGATGCGCAGGCGCACCCCGACTACGTGCGGCTCACCGGCACGGTGAAGAGCGAGAGCTACCAGGGCGCTCTCATCCGCTACGTCATCGGCTTCGCCGATCAGACGATCGTCGCCGAGGCGCAGAACCGGCCGGACCGGCCGATCTTCCCCATCGGTGCCGAGGTGCCGGTGGCCTGGCATCCCGACACCAGCTCGATCCTCACTTCCTGACCAGAACGGACGGAAATCCCATGCGAATCGGTATCGATGTCGGCGGCACCAACACCGATGCGGTGCTGATGGACGGCAGGCAGGTGCTCGGCTGGCACAAGACGCCGACCACGGCGGATGTCGGCAGCGGCATCGTCGCAGCGCTCCGCCACGTGCTCGAGGCGGGCGACGTTCAGCCCAGCCAGATCCAGGCGGTGATGATCGGCACCACCCATTTCACCAACGCCGTGGTCGAGCGGCGGCGGCTGCTCGAGGTGGGCGTGGTCCGCCTCGGCCTGCCGGCGACGACGGCTTTGATGCCGTTCGCCGACTGGCCGCCCGACCTGGAGACGACCTTGGGCGGCCATCGCTGGCTGCTGCATGGCGGCTACGAGTTCGACGGCCGGGAGATCGCACCCCTGGACGAGCCGGGCCTGGTCGAGGCGGCGCGCGCGATCCGCGAGCGTGGTCTCAGGACGGCGGCCGTCACCTCGGTCTTCTCGCCGGTCAATCCGGCGATGGAGGAGCGCGCGGCCGAGATCCTGAGGAACGAGGTGCCCGGCCTCGCCGTCACGGTGAGCCACGAGATCGGCCGCGTCGGCTTTCTCGAGCGCGAGAACGCGACGATCATGAACGCCTGCCTGGCCGATCTCGCGAGCCGGGTGGTCAATTCCTTCAAGGAAGCGCTGCAGCAGCTCGAGATCACCGCCCCCTTCTTCATCAGCCAGAACGACGGCACGCTGATGAGTGCCGAGTTCGTCGCCCGCTACCCGGTGCTCACCTTCGCGTCGGGGCCCACCAACTCGATGCGCGGTGCGGCTTTCCTCTCGGGCGTCAAGGAAGCGATGGTCGTCGATATCGGCGGCACGACGTCGGATGTCGGCATGCTGCTGCACGGCTTCCCGCGCGAGTCCTCGGTCGCGGTCGATATCGGCGGGGTGCGCACCAATTTCCGCATGCCCGACGTGCTCGCCATCGGCCTTGGCGGCGGCAGCCTGGTGCGCGACGAGGGGGCGAGGATCGGCCCGGATTCGGTGGGCTTCGAGCTGACCGAGAAGGCGCTGGTGTTCGGCGGTGATCAGCTCACCACCACCGACATCGTCGTCGCTGCCGGGCTCGAGGATATCGGCGACCGCTCGCGCGTGGCATCGCTGCCCGCCACCACGATCGAGCGCGCGCTGGAGCGCATGCACGAGATGGTCGATGTCGCGGTCGACCGGATGAAGACCAGTGCGGCGGCGCTCCCGGTCATCCTGGTGGGCGGCGGCTCGATCCTGGTGAGCCGCGATCTGTCCTCGGCATCCGAGGTGCTGCGCCCCGAGCATGCCTCGGTCGCCAACGCCATCGGCGCTGCGATCGCCCAGGTGGGCGGCGAGACCGACCGCGTGTTCTCGCTCGACGGCATCAGCCGCGACGAGGCGCTGGCCGAGGCCAAGCGGGAAGCCACCGACAAGGCCGTCAGCGCCGGTGCTCTGCCGGAGACGGTCGATATTCTCGACATCGAGGAGGTGCCGCTGGCCTATTTGCCATCGAGCGCGGTGCGCATCCGGGTCAAGGCCGTGGGCGATCTCGGCATGGGTGCGGGAGAGGGGGCATGAAGCTCGACAAGCCCACCCTCGTCGATCTCTGCCGTGGTGCGGCCTTCCTCGGCACGGGCGGCGGCGGTGATCCCTATATCGGCCGGCTGATGGTCCAGCAGGCGATGGACGAGGGCCACGAGGTCGAGATCATCCAGCTGGACGAGCTCGACGACGACTGCCTGGTCATCCCGACCGCGATGATGGGCGCGCCCACGGTGCTGGTGGAGAAGCTGCCGGCCGGCGACGAGGCGGGCAAGTCGCTCCGGCGGCTGGAGGAGCTGCTCGGCCGCAAGGCCTATGCCACCATGCCGATCGAGGTGGGCGGCATCAACTCGACCATCCCGCTGGTCGTGGGTGCGAGGCTGGGCCTGCCGATCGTCGACGCGGACGGCATGGGCCGGGCCTTCCCGGAGCTGCAGATGGAGACCTTTGCGGTCTATGGCGTGCCCGGCAGCCCGCTGGTGGTCACCAACGAATACGGCGATTCCGCCATCATCCAGGCGCATGACAACAAGATGATGGAGTGGCTGGCCAGGGGCGTCGCCATTCGCATGGGCGGGGCCGCCTATATCGCCGAATACTCGATGAGCGGTGCGGATGCCAAGCGCACCGCGATCCCCGGCACGCTCTCGCTCGCCATCGGCATCGGTGCCTGCATTCGCGAGTCCCGCGAGCGCCATGTCGACCCGTTCGAGGCGCTGCTCAACTACCTGCCGACCACGCCCTATGCCTATGGCCGCATCATCTTCCAGGGCAAGATCACCGACCTTTCCCGCGAGACGCGGCACGGCTTCGCCTTGGGCCAGCTCTGGATCGACGGGCTCGAGGGCTGGGATGGGCGGATGCACATCACCTTCCAGAACGAGAACCTGATCGCCCGGGTCGACGGCGAGGTGAAGGCCATCGTGCCGGACCTGATCTGCATCATGGACAGCGAGACGGCCGAGCCGATCACCACGGAGACGCTGCGCTACGGCCAGCGGGTCAAGGTCATGGCGGTTTCCGTGCCGCCGATCATGCGCACGCCCGAGGCGCTGGCCATCTTCGGCCCCAAGGCGTTCGGCCTCGATGAGCCCTTCACGCCGATCGAAACCCTGCCTTGAGCGAGGCGCCTCGGGTCATCGAGGTCGCCGATCTGGCCGACCTGGCGCGTGGGGCCGCGTTTCTCGGCACCGGCGGCGGTGGCGATCCCTATATCGGCCGGCTGATGGCCGAGGCGGCTTTGCGCCGGCACGGGCCCGTGCGGTTGCTGGCGCTGGATGAGCTTGCCGACGACGCCCTGGTCATTGCGGTCGGCAATATGGGGGCACCCACCGTGCTGATCGAGAAGATCCCGTCCGGCGACGAGCCGGCCGCGGCCGTGCGCCGGCTCGAGGCGCATCTCGGCCGCAAGGCCGATGCGATCATCCCGTTCGAGGCCGGCGGCGTGAACTCGCTCCTGCCCTTGGTGATCGCGGCCCAAATGGGCCTGCCGGTGGTCGATGCCGACGGCATGGGCCGGGCGTTCCCCGAGCTGCAGATGGAGACCTTCGCCGTCTACGGTGTGAGCGCCTCGCCCATGGCGATCACCAACGAGCACGGCGACAGCGTGGTGATCGACGCGCATTCGGCGGCCATGACCGAGTGGATCGCGCGTGGCGTCACCATCCGCATGGGCGGGCAGACCTCGATCGCCGAGTACGCCATGTCGGGCAGCGACGCCAAGCGGGTCTCGGTGCCGGAGACGATGAGCTTGTGCATGCGGCTCGGCCGCGTCTGGCCCGAGGCCAAGCGCCAGCGCCAGGACGTCGTCGAGCGCCTGCTGGCGATGCTGCCCGAGACCCACTACCGCTTCGGCCGTGAGCTCTTCCAGGGCAAGATCACCGATCTCGAGCGGCGCACCGAGCGCGGCTTCGCCATCGGCCGCATCACCATCGAGGGGCCCGAAGGCCAGCTCGAGGTGGTCTTCCAGAACGAGAACCTGGTGGCGCGGCACGACGGCCGGGTGCTGGCGATCGTCCCCGACCTGATCTGCATCCTCGACAGCGAGACCGCAGAGCCGATCACCACCGAATGGCTGCGCTACGGCCAGCGCGTGCGGGTCGTCGGTGTGGCCGTCCCTGAGATCATGCGCACACCCGAAGCCCTGCAGCTCTTCGGTCCAGCCGCCTTCGGCCTCGACCACGCGTTCGTGCCGATCGAGCAGCTTGCCGGCGTGGGTCAGCACTGATCGCTGTCGGATCGGTCGATGATGCGCATCGTTGGAGCGCTCGGGGTATCCAGCTGGCAGCACGCTTGACGATGAGAACAGTCCAGACTTCCGGGGCGGGCGCTCAGCCGTTCAGGGCGTCCATTGTCTCGAGGAGCTGGGTCATGTCGTCGATCAGCGCGTCGGGCTTGGCGGCGTGGATCGCTGCTCGATGGGCGGGGCGCCTGGCGTGGGTGCCGCCGACGAAGCCGATGACGCGCATGCCGGCGGCCTTGGCGGCGGCGATACCGGCCGGGCTGTCCTCGACGACCAGCGCCGTGTCGGGCGCAAAGCCCATGGATTTGGCGGCGTGGAGGAAGAGGTCGGGGGCGGGCTTGCCGTGCTCGACCATGCTGGCGGAGAAGAGCTTGCCCGCGAAATGGTGGTGGAGCCCGGTGACGCCGAGGCTCAGCTCGATGCGCTCTGGCTGGCTGGAGGAAGCGACGCAGAAGGGCACGGTCAACCGGCCGAGCGTCTCGGCGACGCCTTGGATCGGCTGGAGCTCGGCGCGAAACGCGGCATTCAGGCGATGGCGCAGCAGATCGAGTGCTGCTTCGTCCAGCCTGACGCCGTCCTCGCGATCGAGCTTGGCGCAGATGCTCTTCATGCTGGTCCCGAGGAACCGCGCATAAGCCGTCTCGGCGTCGAGCTGCAGGCCGGCGGCGGCCAGCGTCTCGAGCATGACGCGCATCGAGATCGGCTCGCTGTCGACGAGCACGCCGTCGCAATCGAAGATCACCAGTGCTGGCCTCGGCACCATGCCCTCAGCCGGCCCGAGTGTCGCCAACGACCGTTTCCGGCTCCTGGTGGGGCTCCCGCTCATCCGCTCGATCCGTCTCACGCTGCAATGCTGCTGCCGCACCATCGCCGCCGATCGGCCATGCGGCAAGACCTGCTGGAGATCGACCAGGGCGCGCGGCGGAGCCGCTGGCGCCACGGCGATGTCGTGCAGCTGGTGTCGACAGCTCCCGGTCAGCCGGGTAGCGGTGCTCCAGGCTCGCCGGGCTTCCGGCGATCCCGGCCAGCGGAAAGAGTGGGGGCGAGGGCGTGCAAACCGACCAACTGATGCTTGCGGCGATCTTGTTCTTCGCGGTGAGCGCCGTCTTCGTGACGGCCGCCAATGCGCTCAAGCTGGGCTCGATCTTCGGCTTTCTGGCCGCGGGCATAGCACTCGGCCCGCACTCGCCCGGGCCGGTGCTGACCACCCAGGTCGACGGCCTCTTGGGCATCGGCGAGCTCGGCGTCGTCCTCTTGATGTTCACGATCGGCCTGGAGATGCAGCCGGTCAGGCTCTGGGCCATGCGGCGCTACCTCTTCGGGCTCGGACCGCTGCAGGTCTCGATCACCGGCCTCTTGATCGCAGCAGCGCTCGCGGCGACGACGACGCTCTCGGTCAATGGCGCGATCCTCGTCGGCATCGGCCTCGGCCTGTCGTCGACCGCGATCACCATGCAGGTGCTGGGCGAGAAAGGCGATACCGCGACCGACTATGGCAAGGCGAGCTTCGGCGTCTTGGTGCTGCAGGACCTGGCGTCCGTCCTCCTGCTCGTCCTGGTGCCGTTCCTGGCGATCACCACGGCGCCGGTCGACAGTGCCTATCCCTGGTGGGAGCAGACGGGTCTTGCGGTCGCTGCGATCGGCGGCGTCCTGCTGACCGGGCGATACGCGCTGCCCTACCTCCTGGCCTGGACCGCGCGGCAAGGCTCGACAGCGATGTTCGCCGTCGTCGTGCTGGTCGGCGTTCTGGTCGCGGCTCTGGTCATGGATCTAGGCGGCCTGTCGATGGCGATGGGCAGCTTCGTCCTCGGCATCATGCTGAGCAAATCCGAGTTCCGCTTCCAGGTCGAGGCCAACATCCTGCCGCTCAAGGGCCTCTTCCTGGCGCTCTTCTTCGTCGCCGTCGGCATGTCCATCGACATCCGTCTGGTGGCCGAGCAGTTGCTGCTGGTGCTCGGCTTCGTGCTCGCCGTGATCGCCGTCAAGATCGTGGCGATCGCCGTGCTGGCACGGCTGTTCGGCCTGGCGACGCCCGATGCCATTCGTGCTGCCTTCGTGCTGGCACCGTGCAGCGAGTTCGGCTTCGTGTTGTTCGCCGCGGCGAAGGACGGTGGCCTGCTGGGCGCGCATGGCTTCGCGATCGCCGTTGCCGTCGTCTCGATCTCCATGGCGTTGACGCCATTCGCCGTTGCCATTGGCTATCGCCTGGCCGACCGCCTCAGCGGCAAGGCGCAAGCGCCGGCGCAGCTCAAGGAGCTGAGCCAGGAGCTGGACAATCATGTCGTGGTCGCGGGCTATGGCCGCGGCGGTCGGCTGATGAGCCTGATGCTGGAGAAGACCGACACGCCCTACATCGCCTTCGACCTCGATCTCGCGCGGATCTATGATGGCAAGCAGGAAGGTTACAACGTCCACTATGGCGACGTCACCGACCCGACGATGCAGGGTGCCGCGGCGTTCGCCAAGGCGCGCTCGGTCGTCATCACGCTGGAGGACACGGACGCCGCGACCCGCCTCGTCGAGGCGTTGCACGGCTTCTATCCGCAATTGCCGATCCAGATCGCCGCACCCGATCTGCCGACCCAGGATCGCTTGCGCGCGATCGGTGCGGCCGAGGTCGTCTGCACCAGCGTCGAAGGCAATATCCAGCTGGGCCAGGAGATGCTGCGTGCGGCCGGCCTTGCCGACTCCGTCATCGCCGAGCTGATCGACGGGTTGCGCGACAACGACTACGCGCTGGTCCGCTCGGCGCGGCGACGTGGCGAAGCAGAGACGGGCGACGGCGTCGGGTAACGCCGCAACGGCCTCTTGGGCAAAATGAGACCTGCTCTCAATCCCTCCCACCGCTCTGCGGTTCCTCTACCTAAACGGCACCTCGGTGAGCGACCTGTCGCCGCTGCTTCAGCTGACCGATCTCATTCACGTCTATCTGGACGACTCGAGAACCCCATCGGACGACGAAACTCTGCGCGCGTTGGGGAACAAAGCTGTCGTGAGAAAGGTCACAGCAATCGAGTGAGGGCGGCTGCATGTGTCGATCAGCGATGCGCATCGAAAAGGCTGCCGCTTCGGCGCTCAGAGGTCGATGCGGCCGAGGGGTTGGATGGTGATCTCGGGGGTCAGCTCCTGGTAGGAGAGCACCGGCAGGTCGTAGAGCTCGCCCTCGATCAGATTGCGCGTGTAGCGGCGGATGTCCATCGAGACCAGGAGGACCGGCACGGGCGAGCCCTGTCGTCTGGGCTAGCCGGCGCTGTCGGCTATTCGGGTGAGCAGGGCCGCGACGCTCACATAGTTGAAGGCGTAGCGCTCCGGATGGTCGCGGACGAGTCGTTCGGCGCGGGCGAAGACCTCGTTTGCCAGGGCTTGTGGGTCGCGGGCGACGAACGCGGCTTTGAGGACCGGCTCGGTGAAGGCGCGGAAGAAGTCGGTGTAGGCTCGGGCATAGGCCGCGACGTCGCCGGTCTTGGCGAAGGTCTCGACGAAGGGAACGGCGACCTCGTAGGCGCGGGCGTGATCGAGGCTGAAGAGCCCGGCGAGCGGGGCCGAGTCGCCTGCCACCGGTGCCACCAGCTCGTCGAGCGTGCGGAAATAGACCGGCTGGTAGTAGGTTTCGTAAGCGGTGCTGTCGATCAGGCCGGCATCGAGCACCTCGAGCACGGCGTCGTTCAAGACGTCGTAGATGCCGTCGCAGGTGCGGCCGGCCTCGCTCTCGCCGAACACCTCGACCAGCACCTTGCCGCCGGGCACCAGCTCGGCCGCGCGCATGCGCAGGAAGCGCTCGAGATCGGCATTCGCTTGGGCAGCAAAGACCGCGCGCTCGGCCGCATCGACATGGCCGACACCGCGCAGCGCGCTCGGGCCGTTGGGCAGGATGTAGCCGGGCAGGCGGTCGAGCGGCCGGCGGGTGAGAAAGCCGATGGCGTTGAAGGTGGTGGCCAGATGCGTGGAGCGGGCCGGCAGCAGCTGGTCGAACATCGAGCCGCCGACCGCGGCCGAGTAGACGTCGGGCCCGAGCGCCGGGCCGTCGGCGCCCCGCAAGCGAACGAAGAGGCCGCTGAAGTCGTTGGTCGGCAGGTCGCTGTGGATGGTCGCGATCGGCCGGTCGCTGCGGGCGCGGATGGCCGGAATCAGACGGCGCATCACCTCGACCGAGTTGCGGCCCTCCGAGCAGCCGAAATCGGCGATGGTGAGCGCTGGAAGGGTGTCGTCCAGCGGTAGTGCACCCGCCGCCTCGGTGAGCCAGGGCAGGACGGCTTCGGTCGCCGCCCATTGCGGGCCGGAGTTCTCGTCGTAGAAGCCACTGCCGACCATGCCTGTGGTGACGGCCATCGAGGGTCTCCGGGGTTGCTGGGTTCTTGGCGCAGCGCCGTGGATCACTATACCGGACCTCGACGATGGTCACCGATTTCCGCGGCATGCGGCTGCCATTCTCGCAGGTGACCCGGCCGGTCAGTCCTCGATAGCCACTGAGCTTTGCCAGCGCCAGGCGGAGAGTCACGAGCTCGTTTCGAGGCGAGCTGCCGTGGCCAAGCGCATCGACCGGGCTCGGCGGATCGGCTAGCCGTGGCTTTCGTCCAGTGTCGGCAACCGGGAATCCGCGCCATGACCTTCAGCCTCGGCGTCAACACCAACGCCTTCGTCAACCGCATCGTCGAGCCGGAGGCGCTGGTCCCGGTCGTGGTGGAGGAGATCGGCCTCAGGCGTATCCAGCTGACGCCCGAGATCTTGAGCCCGGACTGGCCGGCGCCGGTGATCGCCGATCACGTCAAGCGCTGGAACGCGGCCTGCGCGCGGCATGGTGCCAGGGTCACCACGACCTTCACCGGCAACTACACGCGGCTCAACAGCCTCTGCCATCCCGACCCGGACGTGCGGGCGCATTGGCGCGCCTGGCTCGAGCGGCTGATCGACATCACGGCCGATCTCGGGGCCAAGGCCACCGGCAGCCAGATCGGCATTCTCACCTACCTGGACGACCAGGATCCCGCCCGCCGGGCCGATCGCTTCAAGGAGGCGCGCGACCATTGGCACGCGCTGGCAGACCACGCCAAGGCGCGGGGGCTCGACTGCCTGATGTGGGAGCCGATGTCGGTGACCCGCGAGTTCGGCCAGACCATCGAGGCCTGCTGGCGCGACCACGAGGCGCTCAACGAGGGCTCGCCCTTGCCGATCTTGATCAATGTCGACATCGACCATGGCGACGTGACCTCGACCAACCCGGCCGACACCGACCCTTACGCCTGGGCCGAGGCTTTCGCGCGGGTCAGCCCGGTCGTCCACATCAAGCAGAGCTCCATGGACAAGGGCGGGCATCGGCCCTTCACCGCCGAGTACAACGCCAAGGGCCGGGTGCAGCCGGAAAAGCTGATCGCAGCCCTCGAGGCCGGCGGTGGCTCGGACAACGAGCTGGTCTTCGAGTTCACCTTCCGCGAGCGCGAGCCCACCGACAGCCACGTCGTGGCGGCGCTCAAGGAATCGGTCGACTTCTGGCGCGGGCATGTGAGCCTGGATTGAGGCGAGTCCGCCTGAGCGCGTGGCGCTACGGAAACTGCTGGCGTGTGTGGATCACGGCGATGACGTCGATCTGCGTGGGATCGACGATGCGGTAGACGGCGACGTAGGCAAGGCCAACGATCGATAGCTCTCGTGTGTCGCGGATGCGGCCCGGTCGACCGAGCAGCGGAAAGTCTTCCAGAAAGGCGATGGCCTGCAATATGCGGGCGACGACGCTTGCTGCGGCGTGATCGTCGTGTTGTGCGATGAAGTCGTAAATCGCGTCGAGATCGGCTTCGGCTTCCGACGTGAAGCTAACGTTCAAGGCCGAACTTTTTCCACATCGCCTGCTGCGTCGTACGTTTCTCGGGGTGCTTTTCGGCTGCGGCCAGCGCACGCCGGATCTTTGCGTCCTTCCATGCGACGTAGTCCGGCCCCGCGGGGCCATCCTGCCGCAAGTGCTCGTCGAGCGATTCGGGTGGTGCACTGACCTTTCTCATGCGGGGGAAATTAGCATGTGGAGGCCGACAAACAAAGCATCATGGCGCTCGTCCGCTTGTTGCCAGGGCGATCAGTGCGGTGCCGCCAAGACCCGCTGAACCTGCCTTGCCAGGCCGAGGAGGCCCTCTGGCTGCCAGGCGGCGCGGCCGACGAAGAGGCCGTCGATCTCGGGCATGGCGGCGAGCGCCTCGGCATTCCCTGGGTTGACGCTGCCGCCGTAGAGCACCGGCACGGATCGGCCGAAGAGGTCCTCGATCGCGTTCTTGACGGCACCGTGGATGGCGTTGGCGTCGTCGGGCGAGGCGGGGCTGCCGCCTTCGCCGATGGCCCAGACGGGCTCGTAGGCCAAAAGGACGGAATCGAGATCCGCGGCGCTGATGCCCGAGAGCGCCATTCGCGCCTGTCGGGCCACGGTGACCGCGGCGGCGTCCAGCGCCCGCTCCTCGGCGGTCTCGCCGATGCAGACCAGCGGGCGGAGACCGGCGGCGAGCACGGCCTTGACCTTGCGATTGATGGCCGTGTCGGTCTCGTTGAAATGGGCGCGGCGCTCGCTGTGGCCGAGCTCGACCAGCGACGCCCCGCACTCGGCGATCTGGCCGGCGGAGATCTCGCCGGTCCAAGGACCGGATGCGGCCCAGTGGCAGTTTTGCGCGCCGACCAGGACAGGCGCATCAGCCAGGTCTCGGGCGACCTCGGCAAGGGCGGTGAAGGGTGGCAGGACGAAGAGCTGCAGCGGCAGATCGGCCAGGTCCGGTGCCGCCCGCAAGGCCTCGACATAGGCGCGCGCCTCCGCCCTCGTCTTGTTCATCTTCCAGCCGGTGCCGAGCCAGAACCGCTTCGTCATTGCCCGCTCTCCCTTATCGCTTCCTGGTCTCAGGCACCTTGTCTCTCTCTCTTGACAAGCCACCGCATAGCTGGGCAATTTATCGTAAGAAAGTTCAGTATGTGCAAAAAAGTTCATGATCGGGGACGCAATCAACGCGCAAGGTGACCGTTCGCAAAGCGAGCTCGGGCTGGCCTCGCGTGCCGCCTGGCTCTCTTATATCGGCGGTTACACGCAAGAGGACATTGCCGGTCGGCTGGGCGTCTCGCGCGTCAAGGTCAACCGGTTGATTGCGCTCGCCCACCGCAAGGGCCTGGTGCGGGTCTTCGTCGAGGGCACGGCGGCCGATTGCGTGGCGCTCGAGGATCAGATCGCCGAGGCGTTCGGGCTCGATTTCTGCAGCGTCGCACCCGATCTGGGCGAGGTCGACTTGCCGCTCACCGCCTTGTCGGCGGCTGGCGCGCGGTTCCTGCTCGGCGCGCTCGAGCGACCGAATGTGCGGGTGATCGGCTTCGGCCACGGCCGCACCCTGGCTGCGGTCGTCGACCGGCTGCCGCGCGTGCCGCGTGCCGATCTGAAGTTCGTGTCGCTCCTGGGCAGCCTGAACCGCAATGCCGCTGCCAACCCCTTCGACGTCATCCATCGATTGGCGGGCAGGGTCGGCGGCGACAGCTACTTCTTGCCGGTTCCCTTCTTCGCCGACAGCATCGAGGACAAGGCGGTCCTGGCAGCACAGCGCAGCGTCAAGGACGTCGTCGCACTCGCGCACCACGCCGATCTGGTCGTTGTCGGCATCGGCGAGCTGAGCGCCGAGGCTCATCTGCTCGCCAGCGGGATGATTACGGCAAGCGAATTCGAGGCGCTCGCCAAGGAGGGTGCCGTGGGCGAGGTGCTCGGCCATTTCTTCGCCGCCGACGGCCGCTCCGTCGCGGTCGACGTCAACCAACGTGCGCTCGGCCTTGCGCCCGACGAATTGCGTGGCAAAGAGATAGTCGGCATCGCCGGCGGCCGCGGCAAGGCACGGGCGATCGGCGCCGTCTTGGCGAGTGGTCTGCTCACCGGCCTGATCACCGACGAAGCGACCGCCCGCCGTCTGGTCCAGCGACAGCTGGGCCCATCCGCAGGCTCCGCCCGACCATCGGTCGAGCCGCTTGCAACCAGTCCATGAAGCGCGGTCACGAAGCCGCGCAACACACCCAGGGAGGGTAACGACGATGACCTCGCGAATTAAAGACCTCGCCAATGCGGTCGTCCGCCGCCAGCTCGGCCGCCGCGACTTCATGCGCCGCGCCGGCCAGCTCGGCATCGGCGCCGGTGCCGCCACCTACTTCCTCAACCAGGCGCAGAGCACGGCCTTGGCCCAGGATTTCGATTGGCAAAAGCACAGCGGCACGACCGTCAAGCTGCTCTTGAACAAGCATCCTTACGCCGATGCGATGATCGCCAATCTCGAGACCTTCAAGGAGATGACGGGCATCGAGGTCACCTATGACGTGTTCCCCGAGGACGTCTATTTCGACAAGGTGACCGCCGAGCTGTCGTCCGGTGGCGGCAATTACGACGCCTTCATGACCGGCGCGTACCAGACCTGGCAGTACGGCCCGGCCGGCTGGCTGGTCGATCTGAACGAGTTCATCAGCGACCCGGCCATGACCAATCCCAACTACAACTGGGACGACATCCTGCCGAACCTGCGGGCCTCGACCGCCTGGTCTGGCGTGCCGGGTGCCGCACTCGGCGGCGAGGGTGCCAAGCAGTGGGCGATCCCATGGGGCTTCGAGCTCAACTCGATCGCCTACAACAAGCGCGTCTTCGACGAGCACGGCCTGACCCCGCCCAACAACATGGCCGAGCTGATGGAGACTGGCGGCCAAGATCTCCACTGACATCGACGGCATGTACGGCATCGGCGTGCGCGGCTCGCGCTCCTGGGCGACCATCCATCCGGGCTTCCTCTCGGGCTACGCCAATTTCGGCGAGACCGACTTCACCATGGAGAACGACCAGCTGATGGCCGCCATGGCGACGCCGGGCTCGAAGGCGTTCCACGCCGACTGGGTGAAGATGATCCAGGACAGCGGGCCGCGCGACTGGGCGACCTACACCTGGTACCAGGTCGGCACCGACCTCGGTGCTGGCGCCTCGGGCATGATCTACGACGCCGACATCCTGGGCTACTTCATGAATGGCGGCGAGAACGCCGAGGCGGGCAATCTCGCCTACCATGCCTTCGCGCCGAACCCCGACGCTGCCGCACCGACGCCCAATGTCTGGATCTGGTCTTTGGGCATGAGCGAGTTCTCGAGCCAGAAGGAAGCCGCCTGGCTCTTCATGCAGTGGGCATCGGGCACCGATCACGCGCTCTTCGGCGCGCGCGACATGGACTTCGTCAACCCGGTCCGCCAGTCGGTCTGGGACGACGAGGCCTTCCAGGATCGGATCGCCAACAGCTATCCGGGCTATCTCGAGCAGTACCAGGAGTCCGCGCCCGGCTCGAAGATCTACTTCACGCCGCAGCCGCTGTTCTTCAACCTGACGACCGAGTGGGCGTCGATGATGCAGCAGATGGTCGGCAACGAGGTGCCGGTCGACGAGGGGCTCGACCAGCTGGCCGAGAGCGTCAACCGGCAGCTGCGCCAGGCCGGTATTTGAGCGCTGATCTCTTGATGTGACGGTATGGGGGCCGGCTTCGGCCGGTCCCCACCCTGAGGCGAAAGCGAGCGATCGTGCCACCAACAACCAGCGATGCCGCCCAGGCGATCGATGCGACGCTCAAGGCGGCGGCGCGCGACAGCTCGCGCCCCTCGTTCAAGCGGCGGGCCTTGCCCTATCTGTTGAGCCTGCCGGCACTGCTGGTCTGCATCGGCATCCTCATTCCCTTCGGCACCGCGGTCTATTACTCGCTGCAGCGCTACAATCTAGCCTTCCCGATGACCCGCGGGTTCATCTGGTTCGACAACTACACGCTGCTCTTCACCGATCCGGGCTTTTGGAACACGATCAAGGTCTCGCTGCTCTACACCCTCTACACGGTGGGCTTCGAGCTGGTGCTGGGTCTCGCCATCGCCATGCTGCTGCAGCGGCGGACGGTCTTCAACAACATCATGAGCATCCTGCTCCTGCTGCCGTTGATGATCGCGCCTGCGATTGCCGCCTTGATGTGGAAGCTGATGACCAATCCGGGCTTTGGCATCCTCAGCTACTTCGTGGCGCTCTTGGGCTTTCCGGACTTCAAGTGGGCGAGCGCGTCGTCCTCGGCGCTCTTCACCGTCGTGCTGATCGATATCTGGGTCTACACGCCCTTCATGATGGTGCTGCTGCTGGCGGGCCTGCGGGCCCTGCCGCGCCAGCCCTTCGAGGCGGCCGAGCTCGATGGCGTGCCGCAGAGCTTCGTCTTCTTTCGCATCACGCTGCCGATGCTCACACCCTACATCATCACCGCCGCCCTCTTCCGGATGCTCGAGAGCATCCAGCAGTTCGACATCATCTATGCGATGACGCAAGGCGGGCCGGGCAATTCGCTCATGGTGTTCCAGGTGAGCGCCTATCTCGAGCGCTACCAGTACACCAATGTCGGCCGCTCGGCGGCCATCCTCATGGTGCTCTGGGCCATCACCTTCCTGCTCTCGAACATCTTCATCAAGCAGTGGCTGCGGCTGCGTGAGCGCGCCCGGGGGGTTGCCTGATGGACCGCCAGACGACCTTGGGGCGGATCGTCCGCACGGTGCTGTTGACGCTGGTCGGGCTGTTCTTCCTGTTCCCGATCTTCTGGGTGTTCTTGATGTCCTTCCAGACCAATCAGGACGTCTTGCGCATTCCACCGTCCATCTTCTTCGAGCCGACGCTCGAGAACTACCAGGCGCTGATCTCCGGCCGGTTGGTGAGCACCGCGGGCGTGCTCGAGATCAAGTTCATGAGCAACCTCATGAACAGCGTGATCCTCGCCACGTCGTCGGTGGCCTTGTCGCTGCTGCTCGGCATCCCCGCGGCCTATGCCTTCGCCCGCTTCAAGTTCCGCCTGGGCGAGGACATCGCCTTCACGCTGCTCTCGTTCCGCTTCGCGCCGCCGCTGCTCGTGCTGTTGCCGCTCGCCCTCTACTTCCAGCAGATGGGGCTGATCGACACCTATATCGGGCTGATCTGGGTCTACCAGCTGATCACCCTGCCGCTGATCTTGTGGATCGTGCGCGGCTATTTCGAGGATATCAGCGAGGACATCGAGCACGCGTATAGGATCGACGGCAATGGCTGGTTCAAGACCTTCACGCAGATCGCCATTCCGCTGGCCAAGCCCGGGATCGCCGCGGCGACGCTGCTCTCCTTCATCTTCGCCTGGAACAATTTCGTCTTCGCGCTGATTCTGGCCTCGGCCGACAAGCAGCCGGTGACGGTTGGTGCCCTTGCCTTCGTCACGGCATCCGGCATCCAGTACGGGCAGATCGCAGCCTCCATCGTCCTTTCGGTGACGCCTACCCTGGCGCTTGCGCTTTATGCCCAGCGCTATCTGGTCGAGGGGCTCTCGCTCGGGGCGGTCAAGGGATGAGGGGCAGGCCATGACCTTTCTCTCGCTCGCCTCGGTCAGCAAGCGGTTCAAGAGCGACGTCGTCCTCGAGCGGCTGTCGCTCGAGGTGGAGCGCGGCGAGACCGTCGTCGTCTTCGGCCCATCCGGCTGCGGCAAGACGGTGCTGCTGCGCCTGATCGCCGGCATCAACGAGCCGGACGCCGGCCGGGTCAGCATCGGCAATCGCGACGTCACCTATCTCGAGCCCGAGCATCGCGGCATCGGCATGGCGTTTCAGAATTTCGCCCTCTACCCGCATCTCTCGGCCTTCGACAACATCGCCAGCCCGTTGAAGGCGCGCGGCATGTCGACGGGCGACATCGATGGCCGGGTGCACGAGGTGGCGCGGCTGTTGAAGATCGATCATGTGCTGCACCACCAGCCGAAGGCGCTCTCCAACGGGCAAAAGCAGCGCACCTCGCTCTGCCGGGCGCTCGCCGCCAATCCATCGGTGCTGCTGCTCGACGACCCGTTGCGCAATGTCGACGCCAAGCTGCGCTACGAGATGCGCATCGAGCTGCCACGGGTGCTGAAGGCCTTCGAGACCACGGTGATCTACGTCACCCAGGACTACAAGGAGGCGATGGCCTTGGGCGATCGGGTCGCCGTCTTGATGGATCGCGGGATCAAGCAGATCGACAAGCCGGCCGTCATCTACAAGGACCCGGACGACCTCCAGGTGGCACGCCTGTTCGGTGATCCGAGCGTCAATGTCCTGCCGGGTGTGGTCGAGGGTGGTGCCGTGACGGTGATGGGCCGGCGGTTTCGCATAAACGGCCAGCTGCCGGCCGGGCCTTGCCAGGTGGCGATCCGGCCCGAGAGCATCGAGGTGGTGATGGCCGAGGAGGCCGCCGCTGCGGCGGCTGCTCGCGGTGACGACACGAGACAGGCGTTCGACGTCGAGCTCGATGCGGTGACGCCGCTCAACGTTCGGGCCGTGATGCTGCTCAGGACAGGCGATGGGCGGGAGCTGCTCGCCACCTGCTCGGAGGAGGAGGCGTCGCGGTTGCCGCGCGGCCACGGGCGGGCCAGTGCCAGGGTCACGGCCAGTGATCTGTTGTTCTTCGACCAGGCGGGTGCGCGGTTGCGCCCGCAGACGGGCTGAGACGGGATGGCGACACTCACGCTTGATACGGTAACGAAGGTCTACAAGCCTCGACGGGCCAAGCCGGTGGTCGCGGTGGATGAAGTCGACATGGCGATCGATGACGGCCAGATCGTGGGGCTCTTGGGCTCGTCCGGCTGCGGCAAGACCACGACGCTCAGGATGATCGCGGGCTTCGAGGACGTCACCTCCGGCGACATCAAGGTGGGCCAGCGGGTGATCAACACGCTGCTGCCGGCCGAGCGCAACATCGCCATGGCATTCGAGGGCTATGCGCTCTACCCGCCGCTGCGGGTTCGGGACAATATCGGCTTTGCGCTGCTGCGCGATCGCCAGCCCACGGCCGAGGTGACCCGGAAGGTCGACGAGGTGGCACGCCTGCTCGAGATCGAAAGCGCGCTCGAGCGCTACCCGCCGACCATCTCGGCCGGCCAGCAGCAGCGCACCAGCCTCGCCCGTGCGCTGATCAGGAAGGCCGACGTCTTCCTGCTGGACGAGCCGATGTCGCAGCTCGAGCCGCAGCTCCGCGCGGTGCTGCGCGCCCGGCTCAAGGACTGGCTGATCAGCCGCAAGATGACGACGATCTTCGTCACCCATGACCAGACCGAGGCCATTGCCTTGGCCGACCGCATTGCGGTCATGGAGCAGGGCGTGCTGCAGCAGTTCGCCTCGCCCGACGAGCTCAAGGAGCGGCCGGCCAACCTGTTCGTCGCCTCCTTCATCGGCGAGCCGCCGATGAACCTGTTCCAGGCCAGGGTCGACCGCAGCGGCGGCGGGCTCGGGCTCGTCATCCTGGAGAATGGCGACAAGCCGGCCTTCACGCTGCGGTTCGACGAGGCGATCGAGAGCCTGGGTGATGGGCAGAAGCTGCATCTCGGCATCCGCCCGCATCGGCTGCGGCTGGGCGACGGTCCGGGTGCCATCACCGGCACGGTTGCCAGCCACGCCTGGCTCGGTGATCAGACCCATATCGGCATCGAGGTCGGCAGCATCGGCTTCGTCCTCGTGGTCAACCGCGAGGTCCAGGCAGCACTCGGCGAGGCGATCACGGTGCACGTGCCGCTCAGCGCCATCCACCTCTTCGATGCCGAATCCGAGCAGGCGCTCTTTCACGGCTCGGCGTTGCAGCGATGACGGGCATGGCTCCAAGGAGCAGGCGTGATGGCTGACAGGCGTGACCTCATCCTCGGGATCGATGCCGGCACGTCGGTGATCAAGGCCGTGGCCTTTGATCTCGAGGGCCAGCAACTGGCGATCGCGTCGCTCCCGAACAGCTACGAGGAGCGCCCGGACGGGGCGGTCGAGCAGGACATGGCGCGGACCTGGGACGACGCCGCCGCCGTGCTGCGCAACTTGGCCGAGCTGGTGCCCGATCTGGCGGCGCGGACCCGGGCGTTGGCGGTCACCGGACAGGGCGACGGCACCTGGCTGATCGACGAGGCCGGCCGGCAGGTCAGGCCCGGCTGGCTCTGGCTCGACAGCCGGGCTGCGAGCCTGGTCGACGAGCTGGAGGAAGCTGGCGTCGCCTGTGCGCTCTTTCCGCATACCGGGTGTGGCCTGAACGCGTGCCAGCAGAGCGTGCATCTGCGCTGGATGGAGCGCCATGACCCGGAAGCGCTGGCCACGGCGACGACGGCCTTCCATTGCAAGGACTGGCTCTACCTCCAGCTCACCGGCATCCGCGCCACCGACATCTCGGAAGGCACTTATACGTTCGGCGATTTCCGCAAGCGCGAGTATGCCGAGCCGGTGCTCGACGCACTCGGCCTCAGCGCCTATCGCCGCTTGCTGCCGCCGATGCTCGACGGCTCCAAGACCACCCATCCCTTGAGCGAGACCGCTGCTGCGGCGACCGGGCTGCCCGCCGGCACGCCGGTGTGCCTGGGCTTTCTGGACGTCCTCTGCACCGCCTTGGGCGGCGGCATCTACGATCCCAACCGGAGGGTCGGCTGCTCGATCGTCGGCTCCACCGGCATGCATATGCGCTTCGTCGCCGATGCAGGTGCTGTCAGGCTGGCGCCCAAGCCCACCGGCTACACCATGCCCTTTCCGGTGCCGGGCTCGGTCGTCCAGATGCAGTCCAACATGGCGGCCACGCTCAACATCGACTGGATCACCGATATCGTCCGCGAGGCGGCCGGCCTGTTCGGCGACGCCGTCAGCCGCGGCGATGCGCTCAAGATGCTCGATGGAAGGGTGATGGAGGGCCGGCCCGGTGCGGCGCTCTACCATCCCTACATTCACGAGGCCGGCGAGCGCGGCCCGTTCGTCGCCAGCGATGCGCGGGCGATGCTGACCGGGCTGTCGACCCGCACGCAGCTGCTCGATCTGGTGCGCGCGGTCTATGAGGGCCTGGCGCTGGCGGCCCGCGATTGCTACGGCGCCATGGGCCACGTGCCAGAAGAGATCCGCATCGCCGGCGGGGCCGCCCGCTCCAGGTCCTTCAAGCGGATCATGGCGAGCGCCTTGGGCGCGCCGGTGCGCGAGAGCAGCCGCGAGGAGGCGGGTGCCGCGGGGGCGGCGATGATGGCCGCGGTCGCCATCGGCATCTATCCCGATCTCGCGGCCTGCGCCGAAGCCTGGGTCGAGCCGACGCTGGGCGACACGGTGGCGCCCGACCCGGAGCTGACGGCGCTCTACGACCGGCTCTACCCGATCTACGTGGCGACCCGCGAGGCCATGCCGGCCAATTGGCGGGCCTTGGCCGAGCTGCGCCGCGCATGATCAAGACCTGCATCATCGGCGACCGCTTCATGTCGCCAAAGGTCTTCGAGGCAGCGCTGCCCGCAGGCGCGTTCGACTGCCGGCTGCACGAGCTGGCCTGGCCGGACGAGCCCTTCGTCAACGCCTGCGAGGCGGGCGAGCTCGCGGGCCTGAAGGAGTTCATGGGCGAGCCCGAGCAAATTGCCGAGATGATCGGCGATGCGCGTGTGCTGATCACGCATCTGGCGCCGGTCTCGGCCTCGATCCTCGAGCGCTGCCCGAAGCTGGAGCTGATCGGCGTCAGCCGCGGCGGGCCGGTCAATATCGACCGCGACGCGTGTCGGGCCAAGGGCGTGGCCGTCGTCAACGCGCCCGGCCGCAATGCGTCGGCCGTCGCCGAGTTCACCATCGCCGCCATCCTCATGGAAACCCGGATGATGCGCGCCGGCCACGAGGCGCTGCGGCAGGGTGACTGGCGGGGCGATCTCTACCGCGCCGACATCACCGGCCCGGAGCTCTCCGAGCTGACCGTCGGGCTGATCGGCTACGGCCAGATCGGCACACGGGTGGTCAAGCTGCTGAAGCCCTTCGGCTGCCGGATCCTGGTGGCCGACCCCTACAAGACGCTGGCGCCGGAGGATGTGGCGGACGGCGTTGTCATGACCGATCTGCCCGACCTCCTGGCGCAATCCGACGTGGTCAGCCTGCATGCGCGGGTCACGGACGAGACGCGGGGCTTTCTCGCCGCCCCGCAGTTCGCGGCCATGAAGCGCGGCAGCTGGTTCATCAACACCGCCCGCGGGCCCATGGTGAACTACGACGATCTCTATGCAGCGCTCGAATCGGGCCATCTGCGCGGCGCCATGCTGGAGACGTTCTGGCAGGAGCCGCCGCCGGCCGATGCGCCGATCCTCCGCCATCCGCGGGTGACGCTGACGCCGCATATCGCCGGGGCCTCGACCACCACGGTGCGCATCGCGGCCACGATGGTCGCCGAGGAGATCCGCCGCTGGCAGGCGGGCGAGCCGTTCCTCAACCCGTGTTGACCTGGAGTCCGTGTTGACCAAGGCAGGTGCTCGATGACCGAGCCCGTCATCGATCTTCTGGTGATCGGCGGCGGCGTGAACGGCGCCGGCATCGCCCGGGACGCGGCGGGCAGGGGCCTCAGCGTCACCTTGTGCGAGATGCAGGACCTCGCCTGGGGCACCTCCTCGCGCTCCGGCAAGCTGGTCCATGGCGGGCTCCGCTACCTCGAATACTACGAGTTCCGGCTGGTCCGCGAGGCGTTGATCGAGCGCGAGGTGCTGCTCGAGGCCGCCCCGCACATCATCTGGCCGATGCGCTTCGTGCTGCCGCACAGCCCCGAGCAACGCCCGGCCTGGTTCATCCGCCTCGGGCTCTTCCTCTACGACCATCTGGGCGGCCGCAAGCGCCTGCCGCCGACCCGCGCGCTCGATCTGCGCCGCGACCCGGAGGGTGCGCCGATCAGGGACAGCTTCACGCGCGCCTTCGAATACTCCGACTGCTGGGTCGACGATGCGCGGCTGGTGATCCTGAACGCGCTCGATGCCGCCGAGAAGGGGGCCGAGGTCCTGACCCGAACGGCCTGTGTCGGGGCCAGGCGGGAGGGCGAGCACTGGCTGGTCGAGCTGGAGAACCAGCGCGATCGGAGCCGGCGCACCATCCGCGCGCGCTGCGTGGTCAATGCCGCCGGTCCCTGGGTCGAGACGGTGCTCGGCCGGGTCGCCGGGATCAACAGCCGCCGCCAGGTCCGCCTCGTCAAGGGCAGCCACATCATCACGGCCAAGTTCTGGGAGGGCAGCCAGGCCTATCTGCTGCAGAACACCGACAAGCGGGTGATCTTCGTCAACCCGTACGAGGGCGACAAGGCGCTGATCGGCACCACCGACATCCCGGTCGAGGACGACCCGGCCGAGGTCAAGGCCGAGCCCGCCGAGATCGACTACCTGCTCGCCATCGTCAACCGCTACTTCGAGCACGGGCCCGGCCGCGACGACGTCGAGACGACCTTCGCCGGTGTCCGCCCGCTCTACGACGACGCGGCCGAGAACCCCTCGGCCGTCACCCGCGACTACGTCTTCGACGTCGAGCCCGAGAGCCCCGCTGGCGGACGGGCGCCGATGCTCTCCGTCTTCGGCGGCAAGATCACCACCTACCGCAAGCTCGCCGAGCACGCGCTCGACAAGCTGGCCCCGTTCTTTCCCGCCATGCGCCAGGGCTGGACGGCCAAGGCACCACTGCCCGGCGGCGACATGCCGGATGCGGATTTCGACCGGTTCCTTGCCGGCCTCGCGCAGGGTCACCCCTGGCTGCCCGATGGTCTGGCCCGACACTATGCGCGGCTCTACGGCACGCGCGCCGCTGCCCTGCTCGGCGATGCTGGCAGCACGGCTGATCTCGGCCGGCATTTCGGCGGGCTGCTCTATGCGCGCGAGGTCGACTATCTGCGGCGTCACGAATGGGCCGAGACGGCCGAGGACATTCTGGAGCGGCGGACCAAGCATTATCTGCATCTGACGCCAGCCGAGCGCGCCGCCTTCGAGGCCTGGTGCGCTGAGCATCTGGCCGCGAGCGCCGATGCCTGAACTTCGCTGCCTGGGGCTCGATTGTGGGACGTCGGGGCTGCGTGGCGTGGTCGTCGACGGCAGCGGCACGGTTCGCGCCGAGGCGCATCGCCCGTTCACGGCCGGCACCACCGATCCGGCCGTCTGGGCCGCCGCCATGGACGCCGTTCTGGCCGAGCTGGCCGGCCACGGGCCGATCGACGCGGTCGCCATCGACGGTACGTCCGGCACGCTCTTGCTCACCGACGCCGCGGGCCGGCCGCTCGGGGCGGCTGCGCTCTACAACGACACCAGTGCGGCCGGGCTCGCCGCTGCGATCAAGGAGCTGGCACCGCCGGAGAGTGCCGCGCATGGGGCGAGCTCGCCGGCGGCGCGGCTCAAGGCGCTGCAGGCCCGCCACCCGGATGCGGCGCACGCGCTGCATCAGGCGGACTGGCTGACCTTTCGGCTCACCGGCCGGCTCGGGGTGAGCGACGACAACAATGCGTTGAAGCTCGGCTGGGACCCGGTCGCGCGGATCTGGCCCGACTGGCTCGACCGGTTCGGCATCGAGCGCCGGCTGCTGCCCGAGGTGGTCGAGCCCGGCACGCCGCTCGGCCGGGTCGGCGATGGCCCGCTCGCAGGGGCGCTGGTGGTCGCCGGGACCACCGATGGCTGCGCGTCCTTCCTGGCGACCGGCGCCGATCGGCCGGGGCAGGGGGTGACCGCGCTCGGCACCACGCTGACCTTGAAGCTGCTCTCCGAGACGCCGATCTTCGCGCCGGCGCACGGTATCTACAGCCACAAGCTGCTCGGCAACTGGCTCGCCGGCGGCGCCTCGAACAGCGGCGGCGGGGCGCTTCTGCGCTACTTCGCGGCCGACGAGATCAAGGCGCTCTCGGCCGACATCGATCCCGACCAACCGCTCGATCTCGGCTGGCACCCGCTGCCGGCCACCGGCGAGCGGTTTCCGGTGGCCGATCCGACCATGACCTTCGCGCCCGCCGACATCCCGGCCGACCGGGCGCGGTTCCTCCACGCCCTCTTCGAGGGCATCGCCCGGGTCGAGGCCATGGGCTATGCGCGGCTGGCAGAGCTCGGCGGGCCCCGGCTGGAATCCGTGAGCACGGTCGGCGGCGGGGCGCAGAACGACGCCTGGAGCCGCATCCGCGCCCGTCATCTGGGCGTGCCGTTGGTGCCTGCCGTCAGCACCGATGCCGCCTTCGGCACCGCCCTACTCGCGCAACGAGGCCTTGCCCATGCTTGACCAGCTCGCCCGCTACTCGGCCAAGATCGGCAGCGACCCGGAGCAGGTCCAGGCCGGGGGCGGCAACACGTCCGTCAAGGACGGCAACACGCTCTGGGTCAAGGCCTCGGGCTTCTGGCTCGCCGATGCCGAGAAGCGTTTTTTGTTTGTTCCGGTCGATCTGGCCAAGGCCGTGGATGTCATCGACGAGGGCGACGAGGCCGATATCCGGGCTGCCGTCATCGCCGCCGACAACCCGGACGATCTCCGCCCCTCGATCGAGACCAGCCTGCACGCGCTCCTGCCGCACCGCTTCGTCATCCACACCCACTCGGTGCGCACCATCGCCATCGCGATCAGGGCCGACGCCGAGGCGCGGTTCAGGGACCGGCTCGACGGCCTGAGCTGGGCTTTTGTGCCTTATGTCTTCCCCGGCCTGCCGCTCACCCGCGCCATCAAGGACGCGATCGACAGCCGGCCCGATCGACATCATCGTCATGGGCAATCACGGCCTGGTCGTGGCCGGCGACGATCTCGATGCCACGGCAGCGCTGATCGAGAAGGTCGAGCGCCGGCTCGACGCACCGGCTCGGGCACTCGGCACCGTGACGCAGCCGCCGCCCCGCCAGGGCCTCCGCCCGGTCCGCCACAGCGTCGCCCACACGCTCGCCACCGATGCGCGACTGCGCGCCATGGCGATGGCCGGCTCCTACTACCCCGACCACGTCATTTTTCTGGGACCTGCCGCCGCCACGCCCGAGACCGCCAAGCCCGGCCAGCAGCTCATCCTGGTGCCCGGCGAGGGCGCCTACCTCCCCGAAGACGCCCCACCCGCCGCCGACGAGCTGGCGCTTTGCCTGGCCCTGGTCCTGGCCCGCGTGCGGGAGGGTGCCGAGCTGCTGAGCTTCACGCCCGAGCAGGAAGCCGCGCTGATGGGCTGGGACGCGGAGAAGTATCGGAAGGCTTTGGGGCGTTAGCGGACTTCGGCGCTCGGCCGCTTGTGTTCGTCGACGGCCGGGAAGACTATGGCGAGGATGAAGCAAACGCCACGGGCCAAGGTCATCCGTCGCGCCCTGGGCCTCAGCCAAGAAGAGTTCGCCGCCCGCTATCAGGTTCCGATTGGCACACTCCGAGATTGGGAGCAGGGCCGCACAGAACCCGACCGGGCCGCGAAGGCCTATCTGAAGGTCATTGCCAGCGAACCGGATACGGTCGCGGATGAACGCAGGACCCTGAGACGGATGTCATCTGGCACTCGTCGGACACCGGCCCTCGCGGGAGCGGCCGTGCCGCAACTGTCAGGTCAACTCCAGCTCTGTACGTTTTACATAATGAGCGTTATCGCTCAGCTTATCGCGCCATAGCCAGGAATCATTTCTCAAAACCGCGACAAGTATCAAATAAACCATCTACTGCTAACTGTCGAAATCTCGTTGCGAGGGTCAACACGCCCCCATCATCTATACATATTCCGCCGAATGAGCTGATCTAACACAAAAATAACGCAAAACAACAAACGTCCAATTCTGCAAGCTTCAACCGAATCAGAAACACCAATCAACCAAACGGTTCAAAGTCGCAAAAATAGATCATTGCATTACATCAACGAACTTACATGTGAAACTTGCAACATTTATCATACTCCGAAATCTTCATTTTCCGTACTTATATCCGATAAATTCATTTTTTTCTGACAACCGTTCCCAAAGCATCAACTTTGAAATTTCTAGATTAACGGAATTGGATCGCGAACGAGAATTTGCAATAAAATGGAGTTGCACATCTCACTCCACTGCTAACAAAAAAAACACTGAACACCGATCTAGACCCAAATCAAGTCTTTGCATAGCAGCATATCGAATTCTAACAAAATCTTCTCGCAACAATAACTCTCAGAACGAAAAAACAAATGCACATGTTCAGCTCTTGGAATCGATTGGATGCGTTGATAGTTCGCCCAGTGTTTGGAATGGTGAACAATAGACAATCGCGTCAACTGCATTACGCCAAAAAAGCGCCATCAAAGAGTTTGCGAAGAATAATTCGTTCGGATGATCTAACGTCCCAGTCACGAATGCCGACATTGCCGCATTTGTCTAGGCCTTGACGCCACTGAATGCCGAAAAAGCGATTGAAACAGGAAAGCCTGAATATTGCTCTCGATGACCAGCCATCGATAAGTTCAGCAACCGTGCGTTGCATGCGCAAATCTCATGATTTATGCACCAGGCTCGAAAACCCAGCAAATCCGGGCTGTCGGTTCTGTGCATATCTCGGTGCATGTTTCCACCCAATGCGATGCCGATTGAGACGGTGACTGATTGCGCGAAAGTCAGCCAAGCGGGGCATTGGCGACGCGCGGCTGCCTCGTGCCCAGCATGTCGACGGCCGCGCGACGTTTTGAGGTTCGACGGGTGACTGGCCAATCCGCCCCTAACGCGAAAATTGAGCTGAAGACCGTCGGCCGGTCAACCCCTGAGCGTCAGCGCCGCTGCGCTCCGCATCGCGGCACTGAAGCGCCGTGCTCCGCTGGGGTTTGCCAAGCCTGCGGGCGGCGGACTACGGTGCCTCGTCGTCGGCGCCGGGTTTGCCCGGCTGGCGGTGTCGGGTGGGTGAGCGGTCGCAGGAGGAGAGATGACCCCCATTGTTCGAGTTGCGGTAGTGCTGCTGGTTTTCGTGATCGCAGCCTGCACGTCGCCCCAGCAGCGCAGTGCGGAGCAGCGGGCCGAGACGGAGCGCCTCGAGAATCTGGGCAGCTTCGAGGAATGCGTGATGAATGCGGGCACGGACAGCGACAAGATCGCGGCCTGCAACGCCCCTTAGCCGGGCCCGGCATCTCGAGCGTGAGCGACCCGGAGGCCGAGAATGCCACCGGTCGCTGCTGGCGCTGACTGTCCGGCTACAGGAGGTGTGCCAGCTCGCAGCTGGGGAGGCCGGCGGCTGAGCGGAAGCCGCTGGGGGTCTGGCCGGACCAGCGGCGGAAGGCGCGGGTGAAGTTGGTCGGCTCGTGATAGCCGAGCTCGATGGCGATCTGGGTGACGGAGGCCTCGCTCTCCTGCAGGAGGGAAGCGGCGCGATCGAGGCGGGCCTGCTCGAGCAGGGTGCTGTAGCGCGTGCCGGCGCGGCTGAGATCGCCCTGCAGCGAGCGCGGCCCGCGGCCGAGCAGCAGGGCGGCGCCGTCGAGGTCCGTCTGGCCGTCGAGCAGCCGGAGCGCGATCACGTCCCGGACGGGGCCGAGCTGGTCGTCGCGCCGGCTGGGCGCCAGCGCTGCTGCGACCTCCCGCCTGGTCGGCACCGGCTCGCTGCCGGCAGCTTGCGGTCGCCTCACCTCGAGCTCGCCCGCGCCGATGGCCAGGCCGACGCCCGGCGCGCCGAACACGACGTCGCGGTCGAGCCAGGACTCGACGACGCCGGCATCGGGGTCGCGCGGGTAGTTGAGCTCATAGAATTCGGGCGTCCAGGCAGGACCGAGATAGAGCCGTGCCAGTGTCAGCATGGTCGGCAGCACGTGGTCGGCGTGCTGGGCCACTTCGTTGCCGGCCAGGCCCGCCGGCTGGTAGCGCCACACGGCACGGCCGCCCTGCCGGGCGAGCGACATCAAGCTGCCGCTCTGGTACATCCACAAGGTCTGGATGGCCCGGCGGATGGCGCCCTCGAGCGTCGGCGCGGAGGTGAGATAGCGCGACCAGAGCCCGTAGCCCTTGTGGGTCATCTCCTCGCCGACGCGCAGGCCGAGTGCCCGGTCGCCGATCTCGCGCGCGGCGTCGTCGAACAGCAGCTGCATCGCCACCAAGGGCAGTCGCGTGTCGCGGTGCTCGATCAGCGACAAGGGCAGGCGCTGCCGATCGAAGAGGCGCTGCAGCGTGCGATGCCCGGCCGCCTCCTCGACGAAGGCCGGCAGTGCTCCCATGCCCAGCGCGCGGGTCATCGGAACACGCGTGTCGGACATGGCCTCTCCTTTCCCGGCGATTCGCAAAATGATCAGCGATCGGTCGTGCACTCGTCTAGCAGATGGTCCGCTAGAATTCGACGGCAATGAAGGCCAGGCTAGAAGTACACCTCGAAATGGGAAGATGCGTGGCCGAACGTTCGGGTGGACCAGCTCGAGCGAACGGCGCAGTCTCCTGTCACCAATCGCGATTCAGTGAAGCCCTAAGGAGGGGCGCGCATGACTCTTCGATCGACTTTCCTCGCAACGCTCGCCGTGAGCGCTGCGGTCGTCTCCCTTGCGGGAGCGGCGGCGGCGCAGGATGCCGAGAAGCCCAACATGCTGGTGATCTGGGGCGACGATATCGGCCAGAGCAATATCAGCGCGTATACCATGGGCCTGATGGGCTACCGGACGCCGAACATCGACAGCATCGCTGACGAGGGGATGATCTTCACCGACTATTACGGTGAGCAGTCCTGCACGGCCGGCCGCTCCAGCTTCATCATGGGCCAGAGCGTGTTGCGCACCGGGCTCTCCAAGGTCGGCTTGCCGGGTGCCACCGAGGGCATGCAGGTCGAGGACCCGACCATCGCCGGCCTGCTCAAGGCGCAAGGCTATGCCACCGGCCAGTTCGGCAAGAACCATCTCGGCGATCGCGACGAGATGCTGCCGACCAATCACGGCTTCGACGAGTTCTTCGGCAATCTCTACCACCTCAACGCCGAGGAGGAGCCCGAGAACGAGGACTATCCGGGCGACATGGTGCTGGCCGACGGCTCGACCTTCCGCGAGACCTTCGGGCCGCGCGGCGTGGTCAGGTCCAGCGCCGATGGGGCGATCGAGGACACCGGGCCGTTGACCAAGCAGCGGATGGAGACGGTCGACGACGAGACCGTGGCCGCGGCCATCGACTTCATGCGGCGCAAGACGGACGAGGGCACGCCCTGGTTCGTCTGGTGGAACGGCACGCGGATGCATTTCCGCACCCACGTCAAGGAGGAGCTGCGCGGCATCTCCGGCCAGGACGAGTACTCGGACGGCATGGTCGAGCACGACATGCATGTGGGCCAGCTGCTCGAAGCCGTGGACGAGCTCGGCGTCGCCGACAACACCATCGTCTTCTACTCGACCGACAACGGCCCGCACATGAACACCTGGCCCGATGCGGCGATGACGCCGTTCCAGGGTGAGAAGAACACCAACTGGGAAGGCGGCTGGCGGGTGCCCGCCATGGTCCGCTGGCCGGGCAATATCGAGCCCGGTACGGTCACCAACGAGATCGTCCATCACATGGACTGGCTGCCGACCTTCCTGGCGGCCGCCGGCCGGCCGGAGATCAAGGAGGAGCTCCTGGAAGGTGGCGTTCAGGCCATCGGCCGCGAGTACAAGGTCCACCTCGACGGCTACAACATCCTGCCGATGTTGACCGGCGAGACGGAGGAAAGCCCGCGCAAGGAGATCTTCTACTTCTCCGACGAAGGCGATCTGGCTGCCCTTCGCTACGAGGACTGGAAGCTGATGTTCCTCGAGCAGAAGGCCAAGGAGACCCTTCGCGCGTGGATCGAGCCCTGGACGCCGTTGCGCATTCCGTTGATCTTCAACCTGCGTCGCGACCCTTACGAGCGGGCCTACTTCACCTCGAACACCTACTATGACTGGCTGCTCGACCGGGCCTATCTGCTGGTGCCGGCGCAGGCCTATGTGGGGCAGTTCCTGCAAACCTTCGCCGAGTTCCCGCCGCGCCAGGAGGCGGCGAGCTTCAACCTCGACAAGGTCATGGAGCAGCTGACCGACCCGGGCGGCGCGCAGTAGCTGTCTAGCAAGACGCGAGCGGTACGGCCTGGGGCTGTGCCGCTCGCTTTTCTTGTCAGCGTGGTCATCTGCAATGGAACATGAATGCTCACACGCCCATCGATAGCCGTCGTCGCCGTTCTTGCCGTGCTCGGCGTGACATCCTCCATCGCGGCGCAGGAGTTCGAACGGCCTCGCCTCGTCCTGCAGATCACCGTCGACCAGTTGCGCGGCGACCTCATCGACCGCTACGGGCGGCATCTGGGCGGGGACGGCTTTCGTTATCTGCTGGAGAACGGCGTGCACTTCGTGAACGCCCATCACCGCCACGCGAACACCGAGACGATCGTCGGCCATACCACGCTCGCCACCGGCACGGACCCGGCCATTCACGGGATGGTGGCGAACCTCTGGTTCGACCGGATCGGCGGTACGCAATTCTACAACGTGCAGGACCCCGACTTCCCGCTCGTGGGCGCTGCCGGCGTTGATGCCGCGTCCGAGATCGACCCCACGCAGCGGGCGGCGACCACGGACGGGCGCTCGCCGCGCAACATCCTCACCTCGACGATCTCCGACGAGATCGCGCTGCATTTCGGGCCGGAGGCCAAGGTCTTCGGCGTCTCCGTCAAGGATCGTGGCGCCATCTCGATGGCTGGCCACGCGGGCACCGCCTATTGGTTCTCCAAGGCCGAGGGCCGCTTCGTCACCAGCACCTTCTATCTTGACGCCTACCCCGACTGGGTCGCCGACTGGCCGGCGAAGGGCACGGTCGCCAGCTACGCCGGAGAGGCGTGGGAACTCTCTGCGGCGCCCGAGGCCTACCTGTTCGGCGCCAGCGACGACCAGCCGTGGGAGACCGATTTTCCGGGCTTCGGCCGCACCTTCCCCCACGAATGGGGGGCTGCGGACGACAGGTATTTCACCACGCGCCTGACACTCAGCCCTGCGGGCGACGAGATCACCGCCGACTTCGCCAAGGCGCTGATCGACGCCGAGGGCCTCGGACAGGACGACGTGACCGACTACCTGGCGGTCAGCTTCTCCTCGACGGACTATGTCGGCCACATCTTCGGCCCCTCGAGCCTGGAGAGCGAGGACAACATCCTCCGGCTCGACCGGACGCTGGCTGACCTTCTGGCGCATGTGGACGCGCGCGTCGGCCTCGACCGGACGCTGGTCGTCCTGTCGTCCGATCATGGCGCGCCGGAGCACCCGGATTATCTGGCAACACTCGGCATCGAGGCCGGCACGTTCAATTTCGAGCGGGTCGACACCGAGCCCGGCCTGGTCCGCCTGACCGCCGCGTTCGGCGAAAGCCGCGACCTGATCCTCAACTTCTCCAACCCCTACCTCTATCTCGACACCGCCGTGATCGAGGAACGCGGGCTCGAGCGCGCTGCCGTCGAGCGCGCCGTGGCAGACGAGCTGGAGCTTCTGCCGGGGATCGCCCACGCCATCCCGAGCTCGGCCCTGCGGGCGGGTGCTGTGCCGCGCGGCAAGATCCAAGACGCGGTGCTGGCCAACTACCACCCCGACCGCTCGGGCGACATCTACATCGTCTTCGAGCCGCACTGGTTCATCGCCGATTTCGACGGGCTGCACGTCAGCTCCGCCCATGGCTCTCCCTGGACCTATGACAGCCATGTGCCGATCATCGTGGCGGGGCCGGGGATCGAGCCGGGCCGCGTCGCGCGCCGTGTTGAAACGGTCGATGTCGCCCCGACCATCGCCACCTATCTCGGCACCAAGCCACCGACCGGCGCGCTTGGGCAGCCGCTGGTCGAAGCGCTGAAGTGAGCGGTCGTGGAGAATGACGCGAAAGCCCCCCGACGATGCTCCGCGGTCCTGCGATCCCCGGCCATCCGCCCTGCACCCGCTCCTGACGACCCATCACAAAGAGGCAAGTTTATGCGCGCGCTCGGTCTTGCAGCATCCACGGCAGCCATCGTTGCCATCGCTCTTCCGGCTGCGGCCGATCCGTTGCCGTCCTGGGCCGATACCGAGGCCAAGGCACGGATCGTCGATTTCGTCGAGCGGGTGACCGACCCCGCATCGGACGACTATGTGACGCCAGATGCACGCATCGCCACCTTCGACAATGACGGCACGCTCTGGGGTGAGCAGCCCATCTACTTCCAGCTGATCTATGCGCTCGACCGCTTGCGCGAGAAGGCCGCGGCCGATCCGTCGATCCTGACATCCGACGCGCTTCGCGCCGGGGCCGAGGGTGATATGGAGGCGCTCGCCGCCGGTGGCATGGAGGGGCTCGTCGAGATCATTTCCGTCTCGCACTCCGGCATGAGCGTCGAGGCTTTCCAGGACGATGTCCGCGACTGGCTGGCCACGGCCACCCACCCGACCACCGGCATGCCGTACGATACGATGGTCTACCAGCCGATGCTGGAGCTCCTCCGCTACCTCCGCGACGAGGATTTCCAGACCTGGATCGTCTCGGGCGGCGGCATCCATTTCGTTCGTGCCTTCGCGGCCGATGCCTATGGCATTCCGCCGGAGCAGGTCGTGGGCTCCTCGACGCCGAGCCGCTACGAGGTCATCGATGGGGTGCCAACGGTGATCAAGGAGCCGGGCATCGCGTTCGTCGACGACAAGGCCGGCAAGCCGGTCGGTATCGACACGCATATCGGCCAGCGTCCGATCTTCGTCGGCGGCAATTCCGACGGCGATTTCGAGATGCTGGAATATGCCACCAGCGGCGACGGGCCCGCCTTCGGCTTGATCGTGCACCACACCGACGGCGAGCGCGAGTTCGCCTATGACCGCGAAGGCCCGGTGGGTAAGCTGAACCGCGGCCTCGACGAGGGGCCCGAGCGCGGCTGGTTGATCGTCGACATGGCGGAAGACTGGGAGCAGGTCTGGCCAAATGGCAACTGAAGAGGCCGGCCATCCTGTCGCCCAAACAGTGTCGCCGCGAGGGCAAATCGAACAGCTGACCCTGCGCATGGGCCAGTCGATCATCGGCCAGGAGCGGGTCATCCAGCGGCTGGTGATCGGCCTCTTGGCCAACGGCAACCTGTTGGTCGAGGGGCTGCCGGGCCTCGCCAAGACGCGGGCGATCAAGGCCCTGGCGCGGAACATGGAGGCGGATTTCAGCCGCATCCAGTTCACGCCCGATCTGCTGCCGTCGGACGTCACCGGCACGGAGGTCTACCACCAGGCCGACGGCAAGGCCGAGTTCCGCTTCGAGCCGGGCCCGCTGTTCGCCAATATCGTGCTCGCCGACGAGATCAACCGGGCGCCTGCGAAGGTGCAGGCCGCGTTGCTCGAGGCAATGGAGGAGCGGCAGGTCACGGTCGCCGGCACGACGCATCGCATGGAGCCGCTCTTCATGGTGATGGCGACGCAGAACCCGGTCGAGCAGGAGGGCACCTATCCGCTGCCGGAGGCGCAGATGGATCGCTTCCTCATGCATGTGCTGATCGAGTACCCGCCGATCGAGGACGAGGTGAAGGTGATCCGGCTGGTGCGCGGTGAGGAGAGTGCGGCGGCCGCGAATGAGGCAGCGTCGGCGGCCGAGCCGCCCATCCCGCAGGCAGCGGTCTTTGCCGCAAGGCGGGAGATCGCGGCCATTCACGTCGCGGACGCCATGGAGCGCTATATCGCCGATCTGGTCTATGCCACCCGCACCCCTGCCGACTATTCGGCGGATCTGGCGCGCTGGATCGAGGTCGGTGCCAGCCCGCGGGCGTCGCTGGCGCTCGACAAGTGTGGCCGCACCCATGCCTGGCTCGCCGGGCGCGACTATGTCGATCCCGAGGACGTGCAGGCCGTCCTGCACGACGTGCTGCGCCACCGCCTGACGCTCACCTACGAGGCCCAGGGCGAGAGCGTGACGCCGGACAAGGTGGTGGACGAGATCCTGGCGCAAGTCGCGCTCACCTGAAGGCGGGCCGATGCGCGATCATGCGGCACGGACCAGAGCGGGACTGACCAATCGCGCCGCAGCGCCGCGGCAGGCCGATCCGCGGGTTCACGCCGACCTCGACCATCTGCGCGGGCTCGAAGGGCAGGCGCGGACGATCAGCTTCCTGCCGCGCCAACCTGCCGGCAGCGTGCTCAATGGCCGGCATGCGTCGCGGCTGCGCGGCCGGGGGCTGAACTTCGAGGAGCTGCGCGGCTATCTTCCCGGCGACGACGTGCGCAGCATCGACTGGAAGGTGACGGCGCGCACCGGCGATCCTTATGTCCGGGTCTACAGCGAGGAGCGCGATCGGCCGACCCTGATCATCGTCGATCAGCGGATGTCGATGTTCTTCGGCTCCAAGCTCAACATGAAGTCGGTGACGGCAGCCGAGGCGGCGACGCTGGCGGCTTTTCGCATCCTCGATCAGGGTGATCGGGTGGGCGGCATCGTCTTCGGCGACGACGTGATCGCCGAGATCAGGCCGAAGCGCAGCCGCAGTGCCGTCGATCGGCTCATCGCCGCGATCGCCGAGGCCAATGCGCGGCTCACGGCAGACGCCCCACCGGTCGAGCCGATGAAGCTCAACCGGGTGCTGGGTGCTGCGGCGCGCATCGCCAGGCGGGATCATCTGGTCTTGATCGTCAGCGACTTCGACGGGATCGACGAGCGCACCCGCATCCTCGTGGGCGGCCTGGCGCGGCACAACGACGTCATCCTGGCCCTCGTCTCGGACCCGATGGCCGAGGAGGTGCCGGACGGCACGGCGCTCGTGGTCTCGGACGGCCGGCTGCAGGCCGAGATCGACACGGCCTCGGGCCATGTCCGCGAGGCGCTCGTGGACTACACCTCGGGACGGCTGGCCCAGGTGCTCGATTGGCAGCGCCAGCTCGGCGTGCCGGTCCTGCCGCTCAGCTCCGGTGCCGAGACGGTGCCGCAGATCCGCCGCCTGATGGGCCATCCGATGGCGGTGCGATGAACGACGACTTCGCCGGTCTCAGCCTCATCGAGCTGCTCGATCTCCTCGAGCCCGTGCCGGAGCCGGTGCCGCCGTCGCTCTGGCCGGAGACCGTGGGCTGGCTCTGGCTCGGCGTCGCCCTGATTCTCCTGCTGGCCTGGCTCGCCTACCGCTGGCATCGGGCCTATCGGGCGAACGCCTATCGGCGCGCGGCGCTGGACGCGATCGCTGCCGCCGCGGACGATCCGGCAGCGCTCGCGGCGATCGTGCGGCGAACGGCGCTCGCTGCCTATCCCCGCACCGAGCTGGCGCAGCTGCATGGCGAGAGCTGGCTCGCGTTCCTCGACCGGAGCTATGGCGGCACGGGCTTCACCGCCGGGCCGGGGCGGGCCATCGCCACAGCGCCCCTACCAGCCGTCGCCTCGAGTGCCGGAGCTGGGCTCGGTCGTTGCCGAGTGGGTGCGCCGCCACAGCACAGCCACGGCCAGCAGATGATCGAGCTCGCCTTTCCCTGGGCGCTGCTGCTGCTGCCGGCGCCCTGGCTCGTCTGGCGCTTCATGCCGCCGCGGCGCGAGCGCTTGCCGGCCTTGCGCGTTCCCTTCTTTCGCCGGATCACCGAGGCCGTCGGGGCCGAGCCGCAGGCGGGCTCGGTGGTCCTCAGGCGTCGCTGGCTGCAGATGGTGACGGCAATTCTCGTCTGGCTGCTGGTCGTGCTGGCCCTGGCGCGGCCGGAGCGGGTGGGCGAGCCGATCGAGATCGAGAAGGCGGCGCGCGACGTCATTCTCGCGATCGACATCTCGGGCTCGATGGACGATCGGGACTTCGTCGGCGCGGATGGGCAACGGCTGCAGCGGCTGGAGGCGGTCAAGCGCGTGGTCGGGCAGTTCGTCGAGGCCCGCGACGGCGACCGGGTCGCCTTGATCGTCTTCGGCACCAAGGCCTTCGTCCAGGCGCCGTTCACCGAGGACCTGCAGACCATCACGGAGCTGTTGCAGCAGACCGAGGTCGGCATGGCCGGTCCGAACACCGTGATCGGCGATGCCATTGGCCTGGCGATCCGCACCTTCGAGGCCAGCGAGATCGAGCAGCGCCTGTTGATCCTGCTGAGCGACGGCGCCGATACCGGCAGCCGCATGGGACCGGTCAACGCTGCCGAGATCGCGGCCCAAAACGGCGTCTCGATCTTCACCATCGGCGTCGGCGACCCGAAAGGCTCGGGTGAGGAGCGCGTCGATCTCGATGGCTTGCGCGATATTGCCAGCCGTGCCCAAGGCCAGTTCTTCTTCGCCGATGACGAGGCGGGGCTCGCCAGCGTCTATGCGGAAATCGACGCCATGACCCCGCGCGCAGTCGAGGTGCTCAGCCACCGCCCGCGCGAGTCGCTGGGCCACCTGGCGTTGGCCGCCGCGGCCTTGCTGGCACTTGTGGCGACCGCCTGGCTGCATTGGGCGGCACCATTGGGCAGGGCGCGGGCGTGACGGCGTTTCTCGACCTTGCGGCTTACTTCCACTTTATCCGACCCTGGTGGTTGGCCCTGGTGCCGCTGGCGTTTCTGCTCTGGTGGCGGATTCGCACGCGCGCCACGGCCCGGCCGGCGCCACCTGCCGGGATCGCACCGCATCTCGCCGAGGCGCTGACGGTGGGCGGCGGGGGTGTACGGCGGGTGCTGCCGATCGACGGGGTCACCGCCGCGATCGTCCTCCTTGCGATCGGGGCCGCCGGGCCGACCTGGAGCCGGGTGCCGAGCCCGCTGGTCGCCGAGACCGCACCGCTGGCGATCGCGCTCGAGGTCACCGACAGCATGCTGGATCTGGATGTGCCGCCGAGCCGGCTCGAGCGGGCCAAGCAGAAGATCGCTGACGTGATCGCCGCCCGGTCCGGGGCTCGAACGGCGTTGATCGCCTATGCCGGCAGCGCGCATCGGGTGGCGCCGTTGACCGAGGACCCGGCCGTGATCGCACCCTTCATCGAGGGCCTGTCGCCGGAGATCATGCCGGTCGAGGGCCAGAACGCGGGCAACGCGCTGGCGCTCGCCCGCGAGGCGCTGACAGCGGAGGAGGTGCCGGGCGCCATCCTCTTCGTGCTCGACGGCCTGGACAGCGCCGATCTGCCGGCGTTTGCCGGCAATCAAGCCGAGGATGGGCCGCCCGTCGTCTTCCTGGCGCTGGGCGATGAGGCTGCAAGCGCCGGTCTCGAGCGGGTGCCGGGCGCTACCGTCGTCACGGTCACAGCCGACGACGCCGACGTCGCTGCCATCGGCCGCCACGTCGCCTCGGCCTATCGCGATGCGCTGGCGCGCGACGATCGCCTGGCCTGGGCCGATCGTGGCTGGCTGCTGGCCTGGCCCGCAGCACTGCTGGTGCTGCTCTGGTTTCGCCGCGGCTGGACCATGCGTTGGGCGGCTGCCGTCGTTCTTGTCATGGTCGGCATGCCGGGCAACGAGGCCAGGGCCGCGGGCTTCGCCGACTGGTTCCTCACACCCGATCAGCAGGGCAGGCTCGCCTTCGAGGACAAGGACTACGCCCGCGCGGCCGAGCTGTTCGAGGCGCCGATGTGGCGCGGCCATGCCCTCTACCGTGCCGGCTCTTATGAGGAGGCCGCCCTGGTCTATGCGCGGCTCGACACGGCCGAGGCGGCGTTTGCCGAGGGCATGGCGCGCATTCGCTCGCGCGGCTACCGTCCGGCGATCGCGGCCTTCGAGAAGGCGCTGGAGCGTGATCCGGGCCATGCCGCGGCGGCGCGCAACCTGGAGATCGCGCGGGCGATCCTCGACTATGTGGAGACGGCCCGCGAGCAGTCGGATACCGGAGAGGAGTCGGGCATCGGTGCGGACGAGGTGGTCTTCGACAACGAGGCGGCGCGGGGTGCCGAGACGGTCATCGAGGATGATGGCACGATGACGATGGAGACCGCCGAGCAGTGGATGCGCAGCGTCGACACGCGCACCGCCGACTTCCTGCGTTCCCGCTTCGCGCTCGAGGCGGCGGCGAGCCAGCCATGAGGCTCGTCATCGCTCTCTGCCTCGCCATGGCTCTCTTGGCAGCTTTGCCCGCCCATGCTGCAACCGAGCCTGTGTTGAAGGTCGAGCTCGCATCAGAAGAGGCGGTGCCCGGGCAGCCGATCGTGCTCAGGGTCACGGTGCTCGTGCCGACCTGGCTGCCGGAGCCGCCGGTCTTCCCGAGCTTCGAGGTGCCGAACGTGCAGGTGCGGCTGCCCGAGCGGGCGGCTGGGCCGACCAGCGAGAGCGTTGACGGCGAGACCTGGTCGGGTGTCACCCGCGCCTATCGTCTCTATCCGATGAGCGTCGGCCGGTTCCACATTCCCTCGCTGCCGCTCACCGTCACGTTTGCCGATCCCGAAAGCCAGGAGCCGGTGAGTGCGACGCTGCGCACGCCCGAGATCAGCTTCGCCGGCGTGGCGCCCGACGGTGCCGGCGATCTCGATCCGTTCATCGCGGCCCAGGCGCTGTCGCTGGAGCAGACAATGGAGGGCGATCTCGAGGGCCTGGAGCCGGGTGACGCCGTGACCCGCACCATAACGGCGCGCATCACCGGCACGTCGCCGGTCTTTCTGCCGCCGTTGAGCGCTGCCCTGGACACTGACGGTCTGGCGGCCTACCCGAAGGAGCCCGTGGTGAGCGAGAGCCTGGACCGCGGCCGGCTGTCGGGCGAGCGGATCGAGAGCGTGACCTATGTCGCCTCCGGGGGCGGCGCGTTCCAGCTGCCGCCGGTCCAGCTCGATTGGTTCAATCTGGATACGGGGCGGGTGGAGACGGCGGAGATTGATGGCTTGGAGATTGTGGTGACCGGTGACGTGGCTGCATCGAGCGATGAGCGGGCCTCACGCTGGCCCGCGTTGCTCGCAGCGCTCGCTCTTGTTGCCCTGGCCGCGATCGCCTGGGTCGCCTGGCGCGTGGCACCGCTGGTCAGCGCGTGGCGGCAGCGGCGGCGGGTGGCATGGCAGGCGTCCGAGCGCTTTGCCTATCAGGCGGTGCGCTCGGCGCTGCGGGCACGCGACCTGGCGGCGGCGCTCAGCGCCAAGACGGTGTGGGACACGCGGCTGCCGCCGACCGCGCAACGGGCCGAGACGGCGTTGGACGGGGCTTTCGTCCGGCTGAGTGCGGCGCGCTACGGGCGGACGCCGGGCACGCCGGATGCAGCGGACTGGACCGCGGCGGAAGCGGCCCTGGCGCAGGCGCGAGATGCCCGCATGGCAGCGAGCAGGCTTGGCTCCAGCGCGGCGCTGCCGCCGCTCAATCCGCCGCGATCCGCCTTGCGGCCGGCGGGCCGGGCGCTCCTGGTCGTCCTGGCGCTGTCGGGCGTGTCGGCGGCATCGGCAGCGCCGGGCTATGTCGGCTCGGCCAGCTGCGCCGATTGCCACGCGGACGAGGTGGCGGCCTGGCAGGGCTCGCACCATGCGCTGGCCTGGACGGAGCCGGACGAGACCACCGTGCTCGGCGATTTCGACGATGCCACCTTCGAGCATCGAGGCGTCGTCACCCGCTTCAGCCGCGATGGCGCGGCTTTCGTCGTCGAGACCGATGCGGCCGATGGCACGATCCAGCGCTTCGAGGTGGTGGGCGTCGCCGGCATCGCCCCGCTGCAGCAATATCTGCTGGAGACCGAGCCCGGCCGGGAGCAGTCGCTGGACATCGTCTGGGACGTCGAGGAGCAGCGCTGGTACCACCTCTATCCCGACCAAGAGCTGCAACCCGGCGACGGCATGCATTGGACGGGGCCGTTCAAGTCCTGGAACGCCCGCTGTGCGGAGTGCCACGCCACCGGCTATGAGCGGAACTACGACCTCGAGGCACGCCGCTACCAGAGCCGGCAGGCCGAGATGGGTGTCGGCTGCGAGGCCTGTCACGGCCCCGGCGAGGCGCATCTTGCCTGGGCGGCCGATCCCGAGAATGCCGGGCTCGATCGTTGGTCGGGGCTGACGGACCAGGGCTTCACCATCGACTTCTCCCCGGCGGTGCCGACGGCCGAGATCGAGCAATGCGCCAGCTGCCACTCGCGCCGCGAGCCCTTCTTCGACGGGAACCCGCTGCCGGGCACGGCGTTCGACGATGCCTATCGCCTGTCGCTGCTGCGCGAGGGGCTCTATCACCCGGATGGCGCCATCCTCGACGAGGTCTATGTCTACGGCTCGTTCCTGCAGTCCAAGATGCACGGGCAAGGCGTTCGCTGCAGCGACTGCCACGAGCCGCATTCGGCAGAGCTGAAGGCGGACGGCAACGCGGTCTGCACGCAGTGCCATTCGCCGGCCGGCAACGAGCGCTTTCCCACGCTCAGCCCGGCGGCTTTCGACTCGCCGGCGCACCACTTTCACGAGGTTGGGACAGAGGGTGCCGCGTGCGTGAGCTGCCACATGCCCGATCGTGCCTATATGGGCATCGACTGGCGGCGCGATCACAGCTTTCGCATCCCCCGGCCGGATCTCTCGGTTCAGACAGGAGCACCCAACGCCTGCACCGATTGCCATACCGACCGCGGCGATGAGTGGGCGGCGGCCGCGATCACCGAGTGGTTCCCGGACACCGACCGGACGGCCACCCATTTCTCACAAACCTTCCATGCGGCCCGGTCCGATCCGGCGGGCTCGGCGGCAGCCCTTCTGACGCTCGCCCATGACGACGCGCTGCCGGGGATCGTCCGGGCGACGGCGCTCGATCTGCTCAACCAGGTCGCCGACGAGGCGATCGCCGCGGACAGCGTTGATCTGCTGGCCGATCCCGATTCCCTGGTGCGGGCGGCGGCCGTGGAGCTGCAGCGCGGTGCCACGCCGATGGATCGCGTCCAGCGACTGGTGCCGCTCCTGGACGATGAGCGCCGCACGGTGCGCATGGCGGCTGCCCGCGGCTTTCTCGGTGCGCCCATCGCCCGCCTGCCTGACGCCATCGAGCAGGACTGGCGCGCGGCGATCGGCGAGTGGCAGGCCTCGCTCGCCGCCAAGGCGGATTTCCCCGAGGCGCATCTGGCGATCGGCGGTGCTGCCCTGGTGATGCGCAACATGGATGCGGCCGAGGCGGCCTTTCGCGAGGCCGTTCTGCTCGATCCCCAGCAGGTCGCTGCCTGGCGGATGATCGCGCGGATTCGTGCCGCCGTCGGCGATCGGGCCGGTGCCGTGCAGGCCCTGGATGACGGCCTTGCGGCCAATCCGGGGAACGGCATGCTGGCGGCGATGCGGCAGGAGCTGTGAGGGTCTCGTCAATGCTGAAGCGCAACGGGAGAGGCGCGTTGTCGTCGTGCCGATTGCCGGCCTCGAAGGCGGCTCATGTGCTGGCCCTGGCCGTTTGGCTCCTCCTGCCGGCTGCATCGGTGGCGGCGGCCTCGACGGCGGATGTCGCAGCAGCCATCAGAGCCGAGACGCGCGCGATTGCGGCCGGCCAGCCTGGCGCCGACCAGGACGACATCGTGGCGGTCGACTTCATCGAGGCTTTCTACGCCGCCCGGGACGATCGGCCGGCCTGGTATCAGACGACGGCCGGCGAGCAGCTTTGGGATGTCATCGCGACCAGCGGTCAGCACGGCTTCGACCCGAACGAGTTTCACGCGGATCGCCTGTCGGCGCTGATGGCAGCGGCGGATGGTGGCGATCCTGCGGCGATCGCCGAGCTCGAGATTGTCGCCAGCGACGCCGCCGCGCGCTTTATCCATCACCTTTATCGCGGCAAGGTCGACCCGGAGAAGCTCGACCCGGACTGGAATATCGATCGCCCCGGGATCTCGGACGACGCTGCGGTCAAGGTGAGCGAGATCGTCGATGCGGATGGGTTCCAGCTGCTCATCGACCGGCTGGCGCCGAGCCACCCGCAATATCTGGCCATTCAGGCAGCCTTGCAGCGCTACCGCGCCATCGAAGTGCTTGGCGGGTGGCCCGAGATGGCGTCGGGCGACCCGATCAAGCCGGAGATGCGTGACGAGCGGGTCGAGACGCTCCGCGCCCGGCTGATCGCGACGGGCGATCTCGATGCGTCCGCCGCCAGCGGTGACCTCTACGACGCGGCACTGGTGGCGGCCGTCAAGCGCTTCCAGACGCGTCATGGTCTGGACGCGGACGGCGTGATCGGGCCGGCGAGCCTGCGCGCGCTCAATTCAGGCCGGTCGAGGCGCGGATCGATCAGCTGCGCGCCAGCCTGGAGCGGGCGCGCTGGATCCTGCGCGGGCTCGGCAACGAGTTCGTGCTGGTCAATATCGCAGGTGCTCGAACCTATCTGTTCCGCGACGGCGAGGTGATCTGGCGCACCCGCTCGATCGTTGGCCAGCAATACCGCAAGACACCGGTGTTCCGCGACGCCATTCGCTATATCGAGGTCAACCCGACCTGGACGGTGCCGGTGTCGATCTTCCAGCGGGACAAGCTGCCGCGTATCCGCGAGGATCTGGGCTATCTGGCCCAGGGCGGCTACCGCGTCGTCGACATGCAGGGCAACACGCTCGATCCGGCCTCGGTCGACTGGTCGGCCGACAATCCGGGCGTCACGCTGGTGCAGCGGCCCGGTCCAGGGAACGCTCTGGGCCTGATCAAGTTCATGTTTCCGAACGAGTACGCGGTCTATCTCCACGATACCGACAATCGCAGCCTCTTCGACCGGACTGCGCGCGCGCTCAGCTCGGGCTGCGTGCGCATCGAGCATCCGTTCGAGCTCGCCGACCTGATCTTGCAGGGTTCGCCGGATTGGAGCCCGGAGCGGCGGGACGCCATACTGGCGAGCGGGCAGACGACCAGGATCAATCTGCCCGAGCCGCTGCCGGTGCTCTTGACCTACTACACCGCCTGGGTCGAGGGCGACGTGGTCATGTTTCGCGATGACATCTACGAGCGCGACCAGCCGCTCTTGGCCGCCCTGGACGAGCCGTTCGAAGGCTGAGCGGCTGCCGCAGCGAGGCGAGCGACGCCTTTGAAGATGGAGCTATCGATGCCCAAAGAGAGCCTGATGCATGCGCCCGGCGCCGATGGTGGTGCGCCCATCGCGTGTCATATCCGGGAGCCGGAGGGGGCCACCAGCGGCACCGCCCTGCTGCTGCATGGTCGCGACGGTGCCGGGCGGGCGCCGCATATCGAGGTGATCGCCGATGCCTATGTGGCGCGCGGCTGGCGGGTCATCGCACCCGACCTGCCGAACTCCCGCGCCACGCCCGGCTCCGGGCCGCCGGAGCGGTTCACCATGAGCGGCCATCGTCGCGATTCCGGGTGCCGTGCTCGCCTGGGTCCTGTCCTCGCTCGCAGCCGAGCAGCCTATCGGCCGGCTGGCGCTCGTTGGCCACAGCGTCGGCGCCTTCTCGGCCGCCTGGCTGGCGAGCGAGCATCCCGAGACGGCGCACCTCCTGGCCGTCTCACCGGTGGTTTCGGGCAACGCGCTGCTCGAGGCGCGCGATGCCATGGGGCCGGCCGCGATCGAGGCCGTGGCGCGGGAGGTGCCGCTCATGCTGGCGGAGATGCCGAGCCAGGATGCCGTGCCGGCGCTGCAGCTTCTGACCTGCCCGGTGGCGGTGGTGACGGGTGCCGAGGACGGCCTGACGCCACCCAAGGCCGCCCGCGCCTACCTGGCGGCCGCATCGGCTGGATGCTTCTTCGCGGCGCTGCCCGGTCAGCATCACTGCCCGACCGGGCCGATCGTCGCCAGGGCGCTGGCCGCAGCACTCGATGCCGTTGGCGCCTGATGTGGCTTCTGCTATTCGCCCGCGAAGGCGGCCACGTCGGCTCGCTGGACCTTGGTCGGCACCGGGCGCTGCCAGCCGACGCCCGCATCGATGCTGACGACGCTCGAATAGAACGGCCGGCCGTCGGGATCGGTCGGTGCGCGCTCGTCATGCAGCACGCAGAGCACGGCGGCTTGGGGCAGGCGTTCGCGCAAGGTCGCGTGGAACGCCAGCGAGGCTGCCGGATCGAGCGCCGAGGTCGCCTCGTCGAGCAGCAGCAGGTCGGGCTCTTGCAGCAGCATGCGGGCGAGCACCAGGCGCTGCTTCTGCCCGCCCGAGAGCACGCTGCGCCAGGGCTTGCCGTGATAGAGGTCGTGCGCGAGGGCATGGCGAAAGCTGCCGAGCCCCACGGCCGCCAGCGTATCGGCAACGGTATCGTCATCGAAGGCTTCAGAGTTGCTGGGGTAGGCGGCGAGTGCCTTGAGCGTCAGCCGATCGGGGATGTCGGGCTCCTGTCCGGCGAAGAACAGGCGATGGTCGCCGCCGAGCGTGATCTCGCCCTCGCCATAGGGCCAAAGGCCGGCGATGGCCTTCAGCAGCGAGCTCTTGCCGCAGCCGTTGCAGCCGCTGAGATAGGCCCATTCGCCTCTGGCCAGGCGCAGCAGCGGGATGACGAGGAAAGGCGATGCCAGGTGGCCGCGATGCCGCAAGGCGACGCCCGACAGCTCGAGGCCGGCGGTCCGATCGCTCCGCTCCCGGCGAAAGCGGCTGACGCCGGTCGCGGCATAGAAGCGCTCGCGGTCGCGCACCTGCTCGATGGCGGCGGCGAGGTCGGTGAGGCGCTTGGCGTGGGCGCGCAGCGTCGCGATGGCCGGCATCACGTTGATGAACCAGGAGACGTCGCCGATCAGCTCGGCGGTGAGCTCCGAGCTCGCCACATAGTCGCGAAAGCTGACGCCGCCGGCGGTAAACGCGGGCAGCGACGGCAGGTAGGCGAGCAGGCGCTTCGACAGGAAGGCATGGACATGGGTGAACATCATCATGCCGGCGTTCCAGGTGTTCTGCCGCGCCCAGGCCCGGTCGATATCGCTGTAGAGGCGATCGTTGATGCCGCGCTGCACCTGCTCACCGCGCGATGCGGCGAGCTGCGAGACCCGGCCGAGCATGGCGCCGAGCTCGCCGCGCCAGGCGCCGTCGCGCTTCAACCGGTCGAGGGTGCGAAGCTCCAGCACCCGGCCGATGAGCCAGGCGGCGAAGGTGACGACGGGGACGTAGGCCAGGATCAGCAGGCCGGCCAGGAGCGCCGAGCCGTACTGCCCGGGTGCGATGTCGACCCAGTCGCCGGCCGTCGGGCCGAAGGTGCGGCCGACCGCGGCACTCAGCTCATGCGCCCACTGATCGAGCGCCGGCACCGGTGCGCTTCGCTCGATGAGCGCGACCGAGACGAACCAGATCGAGGTGATGGCGCCCCAGAGCCCCATGGTGAGGCCGATGAGGCCGGCATAGAGCCCGGTCGAGCACTCATCCAGACGCTGGTCGATGGCGTCCGGCAGGCGCGGCAGGGCGGCGCCGTCGTCGGCGCGGTCGCTCAGGAGGTCGAAGGCGATCCGCTCGTCGGCCAGAATGGCGGCATCGTAGCGCCCGACGAGCCAGGCGCGGGCGCGCCGGTGCAGGGTCGTGGACAGAAGATGGCGAAAGGCGATCCCGCCGGCGCGGCCGAAATGGATGGCGAAGAAGGCGACGGCGCTGGTCCACAGAAGCGCCGCCGGATCGACGCCCTGCTCGGGCGCGTGGTAGCCGGCGATCGAGCCGATGAAATCGCCGCTCGCGGTCGCCGCCCAAACGCTGGCCTTGCTGAGCAGGGTGGTCATGGCGAGCACGGCGATCAGCAGGGTCCAGGCCTCGACCCATCGCTCGGACCGCCAGTAGGCTGCGACCAGCCCCCAGAATCGCTGCAACTCTGCCATTAACCGCCCAGTCTGCAGAGTTTCTTATTTCAACTTATAGTTGATTGTAGGCTGGTTTTTGGCGCTACGTCCAACAGAGTTCCGCTCTGCCGAGGTTTTTTTCTCGACGTGTTGCCTCGAGTAGCCGGCTGGGCGGCGACGCTCAGGGGAGCCTGACGGTGAGTCTCAAGGTCAGCAAATCCGACGGATCGGCCGACGGGCCGACGAAGAGATCGATGGCACCCGGCTCGAGGCGGGGCTTCAGGTCGGCACCGATGAAGGTGAGGTCGTCGGTGGTCAGCGTGAAGCGGAGCGTCGTCGAGGCGCCCGGCGCCAGGGTCGCCTTGGCGACGCCCTTGAGCTCGAGCAGCGGGCGGCTCACCGACGCCACGGGATCGCGGATGAAGAGGAACTGCGTGGTCTCGCCGCTCCGCGGCCCCTGGTTGGCGACCTCCGCCGTGACCGTCAGTGTCTGGCCTGGAACGATCGCGTCCGCGTCGGCGCGGAGATTGCTCAAGGCGAAACGCGTGTAGGAGAGCCCGTGGCCGAAGGTGAACAGCGGCTCGACCGGCAGGTCGCGGTACTTCGCACTGTAGTGCTCGGTGTCGCTGGCGGGGCGGCCCGTCGGCAGGCGGCTGTAGAAGATCGGCACCTGGCCCAAGGCCACCGGCCAGGTCACCGGCAGGCGGCCGCTCGGGTTCCACCGGCCGGTCAGCACGTCGGCCACCGCGTGCCCGGCCTCGCTGCCGAGGAACCAGGTCACGAGCACGGCCGAGGCCTGCTCGAACAGCCAGTCCGCCGTGATCGGCCGGCCGGCGCTCAGGATCACGATGACGGGCTTGTCCAGCGCCAGGATGGCGCGGGCGAGCGCTTCTTGGTGCCCGGGCAGGTCGAGCGTGCCGCGGCTCGCCGCCTCGCCGCTCATCTGCAGCGCTTCGCCGAGGCACAAGATGACGACATCGGCCTGCCTCGCGCAGTCCACGGCCGCGCCGATGCCGGCATCCGAGCCGCCCTCGATCGCGACGCCAGGGGCGACATCGATCCGGGCCGGCCCGAACGCCTGGCGCATGCCTTCGAGCAGCGAGACGGCATGATCGGGCGGGGCGTACATGGCCCAGGGGCCGAGCATCTCGGCCGCCGCGTCGGCCAGCGGGCCGATCACCGCGAGCCGCATCGAGGCGGCCTCGAGCGGCAGGATCTCGTCCTTGTTGGTCAAGAGCACGATCGACTTTCGGGCCGCCTCGCGGGCGAGCGCCCGGTGCTCATCCGATGGGCTGGCGGCGATCGTCTCTTCATCGAACCGGCCGTATGGGTCGTCGAAGAGGCCGAGATCGGCCTTCAGCGCCAGCACCCGGCGGACGGCGGTGTCGATCTGGCGCTCCTCGATCAGCCCGCGCTCCAGCGCTGTCGGCAGGCCTTGGGCGTAGGCGTTGCCCATCAGGTCGATGTCGATCCCGGCCCGGAGCGCCATGGCGGCGGCGTCGGCCAGGTCCTCGGCAACGCCGTGCGGGACCAGCTCGTCGATGCCGCCATAGTCGCTGACGATGACGCCCTCGAAGCCCCACTCGCCGCGGACGACGTCCTTGGAGGATGGCCGCATTGCCGTGCATCGGCACGCCGGCCTGGTCGGTGAAGGAGGGCATGAGGCAGGCGACGCCGGCCTCCACCGCGGCCTTGAACGGTGCCAGGTAGACCTCGTGGAAGGTGCGGTCGGAGACGTCGACCGTGGCGTACTCGCGGCCGGCCATGACGAGGCCGTAGCCGGCCAGGTGCTTGGCGGTGGCCGCCATGCTGCGGCGATCGTCGAGGCCGTTGCCCTGAAAGCCCCGGACCTTGGCGCGGGCGAAGGCGCCGGCGACCCAGGGGTCCTCGCCCGGGCTCTCGGCGATGCGGCCCCAGCGCGGGTCGCGGGCGACGTCGAGCATCGGCGCGAAGGTCAGCGTCAGCCCGCCGGCGCAGGATTCCACGGCGGCACAGCGGGCGGTTCGCTCCCAGAGGTCGGGATCGAACGCGGCGGCCTCGGCGAGCGGGATCGGAAAGACGGTGCGATCGCCGTGCAGCACGTCGCCCGAGAACAGCACCGGGATGCCGAGGCGCGATTCCTCGACGGCGATGCGCTGGATCTCCCGGGCACGCTCTAGCATGGCGCAGATGCAGCAGCGTGCCGACCCGACCCTCGCGAACCTCGTCGGTGCCGACCTCCGAGGCGCGCGGCCCGCTCACCAGATCGGCCGTGCGCAGCGTCAGCTGGCCGAGCTTCTCGACCAGCGTCATCGACGCGACCAGGGCGTCGATCCTGGCGTCACGCTCGGCCTTGCTCACGCGCCTGTCTCCAGAACTCTGGGTCGTTGTTCAGGCTGGGCATTCTAGCAGCGTGGCCGCTGCGGACCAGTCGGCGAGCGTGAGCCTCGGGACGATCGCTAGCCGAGCTCGGCTTTGGCCCCGGGTGGTGGGGTGGCGCCGAACGAGCCGCGGGCGAGCACCGCCTCGCGGCCGCCGTGGCGCTCGATGATCGCCGCCTGGTCGGCCTTGGCGCGCGCATCCACTGCTTCCGGGTCGAGCATGGCGCGCAGCTCGCGCTCGAACGCGGCCAGGGTATCGCTATGGGCGGGGTCATCGGCCAGGTCGTGCAGCTCCTCGGGGTCGGCCTCGAGGTCGAAGAGCTGCGGCGGGAAGCCGACATAGTGCACGTATTTCCAGTGGTCGCGGCGCAGCATGAAGACGCCGCTCACGGCCCCGGCCGCGTGGTACTCGCCGAAGACGGTGCGCTCGCGGTCGTCGGGGGCCAGCTGAAAGAGGCTTTGGCCGGGCAGGTCGGCGTCGGCCGGGTCGGGGGCGACGCCCACGGCCTCGAGGATGGTCGGGAAGAAATCGACCAGCGAGACCGGCGTCTCGACGACCTCACCGGCCGCGATGCCGGGCCCGGCCATCACCAGCGGGACATGCGCCGATTCCTCGTAGAAGTTGGATTTCTGCCAGAGCCCGCGCACGCCCAGATTGTCGCCGTGGTCGGAGAGGTAGACCAGTCGCGTGTCGCCCGCGAGGCCCGAGCGCTCCAGCGCCTGCATGATCAGGCCCAGATTGTGGTCGACGAAGCTGCAGAGCCCGAAATAGGCGGCGGTCGCGATCCGCCGCTTGTCGTCGTCGAAGAAGGTGTCGGTGATGTAGGCCTCACGGAATCCGTCGAGCCAGGGATGGCGCGGCCAGTCCTCGGGCCGGCAGGCCTTGGGCAGGGGCATGTTCTCGGGCGGGTACAGGGCGAAGAACTCGTCGGGTGCGATCAGCGGGAAGTGCGGGGCGACGAGGCCCACCTGGAGCACCCAGGGCGTGCTCGTCCGGGGCGCCTCGTTCTCCAGCCAGCTCACCGCTTCCTTGGTGATGGCCCGGTCGTAGCTGGTGTAGCTGGATTCGCCGGCACCGATCTCGTCCGCCACGACCCGGCTCTTGCGCCTGGGCGGCAGCGGCCGCTGCTCGCGCATGGCGCCCTGCAGGTCACCGATGCCGGCGACCGCGTGCATGGCCAGGCGCTGCTCGTCGAAGCCGCTGGAGACCTCCTCGTCGCGGTAGTGCAGCTTGCCGATGGAGAGGACGGGCCGGCCGGCTTGCTGCAGCCGATGCGCCCAGCTCGGCGGCGTGCCGGCATAAGCGCTGGCGTTGCACCAGTAGCCGGTCTGGTGCGGGTAGCGCCCGGTGGCGAAGGCGGCCCGGGCCGGCATGCAGATCGGGCTGTTGGTGTAGGCGTTGGCGTAGCGCGTGCCGGCGGCGGCGAGCCGGTCGATATTCGGGGTCCGGACGATCGGATGGCCATGGCAGCCGGTGTATTGGGCGGCGTGCTCGTCGGAGCAGACGATGACGAGATTGGCGGGCCTGGTCATCGTGAAAGCGCCTCCGCGAGCGTCTTCTGGGCATGTCGGGTCAGGATTTCCGGCGCCGCGACGGTGGCCGCCGCGAGCTCGCGCCGATAGGTCTCGACCATGCCGTTCAGCATCGGCAGGGCGTCGCCGATGGCACCGGTCAGCAGGTCGCCCAGCGCCAGGGCGTCCTTCTTGGCGATCGGGCTGTAGGGCCTGGTGCTCTGCCCGGCCGCGGCCATGTGAGGCCCGTGCCGGTCGAGCACCACCGAGGCACCGGCGCCGGCACCTTTGCGCATCGCCTCGACCAGCACCGCCGGGGCGATGCCGTGGTGCTCGGCGAGCGCCAGGGCCTCGGCGATGGCACAGAGCGTCACGGCACCGACGCCGTTGTTCAGCGCCTTGGCGATGGCAGCCGTGCCGCTGGCCCCGGTCGCGAGCCAGCCACGACCGGCGGCGTCGAGAAAGGGCCGCGCCCGGTCGATCGCGGCGGCATCGCCGGCGACCATCAGCAAGAGCTGGCCGGCGGCGGCGTCCTTGCCGATGCCGATCACCGGCGCCTCGATCGCCGCACCGCCGGTCTCCAGCCGGGCCGCCGTGATCTGCCGGGCGAGGTCGAGGGGCAGGGTCGAGCACTCGACCGTGACCGTGTCCCTGCCGGCGAGTGCGATGAGCCCATCCTCGGCGAAGTAGGTGGCCCGCACGGCCTCGAGGTCGGCGAGGCTGGTGGCGATCACCTCGGCGTGCTCGGCCAGCTCGGACCTGGAGCCCGCCGGCGTCACGCCCCGTGCGGCGGCACGTTCGGTCGCTTCGGGGTCGATGTCGTAGCCGGTGACCGCATGGCCCTGGCCGGCGAGCCAGGCGGCGAGATTGCCGCCGATGTCGCCGAGCCCGATGATCCCGATCTTCATGCGTTCTTCTCCAAGTCCCTTGGCCGCACGCCGCTCAGCCGGCAAAGCGGTGCTCCGGCAGGCCGGGACGCCGACGTCGAAGCCGAAGAGATCGCCGGCCAGAGGCTGGGCTGCGAGCTGCTCTGCCGTCAGCTTCTGGCGCGCCGTGGTGACGTAGAGGGTCCTGAGATCGGGCCCGCCGAAGGCGCAGGCGGTGGGCTGGCTGACCGGGAGCTGCAGGGTCGACACGACCCGCCCCGTCGGATCCAGGCGGACGACCGCGCTGCCGCCGGTTCGCGTGCTCCAGAGGCAGCCCTCGGCGTCGACGGTCGAGCCGTCCGGGTGGCCTTCTGCCACGTCGGCCGCGGCGAACGGCCGGAGCTCCAGCCGATCGGGCCGGACATCGGCCTGGAGGATGGCGCCTTTGCGGGTATCGGTGAAGTAGAGGGTCCGGCCGTCCGGCGAGAAGGCGAGGCTGTTCGGGCAGAAGATGTCGTCGAGGAGCTGCTGCGTGCGGCCGTCGGGACCGACATGGTGGAGCCTGCCGGCCGGCACCTTCCCGCCGTCCTGCATCGTGCCGCACCAGAGCGCGCCGTCCGGGCCGGCCTTGGTGTCGTTGATCCGGTTGCCCGGCCGATCGGGGTCGAGCGTCGCGATCGCGTCGCCGAGCTGGCCGGTGGTCGGATCGAAACGGAAGATGCTGCAGCCGACGCCGACGACGAGGCCGCTTTCCGCCAGCGCCACCATGCCGGTGAGGTCCGCCATCGGGTAGCGCTCCAGGCGGCCGGCTTCGGGGTCGAGCGAGAGCACCGCGGGCGCCCTGATGTCGACGAACCAGAGCCTGGCCGTGCGGCTGCACCAGACCGGCGACTCGCCGAGCTGGGCGCCCAGGGCATGATGCGCGACCTGCCGGCTCAAGCGCCGGACTCGTCGAGCCGCAGCTTTCCTGCCACGGCTGGATCGATGACGACGCCGAGGCCGGGTCCGGCCGGCAGGGCGGCGGCACCCCCGACCACGGCCGAGACCGGGCCGCCGACCAGCTGGTCGAAGAGCGGCGTCTCGTCGAACTGCACTTCGAGCGAGTCCAGCTCCGGCAGCACGGCGGCGACGTGCAGGCTCGCCGCGTGGCAGACCGGGCCTGTCGGGTTGTGCGGGGCGACGACGGCGCCCTGGCGTGCGGCAGAGGCGGCCAGCTCCTGAAAGCCGGCGAGCCCGCCCAGATACTTCACGTCCGGCATGATGACGTCATAGGCGCCTGCCTGGAGGTACGGCTCGAACGCGGCCGGGCTGGTCTCGGTCTCGAGCCCGGCCAGCCGGCAGCCGTGCCCGGCGGCGCGTTTCCTGAGCGTGGCGATCGCCGCGGCCGCATCGGGCGTCTCCGGAATCGGGCATTCGATCCAGTCGAGGGCGAAGTCGCGACACGCGTCGATCATCAAAGCGGCGTTCTTCGGATCGAAGCGCCAGTGGCAGTCGACGCGCAGGGTGGCCGCCGGGCCGATCGCTTCTCGCGTCGCCGCGATTCGGTCGAGCCCGTGCTGCAGGTCGGGTGCGATGTCACCCTCGGCGCAGCGCGCCTGGTTGATCTCGTCGAAGGGGGCGAGCTTGAAGCTCGTGTAGCCGGCGGCGATGGCGACCGCCGCACTGGCGGCGAAGGACGCGGGCGTGCGCTCGACGGTCCGCCGGTTGATGTTGGCGTAGAGCGGCACGTGCTGGCGCACGGCCCCGCCGAGGAGTGCGTGGATCGGCTGGCCCTGGGCCTGGCCCTCGAGGTCGAGCAGCGCCATGTCCAGGCTGGAGACCAGCGCCGCCTCGGTCAACGGAGCGCCGGTGCGCCGGAAGCGATCGGCGAGCGCTGGCGTCGCCGGCTCGCCGTGGAGTGCCGGGACCCATGCCGCCGCTGCCTGGCGGAGCCCGCTCACATCGTTGGGAATGGTGGCCTCGCCCCAGCCGACGCGGCCGTCATCGGCCTCGAGGCGGAGGAAGGCCCAGACGGTCTTCGGGGTGATCTGCAGGAGCTGCAGCTCGGCGTTGGTGAGGCGTGCGGTTGTGGTCATGCGGGTATCGCCCTTGTCGCCCAATAGGCGTCGAATTGCGCCAGAAGCTGGTACTTGGCCTTGATCACATGCGCCTTCATGACGGCTGCCGCATCGTCGGCGGCGCCATGGGCGAAGGCCTGGAGCAGGCCTCGATGGTCGCTGATCACGCCCGGGAAGCGGTTGGACGCGTAGCCGTAATGCGCCCAGAGCCGGCCGAGCAGCAGCCAGTGCCGATCGACGATGGCGCAGGCCTCGGGGTTGTCGGCGATCTGGTTGATGGTGCTGTGGAAGCGGCCGTTCATGTCGATCGCGGCGCTGTCGTCGCGTCGGCCGACGGCGGCCTCGAACGCGCCCTGCAGCGCCTCGAGCGCGGCCAGTCCCTCGCGGTCCATCCGCGCCGCCGCCTGGCGGGCCAGGAGCGGCTCGAGCTCGGCCCGCATGGTGAGCAGGTTGTCGATGAAGCTGCGGTCGATGGGCAGGGTGCGGGCGCCGCGGCGCGGCTCGAAGCGGACCAGCCCTTCGCCGGCCAGCTCGCGGAGCGCTTCGCGGATCGGCATGTGGCTGGAGCCGTAGCGGGTCGCCAGCATGTCGATGGTCAGCCTTGCCTCGGGGTCGAATGTGCCCTTGACGATGTCGTCGCGGATGCGGCTCTTGATCGTCTGTAGCTGCATGCCTGCCTAGACCCGCGGAAGAGAGCGACGATGAGCCTGCCCAAGCGGCATCACCAACGGACCGGCCTCGACTTTCAGCACCTTCGGCTTCGGCGGCACGCCGCTGGCCCTGCTGGACCACACTTCCGATGCCGGCAAGGCCGTGGACCTGGTCGACGCGGCGTTGGCCGGTGGTGTGGGCTATCTCGACGTGGCGCCGTTCTATGGCGCCGGGCTCGCCGAGCACCGCATGGGCGAGGCGCTGATCGGCCGGCCGCGCGACGCCTTCATCCTGTCCACCAAGGTCGGCCGATTGCTGCGGCCGGGGCGTGACGAGCCGGGGCCGGCGCTGCCGTTCACGCCCGTCTTCGACTACAGCTACGATGGCATCATGCGCAGCTTCGAGGACTCGCTCAGCCGGCTCGGCGTCGAGCGGATCGACATCCTCTACGTCCACGACGTCTCGCCGCGCTGGGCCGGGGACGCCATCGAGGAGCGCTTCCGGACCGTCATGTCGGGCGGCTACAAGGCGCTCTTGCGCTTCGCGAGAGCGGCGCCATCCGCGCCTTCGGCGTCGGCATCAACGACGCCGAGTGGTGCGTCCGCTTCGCCGAGGCGGGTGATTTCGACCTCTTCATGCTGGCCGGCCGCTACACGCTGCTCGACCACTCGGCGCACGACCGGCTCTTGCCGCTCTGCCGCGAGCGGGGCATCGGCATCGTGCTGGCGGCACCCTTCAATTCCGGCATCCTGGCGACCGGGGCCAAGCCCGGCGCCACCTTCTTCTACACCGAGGCGCCGCCTGAGCTGATGCAGCGGACCGCCCGGATCGAGCAGGTGGCTGCGGCGCACGGCGTGGCGCTGCCGGCGGCTGCCCTGCAGTTCCCGCTCCGCCAGGACGTCGTGCTGACGGTCGTCGCCGGCAGCCGCGACGTGGCCGAGCTCCGTGCCAATCTGGGCCACGTCCAGGCACCGATCCCCGAGGCGTTCTGGCAGGAGCTGGCGCATCAGGGCCTCATGCCACGAGGCTGAAGCCGGGGATGGTCGAGCGGACCAGGCAGGGCTCACAGATGCCCTTGCGGTCCCAGGCGGCGAGCTCGGCGGCGGCCGCCTCGTCGCCGCCCCAGTGCCGGTCGGGGTCGGGCCAGGGGATCGAGCCCACCAGCATGCGGGTGTAGGGGTGCTTGGGGTCCTTGATCACGGGCTCGGCGTCGCCCGCCTCGACCACCCGGCCGCGATAGAGCACGAGGACGTAGTCCGAGACCTCGTAGGCCGTCGCCAGGTCGTGGGTGATGTAGATGACCGAGACGTCCTGCTCGTCCTTCATGCGCCTGAGATTGCCGAGGATGCTCGACCGCAGCGAGGCGTCGACCATGGAGACCGGCTCGTCGGCCACCAGGATCTTGGGGCCCAGCACCATGGCGCGGCCGACCATCAGCCGCTGCCGCTGGCCGCCGGAGAGCTGGTGCGCGAAGCGGTGGATGGTCTGGTCCGGGTTCAGCCCGACGAGCGCGCAGGCCTCGCGCATCCGCGCCAGCACCTCGGCCCGGCTGCGGGCGAGGCCGAAATTGCGCAACGGCTCGGCCAGGTTGTGGTCGACCTGGTAGAACGGGTTGTAGGCGGCATAGGGGTCCTGGAAGACCGCCTGCAGCCGCCGGTAGGTGTCGCGCTTGGCGCTCGCGGGCAGGCGCTTGAGGTCGTTGCCCTCGAACAGCACCCGGCCGGCGCTGGGGTTGAGAAAGCCCAGGAGCAGGCCGCCCAGGGTCGACTTGCCGCTGCCGCTCTGGCCGACGATCGAGACCACCAGCGGCCGCTCGCCGGAGATCGCGAAGCTCACCGGCTGCAGTGCCTCGACGCCGCTGCGAAAGAGCCCGCCGCGATAGGTCTTGGCCACGCCGTCGAGCTCGATCACCGGTGCCGCCGGCTTCGCCACGGTGGGTGACGCTACGGCCTGACGGCGCCGCTCGAGGGCCGGGACGCTCTCGATCAGCTCCTTGGTGTAGGCGTCGCGGGGCGAGCGGAAGATCTGCCGCACGTCGCCCTGCTCGACCAGCATGCCGTGGCGCAGCACCATGATCCGATCGACGAACTGCGCCATCAGGCCCATGTCGTGGCCGATCAGGATCAGGGCCGCACCGATGGCTTCCTGGGCGGTGCGCAGGGTCTGCATCACCTGGCGCTGGGTGATGACGTCCAAGGCGCTGGTCGGCTCATCCGCGATCAGCAGCTTCGGGTTGAGTGCTATGGCAATCGCGATGGCGACGCGCTGCTTCATGCCGCCGGAGAGCTCGTGCGGGTACATCCTGGCCACGCCGGGCTCGAGCCCGACCTGGCCCAGCAGCTCGGCGACCCGGGCCTTGCGCGCCCGCGCATCGAGGCCGCTGCGGTGGTCGATCATGCCGTCGGCGATCTGGCCCTCGACCCGCATCACCGGGTTGAGCGAGTTCATCGCCCCTTGTGGGATGTAGGCGATCTCCGAGAGGCGCTTGGCGGCATGCGTCGCCGGGTCGAGCTTGAGAAGGTCGGTGCCGGCGAGCATGGCGCTGCCGGCGGTGATGCGGCCCGGCGGGTCGATCATGCCCATCAGTGCGAGTGCCGTCGTCGTCTTGCCGGAGCCGGACTCGCCGACGAAGCCCAGCCGCTCGCCGGCGGCCACCTCGAAATCGATGCCGCGCACCGCCTCGACCAGGCCGTCGTCGGTCTCGAACACCACCTCGAGGCCGGTGACCCGCAAGTCGCTGGCCGCGGCGGCGCTCATGCGCTGCCGCCCTGGCCGCGCAGCCGCGGGTTGGCCAGCTCGTCCAGGCCGGTGGTCACCAGATAGAGGCCGACGAACAGCACGACGAGCGTGATCACCGGGGTCAGCACCCACCACCACATGCCCAGGAGAAAGGCCGAGTAGTGGATCGCCCAGTAGATGGTCATGCCCAGCGTCGGCTCGTTCTGCGGCCCGAGGCCCAGCGCCTCGAGGCCGACCGAGGCCAGCATGGCGGCGGCCGTGGCGAGCACGAAGCTGACCATCAGATAGGGGATCAGGTTCGGCATCATCTCCTTGAAGATGATTCCGGTGGTGCTGGTGCCGTTGAGCCGCGCGGTGTTGACGTAGCCGGCCTCGCGCATCACCAGCACCTGGCTGCGGATGCGCCTCGCCGGCTCGCGCCAGGAGAGGGCCGCGATGATCCAGACCATGGTGTCGGTGGTCATCTCGGCGCGGATGTTGGCGGCGATGACGACCAGGATGAGGAGCGGCGGGACGGCGAGGAAGACGTCGGTGACCAGGCTGATCACGGCGTCGACCCAGCCGCGGAAGAAGCCGGCGAGAAAGCCCATGATGGTGCCGATGAGCACGCCGATGAAGCCGGCGAGCAGGCCCACCTTGCAGCTCAGCCAGGTGCCGACGATGAGCACCGCGAAGAGGTCGCGGCCGTGCTTGTCGGTGCCGAGCCAGTAGCGCTCGGACGGCGGTTTGCTGGGCGAGGTGGAGAGCGGATCGGCGAGCGAGATGTCGTAGAAAAAGTGACCGCCGACCACCAGGGCCAGCAGCGCCAGCAGCAGGATGGCGCCGACCATGAGGCTGCCGTTGCGGCCGATATAGCGCGCCACCGAGCGCCAGCGCCGCCGCGACGATCCCCACTCCAGCAGGGCTGGCTCGGAGACGCTAGCCAAGGCTGTCGGCCGACGAATCGATCCTGGGATCGAGCAGCGGGTAGAGCAGGTCGAGCAGCATCAGCGAGACGGCGACGGTGAGGATCAAGATGAAGACGCAGCCGAAGATGAGGAAATAGTCGACCAGCAGGATGGCGTTGAACAGCAGCGTGCCGATGCCCGGATAGACGAAGACGCGCTCGACCAGGATGGCGCCGGCGACGATGTTGCCGAAGGCCAGGACCAGGGTCGTCACCTGGGGCGTGATGGCGTTGCGCACGGCGTAGCGCCAGAAGCGGCGGCGATCGGAGAGGCCCTTGGCGCGGGCGAAGTTCATGTAGTCCTCGCCCTGGACGGTCACCATCATGCCGCGCATCGAGAGCGCCCAGATGCCGATCGCGGCCAGCACGATCGAGCCCGCCGGCAGGATCGCGTGGTAGAGCACATCGAGGATCGATTGCAGGTTCCATTGCAGATCGAGGCCGACGCTGTAGCCGCGGGCCGGCGGAAACCAGCCGAGCAGGAGCGCGAAGACGTAAACCAGGATCAGGCCGACGAGATAGAACGGGATCGCCGCCAGCACCATGAAGAGCGGCACGATCCGCGCCAGCCAGGCCGAGGACTGGCGCCAGATGGTGAGCGCGCCCAGCACGGTGCCGACCGCGAACGAGATCAGCGTCGCCGTGCCGAGGAGTGCGATGCTCCAGGGCAGGGCGGTCAGCACGTGGTCGGCGACGCGGTCGGGGAAGTAGTTGATCGAGACGCCCAGGTCGAAGCGGGCGGTGTCGCCCAGCATGGAGAGATATTGCCGCCAGAGCGGCCGGTCGGTGCCGAACTTGGCCTGGTACTGCTCGACCATGGCCTCGATGCCGATCGCCGAGCCGCCGGATTCGCCCAGCGCCTGCGCCAGCCGCTCCTCGATCGGGTCGCGATCGGTCATCCGCGGCAGCAGGAAGTTGACCGACGCCGCCAGCCAGATGACCACGATCATCAGCAGCAGGCGTTTGACGATGCGGATCATGCCGGGCTCGGCGTTTCGGGCGTGATGACGACAGAGGCGGCTGCCCCTGTCGTCACTTGCCGCGCCAGCTCTACTGCGCCGGCTGGACGTGGTGGGCGAGGAGCGTGCCCCAGCCCGAGATGAAGCAGCTCACGCAGGCCGCGCCATAAGGGTTCTCCTCCGACGGCCAGTTGACCCAGTAGGTCTCGTTCAAGGCGTTGAGGTGGTAGCTCATCTCCAAGGGCACCTCGACGACGTCGCCGTACCAGATGTCCATGGCCTCGCGGAACAGCGGCAGCAGGCCCGGGTCACCCGGCGGCAGCAGCTCCATCTGGTCGACGATGGCGTCGAACTCGGGATCGCTCCAGCGGGCGACGAAGAAGGTGATGGTGCCGATCGGCGACTGGTTCTCGGTCTTGTACATGCGCAGCGTGTCGACCGGGTCGAAGATGCTGCCGCCATTGTGGCCGAAGAGGTGCCACTCGGACTCGCCGGCGCGGAACTTGCGGAAGCTGTCCGGGGTCTGCGAGTAGATCGCGTCGAACCCGGCCTTGCGCAGCTGCTGCGAGACCACCTGGCCGACCGCGGCCAGGGCAGGCTGCGCCTCGAGCGGCCCGCCGACCCGCTCGCCGTCCTTGGCCCAGAAGCCCTCGTCGTCCTTCGCGTAGCCGGCCTCGGTCATGTACTGCTCGGTGAGCGCCAGATCCTCGACATTGACCTGGTGCTTCTCGACCAGGTCCTGGACGCCCTCGATATAGGGCATGAGCGGCTCGTAGCCTGGATAGGGCGTGTAGTTGGGCTGGTTGGCGCCGTCCCAGGCGAACTCGATCAGCTGCTCGCGGTTGACCGCGTGCATCACCGCCTTGCGGACGCGAATGTCCTGGAACGGCGAGTCCTCGGCCATGTGGTTGAAGTACAGCGAGTGCGGCCACCAATCCATGTAGCCGTAGGGCGGCTCGCGGCCGGCGAAGGTGGTGATCTTCTCGTTCTGGTCGAGGATCGACTGCATCAAGGACGGCGACGGGATGACATGCGTCGCGTCGACCTGGTTGGCGACGACGAGCTGCGCGTTGCGCTCGTTGTCCGGGGCCGGGATGCTGATGATCCGCTCGGGTGCCGGCATCTCCATCACGCCGGTCGCCGCCCCCCACCAGTCGTCACGGCGATCCAGGATGATCTCGTTGGGGGAGGTCCGCACCACCTGCCAGGCGCCGGTGCCGACCGGCCAGCCCTTCTCGGTGTCGAGGAAGGTGAAGTTGGCCTTGTCCTCGACCTCGGCCCAGATGTGCTCGGGCAGCCAGATCAGCCCGTGGCCGAAATAGTTGGTCAGCTGGCGGTAGACGTAGCGCGGATCGGGCTTGACCAGGTCGATCTGCACGGTGAGCGGATCGATCACGGTGGCACCGGTGATCTGGTTGGCGACCTCGATCGCTTTCCGCAGATCTTTTTGGTTCTGGCCGTTCTCGAGCAGCATGTTGAGGGTGTAGGCGACATCCTCGGCGTCGAACGCCTCGCCGTCGCTCCAGGTGACGCCGTCGCGCAGCGTCACCGTGATGCTGGTGTAGTCGTCGTTGTATTCGTAGCTCTCGGCGATCCAGGGAATGTGCTCGCTGGTGAAGTGGTTGTAGGTGAAGAGCGGCTCGTTGACGAACATGATGCCGTTACGGAGCTCCGCACCCAGCGAGTACCAGTTGCCGTTATTGGGCGCGCTCAAGGTCGGCGAGCCGGCGCTCCAGCCGACGGTGACCAGCGTGCGCTCGCGCGGGATGTCGGCCAGGTCCTGGGCGACGGCGGCTGATCCGAGCAGCAGGCATGCGGCGAGCGCCGCTGCGCATGTTGCATTTCTCGACACATCGATCTCCCTGATCGCTTGTTATGATCAAATCTTCGGTATTTTTGGCGTTTGGGTCAACAAGAACCGAAGATATTTGATCAAATTTGCGCGATTCGGTCAGATTTCCTGTCGTTGCGCCGGGAGGTTTCGAGCGGCCTGGGCGTGCGAACGGTTGCGCCCGGCATTCTGAGGATTAGCCTGCTCGCCATAGCTGGAGAGTTCTGATGAGCGACAACGAGCTTTGGCGGCGCTCCGCCACGGATTTGGCCGCCCTGATCGGCAAGGGCGAGGTTTCCGCCCGCGACGCTGCCGCCGCTGCGATCGCGCGGATGGAGGCGGTCAACCCTGGCCTCAATGCGGTCGTCGTCTCGTGCGCCGAGGAGGCGATGGCAACGGCGGCTGCATTGGACGAGGCGCAAGCCAAAGGCGAGCCGCTCGGCCCGCTGCATGGCGTTCCGGTCACCGTGAAGACCAACGTCGATCAGAAGGGCCATGCGACCTCCAACGGCGTCGTCGCCTTCGCCGACGTCATGGCGAGCGAGGACTCGCCGGTCGTCGCCAATTTCCGCAAGGCCGGGGCGGTGATCATCGGCCGGACCAACACGCCCGAGTTCTCCTTCCGCGCGGATACCGACAACCCGCTCTTCGGGCGCACCCACAACCCGTGGGGGCCGCATGTCTCCGCCGGCGGCTCGTCGGGTGGTGCCGGGTCGGCGGTGATGGCCGGGATCGGCGCGCTGGCGCATGGCAACGATATCGGCGGCTCGCTGCGGTTCCCGGCTGCCGCCAACGGTGCGACGACCGTCAAGCCCGGCATCGGCCGGGTGCCGGCCTTCAACCCGTCACAGACCGCCGAGCGGGGCATGCTGGCGCAGTCGATGTCGGTCCAGGGCGTGATCGCTCGCGACGCGCGCGACGTGGCGCTCGGCATGCGGGCACTGGTGGCTGCGGACTGGCGCGACCCCTGGCATGTCGCCCAGCCCTTCGATCGGCCGCACGGGCAGGTGGGCAAGATCAAGGTCGCGTTCACCAAGGAGACGTTCGAGTTCGCCTTGCACCCGGACGTGGCGACGGCGCTCGATGAAGCTGCAGGCGCGCTGGCGGACGCCGGCTACGAGGTGGTGGAGGTCGAGCCGCCCATGGTCCGCGAGATCGGCCATGTCGCCTATCGGGCGCTCATGGGGGAGATCGAGGCGCTGATGGGCGAGGCGATCCGCCGCTTCGGCTCAGCCACGATCAACGAGATCTTCGCCTGCTACTACGAGCTGTTCCCGCCCTTCGAAGGCACCGAGCTCCTGGAGATGATGGCCAAGCGCAGCTACTACGCCCGCGCCTGGAACGGCTTCCTCGAGACCTATCCTCTCGTGCTGACCCCCTTCCTGCCGGCACCGTTCTTCGCGCCGAACCGCGACGCGGAAGGCGTGGCGGGTGCCAACGAGGCGCTCGGTGCCGCCATCTGGTCCTACTCGATGAATCTCCTGGGCCTGCCGGCCGGCAATGTCGCTGCCCACTTCAACGGCGTGCAGCCGATCGGTGTGCAGATCGTCGGCCGTCGCTTCCACGAGGACATGATCCTCGATGCCTGCACTGCGGTGGAGGCGCGCGCCGGCTCGATGGCGGAGCGGCTCTGGGCAAGGGGAGTCTAAGACGCGGCAGCCCCGCTGGTGATCTCGGCCAGTCGCAGCCGCTGGATCTTGCCGGACGGTCCTTTCGGCAGCTCGTCCAGGATATGGACGATGTCCGGGCTCTTGAAGGAGCCCAGCCGTGCGGTGCAGATGGCCACCAGGTCCGGTGCGGTGAGCGCGGAGCCCGGCTTCAGCTTGACGGCCGCCTCGACCCGCTCGCCGTAGGTCTTGCATGGCCGGGCGAAGGCCGCCGCCTCGATCACGTCGGGGTGGGCGTAGAGCGCCTCGTCCACCTCGCGCGGGGCGATGTTCTCGCCGCCCTTGATGATCAGCTCCTTGAGGCGCCCGGTGACGAAGAAATAGCCGTCGCCGTCTTGGCGGCCCAGGTCGCCGGTCAGGAGCCAGCCACCGTCGATGAGAGCTGCTGCGGTGGCTTCGGGGTTCTTCAGGTATTCCAGCATCACGTTCGGGCCGCGCACCGCGATCTCGCCTTCGACGCCGGGTGCTGTGGGCAGATGGTCGGGGCCGAGCACTGCCGCCTCGTTGCCGAAGGCGATGCCCGGCGAGCCGATTTTTCGTTCGCCCGGCGGCAGCGGGTTGGAGAGGATCTGCGCTGCCGTCTCCGTCAGCCCCATCGTCTCGATGATCGGCACCTCGAACCGTGCCTCGAAGGCCGTTTGGACCTCCGGCGGCAAGGGCGACGACGCGGACCTGCCGAAGCGCAGGCGCGCCTTGGTGGCCGCATCCGGGTTCTCGGGGCCATGCAGGAGGTGCGAGATGATCGTCGGCACGACGGAGAACCAGGTCGCCTGCAGGTCTGCGGCATCGGCCCAGAAGCGTGACGCGGAGAAGCGGCGGCACATGGCGAGCGAGCCGCCCGACACCAGCGCGCCCATGACGGTCACGCAAAGCCCGTTGATGTGATAGATCGGCAGGACGCACAAGGCCCCGGTCGGTCGGCTGCAAGCGGTGGGCGATGGCGGTCGTCCAGCCGCCGGCGAGCAGGCTGGCGTGGCTGTGCACGACGCCCTTGGGCCTGCCGGTGGTCCCGGACGTGTACATCAGCAAGGCATGGTCGGCTGGAGCGAGGCCATGCAGGCGCTGATCGCCGGCTGGCAGGTCGATCGAGCAGCCGTCGTGATGGTGCCGCCCGGATCGGCGGCACGGAAGAGGCGGCCCTGGTCGGCGCCGACGAAGGCGAAGCGCGCCTCGGAGTGGCTCAGCGCAAAAGTGATGGCCTCGGTGCCGGCGACGAGGTTGATCATCGTCGCTCGAAACCCGCCATAGAGCGCGGCAAAAGTGGCGAGCACCGAGCCGCGGCCGTTCGGCATCATGACGGCGACGCTCTCGCCCTTGGCGATGCCGCGGGCGGTCAGGCCGGAGGCGATCCGGGCTACTTGATCCCGCAGCTCGTGCCAGGTGAGCGGCGCGTCGCCAGCCTCGGCAAAAACGTAGGCCAAGGCCTCGCCGGTTGTGCTGGCGCGATGATCGAGCCAGTCGCGGACCGTGCCGGCCGGCGGGGTGTCGGCGTCGAGGATCACCGGCCGACCTTTGCCCAATAATCCTTGAAGATGTCGTCGACGCTGGGCTCGACGGCCGGGATCTGGCGGATGATCTTCGTCGTCTGGATGAAGTGGCGCCAGTGCAGGTTGTCGTCGATGCCGTTGCCGCCCCAGCTGCCGCAGCCCATCGACAGCGAGAACGGCATCCCGTTGTCGAAGGCGCCGCCGGTGGCGAAGCAGTGGGCCTGGTTGACGATGACCCTGCAGGTCGGCACGTCCTGGCCCAGCTCGATCGCCCGGGCGTCCAGCGCCGAATGCAGCCCGATCGAATGACCGGCGCCCTGATGCTCGAGGATCTTGATCGCGATGGCCTTGGCGTCGGCGAAGTCGCGGGCGCGGTAGAGGGCGAGCACGCGGCTCAGCTTCTCGCCCGACAGCGGATGATCGGGGCCAATTCCGGCAGTCTCCACCGCCAGGAACCGCGTGCCGGCCGGCACCTTGCCCGCATGCCGAGGGCCTCGAGCATGACGTCGGCATCCTGGGCGATCACGGCTCGGTTCAGCTTTCCGTCGGGCCATAGCCGCTCGACGATGGGGGCTGCGTCCGCCGCTCGAACCAATGCGCCGCCCGCCTCTTCCATGGCCGCGACGAACGCATCGTAGACGCTGTCGACGACGATCAGCGCATTCTCGGACGAGCAGGACGTCGCGTTGTCGAAGGTCTTCGATGCGGTGATCTTCTGGGCTGCGGCCGCAAGGTCGGCGGTCTCGTCGACGATGACCGTGACATTGCCCGCACCCACCGCGAGCGCCGGGGTGCCGGAGCTGTAGGCGCGGCGCACATTGTCCTGCGAGCCGGTCACGACTGCCAGGTCCGCCAGCTCCAGCAGGCGCTGGGTGCGGGCCTTCGAGCCCGGCGGCGGGACCATCTGCACCAGGTCAGCGTCCATGCCGGCCTTGGCGAGCTCGGCATGGATGAAGCCGATCAGCATCTCACACGCCGGAATGCCCTTGGGCGACGGTGCCACGACGATGGCGTTGCCGCCCTTCAGCGCGTTGATGATGTTGTTGGCCGGTGTCGCTGCCGGGTTGGTCGAGGGCACGACCGCACCGATGACACCGATCGGCCGGGCGATCTCGGTGATGCCGGTCGACGGGTCGTCGGCGATGATGCCGTGGGTCCTGGCCGTCGCGATGTCGCGCATCAGGCCCAGCGTCTTGCGGTGGTTCTTGGCGATCTTGTCCGGCACGTTGCCGAGGCCGGTCGATTGCACGGAGAGCTCCGCCAAAGCGCGGTTGCGCCCCGGCTCCATGATGGCCCAGGCAGCGGCCTGGGCTGCGAGATCATAGCGTTGCTGCGACCCGTCACGCTCGAAGACGCGTTGGGCGCGTCGCGCCTGCGCCACGATGTGATCCACGATGCTGAGGTCGTCCTTGGCGCTCATCGGCGGTGTCCTGGTCGGATGTGGCCGGGCCGAGTCGTTGTCCGCGGCTTCGTATAGAACTGGTGAGCCATCGCCCGCCGGCCGGGCAGCATGGGCCGTATCACCCTTCCGCCCAGAGGGTAAGAGGGTGTCCGAAGAGCGTTCGTAGTCTTGCATCGGCTTTGCGCACGACTACGGCCGTGCCGGACGCCCTCGCTTGATCGGGCGGGCTTTCGGGTCGACATTACAAGACGAGCGCGCCGCCGGCGTGAGCGGAGGAGTGACCCATGCAGAGCGTGATCGTGTTCGACGTCTACGGCACCCTGCTCGACATCGCCTCGCCGGTGGCGCGGCACAATGAGCGGATCGGGCCCGAGGCGGCACGGCTCAACGATCTGTGGCGGGCGAAGCAGCTCGAATATGCCTGGGTCGCGACCATGACCGGCGACTACCATACGTTTTGGATGCTGACCGCACGTGCGCTGGACCATGCGCTGGCCGCCGTGGGCCTCACCGGCGATCCGGGCTTGCGGCAGGATCTCCTCGACGCCTACCGGGCACCCGCCGTCTATCCGGAGGTGCCGGCCGCCCTTCGCCAGCTGCGCGAGGAAGGCTACCACCTCGCCGTCTTCTCCAATGGTGACCCGAAGATGCTCGATGGCGCCTTGAGCGCCGGTGGTATCGTCGGCCTCTTCCACCAGGTGATCTCGGTCGATCCGGCGCGGCGCTTCAAGCCGGACCCGGCCGCCTACGCCCACGCCGCCACCCTGCTCCCGGTGCGGGCCGGCGCACCGGTCTTCCTCTCGTCCAATGGCTGGGACGTGGCCGGGGCCGGCGCTTTCGGCTGGTCGCCGATCTGGGTCAACCGCAAGAACGGCCGCTTCGAGTTCGCGAAAGAGCCGCCGATGATGATCGGGGCGCTCGACGAGCTGCCGGCGGCCTTGCCACAGATCTCCTGACGGATGCCGCAGACGATAGTCGAACGCCCGCTCATGTGCGCCTTGCCGAAAAAAAAGAGGCCGCAGCTTGCGCTGCGGCCTAGTTTCATAGGGAGGAAACGCCTCAAGTAGGGTGTCACGGGAGAACCCATGAGCACTGAACGGAGAGTAGAATAGAGAAATACTTTACACAACGTGTATTGAGCATTCGTGCTGAAGTATCGTTTCGATTTCATGCAGTATTTTCGAGAGAATTGCCTAAAATTGTACGGATCTCTTTGCGGTGCCGTGACGAATAGCGGGTGTCCGTGCTGGCCGCCGCTGGTCGTTCCGCGGCTCTGGCAGCCTTGGCGCGGACGTTGCCTTGCCGGGTAATTGCACTACGCTTTGTCTGTCAGCAGCCAAAAGGGCGCCGCACGATTGCTTCTCGAGAAGCTGCACCACCGGCTGGTCGTCTCCTGCCAGCCCGTCCCTGGCGGGCCGCTGGACAGCGTCTCCATGGTGGTCGGCATGGCGCTGGCCGCACTGGACGGCGGTGCGGCGGGCCTGCGGATCGAGGGCCTGGCCAATCTGCGTGCGGTGCGGCAGGCGACCGCGGCGCCGATCATTGGCCTCATCAAGCGCGATCGCACCGACACGGCCGTGCGCATCACGCCAACGCTCGATGACGCTTTGGCGCTGTGCGAGGCCGGTGCGGACATCGTCGCCTTCGACGCCACCCTGCGCGCCCGACCGACGCCGGTCTCGGACATGGTCGAGGCGATCCGAGGCAGAGGTGCTCTGGCCATGGCCGATTGCGCCACCCTTGCCGATGGCATCGCCGCACTGGCGGCTGGCGCCGATCTCGTCGGCAGCACGCTCTCGGGCTACACCGGTGGCCCGGAGCCCGACCACCCCGATCTCGAGCTGGTAGCGCAGCTGCGCGAGCTGACGCCGCATGTCGTGGCCGAAGGGCGCATCCGCTACCCCGAGCAGGCCGCAGCCGCCCGCCGCGCCGGCGCATTCGCCGTGGTCGTCGGCTCGGCCATCACCCGGCCCGAGCACATCACCGCCTGGTTCGCCGCGGCGATTGACGGGGCTGGCGGGCGATGAGCGGGCCGGTGCTGGCCATCGATATCGGCGGCACCAAGATCCTGGCGGCGCTGGTCGATGGTGCCGCGGTGCTCGACCAGCGGCGCATCGCGACGCCGCGCTCGGGCGAGGTGGATGACCTGGTGCAGGCTGTCGGAGAGCTTGCGCGACCCTGGTTGGATCGCGTCGGCGTTGTCGGTGTCGCCGCCACCGGCATCTTCGACCAGGGCGGCTGGCATGCGCTCAATGAAGATGTCCTGGCGATTCCCGCGGGCTACCCACTGGCCGGCCGTCTCGAGGCGGTGCTCGGCCGTCCGGTCACGGCGACCAACGATGCGCAGGCCGCTGCCTGGGGCGAGCACCGCTTCGGTGCCGGCAGGGGCCGGGACATGGTGTTCGTCACGATCTCCACCGGCGTCGGCGGCGGCATTATCACCGGCGGCCGGCTGCTCGGCGGCATCGCCGGCAGCATCGGGCAGATCGTCGATATGCAGGCGCCGGAGGCCGGCCCCGTCGAGGATCATTGCTCAGGCAAATGGATCGAACGGGCCGCCGGACGCGCCGGCCGGCCGGGCACGGCGGCCGATGTGTTTGCCGCAGCTGCCAATGGTGCCGACTGGGCCGAGACGATCGTCCAGCTCGCCAGCGAGCGCGCGGCAGTGCTGATGCGCAACCTGCATGTGCTGCTCGATCCACCGCGGATCGTGGTCGGCGGCGGCGTCGGGTTGGCGCACGGCTTTCTCGATTCCGTTCGCCGTCAGCTCGACGGACTGCGCCCGCGCCTGCGACCACATCTCGTCGCTGCCGCGACCGGTGCCATGGCCGGCATCCTGGGCGCCGCCGATCTCGCCCGGCATCATCAGCGCAACGACAATCAATAACCCTGGAGGAACCAACATGCCCATGCCCAGCAGCATCGCGACTGGCGCTCGCCGCCTGCCTCGCCGCGTTCGCTACGACCGCCCAGGCCCAGGTGACCGTCCTCGGCTGGCCGGGTGGCCCCGAGGAGACGGCGCTGCGAGCCGCCGCCGAGGCCTACAACGCCAAGCCGGACACCGCCGAGGCAGACCAGGTCGAGCTGCTGTTCTTCAACCGGGACGGCTTCTGGGACAAGCTGCAGGCCGACCTGGCGGCAGGCTCGACCGCCTTCGACGCCAACCTGATCGCCACCTACTCCATCGGCCGCTACGCGCCCTTCATGGAGCCGGTGACACTCTCCGACGAGGCGGCCAGCGTCTACGGCGATGCGGTGCTCTCGACCATGCAGTTCGACGGGGCGCAATACGGCGTGCCGACCGACCTTTCGTTGCATTTTCTCTACTACCGAACCGACCTGATCGAGGCGATGCTGGCCGACGAAGCCGCGCGTGAAACCTTTGAAGAGATCAGCGAGCAGTATCTGGGCAAGGCGCTGTCGCCGCGGCAGCCGGACGAGTGGACCTGGGAGGACTATGCGGCGACGGCTCTCTACTTCACCCAGTCGGTGAACCCGGAGAGCCCGACCCGCTACGGCACCGTGCTGCAGATGAAGAACCTGCTCTTCAACATGATGATCTGGCATTCGATCCCGCGCAGCCACGGCGGCAACTGGATGGATGACCAGGGCAACATCACCGTCGACAGCGATGCCTTCCGCGCAGGTCTCGAGCTCTACAAGATGCTGACGGATGCCGGTGCGACGCCGGTCGACAGCCTGAGCTACGAGTATGCCGAGGCCAACGCCGCCTATGCCGCAGGCCAGGTCGCCACCATGCTGCAGTGGAACGCGGCGGCCGGTGAGCTGACCAACCCCGAGACCGCGCCCGCCGTGGCCGAGGTGACCGGCACGATCGCCCCGCCAGCCGGGCCGGAGGGGCGCTTCACCCACATCCACGGTCTCGGGCTCGGCCTGAACAAGGCGGCCGAGAACAAGGAAGGGGCGGCCAAGTTCCTGGCCTGGCTCTCGACCGAGGAGGGGGCGTTGATCTATGCGCGAAACCAGGGCTCGCCGGCGCTGACGCCCGAGGTGGTGGCCGCGGTCGCCGAGGAGCGTCCGGACCTCGCGAAGCTGGGCTCTTATGCCGGTGAGTACGGCTTCGTCATGAACGGCGGCACCTCGGCCAACGCGCTCTCGATCTACGAGCTGCAGGCGAGCGAGTTCACCGCCTACTGGGCCGACCAGAAGAGCCTCGACGACGCGCTGGCCGCGACGTCCGCCGGCATGAGCGAGCTTCTGCCCTGAGCCTCATGATGCCCCGGCCGGGCTCAGTTGCCCGGCCGGGGCGGCATTCGATTGGATCGCGATAGGATGCGGGCGCGGGACGGCCTCGCCTGGGGTGTGCTGGCCACGCCCATGGTGCTGTTTCTCCTGGTCTTCCTGGGCTTTCCGACCGTTGTCGATCTGGTCTACAGCGTCTCGGCGGTGAGCTTCACCACGCTCAACGCGCCGGAGCTGATCGGCTTTGCCAACTATGCGGCGGTGCTCGCCGATCCCTCGTTCTGGCGCGCCGCCTGGTTCTCGCTCCGCTTTGCCGTCATCACAGCCGGCGTCGAGTGCGCGCTCGGCTTGGCGCTCGCCGTCTTCCTGGCACCCTTGCTCGACCGCCAGAAGAGGTTGCTGGCCCTGCTCCTCCTGCCGATCATGGTGGCACCGGCCCTGGTCGGGCTGATGTACCGCCTCGTCCTGCACGAGTTCGCAGGCCCCATTCCGCATTATCTTTGGCAGTGGTTCGGCTCGAGCCCGGCGTTTCTTTCCGGTGCCAATGCCTTTTGGACGCTGGTCGTGGTCGAGACCCTGCAGTGGACGCCGTTTGCGCTTCTGCTGTTCACGGTCGCCTATCGCGCCATTCCGATCGAGGTGCGCGAGGCGGCGGCGCTGGACGGGGCCAATGCCTGGCGCCTGCTCTGGTCGGTCGAGCTGCCCTTGATGCTGCCGACTGTCGTCATCGTCCTGGTTATCCGCTTCATCGACGGGCTGCGCGTCTTCGACAACGTCTACACGCTCACCGGCAGCGGACCGGGGGGCAGCACGGCGTCGCTCTCGATCTGGATCTACGAGACCTTCTTCAAGCGGGGTGCAATCGGCGAGGCGGTCGCCGCCTCGGTCATCCTTTTCATCGCCTCCTTCGCGCTCCTCTTCTGGCTCAACTGGGCAGCCCGCAAGCGCGAGGCGGCGCGGCGATGATGCTGGCAGCCGCCCGCTGGCTGGTCTTCGGGATCGCTGCCGTGGCGATGAACCTGCCGGTGATCGTCACGCTGGTGACCTCGTTCAAGAGCCCGCGCGAGCTGGCGACCAACCCGGGCCTTTGGGTTCAATCGCCGACGCTCGACAATTACCGCCAGGTCTTTGCCGTCTCCGATAGGCTCGACATCTGGGCCTATCTGGCCAACAGCCTCGCGGTCTCGACGCTCGGCACGGTGCTGGCGATCGTCCTTGCCTTGCCGGCGGCCTATGCGATCGGCCGTGGCGGCTTCGGCCGGCAGACGCTCTTGCCGCTCGTGGTCAACCTGCGCGCCGTGCCGCTGATCATCTTCGCCATTCCGATCTACATGATGTTCCAGTGGGCGGGGCTGCTCGACACGCGGCTCGGGCTCGGGCTCATCCTGACCATCGTCAATCTGCCCATAGCCCTGGTCTTGCTGGTCAACGCCGTGATCGACCTGCCGAGCGAGCTCGACGAGGCGGCGATGATCGACGGTGCCGGTCGCTTTCGGATCCTGCTCTTCGTCGTCACGCCGCTCATTCGCCCAGCCCTGGTCACGGCGCTGATCTTCGGCTTCATCACCGCCTGGAACGAGTTCCTGTTCGGGCTGATGCTGACCACCCGCGACGCGGTGCCGGTGACGGTCGGCGCCTCGTTCTTCTTCGCCACGGCCGGCGGCGGCATCCAGTGGGGCGTGGCGGCGGCCGTCATGGTCGTGGCCGCCCTGCCGCCGATGCTGCTCGGGCTGCTCACCTACCGCCTGCTCGCCGGCAGCGTCGCCGGTGCGGTGAAGGGCTGAACGCTCGGGGTTGTTGCTCGGGACAAAAAAAGCGCCGGCGCGCTCGTTGAGCGGCCGGCTGAGTGACGCAGGGAGGATGAGGGAGGTGGTCGGGGCTAAGGCTCAGTCGCAGGCGTCGGATTTGCCGATATTGCCGATTTCGGAGCAGGCGGTGGTGTTGACGCCGATGGCGGCGTTGGTGTTGCGGTTGACCAGGGTGAGGTTGTTGAGGTTGCCGCCGGTCTTGGCGTTGTTGACGGTGCCGATCGCGGTGCCGGCCTTGGAGTTGACGCCGATGGCGGCGTTGGTGTTGCGGTTGACCAGGGTCAGGTTGTTGAGGTTGCCGCCGACCTCGGCGCCGTCGATGGCGCCGATGCGGGTGTTGGCCTCGGCGTTCTTGCCGATGGCCGCGTTGGTGTTGCGGTTGACGAGGGTCAAGTTGTTGAGATTGCCGCCGATTTTGCTGTCCTGGACGCTGCCGATCTTGGTGGTGGCGGTGGCGTCCTTGCCGATGGCGGCGTTGGTGTTGCGGTTGACGAGGGTGAGGTTGTTGGCGTTGCCGCCGACCTCGACGCCGCCCTGCTGGGCAAAGGCCGCATCGCCGAAGCTGGCGGCGGCAAGCAGCGAGAGGGTGAGGGCGGCGGCGCTGAGCTTGATGGTGGTCATGGGATGTCTCCTGGCGTCGGGTGGGGTGCGGTGTCCGGTGTTTCGATGGGGGGATGATGCCGGGAAACATCGCGGGCGTAAGGCTGGGGATTTTCCAGGGTAAACGTGGCGAGGCACGGTCGGGGTGGTCGCTGGGATCGGTGGTGCTGGCGTGTGGCGCTCCGTTCGCCGATCGATTGCTGCGACCTCAGACCACCTTCTCGATCGCCAGCCCGCGGCAGTCCATCTCGTAGTCGAGGTCGACGACGGGCGGCCGGTCGAAGTGCCAGGTCAGGCCGTTCGCAGCCGCACCGCGGGCGACGATCTCGGTGGCGAGGAAGGGGTGGAGGTCGAAGACGGTGTAGACCTGGGCTGCGGTCGTGTCCGCCCAGCCGAAGCCGAGGCAGGCCATGCGGCGCTCCATCTCGGCCAGCACGAAGAGCGCCTTCTCGCGCAGGCCGTCGGGGCTGGTGTCGCCGCGGCGGACGATGTGGTCGTGATAGTTGGCCTTGCCTTCGGGTGCCTCGCCACTGCCGGCAATGACGAAGGAAGGGGCTGCGCTCTGGGCCTCGACGGTGAAGCAGAAGGCGTGGAAGGAAGGTGCGTCGGGGGGGGCGATCTCGGGACAGACATTGGCCCGGGCGACCGGGTTGACGCCGTCCCGATAGATGCCCCAGCGCTCGAGCACGCCGCAATAGGCGGTATTGAAGCTCTTGAACCCGGCCTCGCTGAAGGGGGCGGGCGAGCGCAGCTCGCAGGCGCAGAACGCGGTGAGCGGCCTGCCGGCCTCGCCGATGATCGCCTCGATCTGCCTGAAGCCCTCGTCCAGCGGCAAGGGCCGGCGAAAGCGGACCCGGACGATCTCATGGCCGGGCAGGGCGGCGGCACCGCCGGAATACTGGGTGACACCCGGCACGTA
>CALOAB010000007.1:0-10562 GCA_942491185.1 uncultured Alphaproteobacteria bacterium | reverse complement strand
CTTGTAGCGGGCTACTGGGCTCGATGGAACGAACGGCACTGGCCGGCGCGAGCAGAGGCTGGGAGAGGCGATGCGATGACTTCCAAGCCCGCCAGCCGCTCAGTGGCCTTCGCGCCGCACTGCAGCGCATTTCATCAAGCGGAGATAGCTCCGGCCAGGGGTCGGCCGAGCGCCGGCAATCCAGAATAGGTCAACCACCGACGCATCGACCCGCCGCCAATGACAGGAACGTCGAAAGTGGAGGCCTTTGCTGGACCGGCGAGATGGACAACTGCAATGGGCCGATGCGGCTCAGTGGGCGTGACGTAGATGCCGCGTTGGCGGTCCCATGCCGGCAGAGCACGATCACAGATCCAGTTGTCCTCCGGCTCCAAGAGAGCAATAGGTGCGCGGTCGTCGCAAGCCATCGCGTTGACAGCGAACTGGTCGTAGGGCGCGACCTGCCCGGTCCGCCTGATAGCTTGCTCAAACCGCTTCTGCCAAAGCTGCCAATGAGGCGCGTCACGCTCGATGCAGAAAACACCGGCATTTATCTGAGGCAGGAATCGCTGCCGCATCGCAGAGAGCGGACCAAAGCCCAGGGCGGCGTGTTTCAGCGTCCAGCCCCATAGCCAGAACTGAAATCGATAGGACGACTCATCCTCATGAATCGCCGCCATCCCTTTCGACGCAGCGCCCTCTACCAAACGGTTAAGCACATTGCTGTCCTGCAACCATAGGTCACTGTCGAGCCAAGCGTAGAAGCGGTAGCCCGGCAAATAGGTCGGCAGAAACGGACGGACCATGAGCGACAGCGAAAGCGGATCATCGAAGGCCTCGCCTAAGCCGAAGTGAAGCTTTGGCTTCAACAGCATGACCCCACGGCCGCCGAGAAAGGATTTCTGCTCTTCGGTCAGACCCAAATCAAACACGGCGAACGGCAGTCCAGGCGCCTGTTGCTGCAGCGATTCGAACAGCTCATGGACGAGATCGAAAAACACGCTGTCTGCGGCAGAGACAACAACGAGATTGGAATCGACAAGCCCCAACGGACAGTCACACTGATCTTTGCACTGCTTCATTATCTTCCCAACTCAACAATACTGATGCACAAGTACAAGGCACATTGGCGCACGCAACCGCGTTAGTTGTGCGCCTTAACTCGCCTGTGCGACGCGTATCCGGCATAGGCATGGCTGCGTGGTAGCGGCACCGGACAGCGGTTGAAGACGACGCCTGCGATCTCGCAATCGGTCTCGGCAAGTCGCCGCGCGGCTGCGGCTAGCGACGGCGCATCTGTTCGCCCAGCGGCTGCGAGCAGCAGGGCCTGATCCGCATGTTTCGCAAGCAGCAGCGAGTCGGCGGTCGCGAGCAGCGGCGGACCGTCGATGATGATCAGGTCGTAATAGGTGCGCGCATTCGCGAAGAGCTGCCGCAGGCGCTCCGAGCGTAGCAGCGCCGGGGCGAGATCGGCCATTGGCTTGGCGACCAGGACATGCGCGCCGCCAGCGGGGTCCATCAAGATGCTGTAGGGCAGCTGCTTGGCACCACTCTTGTCCTCGCTGAGCGCGGTGGCATCGGCACCGAGCGCGGCACGCAGGCCTGGGCGACGGCAATCGCCTTCCACGACGAGGCAGCGAAGCCCCTCGCGTACGGCCACCCTGGCGGTGGCGAGGCTGAACGACGTCTTGCCGTCTCCAGAGGTGCTCGAGGTGACGAGCACGATCTGGGCGGCAGCTTGGCGATAAGGCGCCTTGAGACGCGAGAGGATGGCCCGCAGAGTTTCGCTCGCAGGATCCTCGGGCGACCGCGTCACGCTGCCGGCAAGCGCCCCCTTGCGTCGCGACAATACGGGCAGCACGCCGAGGACAGGCAAGCCGCTCGCGCGCTCGACATCCCCCGCCCCCCACAACCGATCGCCGAGCCAGCGATGGGCCACCAAGCCACCGGCAGCGAGCAGCATGGCGATCAGCCCGCCGAGCGCGCCCGACGTGTTGCGCCCTGGACCCTCGGGCCGTGTCGGCGGCACCGCGGTCGAGACAATGCGTGCATCCGGCGCAACCAGTGCTGGACCCAGCAACGTCTGCTCGAAGCGCTCCCGATAAAGGTCGTTCAGCTGCTGCAGACTCTGCACCTCCTGGCGCGCGAGCTCGATCCCGACCCGCCCCTCAGCCGTGGCCCCGGCCGACGCCGCGGCACGATCGGTGAGCTCGACCAGCCGCGCCTCGCGCTCGTCGATCAGGTCGCTCTCTTGAGCGAGGCCATCACGAACGCTGCGCACTTCGCTGACGATGGCACTGCCAATTCCGTCGAGCTTCGCCTCAAGCTGGAGTATCTGCGGATGAAGCGGGCCGAGCACCTCCCCCGCCTCGGCGAGATCGCGCACGATCAAGGCCTCCTGTGCCCAAAGCTCTCCGAGCCGCGGGGTCACGAGGTCGCCGCGCATGACGACATCGGCACGGCCGGCCAGCGCCGCGTCGACCCGGGCGATGTCAGCTCGCGCTCGCTCACGATCGATCCGCAAGGCTTGCGCCTCGCCGATGAGCGCGTCCAGCGCTCGCGCCCTGATAGTCCCGCTGTCGCCCACCACGAGATCGGATTGGCCCTCGAGCTCGCTCAGTGCGAGCTGCGCCCGCCCGAGCTCCGTGGCGATTTCCGCCAGACGCCGCTCCAGCTCGTCCCGCGCCTGGACCAGCTCGGCGCGCTTGACCTCGAGGTCGCGCTCGACATAGGCGCCCATCACGGCATTGACGACATCGGCCGCTCGCTCAGGTGACGACGACGCATAGCCCAGCGTTATGGCGTAGCTCCGCTCCTCGCTGGCCGCCTCCAATTGCCCTTGCACATCGCCGACGATCGCTGCGCGTTGCTCGGGACCGGTATCCGGTTCCTGCTCGAGCCACCGAGCCGGCGCGTGCCGCTCGATCAACTCTCCCAGGAACACTGGCATCCAAGCTGCGGCGATGGCGCGGGAAAGCGCGGTTGGCGCCAGCGTCAGGTTGTAGACTGGATCATCGACCAAGCCGAGATCGTCGACCGCTGCCGCCACGGTCTCACGTGCCGTCAAAATGCGCGCCTCGCTGCGCCCGCCCCACGGCTCCACCGTGCGGCCGGACGCCAGCGCGCTCAACTCCGGGATGGAGATGTGCGCCGTGTCGATGACCAAGAGCCCCTCGGCGCTGTAGCGCGGCTCGCGCAACGTCGAGAAAGCCATGCCAGCGGCAATGCCGATCACTGCAGCCAAGGCGAGGAGCAGCTTCCGGCGCCACAGGTGGCGCAACAGGTCTTGGAGCGGCACCCCCCAGGCACGTGCCGCCCCAGCACCCGTGGTCGTTGAGGCGGCGGCATGGTCGTGCCATCGCTGCAGCTCGCCGGATCGAATATCGCGAATTACGCTCATGGGTTGTTCAGCCTATAACGGAAGGCCAGCGCAGTAGCGGCAGCTCGGCCCCAACGAACGAACGACCACTGCCAGAGGCGACGCTGAACCGCCTGAGCGGCCCGACGGGCCCAGCTCATGTCCCGCAGCAACGCCAGCGCCAGCGCCCCTGGGAGACGGTCGATCTGCCAGTGTTCCGCAGCTCTTTCGTCCGGCTGTGCGCTGCGCCGAGCGGCCAGAGGGTTGCCTGCGCATTGGCCGCCAGCCACCAAGCTGGCCGGCTGGTGGCAAGTGGGTGCATGCATCGACACGAGGCCAAGCAGGGCCCTGTCGTGCCGGTCGTCGCCGACTTTCCAGACCCTGCTCATGTTCGGGTTTCCTGCAGGGCCGACGGCCGGCGGCGGCTCGCCTCCGCATGCGCTTGCTGGGCCACCGCATAGGCCTGGGTCGTCTGGCGGCCGATTTCCGGCCAGTCCGGCAAACTGTCGCACAGCGCGCCCATTGCCTTACACATTGTCGCCAGTTGCGTCGGCGCGGCGACCAGCTGACGAAGAGCCCCGGCCAGCGCGTCTGGATCGCCGGGTGGGACCAGCAGCCCCTCGCGTCCGTCTTCGAGGAGCTCGCCGAAAACGCCGATCCGCGATGCCAGCACGGGCTTGCCTGCGGCCACTGCCTGCATCAGCACGCCGGAGGCCTCGATGTCCCGGTAAGGAAAGACGAGAGCATCCGCCCGGGCGAAGAGCAGCTCCATCATCCGGTCGTCGATGAAGTCGAAATCGAAGCGGACACAGTCGCTCAGATCATGAGCGCGGACCAGCGCCTCGAGCGCCTCCTTGTCGAGATAGGGCTTGCCCGCGACGTGCACGTCCAGCCGCGCCTGCTCCTCCCGTGTCAGGCGACCGACAGCCTCGATCAGGACATCCACACCCTTGTAGGGCTTGATCTTGCCGAACTGCAGCAGGCGAATGCGCTCGCCGGGCGCCGACGAGCAAGCGTCCATTTTCGGGCCGAGCAGGCCGTGCGGGACGACGAACAGCTGCGCTGCCGAAACGCCCTGGCGCAACAGACGGTGCCGGCCCTGCTCGGTGTGGCAGATCACGGCATCGACCGAACGGCTCAGCCGACCCATTCCAGCCGCCATCAGCCAGGGCGCTGCACCGTTGTAAGGGAGCGTGTCATGCACGGTCAGCACAACGGGCGCCACCCGGCGCAACGCGTTCAAGAACAGCTGATCGATGGCCGGCAGAGGCGCCCATTGAATGTGGATGACGTCGACTGCGAGGCGTCGCAGCAGCGCCGGCAGACGCGTCAGATCAGCTGCATGCAGCATGCCTTTGGCAGCGCGGCAGGCAGCAGGCGGCAGACGGCGACCGAGGTCGGTATCGAGCAAGCCATAGAAATGACCGACATGCTCGAGCGCAACAGAAGCTGCGAGGCCGCCACCATGCTGGCCGATAACGGCCACGCGATGCCCGGCGGCGGCAAGACCTTCGGCCAGCGCCGTATCGTAGGGTGGCGTGAATTCGCTGGGATCGACGAGCGCGACACGCACCGACCTACTCCAATGCGCCGTCGGCACGCGCCGAGGTGGCGACGTCCCAGGTGACAGCACGCCGGCCACGCAGCGCCTGCGCTGCGCCGATGGCATTCCCGGCGAAGGCGAGCAGGATGTTCCAGATTTTCTCGACCAGACCGATGCGCAACCGCAGCGCCGACCAGAAGGCGATGGCGCCGATCGCCAGAAGCGCAGTCGTCGGCCAGAGGCCGATCAACAGCGCTGCTGCCATGGACAGCGAGGCGACGCCGGCCAGCATCAACCAGCCACCGAACCAACGTGTCACCTTGCACATGACGTACTTGTAGAGATTCCAGGCATCGAGCTGCTTGAGGCGCGGCCAGAGCGTTGCGTGCACTGCCAACGCCTCGCAGGCGATCCGGATCTTGCGCTTGAACTCGTCGTCCGCAGACGTCGTATGCGGCTCGTAGGCGCGCAGCTCCGGAGCGCGGACGACGCGGTGCCCATCGATCAAGATCACGAGCGGCAGATAGAAATCGTCGAACAGACCTGTCGGCACCGGACGATGCAAGGCCCGCCGCATGGCGAAGAGCGAGCCATCGCCGCCGATCGCCGAGCCGGTGTCGGTCTCCAGCCCGCGTGTCCACTCGTTCAATCGCCAATAGGCCGAGCCGACGGCAGCGGTGGCACCGGCGCCATCGTTGACGTAGGTCAAGTGGCTGCAGACGCAGCCGATCGACGGATCGGCAAAGTAGCGTCGCAGCACGGCAACGGCGTCCGGATCGATACGCACCGTGGCATCGGTGAACATGACGACCGACGCACTGGTCATGCCGACCAGCAGGTTCATGCCGTAGGTCTTGCCGTGCCGCTCGGGCGAGACGACGAGCGTGAGTTGATCGCCATAGCGTTCGAGGATCTCGGCCGTCCCATCCGATGCCGCATCGACGTAGACCAGGATCTCGAGCGCGCCTGCGGCCGCACGCAGGCGCAGCAGATCCGCCACCTTGGCTTCGATCATGCCGGCCTCGTTGTGGGCGCAAAGGCAGATGGCGAAGGTTTCCATTGGTGCCGTCGGCGAGGGCTGCGGCACAGGCGGTGCCGGACGAAGCCGGCGGGCCAGGAGCAGGCTCGCCTGATAGGGACCGAATGGATAGACGGCGAGCAGGAGGCAGAGCGTGCCGAGGCTCAGCAGGATGATGACGAGCATTGCGTTTCCAAGGTCATAGAGCGTTCTCGCCCTTCAGCGTCACGAGCGGCGTCCGCAGCAGGATGATAATGTCGAGCCAGATCGACCAGCGGTGGATATAGTCGAGGTCGAAATCGACCCGGCGCAGGAGGTCGTCCTCGGTCTCGGTATTGCCTCTCAGGCCGTTCACCTGGGCCCAGCCGGTGATGCCGGGGCGCACGCGGTAGCGACGCTGGAAGCGCTCGACGACCTCCTCGTAGGGACGGCCGCCGGCCTTGGCGTTCAGGGCGTGCGGCCGCGGCCCGACCAGCGACATGTCGCCCTTGAGGACGTTGAAGAGTTGCGGCAGCTCGTCGATGCTGCTGCGTCTGAGAAAGGCGCCGACCTTGGTCACCCGCGGGTCGTCCTTGGTGACCAGACGATTGGCCAGCGGATCGGACATGTCATTGCGCAGCGAGCGGAACTTGAGCGCGTCGAAGCGCCGGTTGTTGTAGCCGCGGCGCACCTGGCGGAAGAAGACCGGTCCGGGGCTGTCGAGCTTGACCGCGATGCCGACGGCGATGAGCAGCGGCCCGAGGAAGATGAGCATCAAGCACGCCACGACGATGTCGAGGAGACGCTTGACCCCCCGCTTGACCGGGCCGAGCGGCGCTTCGTGCATCCGGGTAATGGCGAAACCGAGGCTGGACGGCTCGAAGGGCACCGCGATGCCGACCGGCACCGGCACGACCTCGAGCGCCTCCAGCAGCCGCTCGAGGGTCGTGGCCGCAGTGACCCTGGGCACAACGACGACCAAGATCTCCTCGGCCCAGCGCACGGTTTCGACGACGACCGATGGCCACTCCGCCGTGTCGCCATCCGGTGCCACGACCTCGACCACGCAGCGAAAACCACGTTGGGTCTCGATCTGCTCGGCGAGGCGCCGGCGGTCCAGGACGATGCCCGGCGGTGTCAGGTCGAGCACGGCAACGCGGTGGCGCAGGCCGCCGGATTGCTCCGCCCATTGCAGCGACACGGCGAGCAGGATGCGCAAGGCGGCGACGGCCAGGCTGAAAATACCGACGGCGAGCAGCACATTGTGCATTGGTATCGGCTGCTGGGCCGCCAGCGCACCAATGACCGCCATGCCGGCCGCCATGCACAAAGCGCCGAGCCCGAGGAGTTGCGGCAGCACGCGCTCCGGCTGGCGCAGCGACACGAAGTCGTAGCCGCGCATGGCCTGCAGCAGCATGACGAGACCCGCCCCGAGCGAGCCGGCACAGCCGATCTGGATGATGTCCAGCTCCGAGCCGGTGCGTGCAAAGGCGCTCAAGATGACGAGCGCTGCCAGGCATGCCTCGATGCTCGCCAAGGCAAGGCCGAGCAGCACCGAGGATTGCGACAGCGGCAGCGCCGACGTTTGCGGCGCAGCGTCGGCAACCGACGCGAGATGAGCGTTAACAGCGTTGAGCATGGGGCAAATCGGTCGTGTTGGTGCCGGCGAGCGGCATCAGTGCGGGGGAAGCCGGCCGTGGCCAGACCAGCAATGCGAGGATCATGAACTGGAGGTAAAAGCCGAGAAGGTAGCCGCCCAGGAACAGGACGACGAAGAGAAACGCCGCCGAGAGCAAGCGGTCGGGCGAGTCGGCGAAGAGGCAGTAACCGTAGAAGACAGCGAACGGCAGGGCGCCGATTAGGCCGTACTCGATGAGCAACTTGAACCAGGACGTATCGTGGGCGCCGAAGTCCAAGTAGGCGAGCGCATCGGAATCGCTACCAGGTCCAACGCCGCTGATCAGCAAGTCGGGGCGGCGCGGAAAGAGATCAAAGCTAGCCCAAAAGGGAGCGAGAAACCGCATCGAGCCGCTGGATTGCGTACTTCCGAACTCGCTGAAACGACCAAGGAAAAAGCTCACGGGAAAGGTGTCGGCCAACAGCCAAGCGACACCGATCACTGCCAGGGCCAGCACGACGAACCAGTGCAAAACACCCCGGGCCATCAGCACAGCCGGCAGAAGCGCGGCGAGAAGCAGGAGGCCAGTGCCAGAGAACGCCAGAAGGATGCCTACGCCGAAGAGAGCGAGCATTGCCGGGCGGCAGAACCAGCGTAGCTCGATCAGGATCGCGATCGCCATCAGCTGGGAGAGAACCGACGGCTCGAGCAGCCACAAGCCGGTCGACTTCGTGATGCCGTTGCCCATCTCGATGACGAGATTGAAATCAGGAACAAAGAACGCTGTCGGCAGCAGGCGATCGAAAGGGAACATCCAAGCTGGACCAGCGATGAACTGGACGGCGAACTGAACGAGCCCACAACCGGCGACGACGGCCGCCACCGTCTGAAAAGCGAGAAGCAAACGTCGATAGGCACCTTGTGAGAGCGGCATGATCAGGATGAAAGGTGCGTAAAGCACCAAGAGCATCATGAGCGACAGCATGGAGAACGGCTGGTCGCTGACGACTCGGGTGAGGAGGATTGCCGCGACCATGACGATGAAGAGCACAAAACGGGCGGGCTCGATGATGAAGAAGCCGCGCAACAGGCCCCAAGCCACGACCGAAAGGCCGATCGCGAAGCTCAGACCAAACGCGCCTCCCATCATGGGCATCGCGAAGCGTTGCAGAATGATGCAACCGAGCAGAACAACGATGAGTGGTGCAATCTCCGGCAGACGCCCGGTGATCGACTCACCGGCCGGCGTCGGCTGAAGGGTCGGGCTACTGGCGGTCGCGAGCATCAGGCGAGCAGCCTGCTCGGCGCAGCCGAGCCACAGGCCCAATGGGCAAGGCGCGTTCCCGGATCGACCTGCGGCCGGCAGCTCAAACGGGCACCCGTGCCCGACTGATCGCGCTGACAGCACTGGATCGTGAGGTCAACGCTCGGCGCCGTAAGCCACCCGGCGTGGCCGCGCAGCTCGATCAGCAGTGCGAACGCGCGACTGATCAGCCCCAGCGTGTCTGCTCGCATTGGTCGAGTCATTGGCTTACCGCCCCTGGCCGAACGCTGCTTCGGGCACGCGTCGTCGTGGTCGAGGGGCAACGGCTGGAGCAGCGGCTTGATCCAGGTCGCCCGTGCCGAGCAACTCGTCGAAATACGCGATGGTGCGCATCAGGCCTGTCTCGAGCGAGGTTGCAGGCTGCCAGCCGAGCAGTTCGCGCGCTCGGTCGATCACCGGCATGCGCTGGGCCGGATCATCCTGCGGCAGGGGTCGCCGGACGATGCGCGAGCGCGAGCCCGTCAGCTCGATGATGAGCTCGGCCAGCTCGAGGATGGTCACCTCGGCCGGGTTGCCGAGATTGATCGGGCCGGTGACGTCGCCCTCGACAGTCATGAGGCGGATGAACCCCTCGATGAGGTCGTCGACGTAGCAGAAGGACCGTGTCTGCGCGCCCTCGCCATAGATCGTGATGGGCGAGCCGGTCAGCGCTTGAACGATGAAGTTGGACACCACCCGGCCGTCGTTCGGGTGCATGTTCGGCCCGTAGGTGTTGAAGATGCGGGCGACACGGATATCGAGAGCGTGCTGCCGGTGGTAGTCGAAGAAGAGCGTCTCCGCACAACGCTTGCCTTCGTCGTAGCAAGCGCGCCGGCCGATCGGATTGACGTTGCCCCAGTAGTCCTCCGGTTGCGGATGCAGGGCCGGGTCGCCGTAGATCTCGCTGGTCGAGGACTGGAAAATCCGTGCCTTTAGACGTTTGGCCAGGCCCAGCATGTTGATCGCGCCCTGCACGCTGGTCTTCAGCGTCTGCACCGGGTCGCGTTGATAGTGAACAGGCGATGCCGGACAGGCGAGATTGAAGATCCGATCGACCTCCACGTAGAGCGGGAAGTTGACATCATGGCGAAGCAACTCGAACCGCGCATTCGCCCCGAACGGCAAAATGTTCCGTTTGTCGCTGCAATAGAAATTGTCGACGCAAAGCACTTCATGACCGGCATCGAGCAAGCGCGCGACGAGGTGCGAGCCAAGGAATCCGGCACCACCAGAGACAAGATAACGCATTTTCTTTTGAGCCTAGTCTGTTGCCTTGGGAAGCTCGGCTTGGAGCGGACACGAGCCACGTGCAAAGCAAGCTCGCCGCCGGAGCGGCCGACTTGGCGCTTCCCGACCTCAGCAATCCGCATGCAGCTCGTCGGATGACCAGCCGATGCTTCAGTCATCCACCTTACGCGCTCTCTCCGCGAGGGGTATTCAACAAAATCAGATAATGATCAAGGCCACACTATTGTAAGGCGATCATTTTTTATAATATTAATTCAGCTCAATACTGTTAAGAATGCTGACATGCTGAATGCATTAACTGTTAAGCTGGGCGACTCCAAGGATGCGCAGCGGAGTCTCTGTTACGTCCAAAGGCGTACACCGCGGCCGCCGGGAGTCGATCGTGCCAGCAAAACCGACAGTTGCGGCCCTGCTCGGCGGTCCGAGCACAGGCCGCTCTCGGTCGTCGTCGGCCAATACCAATAGCCCAGCGCGCGAAACCTCGGGCCCTGATGGCCTGCCGCGGCTTCACCGCCG
>CALOAB010000006.1:0-50229 GCA_942491185.1 uncultured Alphaproteobacteria bacterium | reverse complement strand
CCTGGGAGATCGTTTGCGGGCTGGAGGTGCATGCGCAGGTGACGTCCGAGGCGAAGCTGTTCTCGGGCGCCTCGGCGGCGTATGGCGCTGCGGCGAACAGTCAGGTGAGCCCCATCGATGCGGGCATGCCGGGGATGTTGCCGGTGTTGAACGAGCGCTCGGTCGAGCAGGCGGTGAAGACCGGGCTCGGGCTCGAGGCGCATGTCAACCGGGTCTCGATCTTCGAGCGGAAGAACTATTTCTACCCGGACCTGCCCAACGGCTATCAGATCAGCCAGTACGAGCACCCGATCGTCGGCCACGGCCATCTGCTGATCGACCTGCCGGACGGCCACACCAAGCCCATCGGCATCACCCGCCTGCATCTCGAGATGGATGCCGGCAAGTCGATGCACGACCAGCGCGAAGGCGAGACGCTGATCGACCTCAACCGCTCGGGCGTGGCCTTGATGGAGATCGTCTCCGAGCCGGATATCAGCACGCCCGAGGAGGCCGTGCTGTACTTGCGCAAGCTGCGCTCGATCCTCCGCTATCTCGGCACCTGCGACGGCAACATGGAGGAGGGGTCCTTGCGCTGCGACGCCAATGTCTCGGTGCGCAAGGTCGGCGACACCGAGCTCGGCACGCGCTGCGAGATCAAGAACGTCAACTCCATGCGCTTCGTCGCCAAGGCCATCGAGTACGAGGCCAAGCGCCAGGTCGAGCTGCTCGAGGGCGGCGGCAAGGTGGTGCAGGAGACGCGCCTGTTCGATGCGCAAAAGGGCGAGACCCGCTCGATGCGGGGCAAGGAGGAGGCGCACGACTACCGCTACTTCCCCGACCCCGACCTGTTGCCCGTCGTGCTCACCGAGGACTTCATCGAGGGGCTGAAGGCGACCCTGCCGGAGCTGCCGGACCGCAAGAAGGCGCGCTTCATGGCCGAGTACAAGCTCTCGGCCTACGACGCCGGCGTGCTGGTCGCCGAGCGCGCCGCTGCCGACTACTTCGAGGCGGTGGCCAAGGGCCGGGACGGCAAGCAGGCCGCGAACTGGGTCAACAACGAGCTCTTCGGCCTCCTCGCCAAGGCGGGCAAGGGGATCACCGAGAGCCCGATCACGGCAGCCAGCCTCGGCAAGCTGCTCGACCTCATGGCCAGCGACACGATCTCCGGCCGCATCGCCAAGGACGTCTTCGCCATCATGTTCGAGACCGGTGGCGATCCCGAAGCGATCGTCGAGGAAAAGGGCCTCCGCCAGGTCACCGACACCGGCGCCATCGAGGCGATCGTCGACGAGGTCATCGCCGGCAATCCGGGCCAGGTCGCCACCTACCAGAAGAACCCCAAGGTGATCGGCTGGTTCACCGGCCAGGTGATGAAGGCCACGGGCGGCAAGGCCAACCCACAAGCGGTGGGCGAGATCCTCAAGGCCAAGCTGCCGCCGGTGGAGTAGCGAATTCCCGAGAGCTTCCACGTCCTCACCGGCGCCTCGGGCGGCGGCAAGTCGGCGATCATCGACGCTCTCAGCGCACGAGGCTTCACGACCGTCGAGGAGCCGGGACGCCAGATCGTCCAGGAGCAGCTGGCAGCTGGCGGCGACGCCACGCCCTGGCAGAACCGGCAACGCTTCTGCAAGCTGCTCTTCGCCCGCTCGGTCGAGGCCTACGAAGCGATGGCCGGCCAACCCGGCCCGGTCTTCTTCGATCGCGGCATCGTCGAGGCCGTCGGCTACGCCCAGCTGATCGGCATGCCCGTCCCACCCGCCTGGCACGCAACCCTCCAGCGCCTGCGCTACGCCGCCCCGGTCTTCGTGACCCCGCCCTGGCGCGAGATCTTCGTCACCGACCCAGAGCGCCGCAAGACCTGGCACGAAGTGGTCGAGGACCACGAGGCGACGGTCGCCGCCTACCGGGCCGCGGGCTACGAGCTGGTCGAGGTGCCACGCGGATCCGTCGAGGAGCGTGCGGCATTCGTCCTGGCGCAGGTCGGGCTACCGTAGCGCCCGGACAGTTCCACCAAGCCTTGGACTGGTCTATAGTGGGCTTCAGGCAAATGGCAGATGGCACCGCGATGGCACGACAACTCGCGATAGCGCTCGAGCAGGAGGATGACGGCCGCTGGATCGCCGAGATCCAGGAGCTTCCCGGCGTCATGACCTACGGTGCGACGGCGGCGGATGCCCGCGCCAAGGTCGAGGCGCTGGCACTTCGCGTGCTTGCCGATCGCCGCGAGCATGGCGAGCCGGTGCCCGAGATCGAAGGCCTGTTCGAGGCGGCTTGAGCGCGTGGCGAGCAACGCGGGCGAGGCGCGTTCTGGCGGCGCTTCGTCGTCTGGGCTGGCAGGAGAAGCGTCGTTCGGGCTCGCACATCGTGCTCTGCCGTGACGGTCATCCAGATTTCGTCTTCGCGTTTCACGATCGTGACGAGATCGGACCACGCATGCTGGCCCGGATCGCCAAGCGAACGGGCCTTCGCCCGGAGGATCTCTGACCCTTGACCACCCTCTATCTCGATGCCGATGGCTGCCCGGTGAAGGATGAGGCCTACCGGGTGGCAGAGCGCTACGGCCTGCACACCTTCGTCGTCGCCAATTCCTGGCTCCGCGTGCCGGAGAGTGCGTCGATCGAGCGGGTGACGGTGGGCGACCGGCTGGACGAGGCGGATGACTGGATCGCCGAGCACGCCCGGCCCGGCGACATCGTGGTCACCAGCGACATTCCCTTGGCCGACCGGGCGATCAAGGCCGGGGCCAAGGTGGTGACGCCGGATGGCCGGGTGCTCGATCCCCGGACCATCGGCGACGTGCTGGCGACCCGCAACCTCATGACCGACCTGCGCGAGGCCGGCACCATCCGCGGCGGCGGCCGGCCCTTCGGCAAGGCCGAGCGCTCGCGCTTCCTCGAGGCCATGGACCGCACCGTCAACGCCATCCGCCGCGGCCGCTGAGCGGTGCCCGGGCGGCGCTGGCGAACGCAATCGTTAACACTTCGTTCAAAACCTGCGTCCATGATGACAGCGTGAACGGATTTTCACGGAACTGCCGCTCAATGGTGATAGCGACGCTCTAGTTGATCTTGCAACGCTGCGGCACCGCCGGAGGTGGGTGGGTCATGGATGAGCTGACCGGCACTGCGATCGAGGACTTCTTCCGGCGCGTCGGCGCGGACGCGCGGCGGCTCGGTGCCGATGCCGAGCGGTTGCTCGAGCGGCTGACCAGCCCTGAGCTTGTAGGTCCGTGGTCCAGCTTCCAGAGGCCGGGCGATATCGTCCTGACCCGGGGACGGCGGCCGCTCAGCCACCTCAACGCGCTGGTCCAGTCGCTGCTCGAGGGCCGCGTGGCACGGGCGACGCACGCGATGATGGTCGCCGCACCCGGCTGCTACGTCGATGCCAGCATCCGCCTCGGGGTCTCGCTCGTGCCGGCGCAGCTCTTCTGCATGGACGGCGTCGCCGACCGCCCGGCACCGGCAGCCGCAACCGATGGCACGAAGCCCGCGACGCGGCCGGTCTGGCGGCGGCGACTGGTCGCGGCCTTCCGCCATCCCGATTTGCATGCTGTCCCGGATCGGCAGCGCGCCCTGCAGCGGGCGATCGCGGCACAGCTCGGCCAGCCCTACAACCGGCGCTTCATCTTCAAGCGGGTGCGCGAGCCGAACGCTGACGCCAGCGCCTTCTGCTCCGAGCTGGTCGCCCGCACGTTTGCCGGGCTCGGCCTGCCGATCGTGCCCGAGCGCCGCTTCGCTTCGGTGCTGCCGGACACGCTCCTGCGCCACCTGAGCCGCCAGGGCTGGGTCGATGTCAGCGACGACTACCGCCAGGGCCTGCCCCGCGCGTTTGCTGCCTGAGCGGGGCTCAGCTCTCCAGCGCTTCGGCCAGCCGCCGCGCCGCCTTCAGGAGCGGTGCTCGATGCGCCTCGTCGACCGGGTGGCCCCGCTCGATGGCGGCCGCGAGCTCGTCCAGCACGTCGCCGAAGAGATGGTAGTGCAGGTGCAGATCGGCCTCGCGCTTCTCCAGGCCGCTGCGCAGCAGGCGGAGCCGCACGCCTTCGCTGTCGGCGGTCGCCTCGAAGGCGGAATGCCGGGTGAACGAGCCGAGATAGCACTTGTCCGGGAAATCGATGGCGATCTCGGCCCGATCGACGATCGGTCGCTTGGTCATGAGGGCTCCTGGTGACCGGTGACCCAGACAGTGTAGCGAGATCTGGGCCGATAAACAGAGCGACGCAATGCTGATAGAGGCCAGCCTCGACCTCACCCGGGGCGAAATCGCTGGCATGGATCGCCGTTTCCTCTATTTCGGCGACCATGTCGTAACGGCCTAGCAGGCGGCACCACCGCTTCACTGGGCCGCCTATCATGGAGGTCCAGGGATGCGGGTGGCGATCGGCGGGTTCGGCGCAATTGGCCAGGAGGTGGCGCGGGCGCTGGTGGACGGCATCCAGGGCCTGGAGCTGGCGGCGGTCAGTGGTCGCGATACGGCGAAGGCGGCGCGCAATCTCGAGGCACTCGGGGCGCATGCCGAGGTCTTGCCGCTGGCCGCGCTTGCCGGCGTTGCCGACATCGTCGTCGAATGCGCGCCGGCGGCCGTCTTTCGCGAGCTGGCGCTGCCGGTGATCGAGGCGGGCAAGATCTTCGTGCCGCTGTCGGTTGGCCAGCTCCTCGTCCACGACGACCTCGAAACGCTGGCGGCTAAGACCGGGGCGCGCATCTTGGTGCCGACGGGCGCGCTTCTCGGCCTGGATGCTGTGCGTGCCGCGGCCGAGGGCACGATCGAGTCGGTCACCATGGTGACCCGCAAGCCGCCGGGCGGGCTCAAAGGGGCCCCGCACCTCGTCGAGAACAACATCGAGGTCGACGGGTTGAGCGCGCCGCTTTGCGTCTTCAAGGGCACGGCACGTGAAGGGGCCAAGGGGTTCCCGGCGAACGTCAATGTCGCCGCCGCCTTGAGCCTCGCCGGCATCGGCCCGGACCGGACGACGCTCGAGATCTGGGCCGATCCAGCGGTGACGCGGAACATGCACGAGATCCGGGTCGAGGCGGACAGCGCCCGCTTCACGCTTGGCATCGAGAACGTGCCATCCGAGGCCAACCCGCGCACCGGCAAGATCACCGCGCTCAGCACGATAGCACTGCTGCGCGGCCTGACCCAGACCATGCGCGTCGGCTCCTAGCGTCCGGCTCGAGATCGTGCACGATGATTGACGTGGCCGAGGCATCGGTTGGATAGTGCCGGCACTGGCCTTGGAGAGCCCCTGATGTTGACACATGAGCTTGCGACCAACGTTGCCGTCCCGAACGACCTCGAGGCGTTCTGGATGCCGTTCACCGCGAACAAGCATTTCAAGCAGGAGCCGCGGCTGATCGCGCGCGCCAAGGACATGCATTTCACGTCCGTGGACGGGCGGCAGATCCTCGACGCCACGGCGGGCTTGTGGTGCTGCAATGCCGGGCACGGCCGGCCCAGGATCGTCGAGGCGATCCAGCGCCAGGTGGCGGAGCTCGACTTCTCGCCCTCGTTCCAGTTCGCCCATCCCAAGGCCTTCGAGCTGGCCTCGCGCTTGGCCGACCTCTTCCCGGGCGATCTCGACCACGCCTTCTTTACCAACTCGGGCTCCGAATCGGTCGACACCGCGCTCAAGATCGCGCTCGCCTATCACCGGGTGCGGGGCGAGGGGACAAGGACGCGGCTGATCGGCCGCGAGCGCGGCTATCACGGCGTCGGCTTCGGCGGCATCTCCGTCGGTGGCATGGTCAAGAACCGCATGTGGTTCGGCTCGCTGCTCACCGGCGTCGATCACCTGCCGCACACCCTGGACCTGGAGAAGAACGCCTTCTCCAAGGGCCTGCCCGAGCACGGTGCCGAGCTCGCCGACGACCTCGAGCGGCTCGTTGCCCTGCACGACGCCTCGACCATTGCGGCTGTCATCGTCGAGCCGGTGGCAGGCTCCATCGGCGTCTACCCGCCGCCCAAGGGCTACCTCGAGCGGCTGCGGGCGATCACCGAGAAGCACGGCATCTTGTTGATCTTCGACGAGGTGATCACCGGCTTCGGCCGGCTCGGCAAGGGCTCGGCGGCGGAGTATTTCGGCGTCCAGCCGGACCTCGTGACCACCGCCAAGGGGCTGACCTCGGGCGTCATCCCGATGGGTGCGGTGATGGCCAGGAAGCACATCCACGACACCATCGTCGGCTCCCAGGCCGATCCCAAGGTGATCGAGCTCTTCCACGGCTACACCTACTCGGCCAACCCGATGGCCTGTGCCGCGGCCCTGGCGACGCTCGAGACCTACCGCGAGGAGAAGCTCTTCGAGCGTGCGGCCGAACTCGCCCCCTACTGGGAGGAGAAGCTGCACACGCTCCGCGACGCGCCCAACGTCATCGACATCCGCAATCTCGGGCTGATGGGTGCCATCGAGATGAGCCCCTATCCCGGCAAGCCCGGCCACCGCGCCTACGACGCCATGACCAAGGCGTTCTCCGACTTCGACATCATGATCCGCATCACCGCCGACACCATCGCCCTCTCGCCGCCGTTGATCGTGAGCCGCGAGCAAATCGACGAGATCGTGGAGAAGGTCGGGGGCGTGATCGAGGCGGTGGCGTAGAACCTGCTGCCTGAGAATTCCGGAACGCGCTGATCAATCGCGAAACGGGCGCCACCGTTGGTTCGGGGCGCCCGTTTCGGCTTGCGGAAAGCAGATTAGATCGCGCCGGTGAGGATCAGCACACCGGCCGTGGCGATGGCAGCACCCGAGGCGCGGGAGACGGCGATGCCGCGCTGCGTGCTGAGCTGGGCCGTGGTGGCGCCGGTGAGGATGCCGGCACCGTGCAGGAGCGCTGTCGCCATGAGGAAGCCCAGGCCATAGGCGAGGCCGGAGGCGGCCTGACCCATCGCGGCACCATGCGCCTGACCGTGGAAGAGGGCGAAGACGGCGACGACCGTCATGGCGATTTCCGTCGGCATGGTGCGGCGGAGCGCCACCAGGCCGCCGATCACCACGATCGACAGCGCAATGCCGATCTCGACCAGAGGCAGGCCGGTGCCGGCCATGCCGACAGCACCACCAACGGCCATGGTCACGACGAAGGCCGTGGGCACGAGCCAGAGCGCCTTGCCGCCGAGATGCCAGGCGAAGAGACCCACCGCCACCATCGCCAGCACGTGATCGAGCCCGCCCAGCGGGTGCATGAAGCCGAGGCTGAAGCCGCCTGCGGCATGACCCGCATGAGCCATCGCCGCCTCCGGCGTTAGGGCCAGCAGGGCAAGGGCGAGTAGCGGCAGCGACAGCAGCTTCAACATGGCAAGATCCCTCGATCGTTGATGGACGCATTCCTCGACGGAAGTGATCGGCCAAGGCGGTCGATTTGTCGAGACCTTCTGGGCCGTGCCGCCGGCCCGACCCGGGCGCGCCTCGACACAATGGCGGGCAACTTCAGTCGTCGATCCAGTCGGGCAGCGGCAGGGCCGTCAGTGCCTGGCGCAGCGCCTCGGCGTAGCTGTCGCGCAGCTCGCGGAAATAGGGGTCGTCGGCGGTGACCCGGCGAAGCGCCACGGGCTCCAGCGAGCCCGGCTTCTTGATGAAGAAGTCGATGGGTGCGGCGACGCCGATATTCGAGCGGATGGTGGCGTCGAAGGAGAGCAGCGCGATCTTCACCGCCTCGTTGAGGGTCAGCTTGCAGCTGACCGTGCGATCGAGGATCGGCTTGCCGTACTTGTTCTCGCCGATCTGCAGATAGGGCGTGTCCGTGGCAGCGGCGATGAAATTGCCGGCGGCATAGATCATCATCAGCTCCTGCGGGCCGTCGCCGATCTGCCCGCCGAGCAGCAGCGTGGCGCTGGGGTCGCCGTAGGCTTCGACGTCCTTGGCATCGTGCGCCATCACCTCGCGCAGCGTGGCACCGACCATGCGCGCCGCATCGAACATGGTGGGCGCATCGAAGAGGTTGCCCGGCTGGCCGGCCTGGCCGAGGCGCTGGTTCAGAAGTGCGACGACCGACTGGGTGGTGGCGAGGTTGCCGGCCGAGGCCAGGGCCAGGACGTGGCTGCCCGGCTGCTCGAAGAGATGCAGCTTCTTCATCGAGGCGACGTGGTCGACGCCGGCATTGATCCGCGTGTCGGCCGCCATGACGATGCCGTCCGTCAGCAGCAGTCCCAGCCCGTAGGTCATGCCTGTTCCCAGCGATAAGGTTGCCGCGACGATAGCGAGCGCCCGTGGGCAATGGTCGCGACGCGGCAGCCGGTCAAGCGGAGAGTTGCGAGGCGGTTCCGCGAGCCCGGAGAGCCTGTCTGGCGAGGTGTTGAAATTTTATGCTGCACTGCACAAAAATCCCCTTGAATGCAACCGCTGCTGGACTTAACTATTGTGCAACGCAGCAAACACCCTGATAGGAGAGAGCGTGATGGCTACCAAGACCGCCCCCAAGTTCGAGATGCCCAAGTTCGAGATGCCGAAGTTCGACGTGCCCGGCATGAACTTCGACGCCGTCGTCGCGCTGCACAAGGCGAACATGGACACGATGGTCGAAGCCCAGAGCATCTGGATGCAGACCGCCGAAGCCATGGCAAAGCTGCAGTACGGCTGGGTCGAAGAGACCTTCAAGCAGGGTGAGGCGATGATGAAGGGCGACGTCACGACAAAGAAGCCCGAGGAATTCATGGCCGACGCCAAGGCCGCGGCCGACAAGGTCATGGCGGTTGCCAAAGAGCAGGCTGACCTCGGCCTCAAGGCGCAGAAGAAGGTTGCTGACCTCGTGACCAAGCGTGTGAACGCCAATATCGAGGAAGTGAAGACGCTCGCCGCCTGAAACGGCTGAAGCGTACCGGGCGATCCCTTGGCTTATCTTGGGTAACTCGGATCTGCGGGAACCCCGGACAGCGCAAGCTGCCCGGGGTTTCGCGCGTTCAACGCTCTGTCAGAGGATATGCGACCGGAGCCTGGCAATCAGCATTCACGGTCCTGCTGCCCGCTTCGTCAGCGGATGATGAAGACCGAGATGTCCAGGTGACCGGCAATCCAGGCGGAGTGGGAGCTGAAGAAGTGATCCCTGATGCCCGGAATATGCGACGCCATGACCACGAGATCGGCATTCTCGGCCTTGAACGCCTCCACCAGATGGCGGTCCATGTCGATCGTAGGATCAAGGCAGACGATGGCTCTGGCCCTGGCCTCGATGCCGTTGCGCTCGCCTTCCGCCTTGGCGAAGGCGTCGAGCTTCGCCTGGTATTCCGCGGGCGTGTGGCCGAGCGGACCCGGCGTCTCGGTCGTCGCACCCACATAGCAAAGCGTGGCGCCATAGTGCTTGGCGAGATCGGCCGCCGTCCGGAGCGCCTTCTCGAGGTGCTCGAGATGAGCGAGGTCGAGCGGCACGGCTATTGTTGAATACATCGACTTGTCTCCCTTGCTGCGGCAGGCCGCGAGCCCCCCGGTCGGGGCTCTGGCCCACAGCCGCTCAGCGTACCACGTAAACCGAGCATTTGGCGTAGAGAGTCACCTGCGACGCGTTCGAGCCCATGAAGCGCTCGCGAAAGCGCGGGTTCTGCGCGCCCATGACGATGAGATCGACACCGAGCTCGTCGGCGGCCTTGCGGATCACGTGATGCGGCGAGTCCATCGTCGGACGCAGATGGCCCTTGACCGTGATGTCCTTGGGAAACCGCGAGGCGACGAACTTGTCGAGCGCCGGCTGGTGGCTCTCGGGCAGCACCTTGAGGTTCCGCTCGAGCGCCGGCACCGCGTAGAGCACGTGCAGCTCGGCACCGCGTCGCTGGGCCATGCCGATCGCCTCTTCGATCACGTTGTTCCAGGCATCGGCCTGCGCGAGATCGATCGGCAGCAGGATCTTCTCCGTCATCGTTCAGCTCTCCCTTCGAGAAGGATTGGGCAGATTGCCGTCCTGCAGGAAGGCAGGACCGGCAGCGCCTGTCGTCATCGCGCCATTTGCGGGTCGGCACGCATCGCCTTGAACAAGCCCCAGCACATCACGACGAGGACGATGGCGAAGGGTAGGCCGGTGGCCACGGCTGCCGCCTGCAGCGATGCGAGGCCGCCGCCGAGCAACAGCGCGATCGCGACCAACCCCTCGAACGTGCACCAGAAGACGCGCTGGACCACCGGGGCGTCGACCTTGCCGCCGGCGGTGATGGTGTCGATCACCAGCGAGCCCGAATCGGACGATGTGACGAAGAAGACGATCACCAGGGTGATGCCGAGAAACGACGTGATGGCGGTGAGCGGCAGTGTCTCGAGCATGACGAAGAGCGACAGCTCGGGCACGTAGTCGCGGACCACCTGGGCCACCGTGTCCTGGCCCTCGTTGACGATCTGCCAGACAGCCGTGCCACCGAAGGCGGTCATCCAGAGGATCGAGACGGCGGTCGGGATCAACAGCACGCAGACGATGAACTCACGCACCGTGCGGCCGCGGCTGACGCGCGCGATGAACATGCCGACGAACGGTGACCAGGAGATCCACCAGGCCCAGTAGAACGTGCTCCAGCCATGCATGAAGTCGGTGTCCTCGCGGCCGACGAAGTTGCTGAGCGAGAGCAGGTTCTGAAAGTAGGACCCGGCATTGCTGAAGAAGCCGCTGGCAATCGCGAGCGTGGGGCCGACGACGATGACGAAGAGCAGCAGCAGCGAGGCGAGGACCATGTTGATCTCGCTCAGCCGCTTCACCCCGGCCTCGAGCCCGGCCAGGACCGAGAGCAGCGCCACCCCGGTGATGCAGATGATCAAGACGATGCGGGTCGTGTCGGTGGCGGGGATGCCGAAGAGGTAGTTCAGCCCTGCCGTCGCCTGTTGGGCGCCGAAGCCCAAGGAGGTGGCGAGGCCGAAGAGCGTGGCGAAGACGGCGAGCGTGTCGATGACGTGGCCGGGCCAGCCCCAGACCTTGTCGCCGAGCAGCGGGAAGAAGGCCGAGCGGATGGTCAAGGGCAGGCCGTTATTGAAGGTGAAGAAAGCGAGTGTCAGTGCCACGACCGCGTAGATCGCCCAGGGATGCAGCCCCCAGTGATAGATGGTGGCGGCCATCGCCGCAGCCTGGGCCGCCTCGGTGTTTGCCGGATCGATGCCCAAGGGCGGGTTCTGGAAGTGGTAGACCGGCTCCAGCACGCCGAAGAACATGAGGCCGATGCCCATGCCGGCGGCAAACAGCATGGCGAACCAGCCGGAATAGGAGAAGTCCGGCTTGGCATCGGCGCCGCCCAGCCTGATCTTGCCCCAGGGCGAGACGACCAGGAACAGGCAGAACAGCACGAAGATGTTGGTGGCGGTCATCAACAGCCAGTCGAAGGTCGAGGTCAGCCACGGCCTGAGCCAGCCGAAAAAGCTCGCACTGCCGTCTGGCAGCAGCAGGACCAGCACGACGAAAGCGATGACCACCGTCGCAGAAAACACGAAGACGGGATTGTGGATGTCCAGGCCGAAAGGCTGGATGTTGTCCTGCCCGATCTCGTAGTCGGTCGCCTCCGCGGTGAAGTCCGGCTGATCGGCTTCCGTGCTCATGGACCCGTTCCTCCTTCGATATGCCTGCGTCCGGCCGGCGGGGCTCTGCTCTTGCTTCCCTGCAGCGCCGATTTTTTTGTGTTGCTGCGCGTTGTTTTCCGATCGAGTTGACGGCGAGCGTAACATGCCAAGAAAGCAACGCAACCCGACCAGCCCGCCAATTTCGTGTCCGCCTGCGTCGCCCTGCCGCAAGCCTGGCATCAAGTCCGGCGTCAGCGAAGCAGGTGGCGGGTGAGGATCGGCCCAAAGATCTCGAAGAAGATGGTGCCGGCGACGGCCACCGCGATCAGCTCGCCGGCCTGGGCCGGGTAGCGCTCCGCCGCGAGCAGCGCCATCCCCATGGCGACACCCGCCTGGGGCATCAGCCCGAGGCCGAGCCAGCCGAGCTCGACGGTGTCCGGGCGGTCGAGCAGCGGTGCTGCCGACCAGCCGCCGACCAGCCGGGCTGCCGTCCGCAGCACGATATAGGCCAGGATCAAAGGCGCCGCCTGGGTCAGGAGAAACGGGTCCGCAGCAGCGCCAGCACCGACGAAGAAGAGGACGAGAAACGGCCACTCTATGTGCTCGATCTCACGGAACGAGCGCTCGTGATGCGGTGTCAGATTGGCAATCGCCGAACCCGCGGTCATTCCGGCGAGGAGCGAGGAGACCGCCATGGCCTCGGCGAGCCCGGCAATCAGGAGGATGATCGCCAGCGCCTCGATCTGGGTCGGCTCGCCGGGCCGGAGCCTGCCGGTGAGGTAGGCGGCGGGCGCGCCAATGGCGAGGCCGAGCAGCACGGCGCCACCGAGCTCCCACCCGGCCTCGGCGATCGCATGCCCGCCTTCAGCATCGGTGACCCAGCCGAGCACGGCCAGCGCCAGGCCGAAGGCGATGATGCCCCAGGCATCGTCGATCGCCACGACGCCGCGCAGCACCTGCGCCCGCCGGCCGGTCTGGCCGCTCTCGTTGATCACGTCCTGGACGGCGGCCGGGTCGGTCGCCACGGCCATGGCAGCAAGCGGCAGCACCAGTGCCGGCGGGTAGCCGAAGAGCAGCAGGCCACCACCGACCAGCAGGAAGCTGGTGATGGTGACACCGAGCGACAGCGCGATCACCGGCCGGCCGGTCTGCCGCCAGCGCTCGGCGGTAAGGTCGCCACCGAGCAGGAAGGCCACCATGACGAGTGCGATATCGACCAGCGGCTCGGCGATGCCAGCCGTGAGGTCGCGGACCTCGTGGCCGGACCAATAGCGGACGAGGGCAGCGATCAGCACGCCCGCCAGGACCAGCACCGAGACGCGGGGCAGACGCAGATGCCGGGCGGCAGCATCGCAGAGAATGCTCAGCGCCAGGACGAGCCCGATGGCGATGAGCGTTGCCGACGGACCGGCAGCATCGAGCATGGCGAGGTCGAAGGACGACATGGACTTCCAACGCAACAGCCCGGCGGAAGGGCGACCCGACGCCGAGCCCATCTTGGGCCAAGTCTAGTCCAAAACGCCGGCCGGCTCGAAACAGATTTCGTCATCAAGGGTCCAAGCTCGCCGAAGTTGCGGCCCCTTACGAGCCATACTGGACCATGCTAGCCTTCGACGTTCTGGACCGACGATGACTCCAGCTGTTGTCGGGCGAGAAACCGAAGCCGCGGGAGGCGAACCTTGAAGGTCTTCTTGCTCCATGGGACGGGCGCCTACCCCGACGGTTGGCACACGCCGATCGTCTTGGAGCTGAAGCGTCTCTGGCTTGCCTACGGCCTCTCCAACGCCGTGTTCGAGCGCAAGTTCGACTTCGTGCCCGTCACCTATGACGACATCTTCGTCGAGCTGGTGACGCAGTGGCAGGAGACCGCCGGCGAAATCGCGCCATTCGCCGACCGGCTGGGCGCCGGGCAGGTGGCGCGCGTGGCGGGCTGGCTGGCCGATGCCGACAACACCCAAGACAGCATCGCCGCGCACGCCATCGACGTGCTCCTCTATCGCGGCTTCTCGCTGGTCGCGGACGCCGTGCGTGACCGCGTCTTGAAGGTCATCACCGAGCATCTGACAGCCGACAGCGACTGGGTGGTGATCGCGCATTCGCTGGGCACCGCCGTCGCCCACGACGCCCTGGACAAGCTCTGGCAGAACAGCTTCGGCCAGGGCGAGCCGCTCACCGGCAACCCGATCTTCCGCCAGGCCAAGGCGGTCGTGATGATCGCCAATCTCAGCCGCCTGCTGCAGAGCGACCGCGAGGTGCTCACCGGCTCGTGGGTGCAGCCGGGTCATCTCGGGCAGCCTGGCCGGATGTGTCTGCGCTACCTCAACATCAACCATCGCCTCGACCCGCTGACCCGCGCGCATCCCTTCGATCCGACCGACTGGCCGGATCGAGCGACCTTTGACACGGGTGCCTACCAGCCGATCGGCGTGCGTCATCTGCACGGCCCGAACGTGCACGACCTGCTGCATTATCTGCGCAATCCCAAGGCGCATATCCCGCTCTTCCGTGCGCTCCATTACGATCGGGCGATCGGCCGGGACCGCGAGCTTGCCGCCTTGACCGCTTTCGGTGCCATCCAGCCGGCGCCGTTGCCCTATCTGCGCTCGCTCGAAGCCAGCCTCGAGGCGCTGGCGCCGCCACCATCGGCCGATTTCGAGGCGCTCCCCGACATCTGGCAACGCCTGCTGGCGCTTGCTTGATGACGCCGCCCGCCGCGTGAGGATCGCCATGACCGCCAGAACGCTTCGCCTTTGGACCATCGCACTCACGATCGCGCTCTCGCCGCAGATCGGTCTCGCCCAGCCGGCCATCGCCGAGGATGTCGAGATCTGTCGCGGCATCGACCAGGATCTCGGCCCGGCACCCGACGCCGATGCGGCGATCGCCGCGTTCATGGACGGTTTGGATTTCGGCTGCTTCGGCCAGACGGGCTGTGCGACCACGCTCTGCGCTGCCGTCGCCAGCTTCGAGGCGATCGACGACGAGGCCACGCTGCGCCAGGAGACCGGTGCGGTGGCTGAACAGGTCGACGATGTCGCCATGTCGCTGCCCGAGGTCGCGGCGCTGGCGCCGCTGCGCGAGACGTTCATCCGTTGGCGCATCCTCGGACAGCTCGTGCTCGACGGCCGCGAGGACGAGATCCCAGCGCTCATCGGCACCAACGACAACATCTGGGGGGTCGTGGACGGCAAGCTCTTCGCCGGCCGGCCGGCCAATGCACCGCCTGCCGAGATCGACCTCTTCGCCCTCATCGACGACGCCTGCGTCGAGCCCGGCCCAGCCTGTCGCGCTGGTTTCGAGCTCGCTGGCAACGCCGCTGCCGCAGTCAACCTGCAGCGCCGGATCGTCGCCCGGCTCAGCCTCGCCGAGCGCGTCGACATTGCCGAGCGCAGCCGGCGCGCCGACGCACGCTGGAGCTCCTTCTTCGGCGCCGCGCGCAGCCAGCTGCCGTGGGAGCTCCTGATCAACAGCCGCCTCTACGACGCCGAGCGCGACCCCCTGGCGATCGAGGGACCGCCGAGCGCGCAGTGGATCGTCCTGCACCCCTCGGTCGGTGTCGGCTACCGGGAAGCTGATTTCAACCAGGCTCTGGTGCTCGAACTGGTCGGCTACTACCGCTGGGAATGGGGCGGCGAGAACAAGGACAGGGTCAGCTGGCCGTTCGGCGGCTCGCTGGTCCTCAGCTTCGACGGCGACGACGACCCGGCGTTCGGTGCCATGCTGCACCTGCCGCGCAACTGGTCGCTCGGGGCCACGATCGACCGCGACGAGAACGTCTCCTTCCTGCTCAGCGTCGATCTCGCCAAGCTCTTCCAGAGCGACACCCAGGTGCGCCGCGTCATGACCGGCGGCAGTCTTTTCTAGCTTGTCGCGGCCGGCGGCGAGGCGCGCTTTCGATCATGCGCCATGTGCCGACGGGATTGACGTCGACGGCAAACCCTGTCGACCTAGGTGTTAAGAACGGCAGGGAGGCAGGGGGCGATGCCCGAGCTATTTGGACAATCCTTCACCCGGCAGGCGCTGGCGCGGCATACCGGCGATAGCGCGCAGCTCTTCGGGGTGGATCTCGTGACCTATGCCGACGGGCCGGAGCGCGGGGTCAGGTCGCTGCGCTTTCGCACCGGTGGTGGGCTCGAGGCCGAGATCCTGGTCGATCGGGCGATGGATGTCGGCGCCATGTCGCTGTTCGGCGTGCCTTTGGGCTGGCGGTCGGGCAACGGCTTTCGCCATCCCTGGCTGCACGAGCACGACGCCGAGGGCGGGCTCGGCTGGCTGCGCTCGTTCTCCGGCCTGATGAACACCTGCGGCCTCGACCACATCATGGGCATGGCCGAGGAGACGGCGGAGCATTTCAACTATCCCTACCGGGCCAAGGTCAGCCACGGCATTCACGGCCGCGTCGCCTTCACCCCGGCGCGGCTCGAGGGCTATGGGCAGCGCTGGGAGGACGGGCGCTGCACGCTCTACGCGCATGGCCGGGTGCGCCAAGTGACCATGTTTGGCGAGAACCTCGAGCTGGAGCGGCGGATCGAGGCCGAGGTGGGCGGCCGCTCGCTCACCATCCACGACCGGGTGACCAATCTGGGTTTCCGCAAGACGCCGCACGCGCTGCTCTACCATGTCAATTTCGGCTGGCCGGTCGTGGCCGCTAAGAGCCGTCTCACCATGCCGCTGGAGCGCACGGTCTTCCATGCGCACGACCCGCATGAGACGGCGATCGGGCCGATCGAGCAGGCGGCGCCGCAGGCGGGATTCCGTGAGCAGGTCTACGAGCACGCGCTCAAGCGCCGGCCCGATGGCCACAGCTCGGTGATGCTCGCCAATCCGGCCTTTGCCGGGCTCCCCGGAACCAGCGGCATCGGCTGCCGAATGACCTACGACGCCAAGGCGATGCCCGCGTTCTACCAGTGGCAGAACCTGCATGAGGGGGACTATGTGATCGGTCTCGAGCCCGCCACCTGCCACGCCGGCAGCCGCGAGGACTGGAAGAAGCGCGACGAGCTGGCCTGGCTCGAGCACGGCGAGGCGCGCGACTACCGGCTCGAGCTCGAGGCCGTGGCCGGCGAGGCAGCGCTCGAGGCGGCAAGCCAGGCGATCGAGCGCGGTGACTGAGGCGGCCCGCATTCTCGCCGATCCGGCGACGCATTGGCGCATCGCCGACGCCGATCGGGTGGCGCTGCTGATCGATGGCGAGGACTACTTCGCCGCACTCGCCAATGCGATGGAGCAGGCGAAGCAGACGATCACCATCGTCGGCTGGGACATTCGCTCCGGCCTGCTGCTCGAGCCGAAGCAGTCCAGCGAGAAGCTGGGCGAGCGGCTGGTGCGATTGCTCGACGCCACGCCGGCGCTCGAGGTGCGGCTGCTCATCTGGGACTGGTCGATCGCCTACAGCCTGGACCGCGAGCTTCTGCCGCAATGGCAGCTGGCGCCGCTGCACGACCGATTGACCTTCGTGCTCGACAATGCGCTCCCGGCGACCGCTTCGCATCACGAGAAGGTGGTGGTCATCGACGGCCGGCTGGCCTTCGTCGGCGGGCTCGATCTGACGGACGGGCGCTGGGATACCTCCGATCACGATCCTGCGAGCGCGCCGCGTGCGATTGCCGATGGCGGCAAGACCGGGCTGCCCTTCCACGACGTCATGATGGCGGTCGACGGCGAGGCCGCCTCGGCCGTGGCCGAGCTGGTCGAGCGCCGCTGGCAGCGTGCAACCGACAGCGAGCTGGCGCTGCGTCCCGAGCCGTCGGATGGTGCCGGCGATGGACCCTGGCCGAAGGATGTCGAGCCGGCGCTTCAGGCCGAGCGCATCGCCATCGCCCGGACCCGGCCTGAATTTGCCGGCGCGTCGGAAGCACACGAGATCAAGGCGCTCTACGAGGCGGCGATCAGCGCCGCCGAGCGGCTCGTCTATATCGAGAACCAGTACCTCACCGTCGGCTCCATCGCGCAAGCGCTGGCGCAACGCTTGCACGACTGCCCGAAGCTCGAGGTGGTCATCATTACCCCGGACGAGTGCGAGGGAGCGCTCGAGAACGCCGTGATGGATCAGGGCCGCGCCCGGTTCGCAGCGGCGCTCAGGGATGCCGCGCCCGAGCGGGTCGCGGTGCTGACGCCGTTCAGCGGCGCCATCGGCATTCACGTCCATGCCAAGGTGATGGTCGTCGACGATCGCTTCTTCACCATGGGCAGCGCCAATCTCGCCAATCGCTCGATGGGGGTGGACAGCGAGATCAATCTCGCTATCGAGCACGGCGAGGCATCGCCGGTCATCCGCAGCTGGCGGCGCCGGCTCCTGGCCGAGCATCTGGGCGTGTCGCCCGAGCGCCTGGCCGCCACGGAAGACGAACGAGGTTCACTCATCGCCAGCATCGATTCCCTGAACGACCCCGAGGCCAGGCGCCACTGCCGGCCGCTCGATCTCGACGGCGCCGAGCTGCCGGCACCACTCGGCGATGTCGCCGAGATCGGCGATCCGGCCGAGCCCCTGGTCCCCGACCAGATCCTCGGCGCCCCCTTGCCGCTCGCTCAGCGACGCAGCCGGCGGCGCTGGATCGGCCGCGCTGTCGGGATCGCCGGGCTCGCGGTCCTCGCCGTCTTCTGGCTCGGCCCGTGGCCTGCCAACAGCACGCCAGGCCTGATCCTGCTCGCCCTGGGCCATGTGCTCGTGGCCGCTTGGATCTTCGCCGACCGCATCTGGCGGCCCGGGCGCGGCTGATGCGTGTCGCCACCTACAATATCCACGGCTGCGTCGGCATCGACCGCCAGCGCAAGCCGGATCGGGTCGCCGACGTGCTGGTCGGGCTCGAGGCCGATATCATCGGCCTGCAGGAGGTCGAGGGCCGGCGCAGCAAGAGTCGGATCGACCAGGGCCGGCATTTGGCCGAGCGGCTCTCGCTCAACCTGATCGAGGGCCCGCTCTTGCTCGAGGGCAAGGGCGGCTACGGCAACGCGCTCTTGACCCCGCACCCGGTGCTCGGCGTCGAGCGGCTGTCCTTCAAGCGCCCCGGCAGCCAGACCCGCGGCCTGATCGACGCCCGCCTCGATATCCCGGTGCTGGGGCCGCTCAGGGTCATCGTCACCCATCTCGAGGTCCGTGACCATCGCATCCGCTCGACCCAGCTGCGCGAGATCAAGCATTTGATCGACGATGGCCCGCCTGGGCCTACCGTGCTGATGGGCGATCTGAACGAGTGGTGGAACCGGCGCCTGGCACTGCGCGCCCTCGACCGCTCGATCCGCTTCCTGCACTCGCCGGCGACCTTCCCGGCCCGCCTGCCGATGCTCCGCCTCGACCGCATCGCGGTGCGCGGGCTCAAGCCCGCCGACCACGACAGCCGGGCGCACCGGGTCGAGAACCGGCTCACCAGGTTGGCGTCCGACCATCTGCCGCTGATCGCCGACCTCGAGGCGCCAGACCCCGGCATCACCGCCGCCAACGACGACCAGGTGGCCGATCAGGCGAGCGCCAGCTCCTCGCGCGCCTCGATGCCGTTGGTCCGGCAATAGGCTTCGAGCTCGACGAACGCGGCGTCGATGGCGCTCGTGTCGTCGCTGCGAAAGACGATGCTGGTGCCGGGCTTGTCCATCCGAAAGAAGGGATAGCTGCCGATGTCGATCGTGGGGAAGCGGTCCTGGATGGCACTCAGGCTCGACGCCATGTCGCCCTCGCCGCGAAACACCACGAGCGTTCGGCTGTGAACCACCGCACCGCCCTGCAGGCGCGGCCGCAGCACGTCGAGCATCGCCTGCATGATCTTGGGCACCCCCGCCATCACATGCACATTCTCGACGATGAAGCCCGGCGCCACGCTCACCGGGTTGTCGATCAGCTCAGCCCCCTCCGGCGTCTCCGCCATCTTCATCCGCGCCTCGGTCCGCCGCTCGGGCGGGTAGAAATCGATCAGCCGGCGCTCGGCCTCGGGGTGGCGGATCAGCTTGCGACCAACGGCCTTGGCCACCGACGCCGAGGTGATGTCGTCATGCGTCGGGCCGATGCCGCCGGTCGTGAACAGGTAGTCGACCTTGGCGCGCAGCGTGTTCACCGCGTCCACGATCTCGGCCTCGATGTCCGACACCACCCGGACCTCCACCAGCCGAATGCCGATCTTGCCCAGAAAGCTTGCCAGATAGGGCAGGTTGGCATCGACCGTCCGGCCCGACAGGATCTCGTTGCCGATGATCAGCAACGCCGCCGTCACCTTCTTGGCCGTGGTTTCATCCGTCGTCATTGCCGCCTCCCTGCTATGCCACAGGGCATATAGCGCCCGTGCAGCTCCCCGTCCCGCTCCAATCGGCAACGCTGGTCCGCCGCTACAAGCGCTTCCTCGCCGACTGCGAGCTGGCCGACGGCAGCCAGATCACCGCGCACATCGCCGATCCCGGCCGGCTGCCCGGCCTCGCCGTGCCCGGCGCCACCGTCTGGCTGTCGCTGAGCACCGACCCCAAGCGCAAGCTGCCCTACCGGGTCGAGCTGATCGAGGCCGACGGCTGCCTGGTCGGCGCCAACACCGCCAACGCCAACCGCCTCGCCGCCGAAGCGCTGGCGGCCAGGGCGCTGCCATCGCTCGCCGACTGGACGGTCACCGCCCGCGAGCCGCGCCTCGATCCGGGCACCAGGCTCGACTTCGCGCTCGCCGATGCAAGCGGCCGGCAGGCCCTCCTCGAAGTCAAGAACATCACCTGGCGGCGCGGCGACCTCGCCGCCTTCCCCGACGCCGTGACCGCCCGCGGCGCCAAGCACCTCGCCACCCTGGCCAGGCTGGCATCCGCCGGCACCCCCGCCTTCCTGCTCTTCATCTGCCAGCGCCCGGACATAGCATCCGTCACCATCGCCGCCGACATCGACCCGGCCTACGCAGCGGCCTTCGCCCAAGCGCTCGACGCCGGCGTCCAGGTGATCGCTTGCCGTTGCGAAATCAACCAATACGCGATAAATATCACCGGTGAAATTCCCATGGGTTGAAAACCGCCAGTGCGCCCCCGAGCCGCATGGCGGCCTGCAGCGGGGCACGGACCGGTGAGCGACATCAAGGCCCTGGCGATCGATCTGGAGCGCTTCACCCTCACACTCGAGGAGCACGGCGACCGGCCACAGCCCTACCACGTCAGCGGCGACACCTTCCGCCACAAGGAGCACCTCAAGCGCGCCGGCGGCGTCTGGTCCCGCTTCGACCAGGCCTGGCGGTTCCCGACGCAAACCCACCTCGAAACCCTCCTGGCCCTGCTCGACGGCCGCCCGGAGGCGCAAGGCCTCGCCGAGGCCACCACCACCTACGACGCCGGCATCGCCAACGGCGGCGGCAAATGGGGCGACAAGCACTACCACGGCCACCGCGAGCGCCTGCGCAACCGCTTCATGGACTCCGGCGCCGACGCCCTCGCCGACTACGAGCTGATCGAGCTCCTGCTCTTCTTCTCCGTCTGGCGCCGCGACACCAAGCCCGTCGCCAAGCAGCTCCTCGAGCGCTTCGGCGGCATCGGCGGGCTCCTCGCGGCCGACCCCGTACGCTACCAGGACATCACCGAGCTGGTCGCCGGCGGCGAGGAGGACCTGAAGTTCACCAGCGTCCTGCTCAAGGCCGTCCAGGCCACCCTCCAGCGCGCGCTCAAGGAGCAGATCACCGACCGCCCCGTCATCAGCTCATGGACAGCGCTGATCGACTACCTCCAGCTCGTCATGACCCACGAGCCGTCCGAGCACTTCCGCATCCTCTTCCTCGACAAGAAGAACATCCTCATCAAGGACGAGGTGCAGAGCAAAGGCACCGTCGACCACACCCCCCTCTACCCCCGCGAGGTGGTCAAGCGCGCCCTCGAGCTCGCCGCATCCGCCATCATCATGGTCCACAACCACCCCTCCGGCGACCCGACCCCGTCCAAGCCCGACATCGAAATGACCCGCCAGGTCAAAGCCGGCCTCGCCGCCGTCCACATCACCGTCCACGACCACGTCATCGTCGGCAAAAACCGCCACACCAGCTTCAAGTCGAGCGGGTTGATTTGAAAGACAAAGCAGGGAGGCCGGCCTCCCTGCACCCACCGTTCATTTTCAGTGGTGGCGCGTCCGTAACTTCGGCTAAGCTGAATGGGTACAGTGAATTGATGATAGAGGCTTCGGCAGACGGTCGTGTTCGCCAAATGGCTCGACCGGCTGAAGGACCGGCATGGTCAAGCCGTAACCGGCGCCTGGCCTCAAGGACTTCCGAAGCCAGCGATCGTACGTGCCCTGCTTTCGTTGCAGATCGCTTGTGTCTAGGTGATCATGCGAAGTTTAGCCAACTGACATTAAACTTATCGGTTTATGAATCAGGCATTTAGGTTTTTCCCGGAGCCCTCGGACCTATGCGATCCCTCAGGGTAGAGCCAGATGGTATATCGATAATCATTATTACTATAATGCCATTGCAATCGCAGTGATTTAATATTGGTATTAGTGCCATGTGCAAAATGGACCCTAAAAATATTCTTGTTTCCCATTCGGAAAAAGGTATCTGAAGGGAATCTTCCACCCCCAAAGATGATAAAAAAAACGATATCTAATTGGTCTAAGTGCTTTTCATTGGAGAGAGTGCAACCTTCCTGAGCCATCGTCATTAACAGATCCAACAAGAATGACATGGTGGTCCATTGGCAGCGGGAAATCCCCAACAGTCGATATTTCACTATATCCCTGAAAATTTAACCATTCAATGGGACTATATTGAATTTCTTCCTCATTTAATCTTATCGATGATTGGGTCACCGAAACATGTAATAGAAATATCTGATTTGACTCAAGCAAGTAAATATCATCTCTATTAAAAACGCCAAACCCCTCTTCTACGCGTACGGCAGAACGTTCACTTGTTCTTCTATTTATACTTTCATAGACAAAAATGTTATTTCCTTTTCTTACGAATGCTCTGCTCTTATCCACTCTAACTCCCATAAATCCCCATTTGCCCTGTGCAGAGCCGCTATCTATTAAAATCATGCCATTTGGCCTAAGCTAAATCGCGGTCGTCTACAATCCTTGGCAACAAGAAACGGCCCCGATACAATAGTAAGAATTTGCGGGTTCCAAATTTTCCCCCATATTTTTCCACCCGGAATCAACAAATCGATATACCGATGCTCTTTTGTATTCACTGATTTTATTGCAATCATGCTCGTCCGTAAATTCAACAAAAGCGGCGCGCATCTTTTTGCTTGTGCGTTGGACAATTCCAAATCACCCCTCCCCAAAGCCCTCAAATCCAGGTCCATTTGATCATCGAGAAGACAAAACACTTAGAAAAAATCATCTAAAGGAATTCCTGATATCATTTGGGCACGTGATTTCTTGGAGAATCATCCCATTCGTTATGATTCGAAACCTCATTGGGATCTACCCGTGCAGTCCGCATACCATTGGAATGGCCACAAGAGATATCTTCGGCAGGATTTTTACCATCTTATCCCATTCCATTCCCTGCAACCTCCTGATCCAAACAAAAGTACTGCAATTCAGCGCCAAGCCGGCCGCTTGCCATTTTAACTTCACAAGTGAAACTCCCGCCATGCGTACCGTGTATGGGATTTTATCGCATCGACATTTGAACTCGCCAACTACCAAGTCGGCTCAGCAGCCTAGACAGCAGCACAGGGGCTCCGTGAGGGAGGGGTGGTCGCCATAGGTCAGTTCGGCGAGTGTTCAGCTAACTGCGTAACTGGGGTAGTTGGGGCTTTCCCGAGCAGGCGACGGAAATACTGTCGTGGAAAAGCCACTCTCTTTCAGTTCCCCAACCCCACGCGTTGGACGCTTTTGACCGACATCTCGCTCTTGCCCGGCTCGACGTGGTCGAGCACCGCCGCCCAGCCGTAACGCTTCTTCATTCACCATCAATGACCCGGCGGGCATCGCCCTTGTTCATTTTGCCGCCATTCTTTGCAAGCAATGGCGGCAGGTGTTCATGGATGAAAAAGGCCAACGCCCTCTTTCTCCCGGGGATCATGCTGTCACCCCGTGCCACTGGACGAGCCTCCCTTGGTTCATGCCGGCTTCGGTGTTTCTATTGTAAGAGCACTCAGCGTTATCAGGCAATAGAAGGGACAGCACCCCTTAAGGTTTTGCCCTCACGCCACCGCTGGCGCGGGGGATCGGGTGTCAGCGGGATGGGTGTGTCAGAATCACCGACGAAGAAATCTACGCTGGATCAGAGCGTTGAGGCGGATGCGGCCTGTAAGGGGGGATGTCTGACATGTTGGACGCCTCTTTGGCCCAAAGGACGCGCATCACGGAGGCATCAGGCTTTCAACGGCTAGAAGCTTGACAGTTGGTGGTAAATTTGTCACCATTGGCTGAATGACCAACAACCCGGCCCATATCCTGGATCAAGGGGGCGCGGAAAGACTTCGAGGATTTTCCCGCTGAGGCACGGCGGATCATGCTCGAGGCGCTGACCGTCGCCGCCGAAGGCCAGAAGGCCCATAGCGCCAAGCCGATGAAGGGCTTGGGGGCCGGGGGTTGCTCGAATTGCGCTGCGTTATCGATCCGATGCCTATCGAGCGGTCTATGTGGTCGAGCTCGGCGAGGCGGTCTGGATCATCCACGCCTTTCAGAAGAAATCCAAGACCGGCATCAAGACCCCCAAGCACGAGGTCGATCTCATCCGCGAGCGGCTGAAACGATTGAAGGAGATGCTACGCCATGAGCAACGACGCTGACCAAATCGAGCTGATCCACGGAAGCGGCAACGTCTTTCGGGATTTCAACGAGCCTGACGCCGACAAGCAGCAGCTCAAGGCCATCCTCGCCGCCGAGATCATCGGTGTTCTGGACCAGGGTGAGCTTTCGACCCGTGCTGCCGAGAAGCTCACCGGCATCGCGCACAGCGAGTTCGTGCGCATTCGCAAGCCTGACCTCGAGCGCTTCACCTGTGACCGACTGATCGATGTCCTCAACAAGCTCGGGCAGCGGGTCGAGGTTGCCGTGTCCGTGACACCCAAAGATGGAGCAAGGCAGGGGGATCGCGCTCCGCTGCCGGCCTAGCCAGAACGGTGGCGAAAGGGGACGTGTCCCTCTCGACCTGTCCGCCACACACCACGGCCGGCGCCGCGTAGATGGCCGGGCGGTAGCGGGGCTTCGGGATCGGGTCGCCGTTCTCGCGCGCGCTCGCCAGCCATGCCTGCATCGCCACCTGCACCTCGCGAGCGGCCGCCTCGGGGCTGGCGCCGAAGGTTGAGCAGAAGCGAAGGGCCGGCACCACCACAAATCGTCATCCGTTTCGCGTGAGCGTGCGGCGGTTTCGCCCTTTATGGCTGTGAAAGCCTCGACAGCCGTCACCATGATTTGCGATACTGATTCGCCGTGCGCGATGCCGGCTTGTCGACCGACAACGGCAGAGCACGGAACGGGAAAGGACGGGCGATGCCTTTGGAGAAGAAGACGATATGGTTGCTGGTTGCCGACAGCGCTCGGGCACGGCTCTTCGACGTCGATCGATCGAGCAAGTCGTTCAACCTCATCGATGAATGGCAGGACGATGTCGCCGCCGGCAAGGCGCAGGACATCGACGCCGATCGGCCGGGACGCGTGTTCGACAGCGCCGGCCCCGGCCGGCATGCCATGGCCCCGTCGAGCTCGCCCAAGGGTGTCGCCAAGTCGCGGTTCGTCGGACTGTTGGCCGACCAGCTCGCCGCTGCCGCGAAGCGCCAGGACTTCGACGAAGTGCACATCTACGCCGCACCACGAACCCTCGGTGAATTGCGGGAACTCATGGATCACACGGCGAAAGGGCGGGTTGTCCACGAGGAGGCCAAGGATCTCGCCCATCTGAACCAGCCCCAGCTCGAGCAAATGCTCGGCGAACGCTTCTGGCGGACGTGACGGGGCCGAGCCGAGGCAGGCAACCATCGATCCCAAGTCATAACAAACGCTTATGCTCGAATCGCCTCCGGCGCCTCGGCGTTGCATATAGCGCAACGGAACCCGAGAGATGTCGCATATACCGCAACGAGAACCCGAGACCGTTGCGCTATATGCAACGGAACCCGAGATTTGTCGCATATAGCGACTCATTAGCGATGCTTATGTAGCATATACCGTGCAATTCGGCCGAAACGAACCCGGGAAGGGGCCTCCGGGCGACGAACGAACCCGGCGAATCGACGAACGAACCCGCGTTTTCGACGAGCGAACCCGACCTCTCGGGATCGAACCCGAGCGGACAGCTTGCCGCAGGCCAGGGCGATCGAGCCGTTGCAAATCAAGACGTTGCGCGAGTACGCGGGCTCAGCCCGTCAGTCCCGCCCGCCGACGACACCCCGACGCGCCAATGCCGCCAAACGATCCCGAGCACCGCCTTGACCGGATTGCCGAAATCCGCTATTATTCCTATGTCGATGTCGCCCGTGTTTGGCAGAGCTGGCCTAGAGCAGCGTCTCCACCACCGTCACCGCATCGATGACGTGGTCGGCGTGGTGGTCGAGGACGTGGCGTGGGGTGCTGCCGGTGAGCACGCCGACGCCCATGGCGGCACCGGCTGCCCGCGCCATCAGCAGGTCGGCCGCGGTGTCGCCGACGACCATGACCTCGCAGGGCTGCAGGCCGGTGACGGAGCAGAAGCCGTGCACCATGCCCGGGGCGGGCTTCTCGCCGTAGCCGCCATCGTAGCCGGTGACGAAGTCGACACGGTCGCCGAGCCCGAGCTTGTCCAGGGCCGAGACGGCCTTGGCCGTGGTGTCCATGGTGGCGACGCCGAGCTTGAGCCCGCGCCCCCGCAGCCGCCCGAGCAGGCTCGGCAGGTCGCCGATCGGCGTGACCGCGTAGCGCTCTGCGTCGCCGAAATGCGAGTGTGCCACAGTCGAGACATCACCGAGCGAGCAGAGCTCCGGCATCGCCGCCCAGCTGTTGGCGACGGCCTCGTTCGTCGCCCAGAGCAGCGGGCTGTCGACCGTGAACTTGTCGTTCACCACATCATAGCCGAGCCGGCCCAAGAGCTCGGTCGCGAAGTCGGGCGGCAGCCCGGCCCGCTCCGCCAGATCGCGCGCCGCACCACAATAGGCCGCAAGCCACATGCCGCGGAAGTCGATCAGCGTGCCGTCCTTGTCGAAGAGAATACCACGCACCGCCATCGAGTAACGGCTCCCACATTATTGCGTTCGGTTGCGCCTGCACCCTTCGCCTGCCACCGATCAACCGCCTGTAGCAGGTTCTGCGCAAAGAAGCGAAGCCAGAATTAGTACGGCGGTGCAACAAAACAAGCCTGCCGATCGATGTGCATTGCAGCAGAGCTTTGCTGCACTCCAGCATTACTGTAGACACCCGCGCCCGACAGGTAGCAGGCGAGCCTCGACATCGGCTGGCCGCTCCCTACCTCAAGGCGTGTTCAGCACGCGGGAGCACCTCTTGGATATCGTGACACAGGGCGTCCTCGGCGCCGCCGTCGGCCATGCACGTATGGGCCGTCAGATCGGCGTCAAGGCGATGGGCCTGGGTTTCGTGGGCGGCATCATCCCCGATCTCGACGTCTTCATGGTCCGCGACAGCTCGAGCCTGGACTACTGGGTCTACCATCGCGGCATCACCCATGCCGCGGTCTTCGGGCCTCTTCTGGGCCTGCCGCTCGCCTGGCTGTCGGCGGCGATCGCCAGGGCGCGGAGTGACGAGCCGCCGTCCTTCGGGCGCTGGTACCTGTTCTGGCTGCTGGTCCTGCTGACCCATCCGCTGCTCGACCTCGTGACCCATTGGGGCACGGCCTTCCTGATGCCGTTCACCGAGACCCGCTACGGCGTGTCGGCGATCGCGGTCATCGATCCCGTCTACACGCTGCTCTTGCTGGCAGCCCTGGTGGCGGCAATGGTCAAAGGCGCACGGACCGCAGCCGCCCGGCATCTGGTGCTGCTCGGACTGGCACTGACGACGCTCTATGTCGCCATGGGCTGGGGGCAGAACCTGAAGGCGCAGCGGCTGGCCGAGGCGGATCTGGCGGCCAGCGACCGCGAGGTCGAGGCCGTTTTCGCCTATACGACGCTCTTCTCGCCCTGGCTGCGCCGGCTGGTCGCGGTGACGCCGGACGCCCACCTCGTGGGCTTCGTCTCGACGCTCAAGCCACAGCCCATCGATTGGCGGGAAGTCCCGCGCGACCCGGAAGCCGAGGCGCTGGCGGCGGCGATCGGCGATAGCCGGCCGGCCGAGATCTTCACCAACTTCGCCAACGGCCCCCTGCATGCCGAGCGGCAGCCCCATGCCGGCAACCCCGAGGGCGGCCAGGAATTGCGCCTCTATGACATGCGCTTCGGCTTTCCCAACGGCGCGCTCACGGGCCTCTGGGGGATGACGGCCGTGGTCGATGCCGAAAGCCGGGTCGTGGAGGCAAGACGGTTCTCGGTGGAAACCGAGGTCGCCCAGAGCGATATCGCGGCCATGCTGCGGGCCAAGCTCGGCTTGGAGCAGTCGCTTTTCTAACTGCCCGCTTGCCTTCACCAGACGTGCTGCCGTGCTCGGTTTGCCGATCCCTCGTGCTGCCCGTGTCCGTCCGTCGCTCAGGCCTGCTTTTGCCGAGCTCATCCCGGAGGCGGTCGCTCCTTACCCAGTTCTGGTCGATGACCCCTCGTCCTTGTGGCGAACATGCGACCCTCGGGCGAACCCTGGAATTTGCAGCATTGGGCAGCCCGGCATCTCGCTTCCTTCATGACCGAGGTCGACGGGTGGATGAGCAGTGCGCCGGGCTGACGATCCTTAATAACATCAATAATTTGTATTGAAGAAAATTAGATCAATCCTATTTGTGCTTTCTGACATTTCTCGTTGGAGATTCGGAATGCACCGCGCCACCACCACTCTCGCCGTCGTCGGCATGCTTGGCCTGGCCGCCTCGGCCGAGGCGGCGATCGACAATCCGGGCCCGCTGGTCGAGGCCGACTGGCTCCAGACCAATCTCGAGACGCCTGGCCTCGTCATCCTCGACATCAGGAACGGCATCGACGGCGGGTCGCACGAGACCTTCCTCGAGGCGCGTGTCCCGGGTGCCGTCTATTCCAACTACCAGGAGGCGGGCTGGCGCATCGAGGAGGACGGCATCGTCGGCATGGCCCCGGACGTGGCATCCCTGGAGGCGCTGGTCGGCTCGCTCGGCATCGACAACGAGGACCACGTCGTCATCGTCCATGGCGGGGTGAACGCCAGCGATTTCGGCAGCGCTGCCCGGGTCTACTGGACCTTCAACTATCTCGGCCACGACGAGGTCAGCATCCTCGATGGCGGCTTTCGCGGCTGGTCCGAGGACGGCGAGCGGCCGGTGGCGAGCGGCGAGAACGCACCCGAGCCCGTGACCTTCACCGCCGAGGTGCGGCCGGAGCTGCTGATCGAGACGGCTGAGGTCGAGGCCTCGCTGGACGATGCCTCGGTGCTGCGCATCGACGCCCGTCCGGCGGAGCAGTATTTCGGCCTGGAGAAGGCCGGCCCGGCCCGCGCGCACGGCCGCATTCCGGGCTCTGTCGGCCTCGACCAGGGGCTCTTCTTCACCGCCGACGGCCGGGTTCGGCCGCAACACGAGATCGCCCCGATGATCCCGGCCAGCGTCAGCAATGGCGAGGTCGAGAGCGTCGTCAGCTACTGCAACACCGGGCATTGGGCCTCGACCAACTGGTTCGTGCTGAGCGAGGTCATGGGCTATGACAATGTCCGTCTCTATGATGCCTCGATGACCGGCTGGAGCTTCGATCCGAGCCGGCCGCTCGAGACGGGCAAGGGCCTGCTCGACGCCATGGGCCAGTGGGTCAGCGAATACCGGGGGTAAGCCATTGACGACCGAGCCGGACGACGCCGCGATCGGGGCTGCCTATGGCAGGCTGTTCGATGGCCTCGACCAGCTCGGTCCGGGCTCCAGTGCGACCCGTCGAGCCGTCCTGAAGCGCTTGGCGCCGCATCTTCCGGCCTCGCCCAGGATCGCCGACATGGGCTGCGGGGCAGGTGTGGCGGCCCTCGATCTCGCCGCTGCCCTGCCGACCGCTCAGATTACGGCGATCGACACGCACGCCGGCTTCCTGGCAGCGTTGCGTGCCAAGGCTGCCCCGTCGGCGCTGATCACCACGCTCGAGGGCGACATGGCGGCACCGCCGCTCGCACCCTCGAGCCTCGATCTCATCTGGTGCGAGAGCGCCATCTACAGTGTCGGCCGGGAGGTTGCCCTAGCCGCCTGGCGAAAGCTGCTCACAGCAGGCGGACTCGTCGCCTTCACCGATGTGGTCTGGATGACCGATGAGCCGCCGGCTGATCTGCGTGCGTTCTGGGCCGGTGAGTACCCGGCGATGGTGACGCCCCCGGCGGTCGAGGCGGAGATCGCGGCTGCCGGCTACCAACCTGTCAAACGGCATGTGGCACCGGTCAGCGACTGGCAGGCCTACTACGCGCCGCTCCGGCCGCGCGTCGATGCGCTGGCCGGCAGATGCCGACGCGGCGCTGGCGCAGGTCTTGGAGGTGATGCGCCGCGAGATCGCCGTCTTCGACGCCTTCGCGGACAGCTACGCCTCGGTCTGGTTCATCGCGCGGCCGGCCGCCTGAAGGGTCAAGCGGCTTGCTTGTTGCGCCGGGCGAAATGCGTGGCGAACAGCGCGAAGACGAGCATCATGCAGGCGCAGACGGCCATGCCGATCGCCATCGGCCAGGGCGTGCCGTTCTGGATCGAGCCGATGGTCTGCGCGGCGATGGCGGCCGTCCCCATCTGGATGAAGCCGGCGAGGCCCGAGGCGGCGCCGGCGATCTCGGGATTGATGCTGATGACGGCAGCCAAGCTGTTGGGGATCGAGGTGCCCTGGGCGAAGGCCACCAGCATCATCGGTATGAAGAGCGCCCAGGGGGTGGCGTAGACCATGGGCACGAGCCCGAGGATCAAGGCAGCGCCGACCACGGTGCCGATGCTGCCCATGACGATCATCCGCTCGATGCCGACGCGCCGGCTCACCCTCGCCGCGAGGAAGTTGCCGGCCATGAACGAGGCCGAGATCAAGATGAACATCAAGCCGTATTCCGAGGGCGGTCGCTCGAGCACGATGATCATGACGTAGGGTGCCGCGGCCAGGAAGCTGAAGAAGACCGCCATCGAGAAGCCGCCCTGCACGGCAAAGCCGACAAAGGCGGGCTCGCGGAGCAGGCGAATGAAGTCGCCGAGCATGCCGGCCACGGTGGTCGGCCGGTTGGTCGGCACGAGAGTCTCCGGCAGGCCGGTATGCACGGCCAGGAGCACCAGCACACCGAGCCCGCCGCCCAGCATGAAGACCGCCTTCCAGCCGATCAGATCGGTCAGGACGCCGCCGATCGCCGGTGCCAGCATCGGTGCCACCACCATGGCCATGGTGATGTAGGCGATGGCCGAGGCCGAACGCTCGCGATCGTAGACGTCGCGGACGACCGCCCGCCCCAGAACCATGCCGGCGACGCCGCCGGCAGCCTGGACAATGCGGCCGATGATCAGCCAGGTGATCGAGGTGGCGAACGCGCAGACGAGCGAGCCCGCGATGAAAATGATGATGCCGGTCAGCAAGGCGCGGCGCCGGCCGACGCGATCGGAGATCGGGCCGTAGAACAAGGTCGCCACCGCCATGGCGAAGGCGGAGAGCGAGAAGGCAAGCTGTGCGGTCGCGGCGGCCACCCCGTAGGAGCTCTGGATGGCTGGCAGCGCCGGCAGGAAGACCTGCATCGAGAAGGGGCCGATGGCGGTCGCCAGCACGAGCACCAAGATCAGCCGCCATTCGTTGATCTCTGTCCCGTCGGCCGTTGCTACCGACGATCCAACCGCCATTTTCATCATCCCTTCGCCGATGTGGCAGCGATGCCGGCATCGTCAGATCGGCCCGACCGGGTATCGCCGCGTGGTCGGACGCGTGTTATGTAGCCATCGTTATGCCAACCGGTACGTCGGCAGGCCGCGAAGCGATCGTCGGCTGTCCGGCGCAAGGGAGCTTCTCGCCCGTGACCACGACGGAACGCCTGCCGCTCACCATTCTGCTGGCCAGCCCGCGCGGCTTCTGCGCCGGCGTCGACCGGGCGATCGCCATCGTCAGAGAGGCGCTCGCCAAGAACGGCCCGCCAATCTACGTCCGCCACGAGATCGTGCACAACCGCCATGTCGTCGACGAGCTCAGGGCCAAAGGGGCCGTCTTCGTCGATGAGTTGGACGAGGTGCCCGATGACGGCATCGTCGTCTTCTCCGCCCATGGTGTGCCGAAGCGAGTGCCAGACGAAGCCAAGCGGCGCCAGCTGATCTTTGCGGACGCCACCTGCCCCTTGGTCAGCAAGGTGCATCGCGAGGTCGAGCGCCACGCCGGGGCAGGGCGCACGGTGCTGCTGATCGGTCATGCCGGCCATCCAGAGGTGGAAGGCACGATGGGCCAGGTGCGGGACGGTCATGTGCTCCTGGTGGAGACCGTGGCCGACGCCGAGACGGTGACCGTGCCGGACCCGGAGAACGTCGCCTACGCGACGCAGACGACGCTTTCGGTCACCGACACGGCCGCGATTGTGGCAGCACTCAAGGAGCGGTTTCCGGCCATCGACGGCCCGCGTAGCGAGGATATCTGCTACGCCACGACGAACCGCCAGCAGGCGGTGGCGGCGCTGGCACCGGGCGCCGATCTGGTGCTGGTCGTGGGCGCGCCCAACTCGTCGAACTCGCTGCGGCTGGTCGAGGTGGCGCTCGACAACGGCTCGCCGAGGGCCGAGCTGATCCAGACCGCAGCCGATATCGACTGGCAAGCCATGGACGGCGTCGCCACGGTCGGGCTCACCGCAGGCGCCTCGGCGCCCGAGATCCTGGTCGACCAGGTGATCGATGCGTTCAAGGCGCGCTTCGACGTGACCCTCGAGACGGTGAACCATACCGAGGAGAACGTCTATTTCCGCGTGCCGCCGATCCCGGGTCGCCGGCTGGAGCCCGCCTCCTGAGCAGCGCGCTATAGGGCAGCATCGTCGGCCGAAACCGGCGCGTGACAGGTCGATGACCTGCCGGCATAAGGCCTTGTGGCTCACCTGCCCGACAATGGTGACGGATGGCGGTATACACCTCGGTTCCCGATAGTGCGCTCGCAGCACTGCTCGAGCGTTACGACATCGGGCAGGTGCGGGCCCTGCTGCCCATTGCCGAAGGTGTCGAGAACTCGAACTTCCGGCTCGAGACCACCACCGGGCACTACATCCTCACGATCTACGAGAAGCGGGTCGATCCTCAGGACCTGCCGTTCTTTCTCGGCGTCATGGACCACCTGGCGGCGCGCGGCATCGCTTGCCCGGTGCCGATCCACGACCGCGCTGGAGCCAGCCTGCAGGCGCTCTGCGACAAGCCCGCCGCCATCGTTAGCTTTCTCGACGGTCGCTCGCCCCGCCGCATCGGCACGGCACGGTGCCGTTCGTTGGGCGGGACGCTGGCGGCGCTGCACGCGGCGGTCGGCGACTTCCAGGGGCAACGCGCCAATGCGCTATCGGTCGAGAGCTGGCGGCCCTTGTTCGCGTCGTGCCTCGAGAGCCCGATGACCATGCCGAGCGGGCTCGCTGAGCTGGTGCCGCCGGCCCTGGACATGTTGGAGGCTGCCTGGCCGCGCGATCTGCCGGCCGGTGTCATCCATGCCGATCTCTTTCCGGACAACGTGTTCTTCGCCGACGACGATGTGAGCGGGGTGATCGACTTCTATTTCGCCTGCAACGATCTCTTCGCCTACGATATCGCGATCTGCCTCAACGCCTGGTGCTTCGAGCCCTTGGGCGATTACAACTTGACCAAGAGCCGGGCTTTCCTCGAGGGCTACCAGGCCGTCCGACCCTTGCAGCCGGACGAGATCGAGGCGCTGCCGCTGCTCGCCACGGGCGCTGCCATGCGCTTTCTCCTCACCCGCCTCTACGACTGGCTCAACCAGGTCGAAGGTGCCCTCGTGCGGCCGAAGGATCCGATGGAATACGCAAGGAAGCTGGCGTTTCATCAAAGCGCCATGGGAGGGCCGGCTGCCTATGGCATCGCTTGATCCTGCGGCTGAGCCGGCGCCGCTGCCCGCGGGCGACGTGGTCGAGATCCACACCGATGGCGGTTGCAGCGGCAATCCGGGGCCGGGCGGCTGGGGGGCCGTGTTGCGCTGGAAGGGGCACGAGAGGGATCTCTCGGGCTTCGTGCCGGACACCACCAATAATCGCATGGAGCTGACCGCGGCAATCGAGGCGTTGGAAAGCCTGAAGCGGCCGATGCAGGTGCGCCTCGTCACCGACAGCACCTATCTCAGGAAGGGCATCACCGAGTGGCTGCGCGCCTGGAAGGCCAGGGGCTGGAAGACCGCGGACAAGAAGCCCGTCAAGAATGTCGATCTCTGGCAGCGCCTCGACGAGGCCGCCCGCCGCCACACCATCGACTGGGCCTGGACCAAGGGCCACGCCGGCGACGAACTGAACGAGCGCGCCGACCGGCTGGCGACCCAGGCGATCAAGGACGGGCGTCAGTCACTGAACGGCAACGGCTCCATCACCACCGCATCCGGCGACTGATCGCCACCGCCACCGTCACCGCCGCATCCAGCGATTGATCGCCGCTGCCCGAGCCGCGATCCCCGGGGCTCAAGTAGGCCAAGTGGCCGATAGCCCCGGGGATCCCAGGCCTAGAGCGCTGCCAGGATCTTGTCGGCGCCGGAGACTTCCATCATCGGCGGCGCATCCTCGACGGCGAGCTTCTTCACGACGCCATCATCGACGATCATGGCGAAGCGCATCGAGCGGGTGCCGAGCTTGAAGCCGCTGCCGTCGAATTCGAGGCCGATCTCCTTGGTGAACTCGGCATTACCATCCGAGAGCAGCATGATCTTGTCGCCCGAGCCCGTGCTCTTGGCCCATTCGCCGAGGACGAACGGGTCGTTGACGGCGACGCAGGCGATGGTGTCGACGCCCTTGGCCTTGAGCGCGTCGTAGTGCTCGAGATAGCTCGGCACGTGCTTGGCGTGGCAGGTCGGCGTGAAGGCGCCCGGCACGGCGAACAGCACCACCTTCTTGCCGTTGCAGAGCTCGGCCGTGGTGACGTCGGTAATGTCGCCGCCCTGGTTGACCTTGAAGGTCGCGTCCGGCAGGCGGTCACCAACTTTGATGGTCATGAAGCGTCCCTTGTGCATTTGATTGGGCGTAAATGGCGATGTCGCGCGGCGCCACTCCCTTGTTGCGCCGGCTGCGAACGGTTATCTCTTAGCCATGCACGACGACGACGCCAACGATAACCATCTGGCCGGGATGTTGCTGGTCGCGATGCCGGGCATGCCCGACCCGCGATTCGACCGATCGGTGATTTTTCTCTGCGCCCATTCCACCGAAGGGGCGATGGGCATCATCGTCAACCAGCTGGCCGAGAATGTCGCCTTCGACTCGATCATCGAGCAGCTCGGCATCGAGCCGACCGCGGATGCCGCCGAGCTCAAGGTGCATGTCGGCGGGCCGGTGGAGAGCAGCCGAGGCTTCGTCCTGCACTCGGCCGATTACGTCCACGAGAACACGCTGATGATCGACGAAGGCTTCGCGCTCACGGCGACGGTCGACGTGCTGCGCGCCATCGCCGGCGGCGAAGGGCCGAGGCAGAAGGTGTTCGCGCTCGGCTACGCCGGCTGGGCGCCGGGCCAGCTCGATGCCGAGATCCAGAAGAATGGCTGGCTGATCACGCCGCCGGACCAGAGCGTCGTCTTCGAGCTCGACGATGCGGACAAATGGACAGGTGCCTTGCGCAAGATCGGCGTCGATCCATCGCTGCTCTCGACCACGGCCGGCCACGCCTGACGCGGCAGCGGGCCCACTCCATCCCGTAGCCGACTGCTCGCGCGCTCAAGCGTCTGTTGTGTTGCTCAGGGCTGGGGAACTTGCGCCGCGGCAGCCTCGGCAGCACCCGTCGCCTCCATGCCGCGGATCGCTTTTTGCAGCTTCTCGAAGGCGCGGACCTCGATCTGCCGCACCCGCTCGCGGCTGATGCCGTATTGGGTGCTGAGATCCTCGAGCGTGGTCGGGCTTTCCTTCAACCGGCGCTCGGTCAAGATGTGCTTCTCGCGATCATTGAGGACGTGCATGGCGCCAGACAGCAGCTCGCGCCGGTGGTCGAGCTCGTCGTCCTCGGCCAGCAGCGTGTCCTGAGTTGCCCGCTCGTCGACCAGCCAGTCCTGCCACTCCATGTCGCTCTCGGCGCGGAGCGTCGCGTTCAAGGAGTGATCCGGACCATCGAGACGCCGGTTCATGCTGATCACGTCAGCCTCGGTGACGGCCAGCGTCTCGGCGATCTTCTTCACCGCCTCGGGGCTGAGATCACCTTCCTCGATCGCCTGCATCTGGCTCTTCAGCCGCCGCAGGTTGAAGAACAGCTTTTTCTGTGCGGCAGTGGTGCCGAGCTTCACCAACGACCAGGAGTGCAGGATGTACTCCTGGATGGCTGCTCTGATCCACCACATGGCGTAGGTGGCGAGCCTGAAGCCGCGGTCCGGCTCGAACCGCTTGACCGCCTGCATCAGCCCGACATTGCCTTCCGAGATGATCTCGTTCATCGGCAGGCCGTAGCCGCGATAGCCCATGGCGATCTTGGCGACGAGGCGCAGGTGGCTGGTGACCAGGGTATGCGCCGCCTGAACGTCATCGTTCTCCCGCCAGCTCTTCGCCAGCATGAACTCCTGCTGCGGCTCGAGCATGGGGAACCGGCGGATCTCCTCCAGGTAACGGGAGAGCCCGCTACCCTCGAGCGGCACGGTGGGAAGACTTGCCATCGGCGACGTCCGTTGGTTCAGGTGTGACAGTAGTCCATTGGTTCAGGAACTGCAGACCAACGCCCGCGCTGAAGTGTTGTTCCCAAACCGACACTCAACACAAGCTTTAACATCTCCGGCTCGTATCTGTGCAGTGAAAAATCTGTAACGGCAAAGCGGCTGCGACAACGATACTCAGTCTAAACGCGCCAAATCGAGAAGTCGATCGAATATCGCCAAAGGCGTGGACTCGAAGTGCAGTCTTTCGCCTGTGCGGGGATGGGTGAACCCCAGGACCCGCGCCTGCAGCATCACCCGGTCGAGGCCCTGTATCGCCTCGGCGAGCGCTGCTGGAAGCTCCGGCTTGCGCCGCGGCTTGTAGATCCGATCGCCCAAGAGCGAGTGGCCCAGGCTCGAGAGATGCACGCGGATCTGATGGGTGCGGCCGGTTTCGAGTGCTAGCTCCAGCCGCGCGATGCGGGTGCCGGCGGCGTCGGTTACGCGGTAGCGGGTCACTGCACGCTTGCCGCTCTCGACGATCGCCATGCGCTTGCGGTCGGTCGGGTGGCGGGCGATCGGCTGGTCGACCATGCCCTCGGTCGGGCCTGGCAGGCCGTAGACCAGGGCGTCGTAAAGGCGCTCGACGCTGTGCACCGTGAACTGACCGGCCAGGCCCTGATGCACCCGGTCGTGCTTGGCGACCACCAGGAGGCCGCTCACGTCCTTGTCGATCCGGTGCACGATGCCCGGCCGCTGCACGCCGCCGATGCCCGACAGGCTCTTGCCGCAATGGGCGAGCAGCGCATGCACCAGCGTGCCCTTGCTGTGCCCGGCCGCCGGATGGACGACGAGCCCGGCCGGCTTGTCGACGACCAGCAGGTCCTCGTCCTCGAAGACGATGTCGAGCGGCCGGTTCTCGGGCAAGAGCTCTGAAGGTGCCGCTGGCGGCACCACGAGACGGTAGCGCTCGCCCGGTTTGACCCGCCGCTTGCCCTCCGTTACGACCTCGTCGCCGAGCGTCAGGTGACCGTCCTTGAGCAGCGCCTGCAACCGCGAGCGGGAAAGCTCGCCGAGCCGTTCGGCCAGCACCGAATCGAGCCGTCGGCCGGCCTCGTCCTCTTGGATCTCGACCGCCGGAATCTCGACTGATTCCGGGGCAGGGGTCTCAACCACGGCCGTGCGCGCCAAGGCGCGGCATCGCCAGATTCGGGCAGCGAATGGAACGGTATCTCGGCATCATCAAGCTCTTCAACATCGTGGCGGCGGTGATCATCGTCATTGGCGTGGCGGCGCTTGGTTGGCTTTTGATCGACCGCGCACGTGAGGCAAAGGTGAGCCGTGATGTGGTCGAAACGGGTCTGATTGCGCTTCCTGCTGGCTTCACCATAGCGGAAATGGCGGCCACGGGTGAGTTTCTCTTCCTGCTGGTGACCGACGACGCCGGGGCCACCCTGCTGCTGCGGCTCGATCCCCGCGATCCAGCGGGAACGGCCAGCTTCGTCGTCGAGACCGCAAGGCCTTGAGCCGCGGGCGTCGCGGCCGCCCATCCAAGGCCCGGGCCAAAGCCGGATCGGAGGAGTTCGACGTCCAGATCGACGCCCTTGGCGCCCAGGGTGATGGCGTTCTCGACTGGCATGGCGAGCGCCTCGTCGTGCCGCTGGCGCTGCCGGGCGAGAGCTGGCGGGTACGCCGGCATGGCCGAGACAAGATCGTCGAGCCGCTGTCCTGCCTCGCCGCGGGCAGCGAGCGCCAGCCGCCGGTCTGCCGGCATTTCGGCGCTTGTGGCGGTTGCACGCTGCAGCATCTGCCAGAGGCGGCCTATGCGGCGCTGCTGATCGACCGGATCGAAGGCGCGTTGCGCGCCCGGGGGTTGGAACCGGCCGGGCCGATCCGCTTGCATCGCAGCCCCTTGGGCAGCCGTCGCCGGCTGCGGCTCGGCTTCACGGCCGACGGCCAGCTCGGCTTTCGCCGTCGTCTCGGTCGGCAGTTGGTCAAGGTCAGCGAGTGTCCCATCGCGCGGCCAGCGCTGGTGGCGCTGCTCGAGCCGTTGCGACACCTGTTGCGCCGACTCGAAGCCGCCGCCGGTGGCGAGGTGACGTTGACGGCACTGGATGCCGGGCCGGAGGTGGTTCTCCATCTACAGAGCGATCCCGGGCTCGCGGACCGCGAGGCGCTGGCCAGCTTCGCCGAGGGCGAAGGGCTCGTCCGGCTGGCGATCGCCGTGGCCGGAGCATCGGCCGAGCCGGTGGCCGCTCGTTTGCCGCCGGTGCTCACGGTCAGCGGCGTCCCGCTGACGCTGCCGCCGGCGGCGTTCCTGCAGGCGACCGCCGAGGGCGAGGCCAGGCTTCAGGCGTTCGTGGCCGAGCAACTCGGAAGTGCCAGAAGGGTTGTCGATCTCTTTGCCGGGCTCGGCACGCTGAGCCTCGGGCTCGCCGCTGCCGGGGCCAGTGTGCGGGCCTTCGATGGGGCGGCCGAGCTGATCGGCGCTTGCCGCCACCCTCATGTCCAGGCCGTGCGCCGCGACCTGCAGCAGAGCCCCTTGCAGCCCAATGAGCTCGAGGGCTGCGATGCGGTCATCCTCGACCCGCCCAGGGGCGGGGCGCTGGCCCAGGCCGAGGCTCTGGCAGCGAGCGCTGTCCCGCGCCTGGTCTATGCGTCCTGTGAGCCCGCCACCTTCGCCCGCGACGCCGCCGTGCTCGTCCAGGGGGGCTATCGGCTCAGCGCCCTCGAGGCGGTCGACCAGTTCCTCTTTGCGCCGGACGTCGAGCTCGTCGCCGCGTTCGTGCGCGATGGCACTTGATCGAGCGGCATCGAGCTTCTAAGTACACCGAACCGCTCACGACCCCTTCGTCTAGCGGTCAGGACGTCAGCCTCTCACGCTGAAAACACGGGTTCGATTCCCGTAGGGGTCGCCACAACTCACGCCACTTCGACAATTTCAGCGGCGATCATCGACGGCCGTTCCTGGCCGGGCGCTCGCGACCTCGTCATTTGAGCTTGGCGAAGGCTGCTCAGGACGCCTTCTTCGACGCCAAAGCCGCGAAGTTGCCCTCGAACTCGCCAGCGCTGTTGCTTCTCGGATAGGGAACATGCGGTACGGGCACGTCGAGATGGGCGCATAGCGGCGCCCAACCGTCACCCAGTTTGTGCACCAGCAACCGCTCGGTGGGCACCTGTTCTTTGACCGCGGCTACATTGGCCTCGTAGACGGCAATGCAATGGTCGCGGTCGTCTGGACGGTCGTGAAACACCTTTGGGCCAATCAACTCCCCGCTCTTGGGCGTCGCATCGGTTTCGGTGAAGGCGAGGATGCGCGGTAGGATCGTCTGCTCGAAGCTCGCCCACCAGCTCTCTGCCGACCGCCAAGTCAAAATCACCTTGGCCTGTGGGAAGGTCTCGACCAGCTGCGGCCAGTAGTGAGCCGAAGGCCAGTCTACGCACGATCGATAGCCGCCGAGTAGCAGATCCCAGTCCGGCGTCGTCCCCTGAGCGACAGCGCGCCAGAGGTTGTTGTGTTCTGGGTCCTTGATGAGCTCGCGCATGTGATGACAGGGGCCGAAGCCCAGGGTTTCCAGCGCTTGGCGCAACGAATCCGTCCCGGTGCGGCCGAACCCGGTGCCGATGACTTCGAGCGCCATATCGTCCTCACTGCCTATTCGACACTGCCGATGCGTCGATTACCCCATTCGCGCATCAGCGGTGATGGCGTTCGTCAGTCGCCAGCCTCGTCCGCTTCCTCGTCCGCTTCGGCGGCGGCCTTCTTCTGCTCGGCCATACGGACGAGATAGATCGAGATCTCGTAGAGCAGGATGATCGGCACGCCGAGGCCGATCTGGCTGATGATGTCGGGCGGCGTCAGCAGTGCGGCGACCACGAACACGCCGACAATCGCATACTTGCGGTTCCGGGCGAGCCCGGCCGCGGTGACGATGCCGACCCGGCCCATCAGCGTGAGCGCCACCGGTAGCTGGAACGAGATGCCAAAGGCGAAGATCAGCTTCATCACCAGATCGAGATACTCGCCGACGCGGGCCTCGAGCTGGATCGGCAGGGCGCCATCGATGCCCGAGGTCTCGAAGCTCAAGAAGAACTTCCAGGCGAGCGGGAAGATCACGTAGTAGACCATCGCCCCGCCCATGAAGAAGAGCACCGGCGTGGCGCAGAGAAAGGGCAGGAAGGCCTGCTTCTCGTTGCGATACAACCCAGGCGCGATGAACAGATAGAGCTGGGTCGCGACGAACGGGAAGGTGATGAAGGCGCCGGCGAAGAACGCCACCTTCAGATAGGTGAAGAAGGCCTCGGTGAGGCCGGTGTAGATCATCCGCCGGTCGGTTTGCCCCTGGTAGATGTCGGCCAGAGGCTGGACCAGGAAGGCATAGATCTGCTCGGCGAAGAAGTAGCAGACGATGAATCCCAGCAGGATGGCACCGGCGCTGTACATCAGCCGGTTGCGCAGCTCGACCAGATGGTCGAGCAGCGGCATCTCGCGATCGTCGATGTCGTTGATCACGCGGATCTTTCCAGCAGCGATGGCGCATGGCGCCGTTCAGGTGCGCGATCAGCCACGCGACGATGCCGACTGGTTGGCCTCGGCGGCGGCAGTGGTCGAATCGGCCTGCGACTCGGCCCGCGCCGCAGCGCTGGCTTGGGCAGGCTCGGCTTCGGCAGAAGCGGTCATTGCCGACTCGGCGGCGGTTTTCTCGGCAGCAGGAAGTGCAGTCTTCGGGCCTGCGGTGGCCGGCACCGGCTTCACGTTCGAGGGTGAGTTCGGCTTCGTGGTCGGCTTGGTGTCGTTGACGTCGAACGCTCGCTCGATGTCGTCGTCCGGGTCGACCGCGTCCTTGACCATCTGGCGCAAGCTCGTGTTGCCGACCTTGTCGATGCTCTTCTTGATCTCATCGAGCTCGGCCTCTCGCGCCATATCGTCGAGCGATCGCTGGAAGTCACGCGCCAGGGCCCGGGCCTTGCCGGTCCATTGCCCAATCGTGCGCGCCACCTTGGGCAGGTCCTTGGGGCCGATGACGACGAGCGCCACGAGCGTGATGATCGCCATTTCGGCCCAGCCTAGATCGAACATGGCCGAAGCTCACTCCGCCGCCGCGTAAAGGCGCATCTCAGCCCTTCGCCGCTTCGTCCTTGACGGTCGCAGGGCGCTCGATGGTGACCTCGGAGTCACTCGAGTTCTCGCTGATCGACTTGGCCGCCTTCGGCTCGTCGTCGTCTTCCTTCATGCCCTGCTTGAAGTTCTTCACGCCGGAAGCGACGTCGCCCATCACCTTGGGCAGCTTGCCCGCGCCGAAAATGATCAACACGATCACAAGAATCAGCACGACCTGCCAGATACCGATACTCATTGGAAACCCTCTCGATGCCACGGCTCATGCGGTCGAGGCCGCGGCCGTTCTGCAGATGTTGACTTAGTGTGGCAAAAAAGACCGAGCCACGCAATCGACACGCGGGCTGCCGGCGCCCGCTGTCGGATCCGGTCGATCTCCCGATGCCTGACGCTCGCTCGTCATCTCGATGACGGCGCGCCCTGACCGTGACCGTCGCTGTCCTCCGCTGCGGTCTCACCTTCTGCAATGCTCTGGCGGAACAGCCCCGCCGCCTCCAATTCGTCGAGGCGGGGCAGATCGTCAAGTGCGCCGAGCGCGAAGTGATCGAGAAAGGCCGGAGTCGTGATCCAGGTCACCGGCCGGCCCGGCACGTCGCGACGCCCTTTGGGCGTGACCCAGGCGGCCTCGACCAGCTGATCCAGCGTGCCCTTGGCGACCGGCACGCCGCGCACCGCCTCGATCTCGGCGCGCGTCACCGGCTGCTGGTAGGCGATGATGGCGAGCGTCTCCATGGCCGCCTTGGAGAGCTTGCGCCGCCGGGCCTCGACCCGCTCGAGATGCGGCGTCACCTCGGCTGCCGTGCGGAACGCCCAGCGGCGGCCATGCCGCTCCAGCCTGACGCCGCGCTCGGCATAGTCGGCCTGCAGCCGGGCCAGGACCGCTGCAACGTGCTGGCCGTCCCGGACATGCGCCTGCAACACCGCTTCCTCGATCGGCTCGCTCGATTGGAAGAGCAGCGCCTCGATGACCAGCTTGGCGTCGATCGGCGGCAGAGCCGGTGTCGCCTCAGCCGGGTCGGCGGCAGCAATTGGCGGCGCCTCAGGCTCGCTCGTGCTCATCGCTTGCGGATCCTGATCGGTCCGAAGGGTTGATCCTGGGCCAGCTCGATCGTGCCCCGCTTGGCGAGCTCGAGGCTCGCCACCAGCGAGGCGGCCAGCGCCGAGCGGCCGAGAAAGGCGTCGTCGAGACCGGGCGGCAGGAAGCTCTGCAGTTCGTGCCAGTCGCGGCCGGAGAGCAGGCGCGACAGCCGGTCGAGCGCCGCCTCGACGCTCATCGCCTTGCGCGGCACGAGGCGGATGCTCTGCCGGCGCCGCCGCGACATGGTCTTCGCATAGGCCTCAAGGAGGCCGGCGAGATCGGCGCGCCAGTGATCCTCGTGGCGGACCGGTGGCAGCTCCGGGGTGCCGCGGACCAGCCGCGCTTCGCCGCGCAGCGGCTGCGCCTCGAGCCAGAGCACGGCCCGGCGGATGGCGTCGAGCTTGCGCAGCCGAGCTGCCAGCGCCTCGGCCATGGCCTCGACATCGTCGACCTCGCGCTCGTCCTTGGGCAGCAGCAGCTGCGACTTCATCAAGGCGAGCCAGGCGGCCATTACCAGATACTCGGCCGCCAGGCTCAGCTCACGCCGGCGGGCATCCTCGAGATAGGCGATGAACTGCTCGGCCAGTGCGAGGATCGAGATCCGGGCGAGGTCGACCTTCTGCGACCGGGCGAGGTCGAGCAGCAGGTCCAAAGGCCCCTCGAAGCCTTCGAGATCGACGACGAAGGCGCTGTCCCCGGTCTCGGCCACTACCAGCCGGTCAACAAAAGGATGAGCCCGTGCACGAATTGCACGATGGGCAAGAGGACGGCACCCAGCGGGTTGATGGCAAAGCCGAGCTCGCGGGCGATCAGCGGCAGGACGAAGACGATGCCGAGCAGGATGAAGAGGCCGTAGGGCTCGGTCCGGGCATAGCGACGGGCCAGTGGCAGCGGCAACAGCCCGGTCAGCACCCGCCCGCCGTCGAGCGGCAAGAGCGGCAGCATGTTGAAGCAGGCGAGCACGACATTGATCAAGAGCGCGTTGTCGAGGTTCTGCCAAAGCCAGTTGCCGACGTCGCTTTCCGCGCCGACCAGGAGATGCAGCAAGATCGCCGCGACGAGAGCCAGCGCGATGTTGATCGCCGGGCCGGCCAGCGCCACCCAGATCATGTCGCGCTTGGGGTGATGAAGCTTGTGGAAAGCGACCGGCACCGGCTTTGCCCAGCCGAACAGGAAGGGGGCGCCGACGACCAAGAGCATGCCCGGCAGAATTAGTGTGCCGAACGGGTCGACATGGCGGACCGGGTTGAAGCTGAGTCGACCCAGGGATTTCGCCGTGTCGTCGCCGAGCTTCCAGGCAGCCCAGGCATGCGCCGCCTCGTGCATGGTGATCGCCAGGATCACCGGCAGGAACCAGACCGATAGCGTGTGGCCGAAGGCCGCGAGGTCAGGCACTGGCGACCCTTTGGCCGAGAACCTGATCCAGCTCGGCCAGCAAGTCGTCGAGCAGCGGCACGGCAGCGGCCGCCCGGGGCGCCAGGGCCTGCAGCCGGGCGGCGGTCGTCTCGGGCAGCGACGGCACCGCTTTGAGCACCGCTGCGATCTCGGCGAGCTTGCCGTTGCAGTGCAGGGCCAGATCGCAGCCGGCGGCGAGCGAGGCGATGGCACGCTCGGCAATCGGCCCGGCCAGCGCCTCCATGCTCAGATCATCGGAGAACAGCAGCCCACGAAAGCCGATGGCACCGCGAATGACCTGCTCGATCACCAAAGGCGACTGCGTTGCCGGACGTTCGGGGTCGATGGCGGTGAACACGATATGTGCGGTCATGCCCAAGGGGAGGTCGGCGAGCGGCTTGAAGGCCTGCCAGTCGGTGGCCTCGAGCTCGGCCACACCGGCGGTCACGCGCGGCAGCTCGAGGTGGCTGTCACAGGTCGCTCGGCCGTGGCCCGGCAAATGCTTGATCACCGGCACGACGCCTTGCGCGAGCAGGGTCTCGGCATAGATGCGGCCGAGCCTGGCGACCAGGGCCGGATCGGCGGTCAGCGCCCGGTCGCCGATTGCACGCGTCGTCTCCGGGCGCAGGAGATCGAGGCAGGGGGCGCAGACCACGTCGATTCCGACCGCTCGCAGAAGCGCTGCGATCGCTGCCGCGTGCAGGCGGGTTGCCCGCTCGCCCGCCGTGCCGTCCGCCTCCGCCAGGCGCCCGAGTGCGCGTGCCGGCGGCAAGGCCGGCCAGGCTGGCGGTCCCAGCCGCTGCACCCGGCCCCCTTCCTGGTCGACCAGGATCGGCAGCCAGCGGTTGGGAAACAGCGCCCTCAGTTCGGCGGTGAGTGCTGCCACCTGATCCGGTGTGATGCAATTGCGCTTGAAGAGAATGACGCCGGCGGGCGGCATGCTGGAAAGCAGCTCCCGCTCCGCCGCCGACAAGACTGGGCCATCGATCCCGACGACCGCGGCCTTGACGTCGGTCCCGCCCGCCAACAGGCCGCCGTCGCTCAAGAAGCGGGCTCGACTACGAAGCAGTCGGCACCCTCGGCCTGCAACGCCTCGCAGACGGACGAGGCGCCGGTGCGGTCGGCGAACGGGCCGGCCTGCAGACGGAAGAAGGTTGCATCGCCGATATCGGCGCGCTGGACATTGCTGCGCAGCGGTCCGAGCACCGCCTGGTGGCGCTGCTGCAGGCCGTTCCAGGCACCAGACGCCGACGCTTCGTCACGTACCGCCAGGAGCTGCACGCGATAGGCGCCGTCGAAGCTCGCCGCGAGAATTGGCTGCGGTGCGGCTGCCGGGCTCGGCGCTGGCGCCTCCTGTCGGCGCCGGTGGCTCGCTCGCCGTGGTCGCGGCAGTCGTCGCAGGAGGCGCGGTGGCATCGGGCGTTGCCGTCGCTGGTGCAGGTGCCGGTGCGGTGGCTACTGGATCTGCAGCAGCGGGCGCTGGTGCTGCGGCCTGGGCAGCCGGCGCGGTGGCCGCGGCCGGAGCGGCTGCGGTGTCGTCCGTGGCGGCTGGTGCCGCGGCGGGCAGCTCGAGCGTCGCCGGCGCGCCGATCTCAGCCGAAGGTCGTGGCTCGGCCTCGGCCGGTGCCGCGAGAGTTCCGTCGGCGGTCGTCTCGTTGGCGGCGATCTGGACCTCGTCGAGCCCGCCGGCCGCCGGTTCGATCGGCGGCTCCTGGTCGAGCCCGCTGGCGATCTCGGCAAGCAGGCTGTCTAAGCTGTCGGAATCGTCCGAGGCCGTGGTCTCGAGAGCCTGAGCGCTCGCGACGACCGTGCCGCCGGCTGCCTCGGCGCCGGGCTCGGCCTGGAGTGCTTCGGGAATGACATCGGCGCTCGAGCGGGGGGGCTCGGCCTGGCGCGGCACGATCCGCTCGACGCGAACGGGTGCATCCGGCGTGTCCAGGGCCTGAACGACAACCGATTCCTCGTTGAGCAGTGGCAGGCCGCCGCGCTCGTCCGGCTCGTGCTTGATCGGGCCGGCTTCGGCACGGATGAGGGGCGGCGTGCCGTCGCCTGGCATCATATCCTGGTAGGCCATCCAGACCACCGAGCCGAACAGGGCCAGAACCACAGCGACGAGACCGCCCAGGAGATAGGTTCGCAAGCCGCGGCGTCGGTTGCCGCCATTGCCGATCTTGCGTGACGGCTCCTGCGCCAAGGAGCGCCGCAGGCCGGCGACGTCGAGATCGCGTTCGTCTATTGGGTCAGTCGATCGCACGGCAGGGTTTCCTTTCCTCGCGAGCGGTCGGGCGAGCGACACGCATGATCTAGTGCATCTCCTCCACCGGCCTCACGCCCATGAGCTTGAGCCCATTGGCAATGACCTGGCGGACCGCCAGCAGCATGGCGAGCCGTGCACAACTCAACTCCGGCGCGTCCGCGATCAAGAAGCGGAGATTACCGTCCTCCTTGCCACGGTTCCATAGCGCATGAAAGTCGCTCGCCAAGTCATGAAGATAAAACGCTATCCGGTGTGGCTCATGTTGCACGGCCGCGGTTTTCACCAGCCGCGGGAACTGGATCGCCGTCTTGAGCAGCTGCAGCTCGGCCGGATCGGCCAGCCGTCCAAGCTCAGCCGTCTGTGGCGCCTCGAGCCAGGCACCATGTCCGTCGGTCACGGCATTGCGCAGGACCGATGAGATGCGCGCATGGGCGTATTGAACATAAAAGACCGGATTGTCCCGGGACTGCTCGACCACCTTGGCGAGGTCGAAATCCAATGCGGCGTCATTCTTGCGGGTCAGCATGATGAAGCGAAAGACGTCCTTGCCGACCTCGCCGACCACGTCGCGGAGCGTGACGATGCGCCCGGCCCGCTTCGACATCTTCAGCGGCTGGCCGCCATCCATCAGGTTGACCAGCTGGCAGAGACGAACGTCGAGCGTTGCCTCGCCGCGGCTCAAGGCCTTGACGGCGGCCTGCATCCGCTTGACGTAACCACCGTGATCCGCGCCCCAGACATCGATCATCTGGGCGAAGCCGCGCTGGTACTTGTCCAGGTGATAGGCGAGATCGGCCGCGAAATAGGTCCAGGCACCGGTCGAGCGCTTGAGCGGCCGGTCGATATCGTCGCCGTGCTCGCTGGCCTTGAACAAGAGCTGCGGCACCGCCTCCCAGTCCTCGACCGGCTTGCCCTTGGGCGGCGGCAGGGTGCCCGTGTAGAGCAGGTCGAGCTGCTCCAGATGCGCCAGCGCCGCGTCGACCTTGCCGGCCTCGACGAGATCGCGCTCAGAGGCGAAGACGTCGAACACGACGCCGAGCTCGCCCAGATCGGCCTTGATCTGCGCGAGCATGGCAGCGACGCCCTCGCGACCGAAGCTGTCCAGCCAGTCCGCCTCCGGCCGGCCGCGCCACCGATCGCCGTCCCGCTCGGCGATCGCCCTGGCCACCGGCACCAGCTCCGCGAGCGGGTAGAGCCCGTCGGGCACCGGCCCCGGCGTGTCGCCCAGCGCTTCGAGGTAGCGATGGTGGATCGAGCGCGCGAGGATCTCGATCTGCGCCCCGGCGTCGTTGATGTAGTACTCGCGGGTGACGTCGAACCCGGCAAACGCCAGAAGCTCGGCCAGGGCATCGCCGAAGACCGTGCCGCGGCCGTGGCCGACATGCAGTGATCCGGTGGGGTTGGCCGAGCAGAACTCGACATTGATCCGGACACCCTTGCCGGCATCGGAGCGGCCGTAATCTGCGCCGGCCGCCAGCACCGCCGGCACCTGCGCCTGCACGAACGCGTCGGTGAACGCCATGTTGACGAAGCCGGGCGGCGCCGGCTCGGCCCGGGCCAGCATCTCGACCGTGGCCAGCTCCTCGGCCAGTGCCGCGGCAATCGCCAGAGGCTTCATCCGCGCCGGCTTGGCCAGGATCAGGGCGGCATTCGTCGCCGCATCGCCATGCTCGCGCTCGCGCGGCGGCTCGACCGAGATCCGCTCGAGCGGCAGGTCGCCGGGCAGCACGCCCTTGGCGCTGAGCCGCCCGAGCGCCTCGTGCACTTCCGCGAGCAGGGTATCGAAGGGGTTCATCGAGGGATCCAAAGGTACTGACATCGGGCTGCTCAGGGGCGAAAGCCAGTGAGCTTGAAGAGCCGGTCGTGCTCGTCGACGGCGAAGCGGTCGGTCATGCCGGCAACGTAGTCGCGTACCGCGTCGGCCGTGGCAGCGCTGCCCGAGGTGCCGGCCCGCTCCTGCCAGCGATCCGGCAGGCAGTCGGGGGCGGCAAGCAGCAGCTCGACCAGCTCCGTGACCAGCCGCCGCGCCGTGCGGGCCATCCGGTTGACCTTGTAGTGCCGGTACATCCGCTGGTGCAAGAAGCTGCGCAGATGTTGGACGGCGGTCGCCATCTCACCTGAGAATCCGGCCATTGGCCGCCCGGCCTCGCGGACATCCTGGGCTGAGCCGGGCCTCACCTCTGCGAGCCGATGGCGGGTCTCGGCCACCAGATCGGCAACCATCCGGTCGATCAGCTGGCGGTTGGCCTCGTGGATCAGCCGCCGGCGATCGACGCCCGGATAGGCCGACTCGACCTCGGCGACGATGCCGCCGACGATCGGCAGCACCGCCAGGTCGCCCAGCGTGAAGAAGCCGGCCCGCAGGCCGTCATCCATGTCATGGTTGCAATAGGCGATATCGTCGGCGATCGCCGCCAGCTGCGCCTCGAGCGGTGCCTGGAGACGCAGCTGCAGGGCGTCGGCCAGGCCATGCTCGGCGATGGCCGGCGGCGGGTCGGCGAGTGGCCCGTTATGCTTGACCAGGCTCTCCAGCGTCACCGCCGTCAGGTTCAACCCATCGAACAGGGCGTAGCGCTGCTCGAGCCGGGTGACGACGCGAAAGGTCTGGATATTGTGGTCGAACCCGCCGAACGGCTCGAGTGCTGCATCCAGCGCCCATTCGCCGGCATGGCCGAACGGGCTGTGGCCGAGATCGTGCGCCAGTGCCACGGCCTCCGCCAGATCCTCCTCCACGTCGAGCGCCCGGGCCAGCGTGCGGGCGATCTGCGCCACCTCCAGGCTGTGGGTCAGCCGCGTCCGGTAGTGATCGCCCTCGAAATTGACCAGGACCTGCGTCTTGTACTCGAGCCGGCGAAACGCCGTCGAATGGACGATCCGGTCGCGGTCGCGCTGGAAATCGGTGCGCAGGCCGCTCTCCGGCTCAGCCGCCAGACGTGGGCCGGCATCGCCCGGACGCACGGCGAACGCAGCACTGGCAGCACCTTCAGGCACAGCGCTCCCGGTTTGGAACGGCTCGGTTTGACAAGGGGTGTCGGCTCCTTAGATAGAGGAGCGTTGCAGGTTCGCTAGAATAGGTGCGTCACATGGCCGAGATCAAGGTAGCCGAGCCGCCGCGCGCATCCGAGCGCCCGGCGCCGCTAACCGTAACGACGAGTGCAGCGAAGCGCGTCAAGCGGATCATCGAGACCGAGAACCGCGACGATCTCAAGCTCCGCGTCAGCGTTTCCGGCGGTGGCTGTTCCGGCTTTCAGTACAAGTTCGACCTCGAGGACACCACCGCCCCCGACGACATCCAGATCGAGAAGGATGGCATCACCGTCCTCGTCGACGGCATGTCGCTCATGTACGTGCTCGGCGCCGAGCTCGATTTCGTCGAGGACCTGACCGGCTCCTACTTCCGCATGAGCAACCCCAACGCCACCGCCAGCTGCGGCTGCGGCACCTCCTTCGCCATCTGACCTGCTCACGCCTGTGCGCATCGTCACCTGGAACGTCAACTCGATCCGCAAGCGCGAGGCCATCGTCCTCGACTGGCTCGCCGCCAACGACCCCGACGTGCTCCTCCTGCAGGAGACCAAGGTCGTCGACGACAGCTTCCCCAGGGCCGGCCTCGAAGAGCGCGGCTACCACCTCGGCCATCTTCGGCGAGCCCGGCCGCAACGGCGTCGCCATCATCGCCAAGTCACCGATCGACGACGTCACAAGCGGCCTCCCCGGCGAGGACGACGACACCCAGGCCCGCTACATCGAAGGCACCGTGAACGGCGTCCGCGTCGCCTCGGTCTACGTCCCCAACGGCACCACCATCGGCTCCGACAACTTCGCCTTCAAGCTCCGCTTTTTCGCTCGCCTTCGCGCGCACGCCGCCAGCCACCTCGAAGGCGACACCCCGCTCGTCATCGGCGGCGACTACAACGTCGCCCCCGAGCCCATCGACGTCTACGACCCCGCCGACTGCGAAGGCACCATCTGCTACCACCCGGACGAGCGCCACGGCCTGCGCGGGCTCCTCAATCTCGGCCTCTACGACGCCTACCGCGCCATCGAGCCCACCAAGCGCCAGTTCACCTGGTGGGACCTCCGCGGCGGCTCCTGGGACCGCGACGAAGGCATGCGCATCGACTACCTCCTCCTCTCCCCCCACGCCCTCGACCGCCTCACCGAAGCCGGCAGCGACCCCAAAACCCGCGCCGGCAAAGGCATCTCGGACCACATCCCGACCTGGTGCGTGCTGGCTTAGGCGA
>CALOAB010000005.1:0-205051 GCA_942491185.1 uncultured Alphaproteobacteria bacterium | reverse complement strand
GCCGCCTCGGCCGAGGCGAAGCGATCGACAATCCGGGCCCACTGGTCGAGGCCGACTGGCTCCAGGCCAATCTCGAGACACCCGGCCTCGTCATCCTCGACATCAGGAACGGCATCGACGGCGGTTCGCATGAGACCTTCATCGAGGCGCATGTCCCGGGTGCCATCTACTCCAACTACCAAGAGGCGGGTTGGCGCATCGAAGAGGACGGCATCGTCGGCATGGCGCCAAACGTGGCATCCCTTGAGGCGCTGGTCGGTTCGCTCGGCATCGACAACGACGACCACGTCGTCATCGTCCACGGCGGCATGAACGGTCGAGCGATTTCAGCAGCGCTGCCCGGGTTCACTGGACCTTCAACTGTCTGGGCCACGACGGCGTCAGCATCCTGGACGGCGACTTTCGCGGTTGGTCCGAGGACGGCGAGCGCAGCCAGTGGAGAGCGGCGAGAACGCACCTCGAAGTCGTGACCTTCACCGCCGACGTGTACGGCCGGAGCTGCTGATCGAGACGGCTGAGGTCGAGGCCTCGCTGGACGATGCTTCGGTGCTGCGCATCGACGCCCGTCCGGCTGAGCAGTATTTCGGCCTGGAGAAGGCCGACCCGGCTCGCGCGCATGGCCGCATTCCGGGCTCTGTCGGCCTTGACCAGGGGCTCTTCTTCACCGCGGACGGCCGGGTTCGACCGCGAGACGAGATCGCGCCGATGATCCCGGCGAGCGTCAGCAATGGCGAGGTCGAGAGCGTCGTCAGCTACTGCAACACCGGGCACTGGGCCTCGACCAACTGGTTCGTCCTGAGTGAGGTCATGGGCTATGACAATGTCCGTCTCTATGATGCGTCGATGACCGGCTGGAGCTTTGATCCGAGCCGGCCGCTCGAGACGGGCAAGGGCCTGCTCGACGCGATGGGCCAGTGGGTCAGCGAGTATCGCGGCTGAGCAAAAGCTGGGGGTGACTGATTGAAGATCGAGCCGGACGAAGCCGCGATCGGGGCTGCCTATGGCAGGCTGTTCGACGGCATCGACCAGCTCGGTCCAGGCTCCAGTGCGACCCGGCGGGAGGTGCTGGGGCGCCTGGCGTCGCATCTTCCTGCCTCGCCCAGGATCGCCGACATGGGCTGCGGGGCAGGTGTGGCGGCCCTCGATCTCGCCGCTGCCCTGCCGACCGCTCAAATCACGGGGATCGACACGCACGCCGGCTTTCTCGAAGCCTTGCGTGCCAAGGCCGCCACCGTCGGCGCTCGATCACCACGCTCGAGGCGGACATGGCGGCACCGACGCCGGCACCCGCCAGCCTCGATCTCATCTGGTGCGAGAGCGCCATCTACAGTGTCGGCCGGGAGGTTGCCCTCACCGCGTGGCGAAAGCTGCTTACAGCTGAAGGACTCGTCGCCTTCAGCGATGTGGTCTGGACGACCGACAAGCCGCCGGCCGAGCTGCGTGCGTTCTGGGCCGGTGAGTACCCGGCGATGGTGACGCCCTCAGCGGTCGAGGAGGAGATCGCGGCTGCCGGCTACCAGCTCGTCGAACGGCATAGGGCACCGGTCAGCGACTGGCAGGCCTACTACGCGCCGCTCCGGCCGCGCGTCGATGCGCTGGCCGCAGATGCCGACGCGGCGCTGGCGCAGGTTTTGGATGTGACGCGCCGCGAGATCGCCGTCTTCGACGCCTTTGCCGACAGCTACGCCTCGGTCTGGTTCATTGCCAGGGCACCGGCCTGATCGGTCAGGCGGCTTGCTTGTTGCGCCGGGCGAAATGCGTGGCGAACAGCGCGAAGACGAGCATCAAGGCGGCGCAGACGGCCATGCCGATCGCCATCGGCCAGGGCGTGCCGTTCTGGATCGAGCCGATGGTCTGCGCGGCGATGGCGGCCGTGCCCATCTGGATGAAGCCGGCGAGGCCCGAGGCGGCGCCGGCGATCTCGGGATTGATGCTGATCACGGCAGCCAGGCTGTTGGGGATCGAGGTGCCCTGGGCGAAGGCCACCAGCATCATCGGCATGAAGAGCGCCCAGGGGGTGGCGTAGACCATGGGCACGAGCAAGAGGATCAAGACGGCGCCGACGACCGTGCCGATGCTGCCGAGGACGATCATCCGCTCGATGCCGATCCGTCGGCTCACGCGCGCCGCGAGGAAGTTGCCGGCCATGAACGAGGCGGAGATCAGGATGAACATCAAGCCGTATTCCGAGGGCGGTCGCTCGAGCACGACGATCATGACGTAGGGTGCCGCGGCCAGGAAGCTGAAGAAAACGGCCATCGAGAAACCGCCCTGCACGGCAAAGCCGACAAAGGCCGGCTCGCGGAGCAGGCGAATGAAATCGCCGAGCATGCCGGCCACGGTGGTCGGCCGGTTGGTCGGCACGAGAGTCTCCGGCAGGCCGGTATGCACGGCCAAGAGCACCAGCACACCGAGCCCGCCGCCTACTATGAAGACCGCCTTCCAGCCGATCAGGTCGGTCAGAACGCCGCCGATTGCCGGCGCCAGCATCGGTGCCACCACCATGGCCATGGTGATGTAGGCAATGGCCGAGGCCGAGCGCTCGCGATCGTAGACGTCGCGGACGACCGCGCGGCCGAGAACCATGCCGGCGACGCCGCCGGCAGCCTGGACAATGCGGCCGATGATCAGCCAGGTGATCGACGTGGCGAACGCGCAGACGAGCGAGCCCGCGATGAAGATGATGATGCCGGCGAGCAAGGCGCGGCGCCGGCCGACGCGATCGGAGATCGGGCCGTAGAACAAGGTCGCCACCGCCATGGCGAAGGCGGAGAGCGAGAAGGCGAGCTGCGCGGTGGCGGCGGCCACCCCGAAGGAGCTCTGGATGGCCGGCAGCGCCGGCAGGAAGACCTGCATCGAGAAGGGGCCGATGGCGGTCGCCAGCACGAGCACCAGGATCAGCCGCCATTCGTTGATCTCTGTCCCGTCGGCCGTTGCCACCGACGATCCAACCGCCATTTTCATCATCCCTTCGCCGATGTGGCAGCGATGCCGGCATCGTCAGATCGGCCCGACCGGGTATCGCCGCATGGTCGGACGCGTGTTATGTAGCCATCGTCATGCCAACCGATACGTCGGCAGCCCACGAAGCGGTCGTCTCGAGCGATCGTCGGCTGTCCGGCGCAAGGGAGCTTCTCGCCCGTGACCACGACGGAACGCCTGCCGCTCACCATTCTGCTGGCCAGCCCGCGCGGCTTCTGCGCCGGCGTCGACCGGGCGATCGCCATCGTCAGAGAGGCGCTCGCCAAGAACGGCCCGCCAATCTACGTCCGCCACGAGATCGTGCACAACCGCCATGTCGTCGACGAGCTCAGGGCCAAAGGGGCCGTCTTCGTCGACGAGCTGGACGAGGTGCCCGATGACGGCATCGTCGTCTTCTCCGCCCATGGCGTGCCGAAGCGCGTGCCGGACGAGGCCAAGCGGCGCCAGCTGATCTTTGCGGATGCCACCTGCCCCTTGGTCAGCAAGGTGCATCGCGAGGTCGAGCGGCACGCCGGCGCCGGGCGCACCGTGCTGCTGATCGGCCATGCCGGCCATCCCGAGGTGGAAGGCACGATGGGCCAGGTGCGCGATGGCCATGTGCTGCTGGTGGAGACCGTGGCCAACGCCGAGACGGTGACCGTGCCGGACCCGGAGAACGTCGCCTACGCGACGCAGACGACGCTCTCGGTCACCGATACGGCCGCTATCGTAGCAGCCCTCAAGGAACGGTTCCCGGCCATCGACGGCCCGCGTAGCGAGGATATCTGCTACGCCACGACGAACCGTCAGCAGGCGGTGGCGGCGCTGGCACCGGGCGCCGATCTCGTGCTGGTCGTGGGCGCGCCCAACTCATCGAACTCGTTGCGGCTGGTCGAGGTGGCGCTCAACAACGGCTCGCCGAGGGCCGAGCTGATCCAGACCGCAGCCGATATCGACTGGCAAGCCATGGACGGCATCGCCACGGTCGGGCTCACCGCAGGCGCCTCGGCGCCCGAGATCCTGGTCGACCAGGTGATCGATGCGTTCAAGGCGCGCTTCGACGTGACCCTCGAGACGGTGAACCATACCGAGGAGAACGTCTATTTCCGCGTGCCGCCGATCCCGGGTCGCCGGCTGGAGCCCGCCTCCTGAGCAGCGCGCTATGGCGCGGCATTGGCCGCTAGAACCGGCGCGTGACAGGTCGATGACCAGTCGGCATAAGGCCTCGTGGCTCACCTGACCGGCAATGGTGACGGATGGCGGTATACACCTCGGTTCCCGATAGTGCGCTCGCAGCACTGCTCGAGCGTTACGACATCGGGCAGGTGCAAGCCCTGCTGCCCATCGCCGAAGGTGTCGAGAACTCGAACTTCCGGCTCGAGACCACGACCGGGCGCTACATTCTCACGATCTACGAGAAGCGGGTCGATCCGCGGGACCTGCCGTTCTTCCTGGGCGTCATGGACCATCTGGCGGCGCGTGGCATCGCCTGCCCGGTGCCGATCCACGACCGCGCCGGCGCCAGCCTGCAGGCGCTCTGCGACAAGCCCGCCGCCATCGTCAGCTTTCTCGAAGGTCGTTCGCCCCGCCGCATCGGCGCGGCGCGGTGCCGTTCGCTGGGCGGGACGCTGGCGGCGCTGCACGCGGCGGTCGGCGACTTCCAGGGGCAACGCGCCAATGCGCTATCGGTCGAGAGCTGGCGGCCCTTGTTCGCGTCGTGCCTCGAGAGCCCGATGACCATGCCGAGCGGGCTCGCTGAGCTGGTGCCGCCGGCCCTGGACATGTTGGAGGCTGCCTGGCCGCGCGATCTGCCGGCCGGTGTCATCCATGCCGATCTCTTTCCGGACAACGTGTTCTTCGCCGACGACGATGTGAGCGGGGTGATCGACTTCTATTTCGCCTGCAACGATCTCTTCGCCTACGATATCGCGATCTGCCTCAACGCCTGGTGCTTCGAGCCCTTGGGCGACTACAACCTGACCAAGAGCCGGGCTTTCCTCGAGGGCTACCAGGCCGTCCGACCCTTGCAGCCGGACGAGATCGAGGCGCTGCCGCTGCTCGCCACGGGCGCTGCCATGCGCTTTCTCCTCACCCGCCTCTACGACTGGCTCAACCAGGTCGAAGGTGCCCTCGTGCGGCCGAAGGATCCGATGGAATACGCAAGGAAGCTGGCGTTTCACAAAGGCGCCATGGGAGGGCCGGCTGCCTATGGCATCGCTTGATCCTGCGGCTGAGCCCGCGCCGTTGCCTGCGGGCGACGTCGTCGAGATCCACACCGATGGCGGTTGCAGCGGCAATCCGGGGCCGGGCGGCTGGGGGGCCGTGCTGCGCTGGAAGGGGCACGAGAGGGATCTCTCGGGCTTCGTGCCGGACACCACCAACAATCGCATGGAGCTGACCGCGGCAATCGAGGCGCTGGAAAGCCTGAAGCGGCCGATGCAGGTGCGCCTCGTCACCGACAGCACCTATCTCAGGAAGGGCATCACCGAGTGGCTGCGCGCCTGGAAGGCCCGAGGCTGGAAGACCGCGGACAAGAAGCCCGTCAAGAATGTCGATCTCTGGCAGCGCCTCGACGAGGCCGCCCGCCGCCACACCATCGACTGGGCCTGGACCAAGGGCCACGCCGGCGACGAGCTGAACGAGCGCGCCGACCGGCTGGCGACCCAGGCGATCAAGGACGGGCGTCAGTCACTGAACGGCAACGGCTCCATCACCACCGCACCAAGCGACTGATCGCTATTGCCACCGTCACCGCCGCATCCAGCGATTGATCGCCGCTGTCTGAGCCGCGATCCCCGGGGCTCAAGTAGGCCAAGTGGCCGATAGCCCCGGGGATCCCAGGCCTAGAGCGCTGCCAGGATCTTGTCGGCGCCGGAGACTTCCATCATCGGCGGCGCATCCTCGACGGCGAGCTTCTTCACGACGCCATCATCGACGATCATGGCGAAGCGCATCGAGCGGGTGCCGAGCTTGAAGCCGCTGCCGTCGAAATCGAGGCCGATCTCCTTGGTGAACTCGGCATTGCCATCCGAGAGCAGCATGATCTTGTCGCCCGAGCCCGTGCTCTTGGCCCATTCGCCGAGGACGAACGGGTCGTTGACGGCGACGCAGGCGATGGTGTCGACGCCCTTGGCCTTGAGCGCGTCGTAGTGCTCGAGATAGCTCGGCACGTGCTTGGCGTGGCAGGTCGGCGTGAAGGCGCCCGGCACGGCGAACAGCACCACCTTCTTGCCGTTGCAGAGCTCGGCCGTGGTGACGTCGGTAATGTCGCCGCCCTGGTTGACCTTGAAGGTCGCGTCCGGCAGGCGGTCACCAACTTTGATGGTCATGAAGCGTCCCTTGTGCATTTGATTGGGCGTAAATGGCGATGTCGCGCGGCGCCACTCCCTTGTTGCGCCGGCTGCGAACGGTTATCTCTTAGCCATGCACGACGACGACGCCAACGATAACCATCTGGCCGGGATGTTGCTGGTCGCGATGCCGGGCATGCCCGATCCGCGATTCGACCGATCGGTGATCTTTCTCTGCGCCCATTCCACCGAGGGGGCGATGGGCATCATCGTCAACCAGCTGGCCGAGAATGTCGCCTTCGACTCGATCATCGAGCAGCTCGGCATCGAGCCGACCGCGGATGCCGCCGAGCTCAAGGTGCATGTCGGCGGGCCGGTGGAGAGCAGCCGGGGCTTCGTCCTGCACTCGGCCGATTACGTCCACGAGAACACGCTGATGATCGACGAGGGCTTCGCGCTCACGGCGACGGTCGACGTGCTGCGCGCCATCGCCGGCGGCGAAGGGCCGAGGCAGAAGGTGTTCGCGCTCGGCTACGCCGGCTGGGCGCCGGGCCAGCTCGATGCCGAGATCCAGAAGAATGGCTGGCTGATCACGCCGCCGGACCAGAGCGTCGTCTTCGAGCTCGACGATGCGGACAAATGGACAGGCGCCTTGCGCAAGATCGGCGTCGATCCGTCGCTGCTCTCGACCACGGCCGGCCACGCCTGACGCGGCAGCGGGCCCACTCCATCCCGTAGCCGACTGCTCGCGCGCTCAAGCGTCCGTAGAGATGCTCAGCGCTGGGGGATCTCCGCCGCAGCGGCCTCGGCAGCACCCGTCGCCTCCATGCCGCGGATCGCTTTTTGCAGCTTCTCGAAGGCGCGGACCTCGATCTGCCGCACCCGCTCGCGGCTGATGCCGTATTGGGTGCTGAGATCCTCGAGCGTGGTCGGGCTTTCCTTCAACCGGCGCTCGGTCAAGATGTGCTTTTCGCGATCATTGAGGACGTGCATGGCGCCGGACAGCAGCTCGCGCCGGTGATCGAGCTCGTCGTCCTCGGCGAGCAGCGTGTCCTGGGTCGCCCGCTCGTCGACCAGCCAGTCCTGCCACTCCATGTCGCTCTCGGCGCGGAGCGTCGCGTTCAAGGAGTGATCCGGGCCATCGAGACGCCGGTTCATGCTGATCACGTCAGCCTCGGTGACGGCCAGCGTCTCGGCGATCTTCTTGACCGCTTCGGGGCTGAGATCACCTTCCTCGATCGCCTGCATCTGGCTCTTCAGCCGCCGCAGGTTGAAGAACAGCTTTTTCTGTGCGGCAGTGGTGCCGAGCTTCACCAGCGACCAGGAGTGCAGGATGTACTCCTGGATGGCTGCTCTGATCCACCACATGGCGTAGGTGGCGAGGCGAAAGCCGCGGTCCGGCTCGAACCGCTTGACCGCCTGCATCAGCCCGACATTGCCTTCCGAGATGATCTCGTTCATCGGCAGGCCGTAGCCGCGATAGCCCATGGCGATCTTGGCGACGAGGCGCAGGTGGCTGGTGACCAGGGTATGCGCCGCCTGAACGTCATCGTTCTCCCGCCAGCTCTTCGCCAGCATGAACTCCTGCTGCGGCTCGAGCATGGGGAACCGGCGGATCTCCTCCAGGTAACGGGAGAGCCCGCTACCCTCGAGCGGCACGGTGGGAAGACTTGCCATCGACGACGTCCGTTGGTTCAGGTGTGACAGTAGTCCATTGGCTCAGGAACTGCAGACTAACGCCCGCGCTGGGGTGTTGTTCCCAAACCGACACTCAACACAAGCTTTAACATCTCCGGCTCGTATCTGTGCAGTGAAAAATCTGTAACGGCAAAGCGGCTGCGACAACGACGCTCAGTCTAAACGCGCCAGATCGAGAAGTCGATCGAATATCGCCAAAGGCGTGGACTCGAAGTGCAGTCTTTCGCCTGTGCGGGGATGGGTGAACCCCAGGACCCGCGCCTGCAGCATCACCCGGTCGAGGCCCTGTATCGCCTCGGCGAGCGCTGCCGGAAGCTCCGGCTTGCGCCGCGGCTTGTAGATCCGATCGCCCAGGAGCGAGTGGCCCAGGCTCGAGAGATGCACGCGGATCTGATGGGTGCGGCCGGTTTCGAGTGCTAGCTCCAGCCGCGCGATGCGGGTGCCCGCGGCGTCGGTTACACGGTAGCGGGTCACTGCCCGCTTGCCGCTCTCGACGATCGCCATGCGCTTGCGGTCGGTCGGGTGGCGGGCGATCGGCTGGTCGACGATGCCCTCGGTCGGGCTTGGCAGGCCGTAGACCAGGGCGTCGTAAAGGCGCTCGACGCTGTGCACCGTGAACTGACCGGCCAGGCCCTGATGCACCCGGTCGTGCTTGGCGACCACCAGGAGGCCGCTCACGTCCTTGTCGATCCGGTGCACGATGCCCGGCCGCTGCACGCCGCCGATGCCCGACAGGCTCTTGCCGCAATGGGCGAGCAGCGCATGCACCAGCGTGCCCTTGCTGTGCCCGGCCGCCGGATGGACGACGAGCCCGGCCGGCTTGTCGACGACCAGGAGGTCCTCGTCCTCGAAGACGATGTCGAGCGGCCGGTCCTCGGGCAAGAGCTCTGAAGGTGCGGCCGGCGGCACCACGAGACGGTAGCGCTCGCCCGGTTTGACCCGCCGCTTGCCCTCCGTTACGACCTCGTCGCCGAGCGTCAGGTGGCCGTCCTTGAGCAGCGCCTGCAACCGCGAGCGGGAAAGCTCGCCGAGCCGCTCGGCCAGCACCGTATCGAGCCGTCGGCCGGCCTCGTCCTCTTGGATCTCGACCGCCGGAATCTCTGCTGGTGCCGGGGCAGGGGTCTCAACCACAGCTGTGCGCGCCAAGGCGCGGCATCGCCAGATTCGGGCAGCGAATGGAACGGTATCTCGGCATCATCAAGCTCTTCAACATCGTGGCGGCGGTGATCATCGTCATTGGCGTGGCGGCGCTTGGTTGGCTGCTGATCGACCGCGCACGTGAGGCAAAGGTGAACCCCGATGTGGTCGAAACGGGTCTGATTGCGCTTCCTGCTGGCTTCACCATAGCGGAAATGGCGGCCACGGGTGAGTTTCTCTTCCTGCTGGTGACCGACGACGCCGGGGCCACCCTGCTGCTGCGGCTCGATCCCCGCGATCCAGCGGGGACGGCCAGCTTCGTCGTCGAGACCGCAAGGCCTTGAGCCGCGGGCGTCGCGGCCGCCCATCCAAGGCCCGGGCCAAAGCCGGATCGGAATTGCTCGACGTCCAGATCGACGCGCTGGGCGCCCAGGGTGACGGCGTTCTCGACTGGCATGGCGAGCGCCTCGTCGTGCCGCTGGCGCTGCCGGGCGAGAGCTGGCGGGTGCGCCGGCACGGCCGAGACAAGATCGTCGAACCGCTGTCCTGCCTCGTCGCGAGCACCGAGCGCCAGCCGCCGGTCTGTCGGCATTTCGGCGCTTGTGGCGGTTGCACGCTGCAGCATCTGCCCGAGGCGGCCTATACGGCGCTGCTGATCGACCGAATCGAAGGCGCGTTGCGCGCCAGGGGGCTGGAACCGCCCGGGCCGATCTGCCTGCATCGCAGCCCCTTGGGCAGTCGTCGCCGGCTACGGCTCGGCTTCACGGCCGACGGCCAGCTCGGCTTTCGCCGCCGCCTCGGTCGCCAGTTGGTCAGGGTCAGCGAGTGTCCCATCGCGCGGCCGGCGCTGGTGGCGCTCCTGGAGCCGTTGCGACACTTGTTGCGCCGACTCGAAGCCGCCGCCACCGGTGGTGAGGTGACGTTGACGGCGCTGGATTCCGGGCCGGAGGTGGTTCTCCATCTGCAGAGCGATCCCGGGCTCGCGGATCGCGAGGCGCTGGCCAGCTTCGCCGAGGCCGAAGGGCTCGTCCGGCTGGCGATCGCCGTGGCCGGGGCGACGGCCGAGCCGGTGGCCGCTCGTTTGCCGCCGGTGCTCACGGTCAGCGGCGTCCCGCTGACGCTGCCGCCGGCGGCGTTCCTGCAGGCGACCGCCGAGGGCGAGGCCAGGCTTCAGGCTTTCGTGGCCGGGCAACTCAGCAGCGCCAGAAAGGTCGTCGATCTCTTTGCCGGGCTCGGCACGCTGAGCCTCGGGCTCGCCGCTGCCGGGGCCAGTGTGCGGGCCTTCGATGGGGCGGCCGAGCTGATCGGCGCTTGCCGCCATCCCCATGTCCAGGCCGTGCGCCGCGACCTGCAGCAGAGCCCGTTGCAGCCCGACGAGCTCGAGGGCTGCGATGCGGTCATCCTCGACCCGCCCAGGGGGGGGGCGCTGGCTCAGGCCGAGGCTCTGGCAGCGAGCGCTGTCCCGCGCCTGGTCTATGCGTCCTGTGAGCCCGCCACCTTCGCCCGCGACGCCGCCGTGCTCGTCCAGGGGGGCTATCGGCTCAGCGCCCTCGAGGCGGTCGACCAGTTCCTCTTTGCGCCGGACGTCGAGCTCGTCGCCGCGTTCGTGCGCGATGGCACTTGATCGAGCGGCATCGAGCTTCTAAGTACACCGAACCGCGCACGACCCCTTCGTCTAGCGGTCAGGACGTCAGCCTCTCACGCTGAAAACACGGGTTCGATTCCCGTAGGGGTCGCCATTTTCCATCGTCGAGTTGTTTCAGCTGTCTGGCCCATGCCATGACGGACGCTTTTTGGCGTTCGGGCAGCCGCGGGCCGACGATGTCACCGTCAGCCCTAAGCCGATCAATCGGCGATGTCTTCCGCTTCCTCGTCCGCTTCGGCGGCGGCCTTCTTCTGCTCGGCCATACGGACGAGATAGATCGAGATCTCGTAGAGCAGGATGATCGGCACGCCGAGGCCGATCTGGCTGATGATGTCGGGCGGCGTCAGCAGTGCGGCGACCACGAACACGCCGACAATCGCATACTTGCGGTTCCGGGCGAGCCCGGCCGCGGTGACGATGCCGACCCGGCCCATCAGCGTGAGCGCCACCGGCAGCTGGAACGAGATGCCGAAGGCGAAGATCAGCTTCATCACCAGATCGAGATACTCGCCGACGCGGGCCTCGAGCTGGATCGGCAGGGCGCCATCGATGCCCGAGGTCTCGAAGCTCAAGAAGAACTTCCAGGCGAGCGGGAAGATCACGTAGTAGACCATCGCCCCGCCCATGAAGAAGAGCACCGGCGTGGCGCAGAGAAAGGGCAGGAAGGCCTGCTTCTCGTTGCGATACAACCCGGGCGCGATGAACAGATAGAGCTGGGTCGCGACGAACGGGAAGGTGATGAAGGCGCCGGCGAAGAACGCCACCTTCAGATAGGTGAAGAAGGCCTCGGTGAGGCCGGTGTAGATCATCCGCCGGTCGGTCTGACCCTGGTAGATGTCGGCCAGAGGCTGGACCAGGAAGGCGTAGATCTGCTCGGCGAAGAAGTAGCAGACGATGAATCCCAGCAGGATGGCACCGGCGCTGTACATCAGCCGGTTGCGCAGCTCGACCAGATGGTCGAGCAGCGGCATCTCGCGATCGTCGATGTCGTTGATCACGCGGATCTTTCCAGCAGCGATGGCGCATGGCGCCGTTCAGGTGCGCGATCAGCCACGCGACGATGCCGACTGGTTGGCCTCGGCGGCGGCAGTGGTCGAATCGGCCTGCGACTCGGCCCGCGCCGGCGCTGGCTGGGGACGTCGGCTTCGGCAGAAGCGGTCTTTGCCGGCTCGGTGGCGGTTTTCTCGGCAGCAGGAAGTGCGGTCTTCGGGCCTGCGGTGGCCGGCACCGGCTTCACGTTCGAGGGTGAGCGCGGCTTGATGGGCGACTTGGTGTCGTTGACGTCGAACGCCCGCTCGATGTCGTCGTCCGGGTCGACCGCGTCCTTGACCATCTGGCGCAAGCTGGTGTTGCCGACCTTGTCGATGCTCTTCTTGATCTCATCGAGCTCGGCCTCTCGCGCCATATCGTCGAGCGATCGCTGGAAGTCACGCGCCAGGGCCCGGGCCTTGCCGGTCCATTGCCCAATCGTGCGCGCCACCTTGGGCAGGTCCTTGGGGCCGATGACGACGAGCGCCACCAGCGTGATGACCGCCATTTCGGCCCAGCCTAGATCGAACATGGCCGAAGCTCACTCCGCCGCCGCGTACAGGCGCATCTCAGCCCTTCGCCGCTTCGTCCTTGACGGTCGCCGGGCGCTCGATGGTGACCTCAGAGTCGCTCGAGTTTTCGCTGATCGACTTGGCCGCCTTCGGCTCGTCGTCGTCTTCCTTCATGCCCTGCTTGAAGTTCTTCACGCCGGAAGCGACGTCGCCCATCACCTTGGGCAGCTTGCCCGCGCCGAAAATGATCAACACGATCACAAGAATCAGCACGACCTGCCAGATACCGATACTCATTGGAAACCCTCTCGATGCCACGGCTCATGCGGTCGAGGCCGCGGCCGTTCTGCAGATGTTGACTTAGTGTGGCAAAAAAGACCGAGCCACGCAATCGACACTCGGGCTGCCGGCGCCCGTTCTCGGACCCGGTCGATCTCCCGATGCCTGACGCTCGCTCGTCATCTCGATGACGGCGCGCCCTGACCGTGACCGTCGGTCGCTGTCCTCCGCTGCGGTCTCACCTTCCGCAATGCTCTGGCGGAACAGCCCCGCCGCCTCCAATTCGTCGAGGCGGGGCAGATCGTCAAGTGCGCCGAGCGCGAAGTGATCGAGAAAGGCCGGAGTCGTGATCCAGGTCACCGGCCGGCCCGGCACGTCGCGACGCCCCTTGGGCGTGACCCAGGCGGCCTCGACCAGCTGATCCAGCGTGCCCTTGGCGACCGGCACGCCGCGCACCGCCTCGATCTCGGCGCGCGTCACCGGCTGCTGGTAGGCGATGATGGCGAGCGTCTCCATGGCCGCCTTGGAGAGCTTGCGCCGCCGGGCCTCGACCCGCTCGAGATGCGGCGTCACCTCGGCTGCCGTGCGGAACGCCCAGCGGCGGCCATGCCGCTCCAGCCTGACGCCGCGCTCGGCATAGTCGGCCTGCAGCCGGGCCAGGACCGCTGCAACGTGCTGGCCGTCCCGGACATGCGCCTGCAACACCGCTTCCTCGATCGGCTCGCTCGATTGGAAGAGCAGCGCCTCGATGACCAGCTTGGCGTCGATCGGCGGCAGAGCCGGTGTCGCCTCAGCCGGGTCGGCGGCAGCAATTGGCGGCGCCTCAGGCTCGCTCGTGCTCATCGCTTGCGGATCCTGATCGGTCCGAAGGGTTGATCCTGGGCCAGCTCGATCGTGCCCCGCTTGGCGAGCTCGAGGCTCGCCACCAGCGAGGCGGCCAGCGCCGAGCGGCCGAGAAAGGCGTCGTCGAGACCGGGCGGCAGGAAGCTCTGCAGTTCGTGCCAGTCGCGGCCGGAGAGCAGGCGCGACAGCCGGTCGAGCGCCGCCTCGACGCTCATCGCCTTGCGCGGCACGAGGCGGATGCTCTGCCGGCGCCGCCGCGACATGGTCTTCGCATAGGCCTCGAGCAGCCCGGCGAGATCGGCGCGCCAGTGATCCTCGTGGCGGACCGGTGGCAGCTCCGGGGTGCCGCGGACCAGCCGCGCTTCGCCGCGCAGCGGCTGCGCCTCGAGCCAGAGCACGGCCCGGCGGATGGCGTCGAGCTTGCGCAGCCGAGCTGCCAGCGCCTCGGCCATGGCCTCGACATCGTCGACCTCGCGCTCGTCCTTGGGCAGCAGCAGCTGCGACTTCATCAAGGCGAGCCAGGCGGCCATTACCAGATACTCGGCCGCCAGGCTCAGCTCACGCCGGCGGGCATCCTCGAGATAGGCGATGAACTGCTCGGCTAGTGCGAGGATCGAGATTCGGGCGAGGTCGACCTTCTGCGACCGGGCGAGGTCGAGCAGCAGGTCCAAAGGCCCCTCGAAGCCTTCGAGATCGACGACGAAGGCGCTGTCCCCGGTCTCGGCCACTACCAGCCGGTCAACAAAAGGATGAGCCCGTGCACGAATTGCACGATGGGCAAGAGGACGGCACCCAGCGGGTTGATGGCAAAGCCGAGCTCGCGGGCGATCAGCGGCAGGACGAAGACGATGCCGAGCAGGATGAAGAGGCCGTAGGGCTCGGTCCGGGCATAGCGACGGGCCAGCGGCAGCGGCAACAGCCCGGTCAGCACCCGCCCGCCGTCGAGCGGCAAGAGCGGCAGCATGTTGAAGCAGGCGAGCACGACATTGATCAAGAGCGCGTTGTCGAGGTTCTGCCAAAGCCAGTTGCCGACGTCGCTTTCCGCGCCGACCAGGAGATGCAGCAAGATCGCCGCGACGAGAGCCAGCGCGATGTTGATCGCCGGGCCGGCCAGCGCCACCCAGATCATGTCGCGCTTGGGGTGATGAAGCTTGTGGAAAGCGACCGGCACCGGCTTCGCCCAGCCGAACAGGAAGGGGGCGCCGACGACCAAGAGCATGCCCGGCAGGATCAGCGTGCCGAACGGGTCGACATGGCGGACCGGGTTGAAGCTGAGTCGACCCAGGGATTTCGCCGTGTCGTCGCCGAGCTTCCAGGCAGCCCAGGCATGCGCCGCCTCGTGCATGGTGATCGCCAGGATCACCGGCAGGAACCAGACCGATAGCGTGTGGCCGAAGGCCGCGAGGTCAGGCACCGGCGACCCTTTGGCCGAGCACCTGATCCAGCTCGGCCAGCAAGTCGTCGAGCAGCGGCACGGCAGCGGCCGCCCGGGGCGCCAACGCCTGCAGCCGGGCGGCGGTCGTCTCGGGCAGCGACGGCACCGCTTTGAGCACCGCTGCCATCTCGGCGAGCTTGCCGTTGCAGTGCAGGGCCAGATCGCAGCCGGCGGCGAGCGAGGCGGTGGCACGCTCGGCAATCGGCCCGGCCAGCGCCTCCATGCTCAGATCATCGGAGAACAGCAGCCCACGAAAGCCGATGGCACCGCGAATGACCTGCTCGATCACCAAAGGCGACTGCGTTGCCGGACGTTCGGGGTCGATGGCGGTGAACACGATATGTGCGGTCATGCCCAAGGGGAGGTCGGCGAGCGGCTTGAAGGCCTGCCAGTCGGTGGCCTCGAGCTCGGCCACACCGGCGGTCACGCGCGGCAGCTCGAGGTGGCTGTCACAGGTCGCTCGGCCGTGGCCCGGCAAATGCTTGATCACCGGCACGACGCCTTGCGCGAGCAGGGTCTCGGCATAGATGCGGCCGAGCCTGGCGACCAGGGCCGGATCGGCGGTCAGCGCCCGGTCGCCGATTGCACGCGTCGTCTCCGGGCGCAGGAGATCGAGGCAGGGGGCGCAGACCACGTCGATTCCGACCGCTCGCAGAAGCGCTGCGATCGCTGCCGCGTGCAGGCGGGTTGCCCGCTCGCCCGCCGTGCCGTCCGCCTCCGCCAGGCGCCCGAGTGCGCGTGCCGGCGGCAAGGCCGGCCAGGCTGGCGGTCCCAGCCGCTGCACCCGGCCCCCTTCCTGGTCGACCAGGATCGGCAGCCAGCGGTTGGGAAACAGCGCCCTCAGTTCGGCGGTGAGTGCTGCCACCTGATCCGGTGTGATGCAATTGCGCTTGAAGAGAATGACGCCGGCGGGCGGCATGCTGGAAAGCAGCTCCCGCTCCGCCGCCGACAAGACTGGGCCATCGATCCCGACGACCGCGGCCTTGACGTCGGTCCCGCCCGCCAACAGGCCGCCGTCGCTCAAGAAGCGGGCTCGACGACGAAGCAGTCGGCACCCTCGGCCTGCAACGCCTCGCAGACGGACGAGGCGCCGGTGCGGTCGGCGAACGGGCCGGCCTGCAGACGGAAGAAGGTTGCATCGCCGATATCGGCGCGCTGGACATTGCTGCGCAGCGGTCCGAGCACCGCCTGGTGGCGCTGCTGCAGGCCGTTCCAGGCACCAGACGCCGACGCTTCGTCACGTACCGCCAGGAGCTGCACGCGATAGGCGCCGTCGAAGCTCGCCGCGAGAATTGGCTGCGGTGCGGCTGCCGGGCTCGGCGCTGGCGCCTCTGTCGGCGCCGGTGGCTCGCTCGCCGTGGTCGCGGCAGTCGTCGCAGGAGGCGCGGTGGCATCGGGCGTTGCCGTCGCTGGTGCAGGTGCCGGTGCGGTGGCTACTGGATCTGCAGCAGCGGGCGCTGGTGCTGCGGCCTGGGCAGCCGGCGCGGTGGCCGCGGCCGGAGCGGCTGCGGTGTCGTCCGTGGCGGCTGGTGCCGCGGCGGGCAGCTCGAGCGTCGCCGGCGCGCCGATCTCAGCCGAAGGTCGTGGCTCGGCCTCGGCCGGTGCCGCGAGAGTTCCGTCGGCGGTCGTCTCGTTGGCGGCGATCTGGACCTCGTCGAGCCCGCCGGCCGCCGGTTCGATCGGCGGCTCCTGGTCGAGCCCGCTGGCGATCTCGGCAAGCAGGCTGTCCAAGCTGTCGGAATCGTCCGAGGCCGTGGTCTCGAGAGCCTGAGCGCTCGCGACGACCGTGCCGCCGGCTGCCTCGGCGCCGGGCTCGGCCTGGAGTGCTTCGGGAATGACATCGGCGCTCGAGCGGGGAGCCTCGGCCTGGCGCGGCACGATCCGCTCGACGCGAACGGGTGCATCCGGCGTGTCCAGGGCCTGAACGACAACCGATTCCTCGTTGAGCAGTGGCAGGCCGCCGCGCTCGTCCGGCTCGTGCTTGATCGGGCCGGCTTCGGCACGGATGAGGGGCGGCGTGCCGTCGCCTGGCATCATATCCTGGTAGGCCATCCAGACCACCGAGCCGAACAGGGCCAGAACCACAGCGACGAGACCGCCCAGGAGATAGGTTCGCAAGCCGCGGCGTCGGTTGCCGCCATTGCCGATCTTGCGTGACGGCTCCTGCGCCAAGGAGCGCCGCAGGCCGGCGACGTCGAGATCGCGTTCGTCTATTGGGTCAGTCGATCGCACGGCAGGGTTTCCTTTCCTCGCGAGCGGTCGGGCGAGCGACACGCATGATCTAGTGCATCTCCTCCACCGGCCTCACGCCCATGAGCTTGAGCCCATTGGCAATGACCTGGCGGACCGCCAGCAGCATGGCGAGCCGTGCACAACTCAACTCCGGCGCGTCCGCGATCAAGAAGCGGAGATTACCGTCCTCCTTGCCACGGTTCCATAGCGCATGAAAGTCGCTCGCCAAGTCATGAAGATAAAACGCTATCCGGTGTGGCTCATGTTGCACGGCCGCGGTTTTCACCAGCCGCGGGAACTGGATCGCCGTCTTGAGCAGCTGCAGCTCGGCCGGATCGGCCAGCCGTCCAAGCTCAGCCGTCTGTGGCGCCTCGAGCCAGGCACCATGTCCGTCGGTCACGGCATTGCGCAGGACCGATGAGATGCGCGCATGGGCGTATTGAACATAAAAGACCGGATTGTCCCGGGACTGCTCGACCACCTTGGCGAGGTCGAAATCCAATGCGGCGTCATTCTTGCGGGTCAGCATGATGAAGCGAAAGACGTCCTTGCCGACCTCGCCGACCACGTCGCGGAGCGTGACGATGCGCCCGGCCCGCTTCGACATCTTCAGCGGCTGGCCGCCATCCATCAGGTTGACCAGCTGGCAGAGACGAACGTCGAGCGTTGCCTCGCCGCGGCTCAAGGCCTTGACGGCGGCCTGCATCCGCTTGACGTAACCACCGTGATCCGCGCCCCAGACATCGATCATCTGGGCGAAGCCGCGCTGGTACTTGTCCAGGTGATAGGCGAGATCGGCCGCGAAATAGGTCCAGGCACCGGTCGAGCGCTTGAGCGGCCGGTCGATATCGTCGCCGTGCTCGCTGGCCTTGAACAAGAGCTGCGGCACCGCCTCCCAGTCCTCGACCGGCTTGCCCTTGGGCGGCGGCAGGGTGCCCGTGTAGAGCAGGTCGAGCTGCTCCAGATGCGCCAGCGCCGCGTCGACCTTGCCGGCCTCGACGAGATCGCGCTCAGAGGCGAAGACGTCGAACATCACGCCGAGCTCGCCCAGATCTGCCTTGATCTGCGCGAGCATGGCAGCAACCCCCTCGCGGCCGAAGCTGTCCAGCCAGTCCGCCTCCGGCCGGCCGCGCCACCGATCGCCGTCCCGCTCGGCGATCGTCCGGGCTACCGGCACCAGTTCCGCGAGCGGGTAGAGCCCGTCGGGCACCGGCCCCGGCGTGTCGCCCAGCGCTTCGAGGTAGCGATGGTGGATCGAGCGCGCGAGGATCTCGATCTGCGCCCCGGCGTCGTTGATGTAGTACTCGCGGGTGACGTCGAACCCGGCAAACGCCAGAAGCTCGGCCAGGGCATCGCCGAAGACCGTGCCGCGGCCGTGGCCGACATGCAGTGATCCGGTGGGGTTGGCCGAGCAGAACTCGACATTGATCCGGACACCCTTGCCGGCATCGGAGCGACCGTAGTCAGCGCCGGCCGCCAGCATCGCCGGCACCTGCGCCTGCACGAACGCGTCGGTGAACGCCATGTTGACGAAGCCGGGCGGCGCCGGCTCGGCCCGGGCCAGCATCTCGACCGTGGCCAGCTCCTCGGCCAGTGCCGCGGCAATCGCCAGAGGCTTCATCCGCGCCGGCTTGGCCAGGATCAGGGCGGCATTCGTCGCCGCATCGCCATGCTCACGCTCGCGCGGCGGCTCGACCGAAATCCGCTCGAGCGGCAGGTCGCCGGGCAGCACGCCTTTGGCGCTGAGCCGCCCGAGCGCCTCGTGCACTTCCGCGAGCAGGGTATCGAAGGGGTTCATCGAGGGATCCAAAGGTACTGACATCGGGCTGCTCAGGGGCGAAAGCCGGTGAGCTTGAAGAGCCGGTCGTGCTCGTCGACGGCGAAGCGGTCGGTCATGCCGGCAACATAGTCGCGCACCGCGTCGGCCGTGGCAGCGCTGCCCGAGGTGCCGGCCCGCTCCTGCCAGCGATCCGGCAGGCAGTCGGGGGCGGCGAGCAGCAGCTCGACCAGCTCGGTGACCAGCCGCCGCGCCGTGCGGGCCATCCGGTTGACCTTGTAGTGCCGGTACATCCGCTGGTGCAAGAAGCGGCGCAGGTGTTGGACGGCTGTCGCCATCTCACCTGAGAATCCGGCCATCGGCCGCCCGGCCTCGCGGACATCCTGGGCTGAGCTGGGCCCGACCTCGGCGAGCCGATGGCGGGTCTCGGCCACCAGATCGGCAACCATCCGGTCGATCAGCTGGCGGTTGGCCTCGTGGATCAGCCGCCGGCGATCAACGCCTGGATAGGCCGACTCGACCTCGGCGACGATGCCGCCGACGATCGGCAGCACAGCCAGATCGCCCAGCGTGAAGAAGCCGGCCCGCAGGCCGTCATCCATGTCATGGTTGCAATAGGCGATATCGTCGGCGATCGCCGCCAGCTGCGCCTCGAGCGGTGCCTGGAGACGCAGCTGCAGGGCGTCGGCCAGGCCATGCTCGGCGATGGCTGGCGGCGGGTCGGCGAGTGGCCCGTTATGCTTGACCAGGCTCTCCAGCGTCACCGCCGTCAGGTTCAACCCATCGAACAGGGCGTAGCGCTGCTCCAGCCGGGTGACGACGCGAAAGGTCTGGATATTGTGGTCGAACCCGCCGAACGGCTCGAGTGCTGCATCCAGCGCCCATTCGCCGGCATGGCCGAACGGGCTGTGGCCGAGATCGTGCGCCAGCGCCACGGCCTCCGCCAGATCCTCCTCCACGTCGAGCGCCCGGGCCAGCGTGCGGGCGATCTGCGCCACCTCCAGGCTGTGGGTCAGCCGCGTCCGGTAGTGATCGCCCTCGAAATTGACCAGGACCTGCGTCTTGTACTCGAGCCGGCGAAACGCCGTCGAATGCACGATCCGGTCGCGATCGCGCTGGAAATCGGTGCGCAGGCCGCTCTCCGGCTCCGCCACCAGCCGTGGGCCGGCATCGCCCGGACGCACGGCGAACGCAGCACCGGCAGCACCTTCAGGCGCCGTGCCCGCTGCGGCACGGTTTGGAACGGCTCGGTTTGACAAGGGGTGTCGGCTCCTTAGATAGAGGAGCGTTGCAGGTTCGCTAGAATAGGTGCGTCACATGGCCGAGATCAAGGTAGCCGAGCCGCCGCGCGCATCCGAGCGCCCGGCGCCGCTAACCGTAACGACGAGCGCCGCGAAGCGCGTCAAGCGGATCATCGAGACCGAGAACCGCGACGACCTCAAGCTCCGCGTCAGCGTCTCCGGCGGCGGCTGCTCGGGCTTTCAGTACAAGTTCGACCTCGAGGACACCACCGCCCCCGACGACATCCAGATCGAGAAGGACGGCATCACCGTCCTCGTCGACGGCATGTCGCTCATGTACGTCCTCGGCGCCGAGCTCGATTTCGTCGAGGACCTGACCGGCTCCTACTTCCGCATGAGCAACCCCAACGCCACCGCCAGCTGCGGCTGCGGCACCTCCTTCGCCATCTGACCTGCACACGCCTGTGCGCATCGTCACCTGGAACGTCAACTCGATCCGCAAGCGCGAGCAGATCGTCCTCGACTGGCTGGCCAAGAACGACCCCGACGTTCTCCTCCTCCAGGAAACCAAGGTCGTCGACGACAGCTTCCCCAGGGCCGGCCTCGAGGAGCGCGGCTACCACCTCGCCATCTTCGGCGAGCCCGGCCGCAACGGCGTCGCCATCATCGCCAAGTCACCGATCGACGACGTCACCCGCGGCCTCCCCGGCGAGGACGACGACGCCCAGGCCCGCTACATCGAAGGCACCATAAACGGCGTCCGCGTCGCCTCGGTCTACGTCCCCAACGGCACCACCATCGGCTCCGACAACTTCGCCTTCAAGCTCCGCTTCTTCGCCCGCCTGCGCGCCCACGCCGCGGCCCACCTCGAAGGCGACACCCCGCTGGTCATCGGCGGCGACTACAACGTCGCCCCTGAGCCCATCGACGTCTACGACCCCGCCGACTGCGAAGGCACCATCTGCTACCACCCGGACGAGCGCCACGGCCTGCGCGGCCTCCTCAATCTCGGCCTCTACGACGCCTACCGCGCCATGCACCCGACCCGCCGCCAGTTCACCTGGTGGGACCTCCGCGGCGGCTCCTGGGACCGCGACGAAGGCATGCGCATCGACTACCTCCTCCTCTCCCCCCACGCCCTCGACCGCCTCACCGAAGCCGACAGCGACCCCAAAACCCGCGCCGGCAAAGGCATCTCGGACCACATTCCGACCTGGTGCGTGCTCGCGTAAGAAAGAAGAGCGGGGGAACTGAGTTCCCCCGTGCCCCCTCCGGATTTTGCAGCGAGGTCGGTTGGGGGGACGTTATTCGAAGATATAGGAATAATAGCCGATATTGGCCTTTCGGTCAAGCGGGCGCTCGGGATCGTCCGGCAGTATTGGAACGTCGGGGTGCCGTCGCCGGACCGGGCTGGCGGGACGAGCCAGCGTCATCGCGCAAGCTATTGATTTGAAAGCGCTCCAACGGCGTGCCTGCGGCAAGCTGTCAGCTCGGGTTCGATCCCAAGATGTCGGGTTCGATCGTCGAAAACCCGGGTTCGATCGTCGATTCCACGGGTTCGTTCGTCGGTTCTCGGGTTCGTTCGCGGGTTCGTTTCCCCCGAATGAGTCGAAATACGCTACATAAGCATCGCTAATGAGTCGCTATATGCGACATTTCCCGGGTTCCGTTGCACTATATGCAACAACTCTCGGGTTCCGTTGCGCTATACGCAACAAAAACGCGCGGCCGTTGCGCTATATGCAACGGGTCTGACCGGTCAGGCCGACTGTCATAAGTGTTCGTTATAAAGAAAAACAGGCGGGAAGGCAGCGCCTTCCCGCGCCCATCCGGTTTTTGGGATTGGTGGAGGTCGGGCGTCGTCAGGAGCGGATTCGTGACAGTGTCGGTAGCGCAATTGGTCAAAAAGGAAGGTGTCCCACTTCGCCGCTTCGCGATAGACTATCGGTTTCCTGAATAAAGAGCAGGGCAATGGCCAACGAAGCGCTGATCATCACCCTCGACGCCGACCGCCGGGCCGAGCTCGACCGGATCGCCGAGGCTCAGGGTCGCGACCGCGGCACCGTCATCGACGAGGCCATCACCAACTGGCTCGATCTCCAGAGCTGGCAAACGCGAGAGATCGAGGCCGGGCTCGTCGAGGCCGAAGCAGGCGACTTTGCGTCCAAGACCGAGATCGACGCCGCTTACGGTACAGGCTGACGCGCCCGCTTGCGGATCCGCTACACGAGGCGCGCCGTTCGCCACTTGGCATCTCTCCGCCGCTTCTCCACCGACCGGTTCGGCACCGCGACCACGGATGCCACGCTGGCGCGCATCAGATCTGCGATCGACGACCTGCCAGCGCACCCGAGACGCGGCCGCCCCGGCCGTGTCGCCGATACCAGAGAGCTCGTCATTCCGGGCCCGCCGTTCATCGCTGCCTACCGGATCACCGCAACCACCATCGACATCCTCGTCATCCTCCACGCTGCCCGACGCTGGCCAGAAGACCTGGCGTAGATGAAGCGGCCAATCGCTGCCTCGCAGCCTTCCCTCGCCGAGCCCCCTCCGTAACTCTGGGTTGTTGTCGGGTAGACGCGGGTGGGGCATGGTCGGGCTATATTCAGTTGGGGGTGAATGGACGATGCCGCCGAAGGTTTTTATCTCATACGCGCACGAGGACCGGGCGTGGTGCGATAGACTGCAGCAACATTTGGGCGGGCTTCGTCATCAGGGGCAGCTGAGCGTCTGGGCCGACGACCAGATCATGGCGGGCGACGAATGGGACCCGGAGATCCGGCGCGAGCTGGACGAAGCGGCGATCATTGTTCTGATCGTAACGCCGGCCTTCCTCGGGTCCAAGTTCTGCCAGACCGTCGAGCTGAAGCGCGCCATGGAGCGCCATGGCGAGGGCAGCGCCAAGGTCATCTCGGTTATCGCCGATCATTGCCACTGGACCAGCCTGCCGATCAGCAAGCTCCAGGCCCGCCCGCAGGACGAGAAACGAAACCTGAAGCCTCTGGTCGATTGGCCAAATCCGAACGTCCCGCTCGCTGGGATCGCTCGCGATATCGACCGCGCTACTCGACAATCAGGCCTGGGCGAGGCGACCGTGCCGTTTGTGCCGGAGCCTCACCGCACACATCTGCAGCAACGCCGCCGCACCTTCTTCGTCGGCCGCGACGCGGAGAAGCGGCAGCTCATGGAGCGCCTCGCCGGCGGCGGGCGGGCCGCCATCTGTGCCGTGGCGGGGATGGGCGGGGTCGGCAAGACCGAGCTGGCGCTGCAGGTCGCGGGCGCCTTGGGCGAGGCGGCCTTCCCGGACGGCATCGTCACGGTCAACCTCATGGGCACGCCCGACGCCGCGACACCGCTGCCGCCGCTGGCACCCGAAGCCGCCATGCGTGACGTGCTGGCCCAGCTCGACCCGACCGCGCAACCGCCCACGGAGCCGGCGGCGCTCGCGCGAGCCTACGCCCAGGCACTCGTCGGCAAACGCCTCTCTCATTCTCGACAACGCCCGCGACACCGCCCAGGTGACGCCGCTCGTGCCACCCGAGCCCGTAGCACTCGTCGTCACCAGCCGCCACCGGATCGACCTGCCCGAAGGCCTGACGCTCGACCTCGACACGCTCCAGCCGGACGATGCCCTGAGCCTGCTGCGGGAGGAGATCGGCGCCGCCCGCGCCCTCGACGAGACGATGCTTGCGCGGTTCGCGGAACTCTGCGGCTACCTGCCGGTGGCCCTGCTCGCCATCGCCGGCACGATCAAGACCAGCCGCGCGCGGACCCCGGCCCAGCTCCTCGACCGCCTCGAAGCCGACCGTGCCAAGGGCCTGACCGCGGCGCTCGACCGCCTGCGCCCGAGTGTCGACGCGCTGGCCGAGGACGACCCCGATCTCGCCCGCCGCTTCGCCCGCCTCGCCGTCTTCGCCGGCGATTTCTCGATCGAGGCCGCGGCGCATGTCTTTCGAGTTGGACGAGGACGGCGCCTGCGACAGCCTCGACGCCCTGCTCGACCGCTCGCTGCTCCTGACCGCCGCCACCGGTACCGCCGACGTGCCCCGCTTCCGCCTGCACGACCTGATCCGCGAGCTCGCCACCGAACGTCTCGGCGACGACAGTCAGCAGGCCCACCGCCGCCACGCGACGTTCTTCCGCGACCTGCTCGCAAGTTGCCGTGAACGCTACCTTGCCGGCAACGATGCCATCGTCGAGGCCCTGGCGCTATTCGACCGCGAGCGCGCCGAGATCGCCGCCGGCCAGGCCTGGGCCGCCGCGCAGGAGCCCGTTGACGACACGGCCGCTCACCTCGCCGCTGACTATCCCTATGTCGGCATCGACGTGCTTGATCTCCGTCTTGACAGTCGCACCCAGATCCTCTGGCTCGAGGCGGCACTCGACGCCTGCCGCCGCCTCGGCGACCGTGACCGCGAGGGCGCAGCGCTGGGCAACCTCGGTCTCGCCTTGGCCGCTCTCGGCGAGCCCCGCAAGGCCATCGCGTTCCACGAGCAGGTTCTCACCATCGCGCGTGACAGTGGCGACCGGCACTACGAGGGCAACGCGCTGGGCAATCTGGGCACTGCCTGGGATAACCTCGGCGAGCCGCGCAAGGCCATCGAGTTCCACGAGCAGGCGCTCACGATCTCTCGCGAGATCGGCGACCGTCGCGGCGAGGGCAGCGACCTGGGTAATCTTGGCCTTGCCTGGGCCGCCCTCGGCGAGCCGCGCCAGGCCATCGACCTCTACGAGCAGGTTCTCACCATCGTTCGCGAGAACGGCGACCGCCGCGGCGAGGGCAATGCGCTCTTGAACATGTCGCTGGCACACGAAAGGCTCAATGAGCCCGAGCAGGCGTTGGAGAAGGCGAATATCGGCTTCGTCATCCTCCGCACCATTGAGGATCCGGTCGCCGCCAAGGTCGCCGCCTGGCTCCGCGAGCGTGGGGTCGATCCGGACTCGCTTTGAGCGGCAGCGCGTGGGCTCGACTTGGGTGGTGGCTGTCTGATAGCTAGACGCGGGTTCAGCGACCGGGCGGACGACGCGAATGACCGAGATGACAAGCCCCATTGCCGATGCGCCGGAGCTTTGCCGGCTGGGCGTGGCGGCGCTGACGGCGCGCTATGCCGATGGCAGCCTGTCGCCGGTCGAGGTGGCCGAGGCCACACTCGCGCGCGCCGAGGTCGTGCACGAGCGGCACAACGCGTTCACCGAGATCGACCACGAAGGCGCGCTGGCCCAGGCGCGAGAGGCCGAGGCGCGCTGGCGGCGGCACATGCCGGCATCACCCATCGACGGCGTGCCGACGACGCTCAAGGACATCGTCTGGGTCGAAAGCAAGGCCATCCACTACGGCAGCAACAGCCCGCCCGTGCTGGCCGCGCACGACGCGCCGGCTGTCGCCCGGCTGCGGGCAGCGGGTGCCGTCTTCATCGGCCTCACCACGACGCCCGAGTTCGGCTGGAAGGCGGTGACCGACAGCCCGTTCTCCGGCGTCACCACCAATCCCTGGGATCCGGCCCTGACCCCCGGCGGGTCGAGCGGTGGGGCTGCCGTGGCGGCGGCCACCGGTGCCGGCGTCCTGCATCTCGGCACCGATGGCGGCGGGTCGATCCGCATCCCGTCCTCCTTCACCGGCATCTTCGGCATCAAGCCCAGCTACGGCCGGGTGCCGGCCTACCCGCCATCGCCCTTCGGCACGGTCTCGCATATCGGGCCGATGACGCGCACGGCCGAGGACGCGGCGGCGATGCTGGCCGTCATGAGCGGCTACGACCCGCTGGATTGGACCCAGCAACCGGCCCCGCTGCCCGGCCTCGAGCAGGCGGCGTTCTCCTTCGAGGGTGCCAGGCTCGGCTACTGGTACGAGCCGCCGCGCGGTGCCACCGATCCCGTGGTGCTCGATGTCGTCGATGCGGCGGTCGAGAAGCTGCAGGCAGCAGGTGCGGTGATCGAGTCGCTCCAGCTGCCCCATCACGAGGAGCTGTTCGAGATCTTCTCGGCCCACTGGCTCACCGGTGCGGCAGCACGCGTCGCCATGCTGGCCGAGGAGGACCGCGCCGGCATCGATCCAGGCCTCGCCGATGCGGCGGCGACGGGCGCCACCTACTCGGCGGTCGAGCACATCCAGGCCAACCAGAAGCGCGTCGCCTACGGCGTTGCCATGGATGCGTTGTTCGACAAGGTCGATCTGATCATTGCGCCGGCGACGGCGATCGCCGCCTTCGCCGCCGGCCACGACGTGCCGCCCGGCTCCGGCCTCGGCCGCTGGACCGAATGGGCCGGCTTCAGCTACCCGATCAATCTGAGCCAGCAGCCGGCCTGCTCGACGCCCTGCGGCCTGACCGCCGACGGCCGCCCCGTGGGCCTGCAGCTGATCGGCCCCCGCGGGCATGACGCGCGGGTGCTGGCCGCCGCCACGGCGTTCGCAGCACTGGCCTGAGCGTTCGGCGCCTTGCCGGCGCGCAATGCAGCGTCAACGAGCGTTGCCATCATGACGAGAAGGCGCGGGCCGCTGGCCAAGCCAACTGCCCGCGTCATCCTTTCGTCCATGTGACCAGCGCCGCCATGCAACTGCCCCGACCAGCTGCTCACGTCGGCGACGATGGCCGCGGGCGCGACGCTAGATGCGGGCTCAGCGGAACTGCTGCAGCCTGGTGACACGGAGCCCGCCGAGTCCGTGCTGGTCGATGGCCCGTTCCCAGGAGGCGAACTCCTCGGCGGTGAGGCCGTAGCGGTTGCAGGCTTCGTCGAAGGTCATCAGCCCGGCGCGCACCGCTGTTACGACCTCGGCCTTGCGTCGGGCCACCCACCGCCTCGTGCTCGCTGGCGGCAGGCTGTCCAGGGTCAGGACAGTGCCATTCGGGCCGATCACCGATCTCGGCCGTTCCTGCAGGGTTTCCGCTATCGACATTTCCGTTTCCTCCGCCCGCACCGCGGGTCCTGTTTTCCGCGGTTAGAATTACCCATCCGCTTTTAAATTACGTCTAAGATTGTTGGTAAATCTTCGTTTGCCATCTTCTTGTCCTCTCAAGCATTATTAGCGGCTGATCTGAATCAACTCTTCCAACATGCTGTTGGTTGTTGTGATCACCCTAGAATTGGCCGAATAGGCGCGCTGGGTGACGATCATCTTGGTGAATTCCTCGGCGAGATCGACATTGGCGGCCTCGAGCGCCGAGGGGGCGAGTGAGCCGGCGCCACCCCGGCCGGCGACCCGAAGGTTGAACTCGCCCGACTGGTCGGTCTGCGCGAACACGTTGCCGGAGCGTGGTCCAAGGCCGGCCGGGTTGGCGAAGGTCGCGAGCGGCAACTGGTAGAGCTTGCGCTCCTGACCGTTGGTGAACGACGCCACGACATAGCCCTCGTCGTTGATGCTCACCCCGTTGAGCTCGCCCACTTCAGCGCCGTTCTGCTGAACGAAGACGACATTGGTCGGGCTCGCGAACTGGGTCAGGCCACCGGTCTCGCCAACGGCGCCCAGGTCGAAGGTGATCGTGCTGTCGTCGGCGCCGGTGGCCGCTGCCCAATCGATAGCGACGGCGAGCCCGTCAAACGCGTTGGTCGCCAGGCTGCCGTCGCCGTTGAAGGTCACGGTGCCCGAGGCGAGCGGCACCGCACCAGCGGTGACGACCGTGGGATCGGCGGCGTAGATCTCCGATTGCCAGGTGTTGGCCGCGGTCTTCAGGAAGCCCATGGTCATGGTCTGTGGCCGGCCGAGGCTGTCATAGACCTGCACATTGCGCGAGAAGTGCGGCTCGACCGTACCATCGGCCAGGTCGCCCACGGCGTAGGCGCCGACATGGTCGAGCTGGTCGGCGCTCAGATTGGCGCCGATCCGTACCTCGTTGGTAGCGGTCGCGAGCCCGGCGACGATCCCGACATTGACCGTCTCGACATTGTTGACGTCGACGACTTCCTCGTTGGCATCGAGCTGCCAGCCCTGCAGGAACTGGCCCGATGGGGTGCGCAGATTGCCGAGGAAGTCCGGCGAGAACGAGCCGGCGCGAGTGTAGACCTGCTCGCCTGTGCCGTCGGGAAGGCTGTTCACGACGAAGAAGCCGGCGCCCGAGATCGCGGCATCGGTCGGCGAGTTGCTGTTCTGGATCAATCCTTGATTGGCGATCGTCAGCTTGGCGATGGATCGAACGCCGCCTGGCGAATACGACTGGCTCGAGTTGCTGCCGGTCACCAGGTTCGAGAACTGGGCCATCGCACCCTTGTAGGCGGTGGTGTTCACGTTCGCGACATTGTCCGAGATCATGCTCATGGCACGGGACTGCGCGCCAAGGCCGGAGACACCCGAATAAAGGGACCCGAAGAGGCTCATGTTTCTGCTCCAATTTCGTTGTTGTCGGTTTTGCTGACGTGTGTCGGTCAGCGCTGGGCTGGCTGCTCCTGTAGGCTGCTCACGCCGACGGCCGGACAGCGCGCACCGCATCGATCGGATAGGAGCGGCCGCCGACGGAAAGCACGAGGCCGCTATCGGTCTGCAGCAAGGCGTCGACCGTGCCTGTGGTGGCGAGCGTCACCGGCACGGCGCCGCCAGCGGCATTGAACGCCTCGATCCGCACACCGTAGCTCCCGGCAGGCCGGCCGAGCCGATCGTCGCCGAGCCCGTCCCACGTGACGCTTTGCGGACCTTGGCTGGTCGGCCCGGTGAGTTGGCGGACGACGGCGCCGGCATCGTCGACGATGCTGATCGAAACGGTCTCTGCCGGTGCTTCCAGCGTGTAGGCGACCTCGGCGTCGCCGCCATAAGGCAGATGCAGGCGCTGGTTATCGAGGTCGACCGTGGCCCCGACATATTGCAACGCCGAGGTGTGCTGGGTCGTCCGCATCAGGCCGAGCAGACTCTCGAGCTGCGTGTTGGTCTGGATCGCCTGCTCGACCGCGGAGAACTGCACGAGCTGCGAGGTGAACTTCTCGGCGTCCATCGGGGCCAGCGGGTCCTGGGTCTGAAGCTGCGTCGTGAGCAGCTTGAGAAAACTGTCGAAATCGGCCGAGAGCTTGGTGCCGTCGCGGCTTGCGGCGGTCGCTGTGCTGGCGGTTTGCACCGCGTTGATGGTCATGTTCGGCCGGCTCCTCGGGCTCAGATCGAGAGATTCAAACGGCGGTCGGCGCCGAGCGCCGCGGCTGCGCCATCGGGCAAGGTGTTGAAAGTGTCGTCGGGCAAGGGCTCGCCCTCGGCTACACGCTCGCCGAGCGTTGCCAGGATCTGTTGGCCGGTGCTCTCATGGGCGTTGCCGTTGCTCGCGCGCTCCTGGTTCATCAGGCCGAGCTCGAGCCCGGCATCGGCGAGATCGATCCCCTGGCGGCCCAGGAGCCGCTCCAGCTGGCGCGACTCGCCCTTCAGCAACTCCAGTGTTTCCGGCCGTTCGGCCAGAATCGAGATGGACAGCCGGCGATCCTCATCGAAGCTCAGCGCGATGTCGATGGCGCCCAATTCTTGCGGGCTCAGCTGGATGGTCAGCTGGCGGATCTCGCCGGCGACCGCGCGGTCGATGACGGCCGCAAGCTGACGGGTGGGATGGACGGCAGCACCGGTCGGCGCCGCGGTCAGGCTCGCCACCGATGGCTCGCCACCGACTGCTGTTGGCGTGGCGAGGCCGCGCAGCAGCGAGCCGTCGGCCAGCTCGCCGAAGCTCGCCTGCAGGTCGCTTCGGCCGAATTCGCCCGGGCTCGTGGCCAGGGCGAAGCCCGGCAGCATCGGTCGCGCCGTGGCGCCGGCCGCCGATGCAGCCGGATGCTCTGCCTGCGCGAGCGTGGGCGCCATCTGCGAGGGGTGCCCGGCGGCAAGCTGCTCGAGCCGCGCAGCAGCGCCGCTGGAAGTGGCCCGTCCGGCTGCTGGCTGCGGGCTGGCCGGTCTGCCGTCGGGTCGGCCAGCGGCTGGTGGCATGGAGACCGGAGGCACAACGGCGCCGCTGGTCGCTGTCGCTTTGGCGATGCCTGCCGCTAGCATGCCTTGGTCAGCTGCATCGGCTTTTGGGCCGTCTGTGGCACCGGGAGGCGTTGCGGCAAGCTCGCCGGGTTCCGCACTCGTATCGGAGGGCGCGTTGACGTTCGGCGCACCACCAGCGGTGCCGCCGAGAACCCCAGCCGCGGCGGCGCCAGCTGCGGGAGCGGGAGAGCTGCTATCGGCCGGAAGCGGAGCACCAAGCGGCGCCGTCGTGCCCGGCGCGACGCTGCCGCTCTCAGGCGGCGCAGCAGCGCTATCGGCAGGGTCGCTTGCGTTACCGGCGTTATTGGCGGCGAGGGTCAGTGGGCGGCTATCGTTCGAAGTCTGGGGCGCGGTCGCGGGCGGTGGCACGATACCAGCGAGCAACGCGCCGAAGCCGTCGGCGGACTCTGGCGACGGCTCAGGCGTGTCGGCGCCGACTGGGCGCGACGATGGAGCGATGGAAGAAGCGATCGGCTGCATGGCAGGTCACTTGAAGCAACCGCTGTGCCAAGCCGCAAAAACCTACGGTCTGAGGGGTTTAGGGCGAGCCGAGACCTTCAGTATTTTCATTCGGCCCGGCAATTCTTGCCGCTGCTGGTCGATCTTGCCGGGTCGTCCTCAGCCCTTAGACTGCCGGATGGCCCCTCAGGTCGGACCGGCAGCGTTGGCGCGTCAGTTGTCGCGGTGGCTGCGCTCGCGACGCTCGTGGCGCTCCTGCGCCTCGATGCTCAAGGTGGCGATCGGCCGGGCGTCGAGGCGCTTGAGGCCGATCGGCTCCTGCGTCTCCTCGCAGTAGCCATAAGAGCCATCATCGATGCGCCGGAGCGCCGCCTCGATCTTGGCGAGCAGCTTGCGCTCGCGGTCGCGGGTCTTGAGCTCGAACGCTCGCTGCACCTCGGTATTGGCCCAATCGCTGGCATCGGCGGGCTTCGCGTCGTCTTCCTGCAGCTGCTTCAGGGTGAGCCCGGAGCCACGCACCAGCTCGTCGCGCCAGGCGAGCAGCTTGCGGCGGAAATACTCGACCTGCCGCGCATTCATGTATGGCTCGTTCTCGGTCGGCCGGTAGTCAGCGTCGAGCGAATTCATCATGCGAGCCTCCAAATGCCGTCGTGAACGCTGCCGCACGTCAAGGCCGGCGATGACGCTCGGCCGCTCTGGTCTTGAACTGCACCAGAAGCGCGGTCCCCTTAGCCCAAGGCCATCGCGCCATGCAACTGAAAGCGACAGCCCGGCGCTCGATCGTAACCCTTTTTGAAAGCGTCGCTTTTCTGAAGGCCGACAGAGCCTGGATCGCGGTCTACCAATCAGCCGTCCGGCAACAGCCATTGGCGCATGCCGGCGGCCGCGTGAACGCCAGTCGCTCGATCGCCGGCGTCAGGGCATCGACGTGCAGGAGCGTGCCGGAGAGCCCGCTGCCATTTCCTGTCAAGGCCTTGATCACCTCGATCGCCATGAGGCTGCCAATCAACCCGGCGGCCGGCCCGAGGACACCCGCCTGGGCGCAGCTCGGCAGCGATGCGGCGTCGTCGGCGTCGCCGAACAGGCAGTAGAGGCAGGGATGCGGCGCGCCGTCGAAGGCGCGATAGAGCGTGAGCTGGCCATCGACACCCTGCACAGCACCCGAGACCAGCGGCCGTCGCAAGCGCATCGCCGTATCGTGGACGAGGCGCCGCGTCGCCAGATTGTCGCTGCCATCGGCGACGATGTCGTAGCCACCGATCAGGCTCTCGGCGTTGGTAGGATCGAGGCGGACGGCGTGCGGCTCGAGGCGGATCGAGGCGGCGAGGCCAGCGAGGCAGTCGCGTGCGGCGGTCACCTTGTCGCGGCCGACATCCGCTTCGCTGAAGACGACTTGCCGATGCAGATTGGTGACATCGACCTGATCGTCGTCGACGAAGCCCAGCCGACCGACTCCGGCGGCCGCCAGATAGAGTGCCAGCGGCGCACCGAGCCCGCCCATGCCGATGATGAGCGCCGAGCTCTCCAGCAACCGCGCCTGGCCGGTTCCGCCGACCTCGGGCAGCACGATATGCCGGGCGTAGCGTCGCAGGGCATCGTCAGTGAGCGTCACGCATCGTCTCCAGGCCTAGTGGTCCCGGGGGTCGCCCGCCAGGCTCGCTGCTGCCCGTTAACCCCGCCTTAACCCTGATTGTCTAGCGTCACGACGGATCAGCTCACGGGGAAGTGCGGATGATCGATCCGGACGAACGGGCGGTGGCGCTACACTACACAGCCGAGACGGGCGGGTTGCCCGAAGTGACGGCCAAGGGTCGCGGCGCCATTGCGGCACAGATCAAGGCGATCGCGTCCGCGCATGGCCTGCCGATCGAGCGCGATGCCGATCTCCTGGCGGTCCTCGACAAGCTTGACGTAGGCAGCACCATTCCGACGGTGGCCTTTGCCGCTGTCGCCGAGATTCTGGCCCAGCTCTATCGCGCCAACGCGGCGTTGGCTGCGGGCGATGGGCAGCCATGACAGCGTCTGCCGCTCAGCCGCCGGCCCCGTTCGCTCATGAATGTGGCGCGCTCGCCACCGCCGTTGCCGCCGCGCGTCAGGCCATCGGCCGAGGCGAAACGCCCGATCTAACGGCTCTTGGCGAGCGGCTGCGTGTGCTCATGGATGGTTTCGCCGGCGGGGCGGTGGATCAGCGGCGTGGCGAGCTGGCGCGATTGCTCGGCCTAGCCGAGGAGATCGAGGCGCTCGGCGGCCTCATCAGCGAAGAGAGCCGGCGCTGCAGCGAGCAGCTCGCGCGCGGCGGGGTGAGCGCCAGGGCGGCAGCCGCCTACGCGACTCGCGCCCGCGGCTGAGCTGACACCGATGCTCGAAATTGCCGATATCAGCCGGGCCATCATGGGTCTCGGCGTCGTCCTTCTCTTGATCGTGGCGGTTCTCTGGGTGGTGCGCCGCTTCGGGCCGCAAGGCGTGGTCGGCGGCAAGCCTGCCGGCCGGCGCCTGGCTTTGGTCGAGAGCCTGACGATCGATCCCCGCACCCGGCTGGTGCTGGTTCGTCAAGACCATCATGAGCATCTGTTGGTGATTGCCGCGAGCGGCGGCGCGACGGTCGTGCGCTCCAGCGGCGACGCGATGGCCCCCGTGTTGCCGGCAGGTCGTGCTGCCGCGGTCGACAACGCCACGACCGGGCATGGCCTGTGACGGGGCGCATGATCCGCTACGGCTTGGCTGGGGGCTTTGGCCTCTTGTCGCTGTCGCTTTGGCCGAGCGATGGGCTGGCGCAAGCGCTGACCATCGATCTCGGCGGCGAGGGAACCGCTACCGGGCAGATCATTCGTCTGGTGCTCTTGGTCACCGTCCTCTCACTTGCGCCGTCGATCCTCTTGATGGTGACCTCCTTCACCCGGATCGTCATCGTCCTGTCGTTCCTCAGGACCGCGCTCGGCCTGCAGCAGAGCCCGCCCAACTCGGTGCTGGTGAGCCTTGCCCTCTTCTTGACGCTGTTCATCATGATGCCGGTGCTCGAGCGGTCGTGGGAGGAGGGCGTGGCGCCGTTGATCGCCGAGGAGATCGACGAGATGGTGGCGCTGGAGCGTGCTGCGGCACCCTTTCACGCCTTCATGCGCAGTCAGGTGCGCGACAAGGATCTGGCGCTCTTCTACGACATCGCCGAGATCGAGCCGACGCTGGATCCGATCGACGCGCCGTTTCGGGTGTTGGTGCCGGCCTTCATGATCAGTGAGCTGCGCCGTGCCTTCGAGATCGGCTTTCTCATCTTCATTCCGTTCTTGATCATCGACATGGTGGTCGCCTCGATCCTCATGTCGATGGGCATGATGATGTTGCCGCCGGTGGTGATATCGTTGCCCTTCAAGGTAATTTTCTTCGTGCTCGTCGATGGCTGGTTGCTCGTCGTGGGCTCGCTGGTCGAAAGCTTCGGCCAGATGCCACTCTAGCAGGCTCTCAGGCCTTGAGCTTGTAGCCGGTGCGCACGAGCCGCAAGGCGAAAAGCCAGAGCGCGGCGTTGAGCAAAGCCAGGAAAACGGCGCCGATGAAGACATTGCCGTCGCTGTGGTCGGTGAAACCGTAGCGCACGCCGTCGATCATGTGGAAGAAGGGGTTGGCCAGCGCGATGCCGTGAAACACCTCGGGCAGGCGCTCGATCGAGTAGAAGGTGCCGGACAAGAACGAGAGCGGGGTGATGACGAAATTGGTCACCGCCGCCATCTGGTCGAACTTCTCGGCCCAGATCGCGGCCAGGAACCCCAGGATGGCCAGCATCAGCGACGCCATCGCCATGAAGTAGACGACTGCCCAGAGATGCGCCGGCTGCATGGCGACGAAGGGCAGCATGCCGAGCCAGACGACCAGCCCGACCAGCATGCCGCGGGTGACCCCGCCCATGACCACGCCAAACAGGAGCTCGCCCGCCGACAAGGGCGGCATCAGGTAGTCGACGATATTGCCCTGCACCTTGGCGATCATGATCGATGACGAGGTGTTGGCGAAGGCGTTTTGGATGATCGCCATCACCATCAGCCCCGGCGCCAGGAAGGTGATGAAGGCAACCCCGTCGACCGCTGGCCGATTGGCTCCCAAGGCGAGAGTGAAAATGGCGAGAAAGACCAGCGTCGTCATCACCGGCGCTAGGACGGTCTGCGTGATCACCTTGAGGAAGCGGCGTACTTCCTTGGCGTAGAGGGTCCAAAGCCCGATGACGTTGATGTCGCCCCAGGTGCCGAAGGTGGTGGTGCCGGGGCCGACCGCTAGGCTCGCCGCCGTTTCATTTTGGTCGCGTAGCTCGATGCTCAAGGATCGATCCGATTGTCTGTAGACCCACGACTCTAGGGCCTGGGCCGGCGGTCGTCGAGGGCTGTCGCGACCGTCAGTAGTCAAAGCTCCAGTCGAGGCCGACGCCGCTGCGCGACTGGTCGTCGACGTCGCCGCGCACGGTGATGTTGGGCGTGAGCTCGACCTCGACCCGGCCGCGGGTGCCGCCGGTGGTCAGGCCCTGGTCGACCGCGATGAAGACGTTGTCGGCGACATACTGCCCGGCGGTAGCCGTGGTCTGCGGGTCGTCGTCGCCGAAATCCGCGTTGCCAAGGTCGAGAACGTCGAGCCCGACCGCGTCTCGAAGCTGGCCCATGGCGTCGACGCCGTCGCCTTCGAGCGTCGCCAGCGCAGCGGCCAGGCGCACGCCCTGGACGGGAGTCAGCCCAGAGGTCTCGCGATCGAAAAGCAGGCGCGAGAGGACCTCGTCCTGCGGCAGCTCCGGCTCGCTCGACATGGCAAACTCGGGCTGGGTGGCGGGGCCGGTGAGGCGGATGATCGCGGTGATCGAGCCACCTTGGGCCGCCGCCTCGAGGTCGATATTGGGAATCGGAGGCGAGGCGCCGGTAAAGGTCACGCGGCCGGTGCGGATATCGAAGCGTCGATCGAGGAAATCGAGAAAGCCGCGGCGATAGCTGATGGTGCCCTCGACGCGAGGCTGGCGCGCGGTGCCGGTGACGTTCAGCGAACCACCCCACTCCGTGTCGAGGCCGCGGCCGCGGACGAAGATCCTTGCTGGCATGGCGATCTCGATGTCGAGCGCCATTTTCGAAGGCCCGCTGGTCGTGCTCGCCGTGTCGGGCTGGGCCGGCGGCGGCGCGCCCCTGACCTCGACATCGAGGGTGACCGGCTGCACAGCACCACCACTCGGCAGCCGCAGATCGGCGCGCGGCACGGTGATCTTGCCGGTGGTCTTGCCCTGCGCGGTCGTTCCTTCGGCGTTGAGCGCGGCAGTTACCGTGGCGCGGCCCAGATCGCTGTCCAGCACCCGAAGGTCGGTCGACTTCAACTCGAGCGAATAGGGAAAAGCCTGGTCCGGATCGATGTCGACACTGCCCTCGAGCGTGAGCCGGCCTTGGGCCGTGTCGCTCGCCGTGAACCGCTCGACGACGAGCCGGTCGCCCTCGCCCACCAGTGCCACCGTGACGTCACGCAGGATAATGCCGCTCAGCGCATCGGCGAAGCGACCGTTTGCGATGTCGAGCCTGCCGGTCACCAGCGGCCGGGCGACCGTGCCGCCGAGCTCGAGGTCGACCATCAAATCGCCTTGGATGATCTGGCCGTCCAGGGCCGCCAATGCCACCAGCGGCTCGAGGCGGCTCTTGGCGGTAACCTCTCCGTCGAGTGGCAGCGTCTCCGGCAGGTCGAGCGCAAAGGGCTGCAGCGAGAGCTGCATCGGCAGCCGGAAGTCCAGCGTGATCGGGCCATCACCGAGACCGTCGACGCGCGCCTGCGTGACGAACTGGGTGTCGGCCAGGGCGACGTCGATGGTGACGTCGGCCGGCCCGCCCAACTGCTCCTTGCCTTGCATCATCACCAGATCGGCCACGGCAATGGAGCCGTCGATCACCGGTGCGGTGAGCGGTCCGTCGAGGGTCACCTGGCCGGTCAGCTCGCCCTGCATCGGTGGGGCGCCGAGCTCGGCCAGCATGGCCATCGGCAGGGTCTCGATGACGAGGCCGGCCTTGGCCCGGTTGCGGCCCTGGTCGAGGTTCAGATTGCCCTGGATGCTGGCGTCGCCGATGCGCAGGTCGAGCTGATCGATGTCCAGAACGCCGCTCTCGAGCTGCAGCTCGGCCGGGCTCATCAGCTTGATGGTCTGCGCCTGAAACACGCCCTCGAGCGCGTCGAGATAGACGGCACGCGCTTCGCCCAGCACATCGGCCCGCACCTGGGCGTCGACGTTGAAGGGACCGTTCATCTCGCCTTCGGCCGTAGCCGCAATGGTGTAGAGCTCGCGATCGCCGGTGACACTGAGCTTGGCGTCGGCGAGCGCGAAGCCAGGCTCGGGCTGGGCGAAGGTGCTCGCCGTCACCGTCGCATCGACCCCGAGCCGGCCCATCACGTCGGTGACGTCGGCCTCGATCTCGGCCCGGCGCAACGTGCCGAAATCACCGCCCAGATCATCGACGAAGAGGGCGAGACGCGCATCCTGCGCGCCGCCGGCGGCATCGAACGTCGCATCGAGATCGACGGAGCCGCGCAGTTCCTGGCCAGTCCAGGGCTGCAGCGCCGCCAGATCGCCGATCCCGCCGCCCAGCTCACCCGTCGCTAGCAGGCTCTCGAGATCGATCTCTGCGCCGCCGGTGAGCTCTGTCGACGGCCCGCTCAGCGCCAGGTTGGCCAGCGTCAGGCGCGGTTGGTCGAGGCTGAAATCGCTCTTCAGCTGGAGCAGCTCGCCCGCCTGCTCGACCCCGAGCGCCACAGTGCCGCCGTAGCTCCCCGAGGCCTGGCCGGCATTGGCGGTGAGCGACACCCGATCGAAGCTGCGCTCGGCGACGAGCAGATTGTCGATGCGCAGGTCGGCGTCGAGCCCGGGCTCCGGCAGCGTGCCGCCGAGCTGCACCGAGGTCGTCACGACGCCGCCGATGGGCTGGCCGACCAGCCCCTCGATCGTCTGCAGATCGAATGGCGCTAGCTGGAGCTGGCCGCTAAGGGACTGGGTCTCGTCCAGCCCGAGGGCCAGGTCGCCCTGCAGCTGCAGGGCTGCCGTCGAAACGTCGAGCGCATCGACCAGCACGCTCTCGCCCGGGCGCAACGTGACCGTCGAGGTGACGCTGGGGCTGGTGCCGATCAGCTGATCCAGCTGGTCGGGAAGCCCGCCGAGCCCCTGGCCACGCAGATCGAGATCGACCCCGATCTGCTCCAGCTCGGCGGCGAGCGTGATGTCCGCCCCCAGCTCGACCGCGCCTGTGGCAGCGAGATCGGGCGGGGCATCCGGCCCGAGTGCCGCCAGCAGCGCCTCGATCGAGGGCACCTGGGCATCGAGCCGTGCTGTGCCGGCGAGCTCCGGCATCGTCACATCGGCCGTACCGGAGAGGCTGACATGCTCGCCTGCCAGGCGCAGTCGCTCGACCCGCGCCTCGCCCTCCATCGGCACCGTGGCCGCGAGATCGAGGGTCAGGCTGTTCTCCGGCCGCAAGGGCTGGCCGGCCTGGGTGAGCCCGGTGATGCTGCCCGTGCCCTCGACGGCAGCACCGGCGAAGGGCTCGTTCAAGGGGCCGAGGAGGTCGGCGTCGAGCGCCAAAGACAGGGTATCGAGCCCGAGATCTCCGGCGCTGATGCCGCTGCCGTCGAGGCTGAGCTGGAAGCGTGGCTCGGTGAAGGTGCCCGCGGCATCAAGGCCGAGCGTCACCCGACCGTCGAGCGGCTGGCCGGCGAGCCCGCTCGCCCGCGCCAGATCATCGGCTACGACCTCGACCCGGCCCTCCAGCCGGTTCTGGTCCAGCCGTGCCTCGATCCGGCCGCTGGCGGTGACGATGCCGCTCTGCAGCGACAGCCGATCGAGCCCGAACTGGCCGGGCGCGCGCTGGCCGGCGGCGAGCTCGAGCTCGAGCCGCTCGCCGAGCACGGCCGCGATATCCTCCGGCAGCGCGCCCGGCTCGGGCACGACGTCGAGCGACAGATCGAGCGACGGGTTTTCGGCATAGGCGAGCGCCAGATCGGCATCGGCGGTGACCAGGCGCTCGATGGCGAGGCGCAGCTCAGCCTGCCAGTTGTCGAGCGGCCCGCCACCGGTCAGGTCGAGATCGAGATTGCCGGCATCCGGCTGGCCGGTCAGCGCCGCCATCAGGCCGCCGGTCTCGGTTGCGCTGAGCTCGAGGCCGACCGTCTTGGCTGCGAGATCGAGCGAGGCGCCGAGGCCGAGCGCTGCCGTTGCCTGGTCGATGCGGGTGACGTCGAGCCGGGCCTGGGCGTTCCGGCCGTCGGGGCCGGTCGTGGCGTTGCCGTCCAGCGTGAAGACCGCATCCTCGCCGATCAGCGCCTCGCCGAGCTCGATCCGCTCGACATAGAGCCGCTCGAGCGTGGCGCGCGGCAGGCTCTCCGGCAGCTCGGGCGGTGCCGGCAGGCTGAAGGGCTCGTCGGATGGCGGCGGTTCGGGCTGCGCCGGTAGCACCGGCGTGCGGTGCACGGCGACGCGCTCGGCGCCGGCCTCCTCGACCAGGATCTCGCCGGCGAGCAGGCGGGTCGGGCTCACCTTGACCCGGGCATTGTCGACCTCGAGCCAGGTACCGGTGTCGTCGGCGAGCCGGAAGCGGCCGAGCCGCACGTCGAACGGCAGGAAACCCTCGAGCTGGTCAACCTCGGCGGTTTGTCCGTCGCTGGTCAGGCTGTCCTCGACCAATCCTGAGATCTGCGCCTTGGCGAGGCGCGTCTGCGCCAGCCCCAGCACCGTGCCGAAGAGCAGCACGGTGACGGCCAGGATGGCCAGGATCGAGAGGAGGATCTTGCGCAGCATGCGGGGGTCTTTCGCTCGGCGGCGTTACTCGGGCAGTATGCCATGCGGTCAACACTCATGCCATGGGGTGCTGATCGTGGAGAAAACGAACGGGCCGCCGCCGCGTTTCCAGCGTTCAGAAGGCTTGGCCGATCGAGATGTAGAGCTGGTAGGCGTCGTCGACATCCTTGCGCCGATCGACCGGCACGGCGACGTCGAGGCGGATCGGGCCCACCGGTGTCAGATAGCGGAGGCCGACACCGGTGCCGAACTGCCAGGCCTCGCCAAATTGCGGCAGCTCGTCCTCGAAGGCGCTGCCGCCGTCGAGAAAAACGGCTCCTTCGACCTTATCGAACAGCTGGTAGCGCGCCTCGATGCTGGCCTCGAGGACCGAGCGGCCGCCCGTCGGCGTGTCACCATCGAGCGGCCCCGCCGTTTGGAAGGGGACGCCGCGGATCGAACCGCCGCCGCCGGCATAGAAGCGCTCGTCGGCCGGGATGTCGCCGATCGAGGCGCCGACGATGGCGCCGGCGGCGGCCCGCAGCCCAATGACAAATCTGGGATCGTTTTCGATACGGAAGTAGCGGGTGCCGACGATCCGGTTCTTGACGTAGGTGGTTGAGGGATTGAGCGTATCCCAGGTGGGCGCCGTCTCGGTCCTGATGCGAAAGCCTGTGGTCGGATCGAGGAGGTTGTCGCTCGCGTCGTAGCGCAGGCCGAACGGCACCGAGAGCAGGCCAAAATAGTCCTCGTCCTCGTCATCGTCTTCCTTGTCCTGCACGCGGGACAGTCGGTAGGCGACACCGGTGGAGCCTGTGAGACGGCTGCTGAAGCGGCGCTCCACGCCGATATTGGCGCGCGCCGACAGGCTGTCGAAGGCGTCCGTCTCCTCCCGGCGCAGTGAGCCGCCGCCGAGCAGATCGAGGTCGGGGATGAAGATGTCCGGTTTGAGCAACTGGGCCTCGAGGCGCTGCAGAACTTGGCTGGTCTCGGCCTCGATCCTGAGCCGCTCGCCGGCGCCGAGAATGTTGCGATGTTCCCAAAAGGTGCGGAGGATCGGACCATCTTCGCTGCGATAGCCGACGCCGGCGCCGATCGTGCGTGGCAGCCGCTCGGTGACCTCGAAGGTGATTGGCCAGTCGCCGTCGTCATTCGGCTCAGGCCCCTCGATGACCCGGACGGTCGAGAAGAGATTGGTGTCGACCAGCCGGCGGCGTGCGCGTTCGACATCCCGGCTGTCGTAGCGGGTGCCGGGCTCGATCAGCAGACGCTGCTGGAGGAAGGCCGGGTCAATATCGGTCTCGCCGGTCACCACGGGCTCGGCGAAGCGCAGCCGCGGGCCAGGGCGGATGGCGAGCTCGACATCCATTGTGTGGGTGTCCGGGTCGATCACCGCGCGCCGGTCGCCGATCTCCGCCATGGCGTGACCCCGGCGCCAAGCGTAGCGGAGCAGATTGTCCTCCGCGGCAACAACGGTATCGGCCAGCGCCGGCGCGCCTTTCTTCAACTCGAGCTCGGACGGGCGCGGCGGTGTAAGGCCCGAAGGATCGCCGTCGATCCGAACCGACCGTTGGCCGAAAACGTAAATCTGCCCCGGGTCGACCGCAAAGACGATTCGCGTGGATGGACCACTGAGCAGTGTGTTGATCTCGGTGGTCAGGCCACCGCTGTTCGTTGGCTCGGCACGCTCGTCCTGCTCGATCCGAAAATCAACCGTGCCGTCGTAGAAACCACGGGAGCGTAATGCCGCCTCGAGCTGGGTGACGTCACGCTCGGCGCGGTTGCGCAGGATCAAAACGTTGGGCGGTGGCCGATCGGTGCTTTGCGCGGAGTCCGACGCGCTGCGCAGGAAGCCCGCGAGCCCCGGATCGGCGGCGGTGTCGGCACCTTCTATCTCGACCGAATAGGGTACTCGTGGCCCGGACTGGCTTTCGTCATCCGCTTCGAGCGACGAGTCACGGCCGCTGCAGCTGGCAAGAGTCAGCATCACGGCAAGCCAGATCGCGCCCCAGATAGCGCTCGGGCCGAGCGCCCTGACGCGGTCGCGGCCGACGCGCTCGAGCGTGGCGGTATTGGCCATCAATCGCTGCCGGCCCGCCTCTGCTTGGCGACCGCCGGGTTGGCCGTGGAGGAACTGGCGGCATCGCCCAGCTTCGTCGGCGGCTCCGGGCGAAGGCCGGCCGGTTGGACGTCGCCCGGAGCAGGCAGGGATCCGTCGGCTTCCTCCGCATCATCGGCTGCCGCCTGCCGCAGCTCCCGGCTCGTCGTCTCGATGCGCAGTGGCGGCGCCTTGCCGGCCTTGTCGCTGCCCCAGTAGATCGTCTGATGCGGGAAGGGGATCTCGATGCCGAGCTCGTCGAACTTGACCTTTATGCGCCGCAAGAACTCGCGTCGGATGCCCCATTGCTCGCCGGGCCGCGTCTTCGAGCGCATCCGGATGACGACAGCGGAGTTGTCGAGATTGTCAACGCCGGCGATGTCGATCGGCTCGAGAATCAGCCGGCGATACGGCCATTCCTTGCGCATGCGATCGTCGATCTCACGGATGACGCGGATCACCTCGTCGGTGCTCTCACGGTAGGCGACGCCGATATCGAGCACGGCGTGGGAGTACTCCTTGGTCATGTTGGTGACCACGTCGACCGAGCCGTAGGGAACGATGTGGACGTTGCCGTCGTAGCTGCGAAGCGTGATGGTACGCATCGACATCCCTTCGACGACCCCTGCCTTGCCGGCGATGTCGACGACATCGCCGATGCGGAGGAAGTCGCCGAGCAGCATGAAAAGGCCGGTGATCAAATCCTTGACCAGCGCTTGGCTGCCGAAGCCGATGGCGAGCCCGACGACACCGGCACCAGCCAGCAGCGGCGCCGCCTCCACGCCCAGCTGGCTGAGCGCGGTGAACAGGCCGGCCATGCCGAGGACGAAGTAGAGGCCATTCGCGATGATGCCGGCCAGCGTTCGCGTCCGGTTGTTGTGTAGCGGCTGGCCATGCGCGTCCTTGTCGTTGATGAAGCGACCCGCGAAGTGCCGTGTCACCTCGAAGGCGATGACGGTCAACCCGGCGATCAGGGCGAGCTTCCCCAAGATGCCGAGCACCGTCAGGCCGATGTCAGATATCAACCACTGGACGACGCCGGTGTTCCAGACCGCGCCTATGGCGACCACCGCCAGCACCAGAACGAGGCCGCGAAACAGCAGCCGCGCCGGTCGGGCATAGCGATTGGTCGTGTCCAGCGGGCTCGGCGGCGCATCGTCTGCATCGCTCGGCGGCGGCGCGTCACTGGGAAACAGCGTGTTGATGCCGACCGTTGCCAGTCGCGCCACGACCACGATCGCCACGCTGAGCAGTGTTGCACGGCTGAGAAAGACGAGCCCCCCCGGTACCTTGAGCGCCCAGACCAAGTAGTGCAGCAGAATCGAAAGGATCGCGAAATAGTGCCAAGTCCGCGCGAGAAAGCGCGCCGGCACGAAACGTGTCCAGGCGGCGCTGGTCTCATCGGCCCAGCGGCGGATAGAAGCCGCAACCGTCTCGCGCAGCCGCAGGACCAGGACGATCGCAACGACGGCGACGACCAAATAGAGCACGTGGACGAGAAACAGGTAGAGTGCTTCCGGCAGTCCGATGAGGAAGCAGGCGTAGAGCAGGCCGAAGCCGACAAATCCGAGGCGACCGATCGTCAGCAGCCCATCGCGGGCAACGCGAGCCGTCCGGTCGCTGATATGCAGCAGCCGTCCGTCGGTCTTCGTGCCGCCGAAGAGCAGCCGCAGGATCGCGCGCCAGAGCATTGCCGCGAAGAGCAGGAGGCCGAGGCTCCGCGCCGCGTCCGTCACAATGGATAGATCGATGTCGTAGGTGGTCGCCACGACGCGTGAAACCCAGAGCATGCCGAGGGTCAGCACGCCGAACATCAGCGCCGCCGCGATCTCGATGCCGAACCGCCAGGCGAGGCCGCTGTAGAGATGCTCGGTGTCGATCGCCGGCGCCCAGCGCAAGACCCGGTTGCGGGCGATGAGCCCGACGGCGAGGATGACGAAAAGCGCGGTCGTGACGACCAGCCAGAGGGTACGCTGTTGCTCGTCGGTCACTTGCTCGACGAGCCAGTCGGCGAGGGCCGGCAGCTGCTCGGTCGATTCGAGGATGTCGATGCCGAGCTCGAGCAGCGAGTCAGATCGGCGGCGAAGCTCCTCCGTCACCTCGTCGACGACAGTCGTCGAGAGCAAGGCGGGCTCAGTCATGCCCGGCTCGACACCCTGCGCTTCCCGCATCCGACGCAGGTCCGCGAGCAGCTCTTGCCGCTCCAGCGGGTCCTCGAGCGATCGTATCAGCGACTCGAGGGCGGCTTGTGAATCAGGTGCCGGCTCGGCAGGTGCCGCGTTGCTGGACGCCAGCCCAGCCGGCGACGGGACGTTCTGGCCGGCCGCCCCGACAACACCCGCGACCAGCAGGGCGCAAGCGATGAGGAGCGTTCGCCAGAGGCGGGAGACGTCAGCGGCAGGCGTTACGCGATGATGAGGGCGAATGATCTGGTGTCCGTGCGACGGTGATCGCCGCAAGCCACTGGCCGGCTAGCCTCCGCTTCCTTGCACCCAGGTGGAGCGAGCTCACACGGCTGTGCTTGCAGCACGCCGCAGGGTAGAATTTCAGGCGGATTTCGCAAGACCGCCGCGCAGGCCGTCGAGCGCCTGCTCGAAGCGCCATGCCGTGCCGACGATCCGCTCGAGATCGTCGTGCTGCGGCGTCCAGCCCAGGAGCTCGCGGATGTGTCGGTTGTCGGCGACCAGAACGGGTGGGTCGCCCGCCCGCCGGGGGCCATGCCGCAGATTCAGCTTTCGGCCGGTCACGCGCTCCACCGTGTCGAGGACCTCGCGAACACTGTAGCCGTGCCCGTAACCGCAGTTGGCGATGCACGAATCGCCGCCGGCCGCGAGGTGGTCGAGTGCCAGGACGTGGGCTGCGGCGAGGTCGTCGACATGCACGTAGTCGCGAATATTGGTGCCGTCCGGGGTCGGGTAGTCGGTGCCATTGACCTGCATTTCCGGCCGACGGCCCAGCGCCGTCTCCAGCGCCACCTTGATCAGGTGGCTGTTGTCCGGGGTCGCTTCGCCGATGCGCGCCTCGGCGTCCGCGCCGGCGACGTTGAAGTAGCGCAGAATGGCGAACCGCAGGCCGCTCGCAGCCGCGATGTCCTGCAGTGCTCGCTCGGCCATCATCTTCGAGGCGCCGTACGGATTGATCGGCGCCAGTGGCTGGCCCTCGTCGATCAGTGCCACGTCCGGCTGGCCGTAGACGGCCGCGGTCGAGGAGAACACGACGTTCGCGACGCCGTGCTGGGCGCAAAGGTCGAACAGGTGGAAGGCGTTCGACGTGTTGTTGAAATAGTACTTGCCGGGCTTGGCAACCGATTCGCCGACCCAGATGTGGCCCGCACAGTGCACCACCGCGTCGAAGCCGCTCTTGCCGAGGACGCTGTCCAGGTGTGCCCGGTCGGCGAGATCCGCCTCGATGAGCTCTGCGTCGGGCACGGCCCAGCGGTGCCCCGAGTAGAGATTGTCGTAGACGGTGACCCGATGTCCCGCGGCCACGAGGTCGCGAACGATATGGCTTCCGATATAGCCCGCACCGCCGGTGACGAGGATATGGGAGCTGCGGTTGGGTCCAGTCATTGGGGGTCCTTGAATTGACATATTGCTTCGGGTTGGCAATTCGGCGCCTTCAAGCGCAAGTCCGGCCGACGAGCGGGCCCGTTCGACCATCGGCGGAAGACGCAAACACCGGGAAGTATGCACGATCGAGGGGCGTCAGGTCACAGCATATCGGCGTTGATACTGCAGCAGGTCCATCGGAGGTAGCGATAGCGATAGCCGGGTACCGTTTTGCAGCAAGAATGTCGATGTCGGCGTGCTCAGGCGATGCCGGTGGCGATGAAGCGGCGGGTCTCGCCTTCCAGCACCAGGCTGGTCAGGTTGCCGTTGTAGCAGGCGCCGGTATCGATGCCGATGCGGTTGCGCCGCACGACCGGCACTTCTTCGACCGTGTGGCCATGCACAATGATCTTGCCGCACTCGTCGTCCGAGCTGAGGAAGGGCTCGCGGATCCACAAGAGATCCTGCTCGAGCTGCTTGTCCAGCGGCACGCCGGGGCGGATGCCGGCATGGCAGAACAGGTAGTCGCCCATCGGCAGCATCAGCTCGAGCGAGGTGAGGAGCGCGCGATGGCTGGCCGGCATCTTGGCATCGAGCATCGCCTGGGCGGCGGCGAGGCGCGTCTCTTCAGGCTGGTCGAGGGCCAGCGACACGCCGTAGCTGAGCAGCGTCGCATCGCCGCCGAAGCGCAACCAGCTCTCGCCTACGGCCTCGCCTTCGAGGAAGGCGCGCAGCCAGAGGTCGTGATTGCCCAGCAGCAGATAGCGATCGAACCCGTCCGGTGGCTCCAGGGTCAGATGCTCGATCACCTGCCGGCTGTCGAAGCCCCGGTCGACATAGTCGCCGAGGTAGACGAGGATATTGCGGCATGCTGCGGCCTGCGCCGCGGCGTCCTCGACGATCTGCTGCTCCAACTGGCGGACCAGGTCGATTCGTCCGTGCACATCGCCCACGGCATAGACGCGGATACCCTCCGGCACCCGAGGCGGACGACCGCCAATCACTGGTGTCTGGTCGATCAGCGGTGGGGGCGGACGTTGGAAGAGACGCTTGAGCAGGGTGACCTCAACTTAAGGTTGAAAATTGGTCGTACGTTGCGTACGCATCATAGCCATGCGTGGCGACGACGCTACAGTAACGTGAGATCGAAGCCGATGGCGGCAGTCCTTCGAAAAAGCCGGGCTATCCCGGTTGTCATGCTCGGGCAAACTCGATAGGACCACCTCTGGTTGATACGCCACGAGGACGCATTCCGTCGACCGCCGGCCTTGCTGGGAGAGGGCCTGTCGTCGGCGCCGATTGAAGCTCGTGCCGTTTGGGCTTTGACGCTTCGCTTGATTTCGCCTGAGGCGCGCAATGCTCGAATCGCACGGCGGATGGCTTTCCCACGGAGTACACTGATGACCAAGACAAAGCTGATCGGAGGCGTCGTCGCCGCGGCGGCCTTGCTCGCTCCAACCCTTGCCCTGGCGCAGGACGATCCGTACGAGCCGCTTGGTATTCGAGCGGGTGCGTTCCTGGTTTTCCCCAGCATCGACACTGGATTGACCTACGATGACAATGTCTTTGCCACCAAGAACGATACGGACGATGATTTCATCTTCACGGTTCGCCCTGAAATAACTGCAGAGTCGCAGTGGTCGAACCACTCCTTGGCGGTCAGCACGTTTGGTGAATTCGGCTTTTTCGAGAGCGAAACGGACAGCAACTACCAGGACTTCGGTGGCGCGGTCTCCGGGACGCTCGACGTCTTGCGCAACAGTCGCGCCGATGGTCGCCTCGCGATCAGCCGCCTGCACGACGACCGCAGCGACCCGGATACGGCCGATGTCCAGGACGTAACCCAGTATTACCTCTACGACGCAACTGTCGGATACCGACACACGTTCAACCGTATCTTCCTCCGACCAAGGGCCTTCGCGCGGCGCTATGCCTACGAAAGTGCCGGTGATGTCAGCAATGCCGGCCGTGACTACAACAGATACGGGCTGGGTTTGCGCACCGGCTACATCGTGTCACCGCGCATCAGCGTGTTCACTCAGGTCGACGGCGATCTGGTCCGCTACGATGAAGGCGGCAGCAGTGACGACAGCTCAAACGGCATCGATGCGCTGGGCGGCGTCGAGGTCGACTTCAACAGACTGATCGTCGGCGAGGCGTCGATCGGCTACGGTTGGCGGACCTACGAGGACGACGATTTCGACGACACCAATGGCCTCGCCGCCAATCTCGGGATCACCTGGACGCCGACCCAGCTCACCACCGTCGATTTCTTCGGTAGCTCGGCCATCGATGAATCAACCGTCGTATTCGAGGGGGATCAAGCCTCAGGCGAGCTGAACCAGGTGATTGGCGTCCGCGTCGATCACGACCTTCGCCGGAACATCGTCCTCTCTGCCAGCACCTCTTACGAGCGCGGCGACTTCCAGGAGACGTCGAGGACAGACCATACGTTTCGGGCTGGCGGCGGCATCTCCTATCTCATCAACCGCAATTGGTCGGTCGATGCGACCTATAACTTCTCGAAAAGGGACTCGGACGATAACGATGCCGAGTACACGCGCAACATCTTCCGGATTGGTGTCGTGGCGCGGCTCTAGTCGATCAATGAACGTAGTTCGTGGGCGGGACGCCGCTTGCGGCTGTCCGGGTTAATTCTTAATTAGGCTTTGCGGCTTAAAGGGTGGATATCAGCCGCATCGCCAACGGTTGTGATCGGCAGGCTGATCAGTCGTTGTGTTGAGCGAGCGTTTGAGAGGTGAGTATGATGGGGCGTGGTCGCCTAGTGTTGTCCGGCATTCTGGTCGGGCTGAGCCTTGCCCTTGCCGCTTGTGGCGGCAGTCCGCAGCAGCTGGCGTCCGCAGGCGGCGACGCTGGCGCTCAGGCAACCCGGCTCGCAGCGCCCGCCTACACCATGGACAGCGGGGACCGGCTCCGCGTTGTCGTCTTCCGCCACGAGGACCTTTCCGGTGAATTCGAGGTGGACGGCACCGGTACCTTCTCGATGCCGCTCATCGGTAACGTGGATGCCGTTGGCCTGACCGCGCGGCAGCTCGAGGAGCGGATCGCGGAGCGGCTGCGCGACGGCTATCTCGTCGATCCGCAGGTCAGCATCGAGGTTTTGAACTACCGGCCCTTCTTCATCCTCGGTGAGGTCAATCAGGCCGGACAGTTCCCCTATGCCTCGGGCATGACCGTTCTGAACGCCGTAGCGTTGGCTGGCGGCTTCACCTTCCGTGCGAAGGAGGATGGGATCACCGTGCAGCGCGGCGGCAGTAATGCACCAGAGGTCGTGGTGACGCCGGATACGCCGGTCCTGCCCGGAGATATCGTGCGGGTGCCAGAGCGCTTCTTCTGAGCCGCGTGAGCATCCGTCCGCGGCGAGCATTTGCCTCGTCTGCGGCGACCTTTCCCTGGCGGCGAGCGCGTCGCTAGTGTGCTGCCGCGAGCGTTGCCGTGACCGGGCTTTGCGCCGCAATCGGCTGGATTTGGTGGCGAAGAGCAGACGATAAGCGCGATTTGCCGACGGGGCTTTGCAACCCTGACCTTCCATCGCTATAGCGCTGCTGCTGCAACCTGCGACGGGGATGGACGGGCATGTCACAAACGGTCGGCGTGCGGGGCTGGCTGAGTTCCTTCGCCATCTACCGCGATCCCCGGGTCGTCGGTGTGCTGTTCCTGGGCTTCTCGAGCGGTCTGCCGATCATGCTGATCGCGTCCACGCTCAGCACTTGGCTGCGCGAGGAGGACGTCACCCGGGCAGCCATCGGCCTCTTCGGCTTCGCATTCGCGCCCTACACCTTCAAGTTCGCCTGGGCGCCGTTGATGGATCGGCTGCCGCTGCCGCCGTTCACGACGCTGCTCGGTCGCAGGCGCGGCTGGATGCTGGTGAGCCAGATCGGCCTCATCGCGTCGATCTTCGCGCTCGGCCAGACCGCTCCAGGCGTTGATCTCTGGTGGACCGCGTTCTTCGCTGTGCTCGTCGCCTTCTTCTCGGCCAGCCAGGACATCGTCATCGATGCCTATCGGGTCGAGATCCTGCCCCCCGACAAGCTCGGTGCCGGTGCCGGAGTGATCGTGCTCGGCTATCGCATCGCCATGTGGGTGGCAACGGCCGGAGCGCTCCTGCTTGCCGACGCTGTCGGCTGGTCGGGCGCCTACACGGTCATGGCGCTGCTCGTGCTGATCGGTGTCGGGACGGTGCTCTCGATTTCCGAGCCGGCGCAATCCTCGACCGCGCTGATCGATCAGCAGGTCCTCGAGGAGGACCGGCTGCTCCGCCAAACGCCGCGATCAGCGCTGGCGCCCTTCGAGGGCATTGGCGGGCTCTTGCTGGCGATCATCGTGTTCTATGGGGTCTGGCAGCCAGCCTCGACGCTGTTCGGCATCGTCTCGCCGCTCGCGGGTGACTGGACGGTGGCGCAGGGCATCGTGCTGCTGGGTAATGTCGTGGTCGCCGGGCTCGGCATGAAGCTCGCCTGGCAACTCTACCACCGGGCACCGGGCGCCCTCGGCGAGGCCAAGAATTTTGCGCTCATCGCCATGGGCTGGCTGATCGTCAAGACGCTTTGGTTCGCGATCGGCCCCTGGTCGCCCTTCCTGCCATCGCTGCACGCCGCGGCATTGCTGGCGGTGTTGCTCGGGCTGAGCAATACGGTGGTGGGTGCCTTGGGTGCCGAGCCGTTCGCGACATCGTCCTTCATGGCAGAGCTCTGGCTCACCATCGTCGGCTTTTGGATCGAGATCCTGGCGCTGATCACGCTCTATGGCTTCACCTATTTCAGCAGGCGTGCCCAGGCCAATTTCGGGCTGGTGCCGATCGCCGAGGAAAGTCGGACGCATCTGTGGATGCGGCGCGCGGTGATCGAGCCGTTCTACGACTTCGTCAAGCGCAACGGGCTCGGCATCGCCGTGACGATCCTGGCCTTCATCTCGCTCTACAAGGCGTCCGATGTGCTGCTGACCTTGATGGCCAACCCGTTCTACATCGATGTTGGGTTCAGCCGCGCCGAGATCGCCTGGGTCTCCGGCACGTTCGGCCTCTGGATGACGTTGGTTGGCGGGGTTTTCGGCGGCATTTTGGTGTTTCGCGTCGGCCTGCTCCGTTCGCTCACCATCTCGGTACTGCTGATGGCGGCCTCGAACCTGATGTTCCTGCTGCTGTCGCTGCGCGGCGCCGACATGGTGCTCTTTCATCTCGTGATCTTTGCCGAGAACGTGTCGGGTGGGCTCGGCACCACCGTCTTCGTCGCTTACCTGTCGTCGCTCTGCAACATTCACTACACCGCCGTGCAATATGCGCTCTTGACCTCGTTCATGCAGTTGCTCGGCAAGTTCGTGATCGTTCCGTCCTCGGGTTTCTTCGCCGATGCTCTGGGCTGGCAAATGTTCTTCGTGGCGTCGACGCTGTTTGCACTGCCGGCGCTGGTGCTGCTGTGGCTGCTGCAACGCAGCGGCATCACGGTTCGAGCGCCGGCCGCCGGCAGCTGACCTGCATCGACAGCGACGGGAGAGTGATTCCCTCGCTCGATCGCGATCAATGCCGTGGCTGCATGGCAGACCTACTGTTTCCGGCGTTGACCGAGAGTGCGCTTCATGCTTTCGCAGCGATGGTTTCGAGGGAAGTGACATGATTGTCTGCGTCTGCAATGAGCTGCGCGAGAAGGACTGCCGTAAAGCTGCGGGCGATCCGAGCGTGCGGCGCGCCGACTGCGTCTATCGCCGGCTGAACTGCCGTGTGCGTTGCGGTGCTTGCGTCTCGACGATGCAATCGATCGTCGACGAGATGCGTGGCGAGCGCCTGACGCAGGCAGACGCCGGCGCACAGCGCCCGGAGCCAATCCACGCCGCCCCGGCGGCCGTAGAATAGCTCCAGTCTGTTGCTCGAGCGCCGCTGGCGCCTAATTGAATAGTCGGAATTCGGGGCCTAGATCGGCTGTCGCTCGATCGGTCCCTCAAGCGACCAACCAGGAGAGATCATGCCAGCCGACGTGAAAGGCCACAAAGACGTCATCGCCGCGCTCAACAAAGCGCTGCGGGGCGAGCTCACCGCAGTCAATCAGTACTTCCTGCACGCCAGGATGCTCGAGGACTGGGGCTTCAAGAAGCGCGGCAAGGCCGAGTACGACGAGTCGATCGAGGAAATGCAGCACGCGGACAAGCTGATCCAGCGCATCCTCTTGCTCGGCGGCCTGCCCAACCTGCAGGATCTCGGCAAGCTCTATATCGGCGAGGACCTCAAGGACGTCATCGAGTGCGACCTGCGGCTGGAGCTCGAGGGCATCGAGCACTACCGCAAGGCGGTCGGCATCGCCGAGCAGCATGATGACTACGTCTCCCGCGACCTGTTCATCGCGATCCTCGCCGAGGAGGAGGAGCACCAGGATCAGAACAAGACCGAGCTCGAGCTGATCGCCCGGATCGGCGTCGAGAATTTCGGCCTGTCGCAGATGTGAACTCGCTTTGAGTCCGGCCGGCACGTTCGCGTGCCGCCCTGACCTCAACTGATCCAGGCACGGTGTTTCGAGATCCGAGGCTGATGCCGCGATCAAATCTCTCGCCGGTGCCTTTGCTGGCAGGCGCCTGGCGCTATCGGGGGCCGATCAGGCGATGAGCCTGGCACCGGTCTCGGCCGTCATCGGCTTCATGACTGTCGACCTGGTGGCAGCCGCGTCTTCGAGCTCGCGCCGCACGGCCTTGGCCAACCGGACGATATCGCGATGCGCCCCGGAGCGGGGTGCATAGCCGCCGATCCAGTCGGCGGCATCGAACGATTCGGCAAAGAGCGGCGAATGGCGGATCGGCGGCGCCAGTTTCGCCGGCACGCGAATGCGCATGCGGCGCAAGCCGCCATCTTGAAACCAGCCACTTTGCATTCTGGTCGGCACGACCAGAGCCGGGATCGGCCTGCCGTGGCGCTCCTCCTCGGCTCTTGCGACCCGATGCAGGGTTCGGGTGGTGGCCGAGAGGTCCAGGCCCGATGCCGCCGCCGGGATCAAGACGAGATCGGCGACGAGCAGCGACGCCGCGAGCGTTGCGCCCAGCACCGCCGGCAGGTCGATGATCACGAATTCCTTCTGCGCGCCGATCTCGTGGATCTCGCCGATCCAGGCGGGCACCGCGGCGACGTCGCGGATCGGCGATTCATAGAGCGCTGCCGGCAACTCGCGGCGGCGCAGCCATTGCGTCGAGGTGAGCTGCGGGTCGGCGTCGATCACCACCGATGAATGACCGTCCGCCGCCAGCGCGCAGCCGAGATTGACGGCAATCGTGCTCTTTCCGGTGCCACCTTTGAGATTGCCGACAGCGATCACCGCCGCGCGACGCTTGGGTGCCTGCTCGCCCAGCCGTGCCGTCGAAGCACCGGGCCGGGTCGGCGCACCCGTCGAAGGGGAGCCCGCCGCAAGGGAAGCACCGCCCTCGCGATCGTTTGCAGCAATCGAGGGCGCTTGGCTGAGGCCGGGAGGCATGACGCTCTTTCCGTATCTGATGGCTGCACGATCGCGGCGGTATTGATGGTTAAACACAGAGCGTCGCGCGGTTCGCCGATCCGCTCAAGGGGCACTCGAATCGATGCGCACCCGACTATGTCGCCGCAACGCGTTCCCCAGCGCCGAGGCCCGCTTGTTCCCCACCGGCGCACCGCTGACAACCCCTTGCGCTTCTCACGCAATTCGTTAGAAGCCTCGGTCGATGCGGTCGTGGCGGAACTGGTAGACGCGCAGCGTTGAGGGCGCTGTGGGCCTAGCCCGTGGAGGTTCGAGTCCTCTCGACCGCACCAAACTTCCTCACCCTCTCTCCCCAGCCTCTATCGTTGATCGCGTTGCCAGTGGTTCAAGCCACGGGTCGCGCAGGTTCGTGCGTCGACGATCCTCGGTCTTGGACGGCGGGCTCTCAGCGCAGCGGGCGCGCGGCGCGCGGCCAGGCCATGGGCCGCTCACCATCGGCGAGCTGTGCCAGCTGGTCGGTGTCCAGAATGGTCAGCCGGCTACCGGTTCGCTGCGTCAGTCCCGCCTGCTGCAGCTGGCCGAGCAGGCGCGCAACCGTCTCGCGCGTGGCACCGGTGACGCTCGCCAGCTGCTCTTGCGTCGGCACCGGCTCGACGATCAGCTGCGACGTGCCGGCTGCGGCCGGTTGCGCACGACGCAGCAGCTCGCGCGCCAGCCGCTCGCCGGCGCCGAGCGTGCTCAGCTCGCTGATCCTGAGATCGGCATCGCGGATCACCCGGGCGAGATTGCGCAGGAAGGCCAAGGCGATCTTGGGGTGTGTCTCGAGCATCTGCTGAAACGCGCCGGGCGGCATGATGGCGACAAGGCAGGGCTCGATCGCCTCGACATCGGCGGTGCGCGGTCCACCGTCGAGCGCCGCCAGCTCGCCGACATGGCCGCCAGCGTCAATCTCGGCGAAGGTGACGAGCCGTCCCGAAGCCGTCCGTCCGACGACCCGCACCCGCCCCTCCAGGACGAACACCACTTCCTGGCCTTCCCGGTGCTCGCCGATGACGAAGTCGCCGGCGGCGAAGCGGGACAGCCGGCAATGCCGCGCGATCTGCCCGCGCTCCGCCGGATCGAGGCAGGCGAGCACGGTAACGCCGGCCAGGGGATCGTCCTCTGCACTGTGCTGTGCCGGGCTCATGGCGCGCTCCGTTTTGGTGCTCGCAAGCATGAATCGCGGCATCATACACCGGGCTGGCCGTTCCTCACAGGACGAGCAGGCTTCCGGGCGCTCAGGCCTCGTCCGCACGCCAGCGGGTGACGGCACCGCTGTCGATGCCGAAAAGGTCGAGCGCGCGGCCGACCGTGTGGTCGACCAGGGCATCGATCGTCTTCGGCCTGGCGTAGAAAGCGGGCACGGGCGGGCTGACGATCGCACCCATCTCGGTCACCGCCACCATATTGCGCAGATGGCCCAGATGCAGCGGTGTCTCGCGCACCAGCATCACCAGCCGGCGGCGTTCCTTCAAGACGACATCGGCGGCACGGGTCAGCAGGTTGTCGCAAACGCCGTTGGCGATCGCGGCCAATGTGTGCATCGAGCAGGGGGCGATGATCATCCCCTCGGTGCGGTAGGATCCAGACGCGATCGAGGCGCCGACATCGTTCATCGGATGAACCTTGCTGGCCAAGGCCTTGACCGCCTCGACCGGCTGGTCGAGCTCGTACGAGATCGTCAGCGCCGCCGATTTGGTCAGCACGAGGTGGGTTTCGATGTCGAGCGCGGCGAGTGCCCGGAGCAGGCGCTCGCCATAAATCACGCCGGAGGCACCTGTGATGCCGACGATCAACCGTCGCTGCATGGGCCTGCTAGTCCTTCTGTCCGCGCAATCTGTCCGCGCAATGGCCTCGCGTCTGGGCAATGGTCGGTCGCCGCTGCGAGCCTGCCCGGCGCGCCGACCAGCCGGCCCGATCGCTAACTAGGCCGTGGCGGCATCGCTGGAAAGGGCGGACCGCGGCCCGAGGCGGAGCACGATCATCCGGACGTTGCTCTCGATCGGGACAGTCTCGGCGCTCAGCGCCTGGCCAGCCGGCCAATGACCAGAGCCGGGTCGTTCGATCATCAGCCGACGAGCTGGCGAGGGTTGCAGTGAGATCCGAGTGTTCGGTGGCACCGAGAAAGCCAGACAGCAGCGATGCCAGCGATGTGCCTTTGAGCGGCATTGCCAGCCCGGCGGCGCGTGCCGCTTCGGCCATTGGCGCATTGGCGGCGACCACCTGCGGCTGGCTGTCGGTTGCTGCCTGACGAGCGATCGCCACGGCCTCGGGCATGGCCGCCACGAGGTGGCCGAGCGCGGCCTCGAGCGCAGCGTCGCGCTGCCGCAGCTCCGCGATCGTCGCCTGCAAGCTCGCCTCGCTCTCGCCCAGCTCACGCTCGAGCTCGTCGATCCGGGTCTGGGCCTGGTCGTCCGGAGCTGCCGGCGCCGACAGCCCGCCGGCGCTCGATCGGTTGTCGAAGCTGACGAGGAGGCAGGGCTGGGCCTCCGGCTGGCCATCCGGCACCTCGACGACCAGACGTTGCAGCAGTGGTGGCTCGGCGCTCCTGGCCAGCGGCAACCGGGTGAGCGTGGTCGGCTGGCCGGTTCGCCTCACGCGGTCGATGGCCGAGGACAGTGGGTCTCGAAGCGCGTCCTTGACCATGTCGAGGACAGCAGGGCTGGGCCGACCACGCGGCACTTCGAGATAGGGATCAGCATCACCGAAGCAATGCACCACATGGCCGTTCTCGTCGATCAGCAGGCTCGGCGGCACGTAGCGATCGAGCAGCAGCTGGTGCGCGGCGGTCAGCCGCTGGTCGCGTCGCTCGCGCGGCGGCACCGTCCGGCCGCCGGAGACGGTCAGCTCGCGGGTCGGTGCGGGCAGTGCTGCGGCCACCACGCTGCGGCGCTCGATGGTGGCTGCGTCGGACCGACGGCGGAAGAGCCGCGCGTCACGCTGCACCGTCGCGAAGGCCGCTGCATGGCTCGAGGCGCTCTCGCCGGGTCCGAGGAGCAGATGCCCGTCCGGCTCGATGGCGGCGGCAAAGGTGTCGAGAACCCGCGCCTGCGCCTCGCTTTGCAGATGGATCAGCAGACTGCGGCAGCTGATCAGCTGCAGCTTGGTGAAGGGTCGGTCGCGCAGCAGGTCGTGCGGGCTGCAGAGGATCGTCCGACGCACGGCCGGGATGACCTGGTAGAAGCTGCCGCGTCTGGTGAAGAAGCGATGCAGCCAGTCATTGCGGACGTTGCCGACCGACTCCTCGCTATAGAAGCCGGCGCCGGCAACGGCCAGCGATCGGCGGTGGACGTCGGTGGCGAAGATCTTGAGCGGTGCTGTCTCGAGCGGCTTGCTGCACTGGGCCAAGATCATGATCGCGATCGAATAGGCTTCCTCGCCGGTGGCACAGGCCGGCACCCAGACCCTGACCTCCTCGCCATCGTCGAGGCGCATGGCGAGCTCCGGCGCCACCTCCAGCTCAATGGCCTCGAACGCGTCGACGTCGCGAAAGAACGCGGTGACGCCGATCAGCAGGTCCTGATAGAGCGCCTCCTGCTCGTCGAGATCGTCGACGACGAAGGCCGTGTAGGCGTCGAGCTGGTCGAAGCCGCGCAGCATCATCCGCCGCTGCACGCGGCGCTGCACGGTGTCGTCGCGATACTCGGAGAAATCGATGCCGAACGAGCGATCGAGGCACTCGACCAGCAACGGCGGCAAGGCGATGCTCTCCTGGCCGCCCTGCGCGTCTGGTGGTCTTGGTCCCGCTGAGAGCAAGGCTGGCGCCATCGCGGCGGGCGCCATCACCTCCTCGGTGCAGCCTGCCTCGACGGCGCTCTGTGGCATGCTCGAGAACTTGGCGGTCACCGGCAATTGCACGAGGACCCGGCCGCCGGCGCGGCTGATGGCGCGTGCACCGCGGCTGCCGTCCCGGCCACTGCCGGACAGCACGACGCCCGTGGCAGCGCTGCCGCGATCGCTTGCGAGTGAAACGAAGAACTCGTCGATCAGGTGATGCATGGCATCCCGCTCGCGGCATTCGGCGAGCCGGAGCAGCCCGGCCTCGATGGTCATGGTCTTGCCGGGCGGAAGCAGGTGAATGGCGTTGGCCGCAGGCGCCATGCCGTCCTCGACCGCCAGCACGCTGAGCCGGGTGCGCCTGGCCAGCAGCTCGACCATCAGGCTTTTGAAGTCGGGCGACAGATGCTGGATGATGATAAAGGCGAAATGGCTGGGTGCGGTGATGCTCGAGAAGAACTGCTCGATCGCCTCGAGCCCGCCGGCCGATGCGCCGATGGCGACGATCGGCACGGGATGCTCGCGCACCGGCTCGCCTGCTGCCTGCTGCTCGCCGAGCAGCTCCGCCGCAACCGGCGGATCGAAGGAGGCCGTCGCTTCGGCGAGGCCCTCGACCGGCTCTGATGCGCCTTCAAGCGCCTTATCCGACTCTCCCTGCACCTCTCTCGCCCTGCCCTTCACCTCGGCAAACGTTAGCCCAACGACCCCCGCCTGAGAACTTCAAGATTGTGAAAGTCTTGTGAAATAAACGCGATGGTTTCTTTCGGCCACGCCATCGGTGCGGCGCTGAGATCGGTGGCACGGGCCTTGGAGTTGCGTTAGGAGTTCTCGCGTATCAACGCTGCTTGCAGGAAAGCGAACGTCATGAGGAAGCTCCTGGGCTCGCTGGTCGTTGCCCTGATGGCGTTCACGGCGCCAGCCAACAGCAGTGCCAGCTCGGCGATCGTCGGCATTGGCACAATGGCGCCGGGCTCGCTCAGCTACGGCACCGGCTCGGCGATCGCCGAGCTCTTGGTCGAGGAGCTGGACGTCGAGGCTCGGGTCCAGCCGAGCTCTGGCGAATCGACCCTGTTGGCATTGCTCGACGCCGGCGAGCTCGACTTCGCCATCGCCAATGCGCTGGAGGCGGCCGAGGCCTTTGCCGGCAGCGGCGCCTTTGCCGATCGTCCGCTCGAGAGCCTGCGCATCGCGGCTGCCCTCTACCCCTTGCGGGTCGGGCTCTTCGTTCGCGCCGACAGCGATATCGAGACGATGCGTGACCTCGCCGGCAAGCGGGTCACCGCCACCTTCTCCGCTAGTGCCGCCATCGCCACGCTCCTCGACGCGGCGCTCGCCGGCGGCGGTCTCTCCATCGACGACATCACCCCGGTGCCGGTGTCGAGCATCGTCGCCGGCGCCGAGCAGTTCGTCGACGGTCGGGTCGATGCGTTCTTCTTCGCCGTCGGCGCCGCCAAGGTCGCCGAGGTCGATGCCAGCGTGAAGCTGCGGTTGCTGCCGCTCGACGACAGCGAGGAGGCGCGCGAACGGGTGCGCGCGGTCTTCGCCGAGGCCTACGTCGCACCGGTGCCGCCTGCGGCTGGGCTCGCCGGGGTCAGTGGCCCGGCCGCAGTGCTCGCCTTCGACAATCTCTTGATGACCAGCAATGAAGTGGCACCGGAGCTCGTCGACCGCGTCGTCGCCGGCATCGCCGAGCATCCGGAGCAGCTCGCGGCCTCGTTCCCGCCGTTTCGCGGCCTTGCCACCGACCGGTTGGTCAAGCAGGGCCTGCGCGTGCCCTACCATCAAGCGGTGCTCGCCTGGGCGGAGCGCTGAGCCCCTCGACGGCGCAGCTCGAACGCGGCGCTGCCAAGGCTCGATTCGGGCTGCAGCTGGTCTTGCTGCTGGCGCTCGTCGCCTGGGTGCTCGACCTCGGTGGCCGGCTCGGCCTCGTCTACTACACCGAGCAGTATCTGGCGCTGGCGGCTGGGCTCGCGGTCGGCATAGCGCTCCTGCTGCCGCCGGCGGCGCCGCGCGGCCGGCTCGGCTTGCTCGCCAACGCGATGTTCGCAGGCTTGGTGCTTGCGGCCTTCCTGCTGGTGGCGAGCCGCTATCCGAGCCTCGAGCGCGACCTTGCCACCGCCCCGCCGCATGCCGTGGCGATCGGTGCCGTGATGATCGCCGGCGTGCTCGAGGCGGTCCGCCGGCGCACCGGCGTCTTCCTGCCGCTCCTGCTCTTGCTGCTGGTGCTGGTGGCGCTGGTGGTCGGCCCGGAATTGCCGCCGGCGCTGGCGACGCGGTCGGTGAGCCCGGAGCGGCTGATCGTCTATCTAGCGCTCGATACCAATGCCTTGCTCTCCCGCCTCCTGCAGGTGGCGGCCGTGACCATCGCTCCGTTCATCCTTTTCGGCGCACTGCTCAACCAGTGCGGTGCCGGCCTCGCCTTGACCAACCGATTGATGCAGCTGGTGCGCGGCTCGCCCGGGGGTGCTGCCAAGGCGTCGGTCCTGGGCTCGGCAGCGTTCGGGCTCGTCTCGGGCAGTGCTGTCGCCAACGTGACGACGGTGGGCGCGCTCTCGATCCCGATGATGCGCCGCGCCGGCTATGCCCGGCACGAGGCAGCCGCCGTCGAGGCGGTGTCGTCCACCGGCGGCCAGCTCATGCCACCTTTGATGGGCGCCTCGGCCTTCCTCATGGCCGAGTTTCTCGAGCTGCCCTATCGCGACGTGGCGCTGGCCGCCCTGCTGCCGGGCCTGCTCTTCTACGCAGCACTCTTCCTCGCGGTCGATTTCGACGCACGGCGTCACAGCACACGGTCCGAGCTGGCCCCGGAACCGGTGCCGTTGCTCGCCCTGCCGGCGGCACCCTGGCGCTACCTCATCCCGGTCGGCGTGCTCATCTATCTGTTGTTCGTCGAGGCCCGCTCGCCGCAGCAGGCCGGCCTGAGCGCGACGCTGGCGCTGGTTCTCTGCCATCTGGCCTGGCCGCTGCATGGCGTCGTCGAACGCCTGCGCCAGACGGCGCGGTGCCTCGTCGAGGCCACGTCGGTCATCGCCGATATCGTGATCCTGGCTGCCGCTGCAGCGCTGATCGTCGGCGTCTTGAATCTCACCGGGCTCGCCTTTGCGCTGACCTTGCAGATGCTGCAGCTCAGCGGTGGCATGCTGGCAATGCTGCTGCTGCTTGCGGCAGCACTGGCGCTGCTGCTCGGGCTCGGCATGCCGACCGTGGGCGTCTATGTCCTGCTCTCGACCCTTGCAGCACCAGCGCTGGTCGAGCTCGGCACGCCGCCGATCGCCGCTCACCTCTATTTGCTCTATTTCGGCATGCTGTCGATGATCACGCCGCCGATCGCCATCGCCAGCTTCGCCGCCGCTGCGGTCGCCCAGGCCGATCCGTGGCGAACCTCGTTCAAGGCGGTCGCCCTGGCTGCCGCGGCCTACGTGGTGCCGGTGGCCTTCGTCACCCAGCCGGCACTGGTGCTGGTTGGTGACGCGCCGGATGTGGCGCTGGCGTTCCTTCGCTGCCTGGTTGCGATCGGGCTCGTCACCGCAGCCTTGAGTGGCGGGATCGCCCGGCCGATCGGTTGGCCGCTCAGGCTCGCGGCCCTGGTCTTGGCGCTGCCCAACCTTGTGGCCTTCGGCCATTCGCTGCCCGGGACCGTGCTTCTGGCAGCTCTTGCGTTAGGTGGCCTCTGCCTTGCCTGGCTCGCCCGCCCGTCCATTTCTAAAGGCGAGCGGGCGGTGTCGTGATCCTAACGCTACGGCTTATGCGGCTTGGTGCGGACTTGCGATGCCGGCGAGGCTCCTCTAAGCGTCTGCGCCCGAGATTGCTTCCTGGGCGGCAGCCAACCAAGCGAACTGAGGAACAGCGAGGCGCGATGGATGATCAATCCACCACGCAGACGGCCGGGCTTGCCGATGCCGCTGCAGAATTGCAAAGCTCGAGCGACCAACGGCTTGCCGCACAGATCGCTCTTTGGGCCTCGGCGGCGCGGGCCCGGACGCTGCCGGCATCGGTGGCACCGGTGCTCATCGGCGTCGTGCTCGCCTATGCAGATGGCGTGGGTCACTGGCAGGCGGCCGTCTTCGCTCTGATCGGCGCTATCCTGATCCAGATCGGCACCAACTACGCCAACGACTATTTCGATTTCGTCAATGGCGCCGATACCGCTGAACGCATCGGACCACGGCGACTGGTTCAATCGGGGCTGGTCCGTCCGGAGGCGATGCGCCGGGCCACCATCATCGTCTTCGGGCTCGCCGTGCTCGTCGGGCTCTATCTCGCGGCGCGCGGCGGCTGGCCGATCGTGCTGGTCGGGGTCGCCTCGATCCTCTGCGGCCTGCTCTACACGGGCGGGCCGTTTCCGCTCGGCTACCGGGGGCTCGGCGACGTCTTCGTGCTGCTCTTCTTCGGACCCGTGGCTGTCGCCGGCACCTATTACGTCCAGGCCCTCGACATCGATTGGCGCCCCATCGTGGCGGGGCTCGGACCGGGCCTGATCTCGGCCGCCATCCTCGCCGTCAACAATCTCCGCGACCGCGAGACCGATGCCAAGGCCGGCAAGCGAACACTCGCGGTGCGGCTCGGCGTGCGCTTCACTCGGCTCGAGTACACGACCTGCGTCGTGGTTGCCTGCCTGACGCCGCTCGTCTTCCTGGCCAGCGGTGTCGCCGGTGTCGGCATGCTGCTGCCGCTCTTGACCCTGCTGGCATTGCCATCGGTGAACCGTACGGTCTGGGGCGACGCCGATGGGGCGGCGCTCAATGGTGCCCTCGCCGAGACCGGCAAGCTCTTGATGCTCTATGCGGTGCTGTTCTGCATCGGCTGGGTCATATCAGCGGGCTGAGCTCCTGCCGCTCAGCTGCGTGCACCGGCGGTGGCGCGACCGCTTCGGCGCCTCTTGTCGCCGGCTTGTCTGGCTTCGGCACGGTGGCAGATCTCGGCGGTCAGACGGCGGAAGAGCAGGATATGCGCCGGCTGCATGGCGCGCCAATAGAGCAGGCCGGCCACGCCGTCCGGCTCCCAGTAGGCGGTGGCGCTGAGCCGCGTGCCGCCACCCATGCCGGCCATCACGAACTCGAGCACGCCATGGCCCGGCGCCTTCATGCCGAAGACGAGGGCCAGCCGGTGTGCCGGCTCGGCGACCAGCACCTCCCAGCTATCGATGTGATCGCCCGGACGCAGCTCGCCGCCGGCCGGCCGGCGATGCTTCAGCCCGGACCCGCCGACCGCGGCATCCATCCACTCGCGCACCGTCCAGAGCGCATTCATGGCGAAATAGCGATTGTCGCCGCCGATCTCGCTGACCACGCTCCAGACCGTCTCGGGCGTGGCGCGGGTCACGGCACTGCCGCCGGCCTTGAAGGTGAAGGCACGATACTGATGGAGGTCGAAAGGCATGGCGGGTCTCGCGGCGGCTCGGGCAGGATGGATGATTACAACCATAACCGCGCAGGACGATGACCGCACCTCTTCGCGCCGCGGCACCCGGTCGCCTGGGCACGGTTGACAAGCCGCCCGGCGATTTGCTCTGAGAGGGCGCCGCTACAGCGAGGCCAGACGGCGCGCTACCCGAATAAGGTGTGCTACTCGAAGCAGGCGCGCTACCCGAAAAAAGTCTCGCCACAGTGAGGAAACTCGGCATGACGTCTCCAACGATCGCGGTGACCGGGGCTACCGGCTTTATCGGGAACCGGCTCGTCGAGATGCTCGGCGAGGAGGGTTTCTCGGTGCTGGCGCTGACGCGAAGCGCTGCCCGGGCGAAGCCGGTCTTTCCGAAGCGCCGCTTTCCCTCGGTCGAGGTGGTGCAGTACGACCCCGATAGGCTCGGTGAGTGGGTCGAGCGGCTCGAGGGCTGTGCTGGGGTCGTGCATCTGGCCGGCGCGCCGATCGCCGGCCGCTGGACCCCCTCCTTCAAGCAGGCGATCCGCGACAGCCGTGAGTCGGGCACACGAACGCTGGTCGAGGCGCTGGCCAGCTTGAAGTCGCGCCCGCCCGTCCTGGTCAGCTCTTCGGCCTGCCGCTATTATGGCATCAGCGACCGGGGCAGCTTCGACGAGACCAGCCAGCCGCTCGACGTCGAGGACTACCTGTCCGGCACCTGCATCATCTGGGAAAGGGAGGCTGCGGCCGCCGAGGCGCTGGGCATTCGCACCGTCATCATCCGGCACGGTTTCGCGCTCGCCATGACACCGCGTTTTCGCGGGACGCTCATGACCTTTCGCCGCTTCACAGGGGGTAGGGTCGGCTCGGGCCGGCAATGGATCTCCTGGATCCATCGCGACGACACCTGCCACGTCATCATTCAGGCGCTTCGCGACGCGAGGATGAGCGGCGCCTATAATGCCACGGCACCCAGCCCGGTGCGGATGGCCAACTTCTCGCGCGAGCTCGGCAGCCTGGTCGGTGGCCGGTTACGTCTGCCGGTGCCGTCGATGATCATCGAGCAGATCTTCGGTGACGGGGCCACGGTGATCCTGGACGGTCAGCGAGTCACTTCGGCACGGCTGCAGGAAGCCGGGTTTCGCTTTCGCCACCCCGATCTGCGCGAGGCGCTGGCGTCGATCCTCTAGCATCCTGCTACAGGCCTTCGACCATGCCGGCCTCGGCCTCGGCCTCGGCGCAGATCGTGCGCACCATGCCGCGCAGCATCGCCCAGTGGGGCAGCCAGAGCGCGTACCAGTAGAGCAGGCCCCAGAACCCGGCCGGGTGCCAATGGATCGCCGCCTCCAGCCGGGTCGCCGATCCGCCCGGCGTGCCTTCTGGTGTGATCGTGAACTCCATGCCGCCGGCGCCCGGCGCCTTGAGCGAGGAGACCAGGGTCAGTCGCCGCGCCGGCGTTGCCGCCAGCACCCGCCAGAAGTCGAACCTTGTGCCCGGCGCCAGCGCCCGATCCGCCGGTCGCTTGCCGCCGTCGTGCCCGCCGAGCAGGCGGTCGAGCCAGGCGCGCAGCCGCCAAACCGGGTTGAGGAAGAAATAGCCGTGGCGCTCGTCACCCAGCCGCTCCAGCACCTGCCAGAGTGCCGCCGGTGGGACACGCGCCACGGCGCCCACGGTCATGACCTTGCCGTAGAAGCTCACATCGTGGCGAAAGCCGCGCAGCTCGAAGGCCCCCTCGCGCCAGCGATCGGTGGCATGGATCTGCTGCTCGGCCTCGAACACCCGGGCCATCGCGTCGACGAAGCTGATGCGTTCCTGGTCCGGCACGAGGCGGCGCAGCTCGCGATCGTCGGCCTCGAGATCGTGCTTGAGCCCGGTGATGAGAGCGCTCGCCACGTTCACCGGAGTTGCCGTGACGAGCGCTAGCCAATAGCTGGATAAATTCGGCGTTAAGAGTGGCACCGGGATGATCCAGGGCTGCCGCCGGCCGAGCCGGCTCGCCAGCTCGCGCATCATCGCCCCGTAGGTGAAGCGCTCGGGCCCGCCGGCCTCGAGCACCTGGCCCGCGGCGTCTGGCTGGTCGGGCAGGGCGATGAGGTAGCCGAGCAGCTCGTCGAGCGCCAAGGGCGGCGATTTCGAGTAGATCCAGCGCGGCGTGATCATGATCGGCAGATGCGCCACGAGGTCGCGCATCACCTCGAAGGCCGCGGAGCCGGGGCCGACGATGATCCCGGCGCGAAGCTCGGTCACCGGCACCGGTCCGGCCCGCAGGATGTCGCCCGTCTCGATCCGTGACGCCAGATGCACGGTATCGGGCGCGTGCGGTGCCAGGCCGCCCAGATAGACGATCCGCTTCAGGCCGGCGTTTGCCGCTGCCTCGGCGAAATTGGCAGCGGCGATGCGGTCTCGGGCCGGAAAGTCGCCGCCCGCCACCATCGAATGGACGAGGTAGTAGGCGACGGTGACGCCATCGAGGGCTGGTCCGAGGCTCGCCGGGTCGAGCGCGTCGGCGGTGACCAGCTCGGCGCCCTGCCAGGCCTCGGCCTCGAGCGCGGGCAGGCGCCGGGCGGCCGCCCGAACCGAATGGCCGAGCGCCAGCAACCGGGCGGTGAGATGCCGCCCGACATAGCCGCTCGCACCAAAGACGAGGATTCGCCCCTGCATAAGTCCTTTCGCCGGCTGACCTCAGCCTCGGATATGATAGCGCAGGGCGGCCCGGTTGGTCAGGGTCACACTGCGTCGCGGCCATAGTAGAGCATGACCGTGTGCTCGGCCTCGGCGAAGAACAGCCAACGCTCGACCAGGATCCCGAGCAGTGCCGAGGCGCCGCCAACGGCCAGCAGCAGCCGGGCTGCGGCGTCTGCGCCTGCGGCGAACGTCAGCAGCAGTGCCAGGGCCGGCACGATGGCGCCCAGCAGCAACGCGTGGCGGCGCAGCTTGGCGCTGTGCTTGCGGCCGATGCGGTAGCCCATCTCGTCGAGCAGGTAGTTGCGCTCGGTGTGCGCCGCCTCGAGCAGGCGCGCGGTGCCGCGCCCGGAAAGCCCGATGGCGTCGGCCGTGGTGGCGAGCGGTTTCGCACTTCCGATCGACTGCCAGTAGCGCCATTTGAGCAGCCAGGCGCCAGCGATGACGAGAAGCACCAGCAGCAACAACGGCCGCGGCACACCGCCGCTCAGCCAAGCAGCAATGGCGACGCCGATGCTGCCGCCGCTGGCGAGGCCCATAGCGAGATAGACCGCGGGCACCAGGCCGTGATGCCAGCGCGGGATCGGCTTCAGCGACGCGTAGATCATGGCCGTGCAGTAGATGGTGAGCAAAGCCAGAACGACGGTGGCCAGGGCAGCCAGTGGTGCCAGACGCTCGCCCATGATCCAGTGCCAGGCGAGTGCCAGCGCCGGCAGGTAGGTGATGACCGCGACCACACCCTCGCGCGAGAGCCAGGACGACCGCCACTGGCTGAACGCCCGCCAGGCGCGCTCGGGGTGACCGAGATGCAGGGTCGAGGAGAAGAGGCCCAGGGTCACCAGCAGCAGCGCCGGCAGGAGCAAAGCGAGGCCGCTCGCCGAGGTGACCGGCACGAGGCCGAGGAGCCCGGCCAGGGCCGCGAAGACCAGGAGGCCGTAGCCGGCGCCCGAGGCGGTGGTGAAGAGGATGATGGAGGGCGCTGGATGCACGTTGCGTTGACCTGACGGGAGGAAGGCTCAGTCGCTGAGCGCGCGATCGAGCCAGCCGAGAAAGCCGCCGGGTGCGGGCTCCAGGGCCTTGAGCGCCGGCGCATTCGGCGCTTGGCCGGCCGGCTGACGACGGGGCGGCAAATAGCGGTTGGTCGGCCGATAGCCGAGCTCCGGCATCAAGGCCACGCCCTCGCGCTCGGCGACGAGCTTCGAGACGTCACTGTCCGGGTCACCCAGGTCACCGAAATGCCGCGCCCGGGCTGGACAGGTGCGCACGCAGGCGGGCTCGCGCTCTTCTGCCGGCAGGTGCTCGTTGTAGATCCGATCGACGCAGAGCGTGCACTTCTTCATCACCTTGGCGACGCCGTCCATCTCACGGGCACCATAGGGGCAGGCCCAGGCGCAGAGCCCGCAGCCGATGCACTTGTCCTCGTCGACCAGGACGATGCCGTCCTCGGCGCGCTTGTAGGAGGCGCCGGTCGGGCAGACGGTGACGCAGGCAGCGTTCTCGCAATGCAGGCAGGAGCGGGGGAAATGGACGGTGCTGCCGCAGCCGCCCGCCCCATTGGCGCCCGAATCGCTGTCGTCGAGCTCGAAGCCGTGCACGCGGTTGAGCCAGGCACCCGACGGCTCGAGGCCATAAGGATCGGTGTCGGCGAGCGGCGAGGCGGTGCTCGAGGTGTTCCACTCCTTGCAGTGGACGACGCAGGCCTGGCAGCCGACGCAGGTGTCGAGGTCGATGACGAGGCCCATGCGCCGGGCCGAAGGGCTGGCAGGCAGGCTGGTCATCTCTCGGCTTTCACAGCGTATGCGAGCACGGCTGGGGATTGCTTCTCACCCGGCAGCCGCCCTTGCGGCGCGGCGCGCGGCATCGGTGCGTCCTCGGCCAGCTTCTCCACCTTGACCTTGAGGTCGTACCAGGCGGCCTGGCCGGTGACCGGATCGGCATTGGCGTAGCGGTAGCCGCCGTCACGGGCGGGCAGGAGGTCGTCGATCAGGGCGTTGAGCAGGAAGCCCTCCTTGGCTTCGGGCGTGGCACCCTCGAGGCCCCAGGCGCCCTGGCGCTTGCCGATGGCGTTCCAGGTCCACACGGTCGAGGGATGCACGCCGCTCATCAGCTTGGCCCGGCCGACGACGCGGCCGTGCCGGCTGGTGACAGCCACCTTGTCGCCCTCGGCGATGCCGAGCGACGCGGCGGTCGCGTGATGGAGGTAGAGGGCGTTGCGGCTGAGGATCTGGCGCAGCCAGGGATTGTGCCCGCCCCAGCTGTGATACATGAACATCGGCCGCTGGGTGACGGCGTGCAGCGGGAATGCGTCCTCGGCCACGGCCGCCTCGTCGAAGGGCGGGTACCAGAAGGGCAGGGGATCGAAATAGGTCTCGATCCGTTGCCGCTTGTCTGTCCGGCGGCTGCACGGCGCCGTGCCCGCGGGCCGCCAGGCGAAAGCGCTGCAGGGGCTCGCTGTAGAGCTGCAGGATGATCGGTGCGGTGCCGTCGATCAGCCCCATCTGCTTGGCGAAGTCGAGATAGGCCCGGTTGACGTGCTTGAAGTAGCGGGCCTCGTCAGGGATCGGCTGGCTGAAGAAGCAGCCGTTCGCCTTGTAGCGCTCGAGCTGGTCGGGGTTGGGCGCCCCCTGGCCGTGCTGGTCGCCGTTCGGGCCGCGCCAGCCGGCCAGCGGGCCGATGCCGGGCTTGCGCTCGTGGTTGACCATGTAGTCCGGATAGCCGCCGGGAAAGCGCGGGCTGCCGTCCTCGGCGGTGAAGGCAGGGAGGCCCAGCCTGGCGCCGATGTCGATCAGCACGTCCTGGAACGGGCGCACGTCGCGGTCGGGCTCGGCGACCGGCTGGCGGATCGAATCGGCCACGGCATCCGCCGAGCCGATCGGCCGGTCGAGCAGCGAGATGCAGTCGTGCCGCTCGAGAAAGGTGGTGTCGGGCAGGATCAGGTCGGCATAGGCGACGGTCTCCGACGCGAAGGCATCGGCGTAGATGATCTTGGGGATGACGTAGCTGCCGTCGGGCTTCTTGGCGCTGAGCCAGGACGCCGTCTCGTCACTGTTCATGGCCGAGTTCCAGGCCATGTTCGCCATGTACATGAAGAGCACGTCGATTTCGTAGGGATCGCCGCGGAAGGCATTGCCGATGACGCTGTGCATCATCCCGTGCGCGGCAACGGGCGCGTCCCAGGAGAAGGCCTTGTCGATGCGCCTGGGCGTGCCATCGGGCTCGACGATCAGGTCGTCGGGCCCGCGGGGGAAGCCCAGCGGTGCGCCGGCCATGGGACTGCCCGGGGTGATCTGGTCGGGCCGGCCGGCCGGCTGCGGCCCCGGCGGGATGGGCTTGGGGAAGGGGGCCTTGAAGCGAAAGCCGCCGGGCGTGTCGATCGTGCCGAGCAGCATCTGCAAGAGATGGATGGCGCGGCAGGTGTGAAAGCCGTTGGAATGCGCCGAGATGCCCCGCATGGCGTGCATCGCCACGGGCCTGCCGATCATCTGCTCGTGGCGCTGGCCGTGGACGTCGGTCCAGGGCTGGTCGATGACGACGGGCTCGTCGAAGGCGGCAGCCGCCAACTCGGCGGCGATCCGGCGAATGGTGGCGGCGGGGATGCCGCAGCGCTCGGCCACGGCATCGGGTGCGTACTCGGCGCTGGTGTAGCGGCCGGCCAGCAGCTCGAGCACCGGCGCGGCATGGCGGCCATCCGCGAGCGCGACCTTGCCGTGCAGCGCCGGCTTCACGCCCGGCCCCGCCGGCTCGATCCTCTGGGTGCCGCGCACGGCGACCAGCGGGCGGCCGTCGGCATCGCGGGCGACCAGCCCGTCATCGGCATCACCTGGTGCGTCGATCACCAGCCAGGCGGCGTTGGTCCAGCGGGTCAGGTAGTCGAGGTCGATCCGCCCGGCGTTCAAGAGCTCGTGGATCAGACTCATGACGAAGAGCCCGTCGGTGCCGGGGCGGATGCCCACCCATTCGTCGGCAATGGCCGAGTAACCGGTGCGGATCGGGTTGACCGAGACGATCTTCGCACCGCGCTCCTTGAGCTCCGCCATGCCGAGCTTCAGGGGATTGCTGTCATGGTCCTCGGCGACGCCGAAGATCAGGAAGTAGCGGGCGTGCTCGAAATCCGGCTCGCCGAACTCCCAAAAGCTGCCGCCGATGCTGTAGAGGCCGCCGGCCGCCATGTTGACCGAGCAGAACCCGCCATGCGCCGCGTAGTTGCAGGTGCCGAACTGGCTGGCCCAGAAGCCGGTGAGACCCTGGCTCTGGTCGCGGCCGGTGAAGAAGGCGAGCTTCCTTGGATCGGACTTGCGAACCTCGCCCAGCCACTCGGTGGCAAGGCCCAGCGCCTCCTCCCACTCGATCTCCTGAAACGCGCCGGCACCACGCTCGCCGACCCGCTTCAGCGGCTTGGTCAGGCGCGCCGGGGACAAATGGTGCATGATCCCGGCCGAGCCCTTGGCGCAGAGCACGCCGCGGTTGACCGGGTGGTCGGGATTGCCGTCGATGTAGCGGATCTCGCCGTTCAGCATGTGCACCCGGATGCCGCAGCGGCAGGCGCACATGTAGCAGGTGGTCGTCTTGATCTCGTCGGCGATGCGCGGCTGGGTAGCGGCGACTGATGTCATCTCAGCGCCACCGTCCATCGGTGGCAGCACGCATTTGGTCGACCAAGCTCTAGCTCCCTGTTGCAGCGACGCGGCCTGGACCACCCGCAACAATTGTTCAGCACATCGAACATTGATCAGCGTTTAGCACGCGCTGGCGCGGCCGGTCACTAGGCAAGCCGCCCGACCATCGCTTTCGGCAGCCGTCGCCCGCCGCGACCTAGTGCCCTGTCGCTGGGCGGCGGCTTGACCCCTAAAGGCCCAGGAGATTAGGTTCCGCGCTGCAGCAAATACCCCGGACAGGCGATGGCAGCGACTGCACCGAGCTTTCAAGAGCTGATCCAGAGGCTGCAGGCCTACTGGGGTCGCAAGGGCTGTCTGCTGCTGCAGCCCTACGACATGGAAGTGGGTGCCGGAACGTTTCATCCAGCGACCACGTTGCGCGCGCTCGGACCCGAGCCATGGCGCGCCGCCTACGTGCAACCGTCGCGGCGGCCGACCGACGGGCGCTACGGGCAGAATCCTAACCGGCTGCAGCACTACTACCAGTTCCAGGTGATCTTGAAGCCGTCGCCGCCCGACTTGCAGGCGCTCTATTTGGAGAGCCTCTACGCCTTGGGCATCGACCCCAATCTGCACGATCTGCGCTTCGTCGAGGACGACTGGGAGAGCCCGACGCTCGGTGCCTGGGGGCTCGGCTGGGAGGTCTGGTGCGACGGCATGGAGGTCAGCCAGTTCACCTATTTCCAGCAGGTGGGCGGGATCGACTGCCGGCCGGTCTCGGGCGAGCTGACCTATGGGCTCGAGCGGCTCGCCATGTACGTCCAGGGCGTCGAGAACGTTTACGACCTCGCGTTCAACGACGCCGGCGTCAGCTACGGCGACGTCTTTCTGCAGGCCGAGCAGGAATACTCGGCCTGGAACTTCGAGATCGCCGATACCGAGACGCTGTTTCGCCACTTCGCCGACGCCGAGGCCGAATGCGGGCGCATCCTCGAGCGCGGCCTGGCGCTGCCAGCCTACGACCAATGCCTGAAGGCGAGCCACAGCTTCAACCTGCTCGATGCCAGGGGCGTCATCAGCGTCACCGAGCGGCAGGCCTATATCGGCCGGGTCCGCGCCCTCGCCAAAGCCTGCGCCGAGGCCTGGTTGGAGAGCCGTAACCGTGGCTGAGTTGCTGCTCGAGCTCTTCTCGGAGGAGATCCCCGCCAGGATGCAGCGGGATGCGGCCGGCCATCTCGGCCGGCTGGTCGAGACGAAGCTCAAGGAGGCCGGCATCGTGCCCGCCGGCGAGCGGCATGGCTATGCGACGCCCCGCCGGCTGGTCTTTGCGGTGACCGACCTGCCCGCCGGCTCCGCCGACCAGACAATCGAGCGGCGCGGGCCGCGCGTCGATGCGCCGGCCAAGGCGCGCGACGGCTTTCTCAGGAGCCTCGGCACCACCGACGTCGAGCTCGGCGAGATCGAGGACAAGAAGGGCCGGTTCCTGACCGCCACCTTCGTCGAGAAGGGGCGCCCGACAGCGGCGGTCCTGGCCGAGGCGTTGCCCGAGATCCTGGCACAGTTTCCCTGGCCCAAGTCGATGCGCTGGGCGGATGGTGAGGCGCGCTGGGTTCGGCCCCTGCAATCGATCCTCTGCCTGTTCGATGGCGAGGTCGTGCCCTTCAGCTTCGCCGGGATCACCAGCGGCAATCGGACCTTCGGGCATCGCTTCATGGCGCCCGACGCGATCGAGGTCCGCGATCACGCCGACTACACGGCAAAGCTCGGCTCGGCGCGCGTCATGCTCGATGCGGCGGAACGACGCGACGCGATCGAGACGGCAGCGACGCGGCTCGCCACATCCGTCGGCTGTCGGCTGCGGTCAGATCCGGCGCTGCTCGACGAGATCGCGGGCCTGGTCGAATGGCCGGTGCCGCTGATCGGTCGGATCGACGATGAATTCATGACCATCCCGCCCGAGGTGCTGGTCACGACCATGCGGGCGAACCAGAAATACCTGGCGCTCGAGGACGGCGAGGGTGCCCTGGCACCCTACTTCGTGACGGTCGCCAATATCGAGGCGCCGGACGGCGGCAAGGCCATCATAGCTGGCAATGAGCGGGTGCTGCGCGCGCGTCTGTGGGACGCCAAGTTCTTCTGGGAGCAGGACCTGCGGACGCCGCTCGAAGCCTTTCTGCCCAGGCTCGACGCCATGGTGTTCCACGCAGCACTCGGCAGCATGCGCGACAAGGTCGAGCGGCTCGAAACCCTGGCCGTCGCCATTGCCGACCGGCTGCCCGACGCCGATCGGCTCCTGATCGAGCGGGCGGCGCGGCTCGCCAAGGCCGATCTCGTCTCCGGCATGGTGGGCGAGTTCCCGGAAGTGCAGGGCATCATGGGCGGCTACTATGCCAGAGCTCAAAGCGAGCCGGCGCCGGTTGCCGCTGCGATCGCCGAGCACTACCGGCCGCTCGGCCCCGGCGAGCCCTGCCCGGCCGCAACCACCTCCGTGGCCGTGGCGCTCGCCGACAAGCTCGACACGCTGGTGGGCTTCTTCGCCGCGGGCATCAGGCCGACCGGCTCCAAGGACCCGTTCGCGCTGCGTCGGGCGGCGCTCGGCATCATCCGATTGATCGTCGAGAATGGCCTCAGGCTCGACCTCCTGGCCGCGGCCGAGGTGGCGCTGGCAGGCTATGGCGAGCGGTTCCGCACCGTCGATCCGCATGGCCTTCGCGCCGAGCTGCGCGGCTTCATTGCCGACCGACTGAAGGTGCAGCAACGCGAGCGTGGCGTGCGGCACGACCTGATCGAGGCGGTGTTCGGCACCGGCGACGACCTCGATCTGGTGCGGGTGCTGGCCCGGGTGGAGGCCTTGCAGCGTTTTCTGGAGACCGCCGACGGCGCCAATCTCCTCACCGCCTATCGTCGCGCCGCCAATATCGTGCGGGCCGACGAAGCGGGCGGCTCGGACGGCCCGATCGACCATGCCATGCTGGTGGAGCCGGTCGAGCAGGCGCTCGCCGAGGCGTTCGCCACGGTCCAGTCGCGGGTGCGCGGGCTGCTTGCGGCCGAGGACTTCACCGGGGCCATGCAGGCGCTCGCCGACCTGCGTCCCCCTGTCGATCGCTTCTTCGATGAGGTGATGGTAAACGTCCCCGACGATCGTTTGCGTCAGAACCGCCATCGATTGTTGAAGACACTCCGCGGCGATTTGGTAGTCATTGCCGATTTCTCGAAGATCGAGGATCGGTCCGAGCAACGTGATCACGCATGAGGGGAAGCGCAGCAATGACCAAGTGGGTCTACGGTTTTGGCGGTGGGACTGCTGACGGCACGGCCGAGATGAAAATGCTGCTCGGCGGCAAAGGGGCCAATCTCGCAGAGATGTGCTCTTTGGGCCTACCGGTGCCGCCAGGGTTCACGATCAATACTGACGTCTGCTCGTATTTCTACGCCAATGGTCGGCAGTACCCGCCGGACCTGGCGGATCAGGTGAAGCAGGCGGTCGCCAAGGTCGAGGCCGAGCTGGGCATGAAGTTCGGCGACCTGAAGCGGCCCTTGCTGTTCTCGGTCCGCTCCGGCGCGCCACTCTCGATGCCGGGCATGATGGACACGGTGCTCAATCTCGGTCTCAACGACCAGACCGTGCTCGGTCTCGCCGAGGAAGCCCAGGACGAACGGTTCGCCTACGACAGCTACCGTCGCTTCATCCAGATGTATGGCGACGTCGTCATGGACGTCGACCACTACCACTTCGAGGAGGCGCTCGAGGCGGCCAAGACCGAGGCCGGTGTCCGTTTCGACAACGAGCTCGACGCCAACGCGCTACGCAAGCTGGTCGAGACCTACAAGGCCATCGTCAAGCGCGACACCGGCGGCGCCTTCCCCGATAATCCGATGGATCAGCTCTGGGGCGCTGTCGGCGCCGTGTTCGGCTCGTGGAACGTCGGTCGTGCGGTGACCTACCGGCGCTTGCACGACATCTCGAGCGAGATGGGCACCGCGGTCAACGTTCAGGCCATGGTGTTCGGCAATATGGGCAATGACTGCGCCACCGGTGTCGCTTTCACCCGCAACCCGTCGACGGGCGAGAACTCGGTCTATGGCGAGTTCCTGATCAACGCCCAGGGCGAGGACGTCGTCGCCGGCATTCGCACGCCGCAGCCCTTGAGCCGGGCCATGGCGGCGGCTGGCGGCAACGACGAGGCCACCTCGCTGGAGCACCTGTATCCGACGTCCTATGGCGAGCTGGTCGAGGTCTTCAACAAGCTCGAGGGCCACTACCGTGACATGCAGGATATCGAGTTCACGGTGCAGAAATCGAAGCTCTACATTCTGCAGACCCGCAACGGCAAGCGCACGGCGCCGGCCGCGCTGAAGGTCGCCGTCGACATGGCCGCGGAAGGGCTGATCACCGAGGACGAGGCGATCTTGCGGATCAACCCATCCTCCCTCGACCAGCTCCTTCACCCGACCCTCGACCCCTCTGCAGCGACCGAGGTGATCACCAAGGGGCTGCCGGCCTCGCCGGGCGCCGCATCGGGCCGAATCGTCTTCCTGGCTGATGACGCCGTGAACTGGACCCAGGCCGGTGAGCAGGTGTTGCTCGTTCGGGTCGAGACCTCGCCCGACGACATTCACGGCATGCATGCCGCCAGAGGCATCCTCACCTCGCGCGGTGGCATGACGAGCCATGCGGCGGTGGTCGCTCGTGGCATGGGCAAGGCCTGCATCTGCGGTGCCGGCGATCTGCAGATCTCATACAGCGAGCGCACGGTGACGGTGCACGGCCGGACGCTCAAGGAGGGTGACTGGATCACCATCGACGGTGCCGCCGGCGTCGTCATGCTGGGCCAGGTGCCGACCGTCGATCCGGTGCTGTCCGGCGATTTCGCAACGCTGATGGACTGGGCCGATAAGAAGCGGCGGCTCAAGGTGCGCACCAACGCCGAGACACCGCTCGACGCGCGCGCCGCACTGGGCTTCGGCGCCCAAGGCATTGGGCTCTGCCGAACCGAGCACATGTTCTTCCAGGAGGACCGCATCCTTGCCATGCGCGAGATGATCCTCAGCTCGGATGTCGAGGGTCGCAAGGCGGCGCTGGCCAAGATCGCGCCGATGCAGCGTGACGACTTCGTCGAGCTGTTCGAGATCATGAAGGGCCTGCCGGTGACGATCAGGCTGCTCGATCCGCCGTTGCACGAGTTCCTGCCGCATGGTGGCACCGAGGACGAGGCCGTGGCCGCCGCCACCGGTGTCGACATCAAGATCGTAAAGCGCCGGGTAGCCGAGCTGCGCGAGGCCAACCCGATGCTCGGGCTCAGGGGATGCCGCCTCGGCGTCCTCTATCCCGAGATCTACGAGATGCAGGCGCGCGCGATCTTCGAGGCGGCGTTGGTCGTCCACGACAAGTCGGGCGAGACGGTGACGCCCGAGGTGATGATCCCGCTCGTCTGCAGCTCCAAGGAGCTCTCCATCATCAAGAAGCGGATCGACGCGGTCGCCGCGGAAGTCGCCAAGGAGCGTGGCCAGGAGCTGCACTATGAGGTCGGCTCGATGATCGAGCTGCCGCGTGCAGCACTCAGGGCGCGGGAGATCGCCGAGCATGCGCAGTTCTTCAGCTTCGGCACCAACGACCTGACCCAGATGGCGCTGGGCCTCAGCCGGGACGACGCCGGCAGCTTCCTCGAGACCTATCTTGCGGAAGAGATCTTCGCCTCCGACCCCTTCAGCTCGCTCGACCAGGACGGTGTCGGCGAGCTCGTGAAGATCGCCGCCGAGCGCGGCCGCGAGACCCGGCCGGATATCAAGCTCGGCATTTGTGGTGAGCACGGCGGTGATCCGGCCTCGGTCGAGTTCTGCCACCGGCAGGGGCTCGACTACGTCTCCTGCTCGCCCTACCGGGTGCCGATCGCCCGCCTCGCAGCCGCCCAGGCGGTGATCCGCGAGGCGTGAACCCTGCTGTCGACCTGGCGGCGCTCCGCCGGGGTGGCAAGACGGTCCTGGCGCGGACTCTGGCCGGCCTCGAGAGCGAGGCCGGCAGAGCCGGGCAGAGGAAGCTGCTCGACGAGGCCTACGGCTCCGCCATGGGGCGGGTGGTGGGCCTCACCGGGCCGCCCGGGGTCGGCAAGTCGTCGCTGCTGTCGCGGCTGATCCGGCATTATCGCGATGCCGGCTCGACCGTGGCAGTACTGGCCGTGGATCCGTCCTCGCGGCGCACGCGCGGTGCCCTGCTGGGCGATCGCACCCGGCTCGAGCTCGACCCCGACGATCCCGGCTGCTTCGTCCGCTCGCTCGCCGCCGGCGATCGGCTGGGCGGGCTCGCCGATGCCTGCGTCGCGTTGATGGTGGTGCTCCGCGCCCTCTTCGACATCGTCATCGTCGAGACCGTGGGCGTCGGCCAGTCGGAGACCGAGATCGGTGAGCTCGCCGACAGCGTCGTCCTGGTCATCCAGCCGGCCTCCGGCGACAGCCTGCAGTTCATCAAGGCCGGGATCGTCGAGATCCCCGACATCGTGGTCATCGGCAAGGCCGATCTCGGCGAGGTGGCGGCCCGTGCCCAGGGCGAGGTCGAGGCGGCACTGCGCCATGCCGCCGCCAGGGCCGATGCCTGGCGGCCGCCGGTGCTGCGCCTCTCCGCGCTGACCGGCGAGGGGGTCGAGGCGCTGGCCCAGGCGATCACTGCCCATGCCGATCATGAGCGGGCAAGGGGTGGCGAGGCGGAGCGACGCTTCGCCCAGAGCCGGCAATGGCTGCGCGCCGCCTTGAAGGAGGCGCATGGCCGGCGCGGCCTCGAGCGCCTGGCGACCGATTTGGCGCATGCCGATGCCGACCGCGAGAGCTCGCCGTTCGTCTGGCTCGAGCGTCTGGCCAGCCGGCTCGAGGCACCGGCCGCCGGTCGCTAGCACCGCCCCTCATCCAACATGCCATCTCTGTGCTTTATCCGCCGGCGGTCTTGCGCCACGATGCAGCAGAAGAGGGCAGACATCACGTTGGAGGAGCAGCCATGACGAAGAGCCTGAAGCGCCGCGCGGTCATCGCCGGTGGTGCAGCGATCGGTGCCGGGGCGAGCGCCGCCGCGTCGAGCTTTCCCAAGCCGGCCATCGCCCAAGACGTGCTGCGCTGGAAGATGGTGACGGCCTGGCCGAAGAACCTGCCCGGACCGGGCGTCGCGGCGCAGATGCTGGCCGACCGCATCACCGCGCTCTCCGGCGGGCGGATCGAGGTCGAGCTCTTCGCCACGGGCGAGATCGTGCCGGGCAACCAGGTGTTCGACGCGGTCTCGGAAGGCACCGCCGAGCTCTATCATGCCGTGCCCGCCTATTGGGGCTCGAAATCCAAGGGCATCCTGCTCTTCGGCTCGCAGCCGTTTGGCCTGCTCGCCACCGAGCAGGTCGGCTGGCTGACGCATGGCGGCGGCCAGGCGCTCTACGACGAGATGTACGGCCGCTTTGGCCTGAAGCCCTTCCTCTGTGGCAATAGCGGGCCGCAATGGGGTGGCTGGTTCAAGAACGAGATCACCTCGGTCGACGATCTGCAGGGTTTGCGCTTTCGCACGACTGGCCTGGCGTCGGAGATGTGCTCGAAGCTCGGCATGGCGGTGCAGGCGATGGGCGGCGGCGACATGTTCCAGGCGCTGCAGTCCGGGACCATCGATGCCGGCGAGTTCATCGGTCCCTGGACCGATTCGGCGCTGGGCTTCTACCAGGTCGCCAAGAACTACTACTGGCCCGGCGTCGGCGAGCCCTCCTCGGCCGAGGAATGCGCCGTCAACATGGGCGTCTGGGAAGCCTTGCCGGACGATCTCAAGCTCGCCGTCGAGACCGCGTGCAAGTCGCTCTACAACGACGTGCTCACCGAGTACTCGACCAAGAGCGCGCAGAGCCTGCCGCAGCTCGTCTCGGAGCACGGGGTGATGGTCCGCCAGCTGCCGCAGGAGGTGATGGCGGCCATGGGCAACGCCGCGGGCGAGGTGATCGCCGAGCTGGCGGCCGACGAGGACGAGCTGGTCCGGCGCATCACCGAGAGCTTCCTGGCCTACCGTGCCTCGATCGCCGCCTACATGGTCTACGCCGACAATGGCCAGATGAACGCGCGGGCGCTCGACTACAGCTACGGCTGAGCCAGGCAGCCCGCTAGAGCTTCAGCACCATCGTCGTCGACTGACTGAAGCCGAACAGGTGGCGGAGCGGCCCGATATCGGTGCTGGCCGTCGGCGCGAAGCCCTTGCGTTCGTAGAGGGCTCGCGCTCGCGGGTTGGTGTCGATGACGTCGAGGCGGACGCTCTCGAGGCCACGGGCCTGGGCGACCTCCCGGATGGCATCGAGCAGCGCCGAGCCGACGCCTTGGCCGCGCGCGTTCTCGTTCACGAAGATGCCGTCCATCAAGAGCGATCCCGGTTCGACGTCGCGCTCTAGCAGCTGCAGGAGCGGTGCCCGCCAGGCCGTGCCGAGCCAACCATAGCAGGCGGCGAGGTCGCGCAGGCCGCCGTCGACGAAGGCGCCGTCTGCCGTCTTGAAGCCGGCGATGCCGAGCAATCGGCCGGCGGGATCGACAGCGCTGATTGCATGGCCGCCATCCATGACCCGCTCGAGGAAGCGCAAGGCCGTTGCCTCCGGTCCCATGACGCGGCCGAGCTTGTCGGCAAAGGCTCGCCAGAAAAGCCGGGCGGCATCGCCACGCGCCGCCTCAGGCAGGCCCGGCTGCAGCCGGAAGGTTGGCCGTTCGCTCATCTTCGTCCTTCGATCCATCGGAGATGGGGCCTTGTCAGGGCGGCTCGATCACGGTCAAACGGATGGATGTCCGGGTCGACGATGAACGCAAGAGCAAACGGCAGTGGTCCCGTGGTGAGAGTGCCGCGGCGATGACCTTAGAGACCGCCGCCGATACGCTCGACCAGGTCAATGCCTGGGTCGGGCGGGTCGTGCGGTGGCTGGCGCTCTTGCTGCTCCTCGCCCAGTTCGCGGTGGTCGTGCTGCGCTACATGTTCGGCACGAGCTACATCTGGGGGACCGAGACGGTTCTCTATCTGCATGCGGCCCTGTTCATGCTGGCCGCCGGCTACACGCTCCTGATCGACGGCCATGTCCGGGTCGACATCATCTATGGCAGCCTCGGCGAGCGCGGCAAGGCGGTGGTCGATCTCCTCGGCACGCTGATCTTTCTGCTGCCCACCTGCCTCGTCATCCTCTGGTTCACCTGGCGGTTCACGGCGAACAGCTGGGCGATCCGCGAAGGATCGTTGTCGGTCGGCGGCATCCCGGCGGCATATCTGCTCAAGACCCTGATCCCGGCCTTCGCGCTGCTGCTGCTGATCCAAGGGGCGAGCCTGGCGTTGCGCTCGCTCGCCCGCTTGCGCGGGACCGCGGGCGGATGATCGCCGAGAGCCTCGATCTCTTGATGTTGGCGGCGCTCTGCCTCGTCATCCTGACCGGCTATCCCGTGGCCTTCCTGATCGCTGGCCTCGGTGTGCTGTTCGCCTTTCTCGGCTTCGCCATGGGCGTCTTCGATCTGACGCTGCTGCGGGCATTGGCGCAGCGCATCTTCGGGGTGATGACCAACCAGGTGCTGATCGCCATCCCGCTCTTCGTGCTGATGGGCACCATTCTCGAGCGCTCGCGCATCGCCGAGGACCTGTTGACCGAGATGGGCCGGCTGTTCGGCAGCTTGCGCGGCGGGCTCGCCGTCTCGGTGGTCGTCGTCGGCGCGTTGCTCGCCGCGTCTACCGGCATCGTCGGCGCCACGGTCGTGACCATGGGGCTGATAGCGCTGCCGGCCATGCTGCGCGTCGGCTACGACCGCGGCCTGGCCGCGGGCACGGTCGTCACCGCCGGGACGCTCGGCCAGATCATCCCGCCATCGACCATGCTGATCATCCTCGCCGACGTCATGTCGACCAGCTACCAGCAGGCGCAGTACGCCCAGGGCCTCTTCTCGATCAAGACGATCAGCGTCGGCGAGGTGTTCGCCGCTGCCATCCTGCCCGGGCTCGTCCTCGTGGCACTCTATATCGCCTACATCCTGTTCACGGCCTGGCGCCGCCCCGATCTCGCCCCGGCTTTGCCGCCTTCCACGGAGCGGCTGCCCATGGGCCGCCTGCTGCTCATCCTGCTGCCGCCGCTGCTGCTCATCATTGCCGTCCTGGGCTCGATCCTGGGCGGCATCGCCACGCCGACCGAGGCGGCGTCGGTGGGGGCCATCGGTGCGCTGCTGCTGGCGGGCCTGCGCATCTCGCCCGGCCGGAGCGCCTGGCCGGTCTGGCTCGCCATCGGCGCCATCCTCGCCATGCTGGTGCTGACCGGTTTCTTCGACCTCAGGCTCGGCCGCGAGCTGTCGAGCCCGGCCGAGCACCTCGCCATCAACGCCGGCTTCGGTCTCACCGCACTCCTCGTCATCGGCATCGCGGTCTGCCTGATCCGGGCGCACAAGGCGGCGATCCTGGTGCCGGTGCTGACCCAGACGATGACCATCAGTGCCATGATCTTCGGCACGATCATCGGCGCCTCGATCTTCTCGCTGGTGCTGCGCGGCCTCGGCGGCGATGCGCGCATCGAGGGCCTGATCGAGGCGCTGCCGGGCGGTGAGGGGGCGGCGCTGCTGTTCGTCATGGCAGCCGTCTTTCTGCTCGGCTTCTTCCTCGATTTCGTCGAGATCAGCATCATCATCCTGCCGCTGACCGTGCCGGTGCTGCTGCTGATGGGGCTCGACCCGGTCTGGCTCGCGGTGCTGATCGCGATCAACCTGCAGACCAGCTTCTTGACCCCGCCCTTCGGCTTCTCGCTCTTCTATCTGCGTGGTGCCGCCCCGCCGGAGATCAGCACCCTCGACATCTACAAGGGCGTGATCCCCTTCATCTGCCTGCAGCTGCTGGCGATCTTCCTGATCTGGCTGCTGCCGCCGATTGCCACGACCCTGCCGGCTCTGCTGTTCTGAAGCCCTCTCTGGCCTGGCTTGGCAGCTGGACGGCCGGAAATGAAAAAGCCAGGAGGCTGAAGCGATGACAATCGCCGTCATTGGGGCTGGCTTCGGCCGAACGGGGACCTTGTCGCTGAAATGGGCGCTGGAGCGTCTCGGGCTCGGCCCCTGCCACCACATGAGCGAGATTCTTGTCAATCCGGGCCAGTTGCCACTCTGGCAGGCGGCCGCGCGGGGTGAGGAGGTCGACTGGGATCAGGCTCTCAAAGGCTATCGCTCGACCATGGACTGGCCGTCGGCCTTCTTCTGGCGCGAGCTGACGCAGGCCTATCCGCAGGCCAAGGTGATCTTGAGCACCAGAGACCCTGAGGCTTGGTATGCGAGCTTCAGCCGAACGGCGCTCGAGCTGGCCGGTGCGAAGGACGACATCGCCGACCCGCACATGCGCGCCACTTTGGCCATGGGCGAATACCTGGTCGGCAGCCGCGTGTTCGACGGTCGGGCCGATGACCCGGAACATGCGCTGACCATCTTCAAGGCGCACGAGGCGGCGGTCCGGGACGCGATACCGGCCAATCGGCTGCTCGTGTTCGATGTCCGCCAGGGCTGGTCGCCACTCTGCGACTTTCTCGGGCTGGCGGTGCCCGAAGAGCCCTTTCCGCGAATCAACAACGTCTCCGAATTCATGACGCGATTCGGCCGCTAGGCCCGACCGTCGCCGCAACATGTTTCTTTCCCAGGTCGCAATGGCCGTTATGCTCGGACGAGCGGACCTCATGACCGGAGCCTGTCCATGACCGTTACCCTCTATGGCGTCACCCGCTCGCGCGCCTCGCGCAATGTCTGGCTTTGCATTGAGGCTGATATGGCCTTCGAGCAGGTGCCGGTGATCCAGGCCCGCCGGCTGGCCGACCCGCTGGCTCATGACGCGCCCATGAACACGCGATCGCCGGCGTTCCTCGCGATCAACCCGAACGGCATGGTGCCGACGCTCGAGGACGGTGACCTGATCCTCAACGAGTCGCTGGCGATCAATCTCTACCTCGCGAAGAAGGCGGGCCAGCCGCTGGCGCCCGCCGACCTCGCCGAGGACGGGCAGATGACCATGTGGAGCTTGTGGGCGGCCGCAGAGGTGGAGCCGCATGCGATGCTGATCCTCTTCAATCGCGGCTATCTGCCCGAGGCCGAGCGCGATCCGGCCAAGGTCGATGCGGCCGTCACCGCTCTGCTGCCCAGGTTCGCCGTCCTCGACGCGCATCTGGCAGGGCGCGACTGGATGGTGGGTGGCCGCTTCACCGTGGCCGACATCAACGTCGCCGAGGTGCTGCGCTATGCGAGCCTGGCGCCGGACCTGTTCGCCGCCTCGCCCAATGTGCAGCGCTGGTACGATGCCTGCCAGGCACGGCCGGGCTTTCAGGAGATGATGCGCCGTCGCGAGGCCGAGCCCGCCTGAAACGCGGCCCAGCTTGTTGCACCGAAGACGTTAACGCCAGCGCTCACCCGGGTAGGTGTCGGCCGCTTGGCGGCGCTGGAGGCTGGCCGCTCATGGCATAAAGCAGGTCGCGCGCGGTCTGCCCACTGAGCTTCGTCCGGGCGCTTTCCCCCTCATTGCGGGACGAGTGCATGACGAATGCGGCACCGACGGACTTGGCGTTGCGACAGGTCACGGGAAGGACGGCGGAGCCGGCAGAGCAACCGATGCCGACCCTGAGCATCGTCATCGCGGCGCACAACGTCGAGGATTTCATAGGGCCCACGATCGAAAGCGTGCTGGCGCAGACGCGACGCGATCTGGCGCTGATCGTGGTGCTCGACCGCTGCACGGATGGGTCGCTGGAGATCGTCGGGCGCCATGCGACCGATCCCAGGGTCGAGATCGTCGAGGCGGCAGCCGGCGGGGTGAGTGCGGCGCGGAACATCGGCCTCGACAAGGTTCGCGGGCCGTTCGTGCTGTTTCTCGACGGCGACGATCTGTTGGCACCGGATGCGGTGGAGGCGCTTCTCGCGGGCTTCGAGCAGCGCTCGGACGCGGTCGCCGTGGTCGGCGGGCACAGCAAGATCGACGAGGCGGGTGCGCTGATCGAGGGCGAGACGGCCGCCGATCGGCCGGCCTTCCGCAATGACGAGGCGCTGGGCCAGCTGCTCGCCCGCAACACCATCGTCAATGGCGGGACGCTGGCGATCCGCACCGAGGCGGCGCGTGAGGCCGGCGGCTTCGATCCGCGGATCGCCATCGCCGAGGACTGGGATTTCTGGTGCCGGCTGGCATTGCTCGGCGCGTTCGTGTCGCTCGGCCAGCGGCCGGTCCTCTTCTATCGCCAGCGGCGGCGGAGCGCGTTCACCCAGCACGGACTGGCTTCCGCCGATCTCGACGCCAAGGCAATCGACAAGGTCTTCGAGCTGCCAGCGGTACGTGCTCGGGTGGCACCGGCCGAACTGGCCCGGCTGCGCCGCAACGCGGCGATCGACTATTTCTGGGCGACGGCGCGCGCCGCGCTCTATGGCGGCAATCGCTGGCGCTTCGCTCAGCTGCTGCTGATCGGCCTCTGGCGCTTCCCGGACAGCCTGCTCAAGGGCTTCCTCGTCCGCTTTCTCTGGCGCAAGAGCGTCGGTCGGCTGATCGCCGCCGGGTAGAGCGCCTTCATGCTGGCCGTATACGTCGTCAGCCTGCGGACGATCGATGCTCACGTAGGCTTGCTACGCGCCGCGCCGATCGCCTTGCCTTCCGCGTATCCGGTCACCCTGAGAGTGCTCTAGGTCAACCGGCCTATCTCAGCCTGTTGGATCAGGCGGCCTGCGCGGCTGCGCGTGCGGCGCCGGCATCCTTCGGGAAGACGAAGGTGTATCGCTCGTCGATGGCGAAGCCCATGCGCATACCGATATGGTGCGGTGTCTCGATCGGCTTGCGGACGGTGATCGTGCTGCCGGTCTCGAGCTTGATGCTGAGATCGCAGGACGGCCCCATGCGGCGGCACGAGACCACTTGGCCCGCGTGGCCGGTGCCGTTGTAGTCGGGGCGCAGGTCGAGGGCCTCGGCGCGGAATACGACGCTCACCGGCCTGCCGTCGTCATGCACCGGAGCCGCGATCATGCCGAGCGGGGTCCACGCCAAGCCGCCTTTGACATTGGCATCGAAGCGGACGATCGGGCCGAAGAAATTGGCCACGAACTCGTTCGCCGGTCGGCGGTAGAGGTCGTCGGGCGGCCCGCTCTGGATGAGGCGGCCCTCCTGCATCACATGGACGTGATCGCCGGCGACAATGGCCTCCTCGGGGTCGTGGGTGACCAGAAGTGTCGGCACATTTGCTGCCTTGAGGATCTGCAGGGCCTCGTTGCGAATGCCGGCCCGAAGGCTGGCATCGAGCGCCGAGAAGGCCTCATCCAGCAGCATCAATCGCGGACGCGGCGCCAGCGCCCGGGCGAGTGCTATGCGCTGCTGCTCGCCGCCGGAGAGCTGGCTCGGGTATTTTGCCGCATGACGGGTCATGCCCACCATGTCGATCAGCTCGGCCGCGCGGGCACGCTGCTCGGCGGTGCTCATGCGCCTGAGCCCAAACGTGACGTTCTCGGCGATCGTCAAATGCGGGAAGAGCGCCAGATCCTGGAACATCAGTCCGATTTGCCGGGCTTCGGGCGGCACCAGATGCGCCGGACCGGCGAGCCGCTGACCAGCCAGGTCGATCGTGCCCGATTGCACCTTCTCGAGCCCGGCGATCAGCCTGAGCGTCGTGGTCTTGCCGCAGCCCGACGGGCCCATCAGGCAATGCACCTCGCCCGGTGGCACGGCGAACGACACGTCATCGACCACCTGCACAGGCCCGTAGCGGTGGCTGAGATGGGCGACGCCGAGGCCGTCGGCGAACGCGGGGCTGCCGTTGCGATCGGAATCAGCCGTGCCCGCCGGATCGCGGTCGCGCGCCCGGGCGTTCGCGGCAGCGTCGACTGCCCGCGCATGCCTCGGCAGCGCTGCCGCACGCTCATCGGCGCGGTCGCTGGAGTCGAGGCGGTTGGCTAAATCCATCATCAGTCCGAAAAAATGCTCAATTGCCCACGGTTCGGCGCTCTCGACGGTAGCTGCACCATTCTGGCGCACCCAGCCGTCCCCTGGCCATAGAAGTCATTACAGCTGTGATATGGTACCGACACAGTGGATATTGACCCTATAACCAGTGGAACGGATAAAGCAATTCACCCTCGGTGCGAAGGGCGGGCGAGCGGCCAAGGCCTTTAGAACCGTTACAAAGATGTCGCTTGGGGGTGGAGCGCGCGAGCCGTGACCAACACATGGGCGCCCGGCGGTTGGCTGCAAGAGACGGCCGTGGAGCCCAGTTATCAGTTCAGTTGACCCATTCTCCGTTCAGTTGATGTGACGTTGGAGCAGTAAGGAGTGGCTTTGCGCAGCGAGAGCGAACGGCTCGGCGGCGAGCGAGCGGCGACCCTTGGTGCGCCGGCGGCGTCGCGCGTCCGCGGCATGACACCGCTCGTTCTGGCGGCGTTCGTCATGGCCGGCCTCGTCTGCCTGCCGGTGCTGAGCGTTCTGGCTTCGCTGCTGCAGCCCACGAGCGACACCTGGACGCATGTGGTCGAGCAGCTGCTGCCTCGCTACTTCGGCAATACGCTGTGGCTGATGCTCGGGGTCGGCTCGTTGAGCCTCATGCTCGGCATCGGCTCGGCTTGGCTCGTCGTCAGCTACCGATTCCCCGGTTCGCGGATTCTCGAGTGGGCGTTGATCCTGCCCTTGGCGATCCCGGCCTATGTGCTGGCCTATGTCTATTACGATCTCATGACCTTCCAGGGGCCGCTGCAGGCGACGGTGCGGGCGGTGACCGGGCTCGGCGCCCGGGAGTACTGGTTTCCGCGCATCACCAATGTCGGTGGCGCCATCTTCGTCCTCGGCCTCGCCCTCTACCCTTATGTCTATGTCGCGGCGCGCGCCGCGTTCCTGCGCCAGGCCGGCAGCCTGCTCGAGGTCAGCCGCATGCTCGGCTGCAGCCGGGCGGAGGCGTTTCGCCGGGTCGTCCTGCCGCTGGCCCGGCCGGCCATCGCCATCGGCCTCGTTCTGGTGCTGATGGAGACGCTCGCCGATTTCGGGGCCGTGGCGCTGCTCGGCGTGCAGACCTTCACCACCGGCATCTATCGGGCCTGGTTCTCGATGGGCGATCGAATTGCCGCCTCGCAGATCGCCACCATGCTGATCGCCTTCGTCCTGCTCCTGGTGGTCACCGAGCGGCTGCTGCGCCGCGGCCAGACCTTCAACCCGTCGGGCGAGCATCGCTTCGACGCCCGAGACACGCTTGCCGGCTGGCGTTCGGCGCTGGCCGTCGCCGCCTGCCTCGTGCCGGTCGGGCTCGGCTTCGTCCTGCCGGTCGGCCGCCTGGTGTGGATGACCCTCGACGTGCCGAGCTTCATCGGTTTTCAGCGGTTTCTCGAGCTGATCTCGAACACCGTGATGGTCGCCAGCATCACCGCCGGCCTCGCGGTCGTGATCGGCCTCGTCATCGTCTATGCGTCCAGGATCGCGCGGCGGCGCACGGTGACGGCCGCCGCAACGCTCGCCGGTCTCGGCTACGCGCTGCCGGGGCCGGTCATCGCCATCGGCACGCTGATCCCGCTCGCGGCCTTCGACAATGCCGTCGATGCCTGGATGCGCGCCAGCTTCGGCATCTCGACCGGCCTCTTGCTCACCGGCAGCATCGCCGCACTCGTCTTCGCCTATCTCGTCCGCTTCATGGCGATGTCGCTCGGCAATATCGAGGCGGGCTTCGCCAAGATCCGCCCGAGCCTCGACGATGCCGCCTCGGTGCTGGGCAGCTCGGTCTGGGGGCGCTTGCGGCGGGTCCATGTGCCGCTGCTCGGCCCGGCGATGAGCGCTGCCGCGATCCTCATCTTCGTCGACACCATGAAGGAGCTGCCGGCGACGCTGGTCTTGCGCCCGTTCAACTTCGATACGCTGGCGGTGCGCATCTACGACCTGACGCGCGACGAGCGCTACGCCGAGGCGGCCTTGCCGGCGCTGGTCCTCGTCCTCGTCGGCCTGATCCCGGTCTACATCCTGACCCGCAGGCTGCAGCGTGATCGCGACTGACAGGCTCTCTCAGCCCCAGTAAACGAGAAACGGCGCGCCAACAGCGTGGCGCGCCGCCTCGCGGTAGCGAATGACCCCTACTTCCAGCCGACCTCGTCCATGATGATCTGCGCTTGCGCCTGGTGCTCGCCGAAGACGGCGACGTTGACGGTGTCGCGCTCGAAGTCGACGGCGCCCATGGCGTCCAGGACCGAATTGTCGAGCTCGACGCCTTCGACGGTGGGATACTCGTTGTTGCCGCCGCTGTAATAGGCCTGGGCGCTGTCGCTCGCCAGGTACTCGAGGAACTGGACTGCAGCGTCGCGGTTGGGCGCATTGGCGGCGACGCCGGCGCCCGAGATATTGACGTGGGTGCCGCGGCCTTCCTGGTTCGGGAAGATGATGCCGACCTTCTCCACGACGGCTTGATCGGCCGGATCGTCGGACTGCATCAGCCGCGCGAAGTAATAGGTGTTGCCCACCGCTACGCCGCACTGGCCGTCGGCAACCGCCCTGATCTGATCGGTGTCGCCGCCTTCCGGCGGGCGGGCGAAGTTCGCGACGACGCCGGCCGCCCAGTCGCGCGCCGCGTCCTCGCCATTGGCCTCGATGATGCTGCCGAGCAGCGAAAGGTTGTAGATGTTGCTGCCGGAGCGAATGCAGAGTTCGCCGGCAAGCTCGGGCCGGGCCAGATCCTCGTAGGTCTCGATCAAGGACGGATCGAACGTCTCCTTGTTGTAGTAGATCACCCGGGCCCGCGTGCTGAAGCCGAACCAGTGATTGTCCGGGTGGCGGAACTCGGCTGGGATGCGCTCCTCCAGAACGGCGGACTCGACCGGTTGGAACAGTGCCTCCTGGTCGGCGCGCCATAGCCGCCCGGCATCGACCGTGATGAAGACATCGGCCGGGCTGTTCGCACCTTCGGCCTTCATCCGCTCGGCGAGCTCGTCGCCATCGCCTTCGATCAGGTTGATCTCGATGCCGGTTTCGGCCGTGAACTCGTCATAGAGCTGCTGGTCGGTGTCATAGTGGCGCGAGCTGTAGAGATTGACCTCGGCGGCACTGACGGCGCCGGCGGCCAGCAGCCCGAGCAGGCTGGTCGCGGCCAGAAGATGGCGGGATGTCGACAACGTGAAGTCCCCTTCGTTTTGGCGAGTTCTTGGTGGTGACGAATTCTCGATGCGCACTCCGTGCCATGCGGCGCGGCGCCGGGGCAAACGAAAGCGTCCTTGTTCGAAGTTGTTCTAGCTCCAAGGTAGCGGTGCCCGTCCACTTGCGGCTAGCGGCTCGACGCGGTGCAAGCCGTAGGCTATTGGCGAGCGGGGAGTTGAAACGAAAGGTCAGGGACCATGAGCTTCGGAAATCTTATCGGCCAGTTGCTGCAGCAGGGCATGGCTGGACAGACGCAGACACGCGGCCGGCTGCAGAACACGGCCAGCCAATCGAGCGGTGGGCTCGACCAGATGCTGGGCTCGCTGCTCGGCGGTGGCGGTCAGGCTGCCACTGGCGCCGGTGCCGGCTCTGCCATGGGCGCCTCTGCGACGGGAGGCGGCGGGCTCGGCAGTCTCGCCGGCATGGCCAAGGACTTCCTCGGCAACAAGCAGGCCGGCGGCATGAGTGGTGCCCAGGTCGGCGGCCTGGGTGCGCTGGTCGGTGCCGTGCTCGGCGGCGGCTCTGGTGCCACCAAGGGCGCGCTCGGCGGCGGTGCCATGGCCATCATCGGCACGCTCGCCTTGACCGCCTTGAAGAACTACCAAGGTGGCGGTGCGGCTGACGGAGCGGCGGCGCCGAGCCAGTCAGCGGCATTGCCCCCGGCGACCCCGGAAGAGGTCCAGGCGATGACCCATCCGGAGACCGAGCGGTTGCTGCTGAAAGCAATGATCGCAGCGGCGAAGGCGGACGGTCAGGTCGACAAGGCCGAGATGCAGCGTCTGGTCGGGCGGATCGACACCGATGGCATCACCGAGGAGGAGCGGCAGTTCGTCATCGACGAAATGACCCGGCCGCTCGATGTTCAAGATATCGTCTCGGAGGTGCGCACGCCGGCGGTTGCCGCCGAGGTGTATGCCGCCTCGATCCTCGCCATCGATATCGACACGGATGCCGAGCGACAGTATCTGCGCAGCCTCGCCCAGGCGCTGCGCCTCGATGCGGGCACCGTCCAGCGGCTGCACCAGCTCACCGGCGCGCCGGCCGTCTAGCAGCCTGCTGGGTCGGGCTGGCAACTGACCTCAGTCGTTCGTGCGTTCGGCGCAGCTCTTGGCATAGAGCTGCGCCAGCGCCTGCTCGCGAGCGATGAAGGCTTCGGCCTCCGGCCCGGTATCGGCGCCGGTGTAGCGGCCGGCGTCGCGCAGTGACTTGAAGTAGCCGGCGCCGGGCAGGCCATCGCTGGCGCGGACCACGAGGCAGGCGAGGTCCGGGCCGCCCGCGGCCTCGATCCGCGACGTCACCTGGCCGATGTCCCGACAGAGTGCGCGAACATTGTTCGGACCCACTCGCCGCTCGAAGAAGGCCAGCAATGCGCCGTAGGTGATCGGCTCACCGGCCAATGCTGCGGCGTGCAGGCGATGTTCCAGAAGCTCCAGGTCGACCATGGTCAATTGCTCTCGCGCATAATTGTACGACCTGTGTGACTTGCGCTGTCTAGCCGCCGGGCCATTCATGCGATAGATGGGAGATGGTCGAAGGAGGCCTGCTTTGCACGGTGTCGTCCTTGCTGTCTTCATCTTGGTGCTCGGCTTCAGTGCCGATGCTGCTGCCGACGGGGTCCAGCCGATCGCGGCGGCGCCCGCCGACAACCGTGTCGTCATCGAGGCGGACGATCGGCAGTGGCACGCCGTCGGTCGCCTGAACCGCGAGAGCGGCGGCTTCTGCACGGCCGTCCTGATCGCGCCGCGCGAGGCGTTGACGGCGGCCCATTGCCTTTGGGACCAGAGCCGTCGCCGCTGGCTCGATCCAATGACGCTGCATTTCGTGCCCGGCTACCGGCGGGGCAGCTATCTGGGCCATGCCCGGGTCGACCGCTACCGCCTCGCCGACGGCATCGCCATCGACGAGCGCGGCCATCCCGAGAGCCTCTTGGACGACTGGGCCGTGCTGGAGCTGACGCTCGACCTCAGCGCCGGCACCGGCGTCGAGCCCATGCCGCTCGCCGAGCTCGATGAGCGTGACCGGCTCGCCGGGGAGCCGATTGCCACCGGTGGCTACAGCCGCGACCGGCCGCATTTGCCCGAGAAGGTGGCACCCTGCAAAGTGCTCGGGATCATCGAGGAGGGGCGCCTCCTGCTGCATGATTGCGGCTCGAGCGCCGGCTCCTCCGGCTCGCCCATCGTCGTCGAGCGCGACGGCCGCTACCTCATCGTTGGCGTCCAATCCGCGCTGGTGCGGTCGGGCGACGAGGCGGTCGCCGTCGCTGTCTTGATGCAGCGCGAGCTGTCGAAAGCGAAGCAACTCAGCCAGTGAGCAGCAGGCGGGCCCTGCTCGGCGCGGCATCGCTGCTCGGCGTCGACCTCGCATTGCCGCGGATCGCCCGCGCCCAGCTTCTCGATCGGCCCGGCACCGTCATCGCGCTTCGTCATGCGATTGCACCCGGAACGGGCGATCCTGCCGGTTTCGTCCTTGGCAACTGCGCCACCCAGCGCAATCTCGATGCGGCAGGGCGACGGCAGGCAGCTGCCATTGGCCAGGCACTCCGTGCCGGCGGGCTGGGCGGCGCGCCGGTCTACTCGAGCCGCTGGTGTCGCTGCCTCGAGACCGCCGAGCTGCTGGCCCTCGGCCCCGTCACCCCACTGCCGGCGCTCGATTCTTTCTTCGGTGCGCGGCAGCGGCGGCAGGCGCAGACCGAGGCGCTCCGTGCGTTTCTGGCGCTGGAGGGGGCCGACGGCCCAGCGCTCGTACTGGTTACGCATCAGGTCAATATCAGCGCGTTGGCCGGCCGCGGCACGCGCTCCGGCGAGGCCGTGGTACTCGAGCGCCTGCCGGACGGCGGGCTGCAGGTCATCGCTGCACTGCCGCCGCCCGCGATTTGAACAGTCGAGGCCTGGGCCGATCCGCTACGCGTCGTGATAGTCCTTGGCGTAGCCGAGCGACTGCAGGCTCGTGGCCACCTCGCCGAGGATCGCCGGGTCGTCGATCGTTGCCGGCATCCGCCAAGTCTTGTCGTCGGCGATGCTCTTCATCGTGCCGCGTAGGATCTTGCCCGAGCGGGTCTTGGGCAGGCGCTTGACGATGGTGACCAGCTTGAAGGCGGCGACAGGGCCGATCTCATTCCTAACCTTGGCGACCAGCTCCTTCTTGATCTCCTCCTCGGACTGCTTGATGCCACTCTGCAGCACGACGAAGCCCATCGGCAACTCGCCCTTGAGCGCGTCGTCGACGCCGATGACGGCGCACTCGGCGACCGCCGGATGGCCGGCCAGCACTTCCTCCATGCCACCGGTCGACAGGCGGTGCCCGGCGACATTGATGATGTCGTCGATCCTGCTCATGATGAAGAGGTAGCCGTCCTCGTCGATGTAGCCGGCGTCGCCGGTCAGGTAGTAGCCGGGGTACCGGGTGATGTAGGCTTGGCGGTAGCGCTCATCGGCGTTCCAGAGCGTCGGCAGGCACGAGGGCGGCAGCGGCAGCTTGATGACGATGGCGCCGATTGTGCCCGCCCTCTCGACCTGCTGGCCCTCCTCGTCGAGGACCTGCACGTCGTAGCCGGGCATCGCCACGGTGGGCGAACCGGGCTTGACCGGCAAATGCTCGACGCCGAGCGGGTTGGCGGCGATGGCCCAGCCGGTTTCCGTCTGCCACCAGTGGTCGATCACCGGCACGCCGAGCTGTGACTCGGCCCAGACCAGCGTGTCGGGATCACAGCGCTCGCCGGCAAGGAAGAGGGTGCGGAAGTGGCTCAGATCGTATTTGCGGACGAACTCGCCCTCCGGATCCTCCTTGCGGATGGCACGGAACGCCGTGGGTGCGGTGAACATCACCGAGACCTTGTGCTCGGCGATGACCCGCCAGAAGGCGCCGGCATCGGGCGTGCCGACGGGCTTGCCCTCGTAGACGATGGTCGTGTTGCCGTTGAGCAGCGGCGCGTAGCAGATGTAGCTGTGGCCGACGACCCAGCCGACATCGGAGGCCGCCCAATAGACCTCGCCCGGCTCGACGCCATAAATGTGGCGCATGGTCCAGAGCAGGGCCGTGGCATGGCCGCCATTGTCGCGCACCACGCCTTTCGGCTGACCGGTGGTGCCCGAGGTGTAGAGGATGTAGAGCGGGTCGGTGGCCTCGACGGGGACGCAATCGACCGGATGGGCTGCGTCGGCGACTGTTTTCCAGTCGAGATCACGCGGGGCGACCAGCTCGGCCGCGCATTGCGGCCGCTGCAGGACGATGCAATGGCTGGGCTTGTGCTTAGCCTGCTCGATGGCGCGATCGAGAAGCGGCTTGTAGGCGATGACTCGACCAGGCTCGATGCCACAGCTCGCGGAGACGATCGCCACGGGCTTGGCGTCGTCGATCCGGGTGGCCAGCTCGTGCGCGGCGAAGCCGCCGAAGACCACGGAGTGGATGGCACCGATCCGCGCGCAGGCGAGCATGGCGATCAGCGCTTCGGGGATCATCGGCATGTAGATGATGACCCGATCGCCGTGCTTGACGCCGCGCTGCGCCAGCGCCCCTGCGAACTTCGAGGTGAGCTCCTTGAGCTCGGCGTAGGTGATCGTGCGCTTGGAGTTGGTCACTGGGCTGTCGTGGATGATCGCGGCCTGGCTGCCACGACCGGCCTCGACATGGCGGTCCACCGCGTTGAAGCAGGTGTTGAGCCGCCCGCCCTTGAACCAGCCGTAGAACGGCGCCTGGCTGGAATCGATGACCTTATCCCATTTGCGGTCCCAGTGCAGGGCCTCGGCCGCCTCGCCCCAGAACTCATCGGGCTGGGTCAGGCTTCGCTCGTAGATCTGCCGGTAGATGCCGCTCATTGCTGACTATTCCCCCTTGACCTCGGGGACGGCGGCCGGTGCTTGCGATCCGGTTCAGCGTCGTCCCCTTTTTCTCCTTCTCTAGCGTAGCGACGTCGCGGCGTCGCTAACAACGTGGCGAAACAACGCTCTGCCGCCGAGCCATCAGCGATGCGGGGCAGCGAGCGAGCCGCATTGTGACGCCCGCTACTGGTGCCACCGCTCGATGCGGCCTAATATCCAACGGTCGAGACGTTGGGCGTTGCCGCAGGCTTCATGCAACCTACAGTTTTCAGCTTCATCAGGCGCTACAGCTGGCGTCAGCAGCTCGTCATCCTTGCGATGACCGTGCTGTCCTTCCCGTTTCTCTACGCCTCGCTCGACCTGCCCAAGCAGATCATCAACGACGCCCTCGGTCAGGCCGACGGCGGCACGGTGTTCGGCTATTCGTTCGATCAGTTCGGCTACCTGATGGTGCTCTGCGGCATCTTCTTGATCCTGGTGCTGATCAACGGTGCCTTCAAGTACGTGATCAACGTCTACTCGGGTGTCGTTTCCGAGCGGATGCTGCGGCGCATGCGCTACATGCTCTACAGCCATATGCTGCGCTTTCCGCTGCCACATTATCGCCGGCTCAGCCAGGGCGAGCTGGTGCAGATGATCAACGCCGAGGTCGAACCCTTGGGCGGCTATGTCGGCACGGCGCTCTCGACGCCGGCCTTCCAGGGCGGCACGCTGCTCACCATCCTCGCCTTCATGTTCATCCAGGACCCGGTCCTGGGCGTCGCCGCGATCGCTCTCTACCCGATCCAGATGTACCTGATCCCGAAGCTGCAGCGGCAGGTCAATCAGCTCGGCAAGCGGCGCGTCCAGCGGGTCCGGCGGCTGGCCGAGCGGATCAGCGAGACCGCGCAAGGCGTGCGCGACATTCGCGCCAACGACACCACGCAATACGAGCGCGCCGTCTTCTCCCGCGAGCTCGGCCATGTGTTCGACATTCGCTTCGAGATCTACAAGAAGAAGTTCTTCATCAAGTTCCTGAACAACTTCCTCGCCCAGCTCGGTCCCTTTTTTTTCTTCTCGATCGGCGGCTACCTGGTCATTCAGGGCGATTTGACCATCGGTGCCCTGGTCGCGGTCGTCGGTGCGCAAAAGGACTTGGCCTCGCCGTGGAAAGAGCTGCTCGCCCACTATCAGCTCTTCATGGATGTGCGGATCAAGTACGATCAGGTGGTAGCCCAGTTCGACATTCCGGGCCTGATCGACGAGCAGCGGCAGGAAGCAGAGCCGAAAAGCGATGTCAGCCTCGCCGGCAGTTGGCAGGCACGCGCGCTCACGGTGAGCGACGACGATGGTGACAGCCGGCTCGAGAATCTCGGCTTCGAGCTGGATCTGCCGCAACGCGTCGCCATTGTCGGCGCATCCGGCAGCGGCAAGGAGGAGCTGTGTCTCGTGCTCGCCAACCTGCTCGATCCGACCCGTGGCCGGATGCTGATCAACGACCAGCCCCTCAACGAGCTGAGCGATTCGCTGAGCGGTCGACGGATCGGCTATGTGGGCAACCCGAGCCTGATCTTGAACGGGTCGATCCGCCACAATCTCGTCTATGGGCTGATGCATCGACCGCTATCGGACGAGCCGGCGGCGGTCGACGACGCCGGCCTGCCGGAGACCAGCGAGGAGCGGGCGAGGCGTATCAAGGAAAACGGCCTCTCCGGCAACTCGCCCTACGACAGCGACCTCGACTGGATCGACTATCAAGCGGTTGGTCTCGGCGACGACGCGGCGTCACGTCAGGCTGCGATCATGGAGAGCCTGCGCCTCGTTCGCTTCGACCATGACGTCTACCGCCTGGGGCTGCGCAGCAGCATCGCCAGCGCCAGCAATGGCGAGCTGGCGACAGCCTTGCTCGAGGCACGCCATGCGATGCAGCAGCGTCTCGATGCCGACGCGGCGCTTGCCCGGCTGGTCGAGCGCTTCGATCCCGAGAGCTACAACACCAACGCCACGGTCGCCGAGAACCTGCTGTTCGGCACGCCGATCGGCGATACCTTCAATCTCGACAACCTCGCCGAGCAACCCTACGTCCGACAAGTGCTCAACGAAACCGGGCTCACCGATACGCTGCTCGACGTCGGCTACAAGCTGGCCGGCACCATGGTTGAGATCTTCGCCGAGCTGCCGCCCGATCACGACTATTTCCGCCAGTTCAGCTTCATCGATTCTGAGGAGCTGCCGAGCTACCGCACGCTGCTGAACCGTGCAGATGCGCACAATCTCGGCGCGCTGGGGCCCGAGGATCGGCAAAGGCTCATGGCCCTGCCGTTCAAGCTGATCCCTGCACGCCACCGGCTCGGCCTCGTCGAGGACGATTTGCGCGGCAAGATCCTGGTGGCGCGCAAGGCATTCCGCGACGGCCTGCCGGAGGCGCTGCAGGGCGCCGTCGATTTCTTCGATCCCGACGACTATAACGATGCCGCCTCGATCCAGGACAACATCCTGTTCGGCAAGGTGGCCTACGGCCAGGCACAGGCCGAGGACAAGATTGCAGCGCTGATCACCGAGGTGCTCGAAGAACGGGAGCTGGTCGACGGTGTGACCGATATCGGCCTGTCGTCGGCGGCTGGCAGCGGCGGCTCCCGGCTCTCCGCCATGCAGCGGCAGAAGCTGGCGCTGGCGCGCGTGATCTTGAAGCGGCCCGAGCTTTTTGTGCTCGACGACCCGTTGGCCAGCTTCGATTCGCGCGAGCAGATGCTGGTTCGCGACGCATTGCTCGCCTACTTTGCCGACAAGGGCGTTTTCTGGGCGCTGCAGAATCCGGCATGGGCGCGCTATTTCGATCATGTGCTGGTGCTCGAGAGCGGCCGGCTGATCGAGCACGGCTCATTCGAGGAGCTGGACCGCGACGGCAGCGAGCTGCATCGCCTGCTCCAAGACAGCGACGACTCCGGGAGGTCATGAAATGACGCTGCAAAAAGACGTCGAGGTGCTGCGCAACATTCCGCTGTTCAAGAAGATCGAGCCGGCCAAGCTCAAGCTCCTGGCGTTCACCAGCGAGCATCTCGAGTTCATCGGCGGCGAGGCGCTGTTCCAGGAGGGTGATGTGGGCGACGCCGCCTACATCCTGCTCGAAGGTGAGGCCGATATCGTCGTCAACACGCCGTCCGGCAGCACGGTGACGGTGGCGACGCTCGGCAAGAACGACATCGTCGGCGAGATCGCCATTCTCTGCGACGTGCCACGCACCGCCACGGTGGTCGCCAAGAGCCGGCTGGTGACGCTCCGAGTCTCCAAGGACGGCTTCTTCAACCTCGTCACCCAGTTCCCGCAGGTCGGCGTCGAGATCATGCACGAGCTGGCGTCGCGCCTGCACCACACGACGCAGCAGCTGGGCTCGGTGACCGCCAAGCTGCGCCAGCAGGAGAACGGCGCCGGATGAGCGCCGACGACGGCATCTGGCCGACCCGGCGCAGCGCGGTCCTCGACTGGCTCACCACAGGCGTCACCGACGAGCCCTATCTCGACGACGTCTTCGCCGAGCTGTGCGACAGGCTGCGCGCGAGCGGCATGCCGCTGGATCGCGCCACGCTGCATCTGCGCACCCTGCATCCGCAGTTCGGCGGTGCGACCATGCGCTGGAACGCCGGCGCCGAGGCGTTGATCTTCACTCCTGTCGATCGCGACGTGTGGACCCGACCGGCCTACCTCGAGAGCCCGCTCTACCCGCTCTACGAGGGCGAGCTCGACGGCATCAGGGCGCGTCTCGACGTGCCGGTGCCGGAGGGTGCGCCGGTCTATCGGGTCTACGACGATCTGCGTGAGCAGGGGATCGTCGATTATGTCGCCCTGCCGCTGCTCTTCGTGAGTGGCACCCGCCATGCCTGCACCTGGGGAACGCGCCGACCGGACGGCTTCACCACTCAGCATCTGCAGACGATCGCCGATCTGCTGCCGGTGCTGGCGTTGTTGGCCGAGGTCAGGCTCAACCGCCGGATCACCAAGAACCTACTCGAGGCCTATGTTGGCAAGCGCTCGGGCGATCGCATCCTCAATGGCGACATCAGTCGTGGCAGCGGCGAGACGGTGACCGCGGCGATCTGGCATTGCGACCTCCGGGGCTTCAGCATGCTCTCCGAGCGTTGGCCCCGCGACGACGTCATCAGCTCGCTGAACGCCTATTTCGACACCATGGCGGTACCGGTGACCCGCGAGGGCGGCGAGATCTTGAAATTCATCGGCGATGCGATGCTCGCCATCTTCCCGCTCGATGAGCCCTGCGCCTGCGAGCGGGCTTTGCGCGGCGCTGTCGAGGCGGAGGCCGGCATGGCAGCGCTGAACGAGGAGCGTCGTGCGGCCGGCCAGGACGAGCTCGGCTTCGGTCTGTCGCTGCATGCAGGCGACGTGATGTGGGGCAATATCGGGGCGCAGCGGCGCCTCGACTTCACCGTGATCGGCCCCGCGGTCAACATCGCGTCCCGGCTCGACGGGCTGAGCAAGCAGCTGAACCGGCCGCTCCTGGTTTCCGGCGAGTTCGCTTCGCGCTGCACCTGCGCGGAAGCACTCCTCGAGCGGGTCGGCAGCTATCCCTTGCGGGGTATCGGCCACGAGGTCGAGGTCTTCGCTCCGGTTGCCGATGCGCTCGAGCGGCTGGCGGCCTTGCCCCGCCTGGAGCTGATGGACGAGCGAAGCGAGGGATAGCGCCTTGCCGTCCGCGACCGCAAAACCCAAGACCGGCCCCGCCCAGCTCGCGGCGATCCTCGCGCATGAGCGCGTCGATGCCGTGCTCGATGTCGGCGCCAATATCGGCCAGTACGGGCAGATGCTGCGCCGGGAAGGCTATGCCGGGCCGATCCTCTCGTTCGAGCCCTTGGCCGCGCCCCGTGCGGCGCTTGCCGCGGTGGCGAGCAGCGACCCGCTCTGGTCCCTGGCGCCGCCCTTGGCTTTGGGTGCGGCTGCCGGCGAGGTCGTCATCGAGGCGTCGGCCGAGAGCGACATGAGCTCCATCCTGCCGCAAACACCGTTGCTGCGGCAGGTGTCACCGAGCTCGGCCGTGACCGGGCGGATCACCGTCGAGGCGGCCAGGCTGGATGCGCTGACGCAGCTGCTCGACCCGGATTGGCAGCGGCTCCACCTCAAGGTCGACGTCCAGGGCTACGAGCCGCAGGTGCTCGAGGGGGCGCTTGGCCTCATCGACCGGCTGCAGACGATCCAGCTCGAGCTGGCGCTGGCACCGGTCTACGAGGGCGAGCTGTCGTGGCGGGTGATGGTCGATCGCATGGCGGAGCTGGGCTTTGCGCCGGCGCTGGTCCTGCCAGGCTATTTCGAGCGCAAGCTCGCCCGGATGCTGCAGGTCGACATCGTCTTCGCCCGCGACGCCACTGGTCGTTTTCCGGGCAGTTCGCTAAATGACCAGCCCATAGCCTGACACAAAGGATACCCATGGCGGACCCTGGCAGCCCGAGCAGCCTGCTCGTGCCCATCCACCCGGCCGGCTGGCCGTTCATCGCGATCTTCTTCGCTGTCGCAGTGGTGCTCGGCTTCGTCTGGGAGCCGTTGTTCTGGCTGGGTCTCGTGCTGACCCTCTGGTGCACCTATTTCTTCCGCGACCCCGAGCGGGTGACCCCGACCGATCCGGCCCTCGTGGTCAGTCCCTGCGACGGGGTCGTAGCCGCGATCGAGGATCGTGTGCCGCCGCCGGAGCTGGAGCTGGGGGCCGTGCCTTTGACCTGTGTCGGCATCTTCATGAACGTCTTCGATGTGCATGTGAACCGCACGCCGGTGCCGGGAAAGCTGCTGACGGTGGCCTATCACAAGGGCCAGTTCCTCAATGCGTCCCTGGACAAGGCCTCGGAGCTGAACGAGCGGCAGAGCTTCAGGATCGAGGCCGCGTCCGGCCAGAAGGTGGGCATCGTGCAGATCGCGGGACTGGTCGCCCGGCGGATCAAGGGGTTCGTCGAGGCGGGCAGGGTGCTGCTGCCCGGCGAGCGGATCGGCCTCATCCGCTTCGGCAGCCGCTGTGATGTCTATCTACCCGAGGGTGTGGTACCTTGCGTCCTGCCAGGGCAAAAAGCGGTCGCCGGGGAGACGGTGATCGCCGATCTCGGCGGACGGCAACGCAAGCTCGAGGGACGTACCGACTGATGGCCAAACCGTCACAGCCACGTCGTGGTCTGCTGCGCCAGCGATCCCGGCCGCTGCCGGTTCTTCACTTCGTACCCAACATGTTCACCATTCTCGGCCTCTGCGCCGGGATGACCGGCATCCGCTTCGCCTTCGACGGCAGGTGGCAGCTGGCCGTCGGCTTCATCATTGCCGCTGCCATCTTCGACGGCCTGGACGGCCGCTCGGCCAGACTCTTGAAGATGACCTCCAAGCTGGGCGAGCAGCTCGACAGCCTCGCCGACTTCATCAGCTTCGGCGTGGCACCGGCGATCATCGTCTATCTCTGGGTCCTGAACGACGTGCGCGGCTTCGGCTGGGCCATCGCACTCGTCTACGCGACCTGCTCGGCGCTACGTCTCGCCCGCTTCAATGCCGAGCTCGACACACTGGAGCGGCCACCCTGGGCGCTCTACTTCTTCACCGGCGTGCCGGCGCCAGCCGCTGCCGGGCTGGCCCTTCTGCCGGTGATGGCGTCCTTCGTCATCGGCAGCGACGTCGCCCGGCTCTGGCCCGTGGCCGCCGTGGCAATGCTGGGTGTCGCCATCCTCATGGTGAGCCGCGTGCCGACCTTCTCGGTCAAGCGGCTGCGGATCAAGCCCAGCTTCGTCGTCCCGACCTACATTTTGGGCATTTTCGTCGTCGTCTTGCTGATCACCGAGACCTGGCTGATGCTGACCATCGTCGGCACCCTCTATCTCTGCTCGCTGCCGGTGAGCTGGCTGATGGCCAAGCGGATGGAGCGGAACGCCGCGGCGACGGCCATTGCCGAAGAGGCAGCGGAGGCGGAAGCCGCGCCGCCGGTGGATGATTTGGCCGAGGACACGTCGCCCGGCGTGCTCCGGCTGCGGGATCGCGGCACGAAATCCTGATCCACCATGCTTGACCGGCATCTCCGGCCGCTGGTCGATCCACCACTGCAGGCGATCGCCGATCGAATTGCGCCCAGGGTAAGTGCCGACGCGGTCACGCTTTGCGGCTTCGGGCTCGGCTGCCTCGCGATTATTGCCGTGATGGCTGGCCAGTTCGCGCTCGGCCTCGTGCTGCTCGCGCTCAACCGCACCGCCGACGGCCTCGATGGTGCTGTGGCACGGCGCAACGGGGTCACCGATCTCGGTGGCTATCTCGACATCGTGCTCGATTTCATCGTCTACTCGGGCGTCGTCTTCGCCTTCGCGGTGGTCGATCCCGCGGCCAACGCCTTGCCGGCGGCCTTCTTGATCTTCTCCTTCATGGGCACCGGCGCATCGTTCCTGGCCTTCGCCGTGATGGCGGCCAAGCACGAGCTCGAGAGCCCCGAGCAGGGCACGAAGTCGCTCTATTACCTGGGCGGGCTCGCCGAGGGCGCGGAGACCATCATGTTCCTCGTGGCCGTGCTGCTCTGGCCAACGGGCTTTCCGCTCCTCGCCTGGTTCTTCGGCGCGGTGTGCTGGCTCACCACCTGCGGCCGCATCCTGATCGCGGTGCGCCTGCTCCGGGACCGTTGAGCCCCAGCAAGCTGCTGCACTTGATCCAGATCATGACAAACTGCGCGTGTTCTGCTCTAACGAGTGCATAAGGGGAACAACACCCCGCAAGCTATGCCGAGGTGAGGCCATGACCTACCGCACCATGTTGCTGCAAATGTTCGAGGACCCCAATCTCGATCGCCGCCTGGCGACGGCGGTCGCACTGGCGACCCGGTTCCAGGCTCATCTGGTTGGACTCGTGGTCTCGCCGCCGCCGGTGATGCCGTTCGGCTATGGCGAGGCTGCGGCCTATGTCGGGCCGGAGATCTTCGAGGCGCAGCGCGAGGCCAACCACGCCGTCGCCGAGCGGTTGCACGAGGCGTTCGACCGCGCCGTGGCCGGCACCGGGCTCAGCTCGGTCTGGCGCGACGAGGAGGGCGACCTCTCGATGCTGTATGCGATCGCCGCCACCACGGTCGACCTCGTCATCACCGGCGAGGAGGCCGGCGACGCGCTCGATGCCGTGGCCCCGAACATCGCCGAGCATCTGGTGACCGCCGCTGGCGGGCCGGTTCTCATGCTGCCCCAGGCCGGCGTCGATGGCCAGATCGGCAAGCGCGTCATGCTCGCCTGGAACGGCTCGAAGGAGGCCAAGCGCGCTCTGGTCGACGCGCTGCCATTCCTCAAGTCGGCCGACACGGTCTGGGCCATGACGATCGGCGATCCCGAGGATGTGCGTTTGGATCGCGTGCTCCGCATGCTGCGTCGCCACGATGTCGCGGCCGAGGAGCTCGTGCTCGAGGACAAGGGCCAGGAGCCTGGCGCGCTGCTCTTGGAGCAGGTCCAGGCCCATGACGCCGACCTCCTGGTGATGGGTGCCTACGGCCATTCCCGGCTGCGCGAGATGATTCTCGGCGGTGCGACGCGGCATATTCTGCACAACGCCACCATACCGGTGCTCTTCAGCGGCTGAGCCGCCGCGTCTTGAGCAGGGCCGCGACGCTCGCCAGCGCGAGGAAGGCGGCAGCAAAGCCGTTCCAGTTGGAGAGTGAGAGGCCGAGAAAGCTGACGCTCACCTGATCACAGGCTGGTGCTGCCGCGGCGAGCTGGGCGCGCAGATCCTCGATCGAGGTCGCAGCGCCAGCCGAGGCGCAGCCGGTCGGCAGCGCGAAGACGCCCTGCTCGACGCCGACATGGTAGAAGGCGATGCCGGCACCGACCAGGAAGAGCAACCCCGTAAGCACCAGTGCCGGGCGCACGACGCCCGTGATGGCGCCGAACGCCGCGACGGCGATCACCGCCATGTAGGGGTAGCGCTGCCAATAGCAGAGCTGGCAGGGCGGGAAGCCCCCGAGATATTGCAACGAATAAGCTGCGAGCAGCGCCAAGAGGCTGGCGAGGCCCAAGAGCAGCAGGGCGGTGCGGTTCGTCAGGTGCATCAGATCAGGGCCAGAAGGGCAAATCCACCAAAGAGCAGCGCGAAGAAGGCGAGCGTCAGCCAGCCGAAGTAGCGGTCGATGAAGGTGCGAATCCAGGGGCCGAAATACCACAAGAGGGTGGCGACGAGGAAGAACCGCAAGCCACGGCTGAGGATGGAGGCCATGCCGAAGACGCCGAGGTCGAGCTGGGTGACACCGCTGGCGATGGTGATCACCTTGTAGGGGAAGGGGGTCAGTCCGGCGAAGAACACGATCCAGGCGCCATACTCGTTGTACATGCCCTGGAAGTCGGTGAACTTGTCGAGATAGCCGTAAAAATTGAGGATCGGCACGCCGACGGTCTCGTAGAGGCCATAGCCGATGAAGTAGCCGAAGAAGCCACCAGCCACCGAGGCCAGCGTGCACACCCCGGCAATCCAAAAGGCGCGCTGGCGCTGGGCCAGGATCATCGGGATCAAGAGCACGTCGGGCGGGATCGGAAAGACCGAGCTCTCGATGAACGAGATCGTGGCAAGAATGGCGAGCGCGTGCGGCTTTGCCGCCTGCAGCATGGTCCAGTCGTAGAGGCGACGCAGCAATCGATGGCTCCCGGGCAGGTCCTGCGTAGCGCCTAGCCGCTTTTCGCAGGCGCTGGCAAGCGCGGCCTGCGCGCGGCTCGCGCCGCTGTCGTCGCTGGACGATGCCGTGCTGAATTTTCTCTTGGCTTTAACGGAATCTTAAGGATTTCACCGTACTCTGCTCGTGTGATGAGCGGCACCGGAACGGCAACGTTCCTCTCCGATCATCATTGTCCTCCCTGACGTTGTGATGCCTCCCTTTGCTTCGGGCTGTTGCCATAACTGGCAATGGCCCACTTTTTTTGCCAAGGCTGCCGTGCGGCTCGGGCTGGCGTGCCGCGCCAAGCGGACGAGGCTGCGGTGGGCATGGCAATGAAGGAAGTGGGAACGGGTACGGCGATCGGGCGATGTGCCCGGCTCAACGATGCCTGCTCGGCTCGCGGTGCATTGGCGACACCGTCGCGGCGCCGAGCGATCCTTCGCGTCTGGCTCGGCAAGCTCGTGCTCGCCCTTCTTCTGGGCGGCGTGCCCTGGGCTTCGGTCGAAGCGAGCACACCGAGCAATGCCGACGCCACAAGGGTCGTCTTCGTCACCAGCAATGACTGGCACAGCCGCATCGTCGTGGCGGTGGCCGATCTGCCGGCGGGGCTGTTGCCCGAGGCCGCGGATTTCCCCGGCGCCGCCTGGCTCGCCATCGGCTGGGGCGATCACGAGTTCTACCCGATGCGCGACCCGCCGGCTTGGCTGGCACTCAAAGCAGGGCTGTGGCCGACCGATGCGGTGATCCATTTGGTGCCATTGGTCGCCCCGCCCCGCGCGGCGGATGGTTTCGAGGTCCTCGAGATCGAGCTGGGTGCTACCGAGCACGACGCGCTGCTCGTCGCGATCGATGCCACCGTCGCCCGCAATGGCGCTGCCCGGGCACCGATCGCCGCACCGGGCCTCTATCGGGGCAGCCTGTTCTACCCGTCACATGGCCGCTTCCACCTGCTCAACACCTGCAACAGCTGGACCGCGCGGCAGCTGGTCGCGGCCGGGCTGCCGATCCGCTGGCGCGGCGTGGTCACGTCGGAGGACTTGATGCGCCAGCTGCGAGCGTTGCCCGACGTGCAGGCTGCCGATGGCTGAGCCGCCGCGTTCGGTCCTGCCGCCCTCTGGCCTGCCGATAGAGACGGCACTGCCGGAGTTGCGCCTGGCCCTGGCCCAAACCACTGCCGCCGTGCTGACGGCACCACCCGGCTCGGGCAAGACGACGCTGGTGCCCTTGGCCTTGATGCAGGAGACGTGGCTCGCCGATCGGCGGATCGTCATGCTGGAGCCGCGCCGGCTCGCCACACGCCAGGCGGCGCAGCGGATGGCGGCACTTCTCGGCGAGAAGCCAGGGCAGCGGGTCGGCTACGCCATGCGCTTCGAGCGGCAGGTGAGTGCTGCGACCCGCGTCGAGATCCTGACCGAAGGCCTCTTCGTCCGCCGTCTGCAGGCGGATCCGGGGCTGGATGACGTTGGGCTGGTCATCTTCGACGAGTTCCACGAGCGCTCGCTCGACGCCGATCTGGGCCTCGCACTGGTGCGCGAGGTGCAGGCGTCGCTGCGCCCCGATCTGCGCCTCCTGGTGATGTCGGCGACGCTCGATGCGGCCGGCATCGCGGCCTTTCTGGACGATGCGCCGGTCGTCACCGCCAGTGGCCGCCAGCACGACGTAAAGCTGTATCATCGACCAGATGCCACGCCGCTGGATGTGATCGGCGAGGCGCTCGATCGGCATGCGGGCGACATCCTGGTCTTCTTGCCGGGTGCTGGCGAGATCGAGCGGCTGGCCAGCGCGCTCACCCGTTCCGACGTGGCGGTGCACAAGCTCTACGGCGCACTTCCCAAGGCCGAGCAGGATGCGGCATTGCTGCCGAGCCCGGGCCGGCGCAAGGTCGTGCTGGCGACCAACATCGCCGAGACCAGCCTGACCATCGAAGGCGTCGAGGTGGTGATCGACACCGGCCTGGCGCGACGCAGCCGCTACAGCCCGCGCACCGGCATGAGCCGGCTGGAGACCGTGAGCATCAGCCGGGCGAGCGCCACCCAGCGGGCCGGTCGTGCCGGCCGTCTGGGCCCGGGGCACGCCTACCGGCTCTGGTCCGAGGCGGAGACGCGCGGGCTCGCCGCCGCCGACCCGCCGGAGATCGAGGAGGCCGATCTGGCCGGGCTGGTGCTCGAGCTGGCGCTCTGGGGCGTGCGCGCGCCGGACGGTCTGGCCTTCCTGACGCCACCCCCAGCGGGCCGGTTCGCGGCGGCACAGGCACTGCTGCAGACGCTGGGCGGGCTCGATGCGGACGGCAGCTGCACGCCCCACGGGCGGCGCCTCGCGGCCTTGCCGCTGCATCCGCGGCTCGGGCACATGGTCGAGCGCGCGGCCGAGCACGGTGCGACGGCAACGGCCTTGGCGCTCGCGGCATTCGCCTCGGAGCGTGATCCCTGGCAACGGCGCCTCGGCCCCGATCTCGCCGAGCGTCTGGCGCTGTGGCGGGAGGCGCCCGCCACGCTCCGCCGCATCCACCGCCAGCTCTGCCGCCGCCTGGGCGTCGAGCCGATGGCACCGGACCCGGATCAGGCCGGCTTGTGCGCGGCGCTGGCCTTTCCCGATCGCATCGCCCAGCGCCGTCACGCCGGTGCCGCCGAGCTGCGGCTCGCCAATGGCCGTGGCGCCCGCCTTGCCGAGGAGCGCCAGTTCGCCGATGCGCCCTACATCGTCGTCTGGGAGAGCGAGGACCGCGGCAGCGACGCGCTGGTGCGGCTGGCGGCGGCGCTGGACCGGGCGACGCTCGATGCCGTCGCGGGCGAGCAAATGACGACGCTCGAGGTCTGCCACTTCGATCTCGAGAGTCGCAAGGTGTCGGCCGAGGAGCGGCACATGCTCGGCGCACTCGTGCTGCAGCGGCGCCCGTGCCAGCCGACGGCCGAGGCGGCGCTCGCCTGCCTGGAGCAGGCCCTTCGCGAGCACGGGCTCGAGCTCCTGCCCTGGACCGACCAGACGCGCCGCCTGCGTGAGCGGCTGGCCTTTCTTCACCGGGTGGCACCAGACGACTGGCCAGCCGTGGACGATGCGACGCTCGAATCCACGCTGGATGCCTGGCTCGGGCCCTGGCTTCAGGGTCCAACGGGTCTCGCAGACCTGACACCGGCCCAGCTCGAGCAGGCATTGCTGGCCCGGCTGGCACCCGGCCAGCGCCATGATCTCGACCGGCTGGCGCCGGCGCGCTGGACGAGCCCGCTCGGCACGCAATTGGCGATCGACTACGGCGCGGCGCCACCGGCGCTGGCCTGCCGGCTGCAGGAGCTGCTCGGGCTGGATCGGCACCCCACGGTCCAAGGCGGCAGCTTGCCGCTGGCGCTGCATCTGCTCTCACCGGCCGGCCGGCCGATCCAGGTGACCGCCGACCTGCCGGGCTTCTGGCGCGGCAGCTATGCCCTGGTGCGCAAGGAGCTGCGTGGCCGCTACCCGAAGCATCCCTGGCCCGAGGACCCGCTCCAGGCCGCGCCCTGGCGGCCGGGACTGCCGCGCCAGCGCTGAGCGGCCGTGCCGCAATCGGGTCTTCGCCAAACGCGGCGGATTCTGCTATCGCCCCAGCACTTTCGCCATAACGCCAACCGCTGAAGTCGAGACGATCATGCCCGCCTACCGCTCCCGCACGACGACACACGGTCGCAACATGGCCGGGGCCCGCGGCCTCTGGCGCGCCACCGGCATGAAGGACGCCGATTTCGGCAAGCCGATCATCGCCGTGGTCAACTCCTTCACCCAGTTCGTGCCGGGCCACGTGCACCTCAAGGACCTGGGCCAGATGGTGGCGCGCGAGATCGAGGCGGCCGGCGGCGTCGCCAAGGAGTTCAACACCATCGCCGTCGATGACGGCATCGCCATGGGCCATGACGGCATGCTCTACTCGCTGCCGTCGCGCGAGATCATCGCCGATTCGGTCGAGTACATGGTCAACGCGCACTGCGCCGATGCCATGGTCTGCATCTCGAACTGCGACAAGATCACGCCCGGCATGCTGATGGCCGCCATGCGGCTGAACATTCCCGTCGTCTTCGTCTCGGGCGGGCCGATGGAGGCGGGCAAGGTCGTGCTCGCGGGCAAGGCGCAGGCGGTCGATCTGGTCGACGCCATGGTGGCCGCCGCCGACGACCGCATCAGCGACGAGGACGTGCAGGCCATCGAGCGCTCGGCCTGCCCCACTTGCGGCTCCTGCTCCGGCATGTTCACCGCCAACTCGATGAATTGCCTGACCGAAGCGCTCGGCCTGGCGTTGCCGGGCAACGGCTCGACGCTTGCCACCCACGCCGATCGCAAGCAGCTGTTCCTCGAAGCCGGGCGCCGCGTCGTGGCACTGGCCAAGCGCTACTACGAAGAGGACGACGAGACCGCGCTGCCGCGGCGGATTGCCGGCTTTGAGGCCTTCGAGAACGCCATGACGCTCGATATCGCCATGGGCGGCTCGACCAACACGGTCTTGCACCTCCTGGCGGCTGCGCATGAGGCCGAGCTCGATTTCACCATGACGGACATCGACCGCCTGTCGCGGCGCGTGCCCGTGCTCTGCAAGGTGGCACCGGCCAAGGGCGACGTGCACATGGAGGACGTGCACCGCGCCGGCGGCATCATGGCGATCCTGGGCGAGCTCGACCGGGCCGGGCTGATCCACCGCGACCTGCCGACGGTCCACTCGGCGTCGCTGGGCGAGGCCATCGAGCATTGGGATATCGCCCGGAGCACCGATGATGCCGTGCGCCAGCTCTTCATGGCGGCCCCGGGCGGCGTGCCGACCCAGACGGCGTTCAGCCAGGAACGGCGCTGGGACGAGCTCGACCTCGATCGCGAAACAGGGGTCATCCGCAGCGCCCGCCACCCGTTCTCCAAGGATGGCGGCCTCGCGGTCCTGAAGGGCAATCTCGCCGCCGACGGCTGCATCGTGAAGACCGCCGGCGTCGACGAGAGCATTCTCGTCTTCTCCGGCCCGGCCAAGGTGTTCGAGAGCCAGGATGCGGCCGTCGCCGGCATTCTCGGCGGCAAGGTCCAGGCCGGCGATGTCGTCGTCATCCGCTACGAGGGGCCCAAGGGCGGCCCCGGCATGCAGGAGATGCTCTACCCCACGAGCTACATCAAATCGAAGGGGCTTGGCAAAGCCTGCGCGCTGGTCACCGACGGGCGCTTCTCCGGCGGCACCTCGGGCCTGTCGATCGGCCACGTGTCACCGGAAGCGGCGACCGGCGGCACGATCGGCCTGGTTCGCGACGGCGACACGATCGCCATCGATATCCCGGGTCGCAGCATCGAGCTCGTGGTCGATGCCGACGAGCTCGAGCGCCGTCGCGCCGCCCAGGACGCCGCCGGCTGGCAGCCGGCCGAGCCCCGCCAGCGGCAGGTCACGACGGCGCTCCGGGCCTACGCCGCCTTCGCGACCAGCGCCGACAAGGGGGCCGTCAGACATGTCCCAGAATAAGGGATGAGCCTGTCGCCGGGTCGCGTCCCTTGGCGTGGGGCAAGAGCACTGGCCCAGGGTGAGGCGCGGAGAGCTGGTCAGCCGTCCACAGGCGCCAGCTGACGGCCACTCGTCGGATTGCCGCGTTCAGGCGAGCCAATGCGACAGGTCGCGCCCGAGCCGCTCCTGCAGCAGCTCGACGTCCGGGCGGAAGATGTTCACCAGGCGACGCCTGACAGTCGGCGCCAGCGCAGGTTTGGAAACGTTGCGGCTCCGCCAGGCCTCGAGCTTCGCCAGCGCCAAGTCGCCAACGGGCTTGGGCAGCATTCGCCGCACGCTTCGCGACAGCTTGGTCTTGCGCATGAGGGGCTGCATGAGCGCCGACTTGGGCGCACCGGCGGCATTGTGGCGGACGGAGGTATCCGCCACGAAGTGCTCGTCGACACCGAGGAAGCGGAAGATGTCATGCATGACCGCGGCCGGGTCGGCCTCGAGGTCCTCGAAGAGGTAGCAGGCCAGCCGATCAGGCGCGAAGTGGTCCCAGTAGGGCGTCAGGTGGTGCGCATAGAAGCCCGACGCCAGGTAGTGATTGATAGTCGGCCGGCACGGGCGGTCGCCGACCGCTCGGAGCTCATCGTCAATGGCGACCTCGAATGGCCGATTGTCACGGCCGTCCCGGACACGCATCCAGTATTGCGAGTAGGCGCGCTCGGCCAGGTCGCGGACCAAGGCGATCACGCGGGCTTAGGGCGCCAGTCGAACGATCTCGGCCGGCACCGCGGGATCGGTGGCATAGAGTGGCGACGCCTCGCCGATGGCCTTGTGACCCGCGCCAGGGGCGAAGACGGCTCGATAGGTGTCGGGGTCGGTCATCCCGCCTGTGAGCTGCGGGTCGAGCACCGGGTGCTCGAAGATCGAGTTGAAGAAGTTGAGCTCCTTGATCGAACTGACGAAGACCTCGGGATGCTGGTCGAGATACCGATACACCGAGGTCGTTCCGGCCTTTTGAAAGCCGACGATCAGGAAGTTCGGCATCACCATGTCGGGACTCACCATTTGCGCGCACTGCGTCGGAACCCGTCAGCCCGTTTCTGACGACTGACCCGCCTCGGTGGCCGGTATTCCCCGGGCGACTTCCAATTGGCTGGGAATACGCCGATGTGGAATGCTGGTTGCCAGAGGCAGTGTTGCCGGGCGTGCTGTCATCGTCGGCTTCAACGGGCTCTTAGGCGATCTCCCACACGGCGACGCCATCGTCCAGGACAGTTGTCGACACCTCGGCCGGCGCCATGGGCGTCCCAGGGTGGTGCTGAGACTCAGGCCTGCTTGGCAGGGTTCTGCCGGATCTTGAGGCTGCGCTTCTCGATCTCCCGGCGGAACTCACGCCGCAGCCCGGCGGCATCGTAGCGGCGCTGCTCGACCTCGTTGCGTATCTTCAGATTGGGAATGCGTGCCGGCCGCCCGTTGTCGTCGACCGCGACCATCGTGACGTAGCTGGTCATGACGTGCCGTTCGTTCTTCTCGATGATGTTCTCGGCGATGACGCGGATGCCGATCTCCATCGAGGTGTGACCCGTGTAATTGACCGAGGCGAGGAACGTCATCAGCTCGCCGACATGCACCGGCTCGCGGAAGAACACCTGATCGACCGAGACGGTGACGGCATAGTGGGCGGAGTAGCGCGAGGCGCAAGCATAGGCGACTTGGTCCAAGAGCTTCAAAATGGCACCGCCGTGCACATGGCCCGAAAAGTTCGCCATGTCCGGCGTCGCCAGCACCGTCATGCGCAACGTCTTGTGCTGCGGGTCGCCCTGGTCGTGCGCGCTCATGATGCACCGTCTCCGAATAATGTCGGAACAGCGTAATCACTTCTGCTGCAGCGCAATATCGGGCGCGGTGTCGCTCCCCGAGCCATTCCGATACTGATTGAGCTGACGTATGAGTAGCAGCGGCCGTAGAAGAGTCGGGGGAACTCGTTCCCCCGCGCCCCCCTCTGGAGTTGCTTCAGTGAGCAGCGGCACTCGCACGCTACGAGATTTGGCCAATAGATGGGGACAGGCGCCTAAGCTCGCTCGGAGGTGACCTGGACCCGATCCGGCGGATCTCCATAACCGCCCGCGGCATGTCGAACGCCGCAACCAGAGACCATGCAAATTTGTCCCAAGAACGCGCCCCGCGGCGCCCATCGTTGACCTAAGTCATAGCCACGGACAGCTTCTCGGCTGATTTTTCGGGGTTAGAGATGCCTGTGGTGTGCGTTTCTTGACAAGCGTCCGGCACCTCTGCCGGTTCAGTCTCTTCGGGTTTCTGTCGCTTGGCCATCGTGGTCCTCCTTCATGGTCGAAACCATACTTCAAAGTGGACCCGTTCAACGGGGATGGATCAGTCGCTGTCCGGCAGGTACCGAAGCACCATGTCGCGCAGGGTGACGATGCCAGCCAACTCGCCTTGATCGGTGACCAGCGCCCGCGACAGGCCGAAGCGCGCCAGTAGGCGGATGGCGTAGCGGATGTCCATGTTCACGTTCACCGTGAGGACTGGCTTGGACATGATCTCATAGACGCTGGTGCGTACCGGTGACCGATCGCGGGCGATGATCTGGGTGGCGATGTCGTGCACCACCAGGATGCCGAACTCGTCACCTGGGTGACGACGGTCCACGACCATCGAGCTGATGTTGTGACTGCGCATCAGCTCCAGGGCTTCGGCGACGCTGGCCAGACCGTCGATGGTGCAGGGCAGCGTCGTCATCACGTCGCGCACGGGGACCAGGGTTCGCTCCCTCATATCTCGTCCTCTATCTCACGTTCGATAGTCGCAAGCTGGGAAGCCAGGCCAACCGCGTCCTCGATGTCGATCTGAAAGGCGATGCCGCTGCCCGGCGTATCGTCAAAGCCTCCCGTGCGCCCGACCTCCTCCAGAATATGCCGACTGAGATGTTCCTCGACGACCAGCAGGATCACGTCGCGCTGTCCGGCAAGTGTGAGGCCGAGGAAGGTCTTGGTCGGCTCCAGACCTTCACCCCGCGCCGCCGTGATCAGAGTGCTACCGGTGGCGCCGCTATGTCTGGCGACCCGCAGAATTGACTCCGTCCTGTCGTCTGTCACCAGCACGAAGATCGCCTTGAACTTCATTCCACCTCCTTGGGCACATGGTTCGACCGAGTGGTCGCCTGTGCCGCCCGCGCGGCCTTCCATCGGGACATTTGAGCGTAGCCCATGACGGTGATCATGGGAAAGAGGCTGGCCAGGGCGATCAATCCAAATCCGTCGACCAGAGCGCTGCGGCCCGGCACCGTCGTGGCCAGACCGAGGCCGAGGGCGGTTACCAGGGGAACGGTCACGGTCGAGGTGGTGACACCCCCGGAATCGTAGGCCAGCGGGATGATCGAGCGCGGTGCGAAGACGGTCTGCACGACGACGATCACGTAGCCGGCGATCATGTACCAGTGCAGGGGCGTGCCGGTGACAATCCGAAACGCGCCCAGCATCAGGCTCACACCGACCCCAAGGCCAACCGCGATGCGTAAGCCCCAGGGATCCAGGGCACCAGCGGAGGCCCTGTTCGCCTTGATCGCCACCGCGATCAGCGCCGGCTCGGCGACTGTGGTGGCAAAACCCAAAGCGGCGGCGAACAGATAGATCCAGTAGTAGCGCCACCAGGGCACAGCGGTTTCCGGCCCGCCCGATCCCAGCCCATCGCCAGAAATGAAGGTCGGATCGGTCAGTTGCTCGGCCATCACCCGGCCCAACGGAAACAGTGCCGTTTCCAGGCCAATGAGAAAGAGCGCGAGGCCAAGCAGGACGTAGACAAAACCGATGATGGTGCGCCGCAAGTTGGGGATTGGCTGGCGCAGGACGAACACCTGGAAGAAAACGATGATCAGGGCGATGGGCAACACGTCCCCCAACGTACCGAGTCCGGTCGCCAGCCCTGATGCGATCCAGCCTTCGGGCATTGGCTAGACCACCATGCCGTAGATCAGGACGAAGGCGATGGGCACAAGGCTGGCGAACGCGATGAGGCCGAAGCCGTCGATAAGAGGGTTGCGGCCGCGGATCACGCTCGCCAGGCCGATGCCCAGCGCGGTGACCAGCGGCACGGTGATGGTCGACGTAGTGACCCCGCCGGAATCGTAAGCGATGCCGATGATGTCGCTGGGGGCGAAGCCGGTCAGCACGACGACGACCAGGTAGCCGGCGATGATGACCCACTGGATTGGCCAGCCCTTGAGGATGCGCAGCACACCCAGGATGAGGGCAAAGCCGACCGATACGGCGACGGTGTAGCGCAGACCGTTGGCGTAGTCGGACTGCTCGTCCTCGGTCATCGGGATTTGCAGAGACTCCGCGCGCACGCGCGCCGCCTCGTCGGCGACCGCGATCAGGGCCGGCTCGGCGATGGTGGTGCCGAAGCCGAGGGCGAAGGCGAACGCCATCAGCCAGGCAAGCGAGCCCTTGCGGGCGAAGGCGGTGGCCATCGCCTCGCCAATGGGAAACAATCCCATTTCCAGGCCGCGCACGAACAGGGTCAGGCCGAGGACGACGCAAACGAGACCGACCAGCGTGCGCTCGAGGTTGGGAAACGGCTCCTGCAACACGACGATCTGAAAGAACGCGATAACGCAGGCCAGCGGCGCCAGGTCGCGCACGCTGCTGCCCAGAAGCCGGCCAAGTGCCTGGATCCTCTTCACCATCCTCTCCGGGCCCTGGCGCCGACGCCACTCCAGCAGTTTGCATCGCGAATGATGTCCGCAACTACCGTGATGGCTGCCTGCTCCGTGTCGTCCACTCTCACGTGGCCTCCTGCGGGTCGCGTCTGGCCAAAAAAATGGACGCCGCGAGAACAGTCTAGGTCGGGAACCTCGATCGGAGGGCAAAATTGATCCCGCTCCGGCCGCGGCGGATTGATGCGACCATATCCGCTGACATCACGGCAAGCGTGGATCACGGCGCCAACAGAACACCATGTTCGCGTTCAAGCCGTGATCGCCGGCAACCTAATGAAACCAAGCTGCCGAACCGCTTCCGCCGTCCGCATGCCTTGACTATGCAAGACGTCCGCCTGCTGCAGCTTGCTGACAATTTTCTCCGGCAGGCAACGCTTCCTCGCCATCTCCGGTCTTCCTCATTCCCGAACATAAGGGGGGATCAATTTACAGGGCGAGGATCATTCGCACGCGCCCGAAGCGAAGCATCGCCCGTTCTCGCCTTCGGAACGGCAGTTGTGAATTCACGGCTCTGTTGTTCGCCCAGCGGCCCGTTTCCTGCTGATTGTCAGCGCCGGCCGCCTTCAGAGCGGCGCCGCAGGATCGAAGCCGATCGGTCACGATCAACTCGGGCCGGCCGTGCTTCCGCAGGGTAGAGAGGCCGCTATCCCGCCTCAAGCCGGGTTCTTCTGACAGTGCTCGCCGGGGAGGTTGGCGAAGTGTGCAACTCAGGTTAGCGGCCGCAGGCGCCGAAACGCCAAACGCATCTTTTTCTCCATTTCGACAAGGGCGAAAAACACCGCACCAATTGCGAGCATCAGCAGCCCGTCCGTCAATGGGACGGGCTGCGTGCCGAAGACGGACTGCAGCGCGGGCAGATAGGTGATGGCGAACTGCGCGACCGTGACCGCGACCACGCAGGCCCAGACGACCTTTGTTCCCTTCGCCGCATCCCAGGTTAGCGAGGTTCCGTGGATGTTGCGGATGAAGAAGAGATGGGAGATCTCGAGCACCACCAGCGTGTTCATCGCGATGGTTTGCGCGAGCGCGACCGGATCACCCCGGTCGATCGCGTAGAAGTACATGCCGAAGACCGCGGCCAGAAAAAGGGTCGAGACGAGCACGATGTGCCAGATGAGCTCGCCCGTCAGCAGCGGCTCGTCGCGCGGTCGAGGCGGGCGGCGCATGGTGCCGGGCTCAGAGGGCTCGAAGGCGAGCGCGAGGCCGAGCGTGACGGCGGTGATCAGGTTGACCCAGAGAATCTGCACCGCGGTGATCGGCAGCGCCAGCCCCGCGAATAGCGCCACGATGATGGTTGTCGCCTCGCCCGCATTCGTGGGCAGTGTCCAGCTGATGACCTTCTTGATGTTGTCGTAGACGGTTCGTCCCTCGCGCACGGCTGCCGCGATGGACGCGAAATTGTCATCCGCCAGCACGAACTCCGCCGCTTGCTTCGCGGCCTCGCTGCCCTTCCGCCCCATCGCGATCCCGACATCGGCGCGCTTGAGTGCAGGGGTATCGTTCACGCCGTCGCCGGTCATCGCCACGGTCAGACCGCGGGATTGCAGCGCCGTGACCAGCCGCAGCTTGTGGGCGGGCGACGTGCGCGCGAAGACGTCCGTCTCCACCACCATGGCGGCGAGGGCGGCATCATCCATTGCCTCGACATCGGTGCCGGTCAGCACCCTCGCGTGGTTCTCGAGCCCTATCAGCCCGGCGATTGCACGGGCGGTCGCGGCGTGATCGCCCGTGATCATCTTCACCCGGATGCCCGCCGCGTGGCATTCGGCGACGGCCTCGATGGCCTCGGCGCGGGGCGGGTCGATCAGGCCGATCAGCCCGATGAGCGTGAGCTGGCCCTCCAGGTCGGTGGTGTTGAGGATCGTGTGGTCCTGGGGCACGGCGCGCGTCGCGACGGCGATGACCCGTTGCCCCTCCGCGGCGAGCTCCTCGACCATGGCGTGCCAGTGCCCGTCGTCCAGCGGCTGCGCCCTGCCGTCGGCGGCACGCTGGTCGCCACAGAGGGCCAGCACCGCCTCGGGCGCTCCCTTGACCTCGATGCAGGCATGGCCCGCGTGGTCGTGGTGAAGCGTCGCCATGTAGCGCTGCGCGGCATCAAACGGAATGGCGTCGGTGCGGCTCCAGGCGCGGAACGGCTCGGGGCCCTCGCCGGTGATCTTGCCGGCCAACGCCATGAGCGCGCCCTCCATCGGGTCGCCCTCCACGCGCCAGCCGTCATGCGCGCCATGCAGCGCCGCGTCGTTGCAGAGTGCCGCGGCGCGAGCGAATTCCTTCAAGACCTCGTGCTCGTCGGGATGCGCGTCGGCCTCGCGCCAGCGCACTGCACCTTCAGGCGCATAGCCATCGCCGCCCACGGCATAGACGCGCTCCGCCGTGGCGAGCGATGCCGCCATCATCTCGTTTCGGGTCAGCGTGCCCGTCTTGTCGGAGCAGATGACCGAGACCGAGCCCAGCGTCTCGATCGCCGGGAGGCGGCGGACAATGGCATTGCGTCGCGCCATGGCCTGTACGCCGACGGCCAGCGTGATCGTCAGCACCGCCGGCAGCCCCTCGGGGATCGCCGCGACCGAGAGGCCGACAATCGCCATGAAGAGCTCGGCGAAGGGCAAGTGCCCGACGAAATAGCCGTAGACCAGGAGGCTGGCCGCGATCATGAGGATGAACAGCGTGAGCCAGCGGGCGAAGATGTCCATCTGGAGAACGAGCGGCGTGGTCAGCGTCTGCACTTCCGACAGCAGCCCGCTGATCCGGCCGATCTGGGTGCCGGTTCCGGTGGCGGCGACGACGCCGCGTCCCGCGCCGGCGGCGACGAGGGTGCCGCTGAAGAGCATCGAGCTGCGGTCCCCGAGCACGGCCGTGTCGGCCACCGGCGCCGTGCCCTTGTCGACCGGCACGGACTCGCCGGTCAGGATCGCTTCCTCTGCCTTGAGGCGGCGGGCCTCGATCAGTCGCAGGTCGGCGGGCACCCGGTCGCCCGCCTCGACGAGCACGATGTCGCCCGGCACGAGCTCGGCGGCGTCGACGCTCTGCCGCAGCCCATCACGCAGGACGGCCGAGCGCGGCGCCAGCATGCCGCGTATCGCCTCCATCGCCTGCTCAGCCCGGCCCTCCTGCACGAAGCCGATGACCGCGTTGACGACGACGACCGCGAGGATCACGCCGGTGTCCACCCAGTGCTGGAGCAGGGCCGTGACCGCGGCAGACGCAATGAGCACATAGATGAGCACGTTGTGGAAATGTGCCAGGAACCTCAGGATCGCGCTGCGCCTTGGCGGCTCGGGCAGACGGTTCAGCCCGTGCTCGGCCAAGCGTCGCGCCGCCTCGGCAGCGGTCAACCCGGACTCGATCGCGCCCAGGGACTGGAGTACGACGTCCTCCGATACCGCATGAAGGCTTCTCTGAGGGATTTGCTCGCTCATCGGCTTCGGCGCTCACCGCGATCAATCGGCACCCTCATATCCTAGCCCTCGTCCTGCGGGTGCTTTAGGATTCTCGCGATCGATACTAGAACTTTCCGCCGCAGGATCTATCCAGTCGCGCGATCGATGGGTGGCGCTGCCCACCAACCGGATCGCGGCTGCCCGGCAGGACGTCCTCTTATCTACCGCAGCTACCACGCGGCATCGCAAGTCATCGGAAAGCGAGTGCACCATTAAGGCTGGCCTCCTTCGCCAGCCCCAATCTCGAATTATACATAGACCCAAACGGGAATCCCAAACGATTCCATCTGGTTAGAAACTGCTCTAGCATATCCGCGGCAACTGCTCGCCGACCAACGTGTCGACGGAGCGCTTGCCGCCGAAAGCGGTTCGCATGGTGACGCCGCTGCGGCCGCCAGCGCGGACGTCGCCGATGATGGCGGCGTCCCGGCCATGCGGATGCTGCCGCATGGCCGAGAGGATGCTGTCGGCTGCATCGGCCGAGACAATGGCGGTCAGCGCCCCTTCGTTGGCCAGGTAGAGAACGTCGAGGCCGAGCAGCTCGGCAGCGCTGCGGACTTCCGCACGCAGCGGCAGGCTTGCCTCGTCGATCTCGATTCGACATCTCGAGGCGCCCGCAATCTCGTTCAGCACGGCGGCCAGGCCGCCGCGCGTCGCATCCCGCATAGCCCGGATCTCCTGGCAGGCATTCAGCATGGATGCGGCGAGGTCGTTAAGCGGCCGGCAGTCGGACACGAGGTCGGTCTCGAAGTCGAGCTTGCCACGTGCGGCAAGGATCGCAATGCCATGATCGCCGAGACAACCGCTGACGATGACTTGATCGCCAGGTCGAGCGTTGGCCGCCGCGATAGCGACGCCCGGCGGGATGACGCCGATGCCTGTGGTGTTGATAAAGAGCTTGTCGGCAGCCCCCCGCTCGACGACCTTGGTGTCGCCGGCGATGAGGTTGACCCCTGCTTCCAGCGAAGCCGCGCGCATCGAGTCGCAGACGCGCTGCAGCGTCTCGATCTCGAGACCCTCCTCGATGATGAACCCGCAGGTGAGATAGAGCGGCCGCGCGCCGCCGACCGCGAGGTCGTTGACGGTGCCGCAGATGGCGAGCCGTCCAATATCACCGCCGGGAAAGAAGAGCGGATCGACGACATAGCTGTCGGTGGTGATCGCAAGCCTGTCGCCTTCTGCTGCGAGGTCGGCGAGCTCCAGCCTGGCTTGGTCCTCGAGCGGGCGGAGCAGCGGGTTGTCGAAGGTGCGGAGGAAGACCTGCTCGATGAGCTGGTGCATCGCCTTGCCGCCGGCGCCATGGGCGAGCGAGATCGTGCCGGTCGGCCTGGCCCCTGCGTCGCCGCTCATGGTGGCGCTGGCTCGCCCGCATCCGCCGTCCGGCCGTACTGGTAAAGTGCGGCGCAAGCCCCCTCGGATGAGACCATGAGCGCGCCGAGCGGCGTCTCGGGCTTGCAGGCCGTGCCGAAGACACCGCATTGCTCCGGCCGGATCAGGCCTTTCAGAACCTCGCCGCAGCGGCAGACGTCGGGATCGACCACCCGGAGGGCGGGGACCGGAAAGCGGCGCTCGGCGTCGAAACAGGCATAGGCGTCCCGAATGCGCACGCCCGAGTGCTCGATCGAGCCCAGGCCACGCCATTCGAAATGCTGGCGAAGCTCGTAGACGCGCTCGATTGCACGGAGTGCTGCAGCATTGCCCCGGGTGCTGACGACGCGGCTATATTGGTTCTCGACCAGGGCGCGCCCGTCGCGCAGCTGCCGCAGCACCATCAGCAGCGATTGCAGGATGTCGAGCGGCTCGAACCCGGAAACGACGAAGGGCTTGCGGTAAGCCTCAGCAATGAAGCCGTAGACCTCGGCGCCAATCACCATGCTGACATGCCCCGGGCCGATGAAGCCATCCAGCGCCAGGCCCGGGGTCTCGAGCAGCGCCTTCAGCGTCGGCACGATGGTGATGTGGTTGCAGAAGACCGAGAAGTTGCCGACGGCTTCGGCTTCCGCCTGCAGGATGGTCAGCGCGGTGCTGGGCATGGTGGTCTCGAAGCCGAGGCCGAAGAAGACGACCTCGCGGTCGGGGTGCCGCCGTGCCAAGGCCAGGGCGTCGAGCGGCGAATAGACGACCCGCACGTCGGCGCCATCGGCCTTCGCCTGGAGCAGGCTGCCCTGCGAGCCCGGCACGCGCATGGCATCGCCGAACGTCGCCAGGATGACCTCGGGCCGCTTGGCCAGGGCGACGCAGTCGTCCACCCGGCCCATCGGCAGCACGCAGACCGGACAGCCCGGGCCGTGCACGAGCTCGATGCCGTCCGGCAGGATCTGCTCGAGCCCGTAGCGGTAGATCGTGTGGGTGTGGCCGCCGCACACCTCCATGATTTGCAGCGGCCGGCCCGGCCGTCTGGCGATCTCGGGCGTGATGCGCTCGATCGCCCGGAGCAGCGCTTTGGCCTTCGTGGGATCGCGGAACTCGTCGATGAACCTCACGTTCGGTCCCGCGGTACCGGCGTCACGGCTCGACGGTGTCGCGCATCGTGGCGACCTCGCTCTGCATCTCCCCCAGCTCGATCAGGATGGCCAGTGTCGCCTCGGCTTCGCGCTCGTCGATCACGCTCATCGCGAAGCCGACATGTACCAGCACCCAGCGACCGACGAGATCGTCTAGGGTAGCCCCCTCGTCGAGGACGCAGATCACGTTGACCTTGCGGCGGACGCCGCCGAAGTCGGCGAGCGCTAGCTTGTCGGAAGCGTCGACGATGGCGACGATGCGGCCAGGTATGCCTAGGCACATGCGCTGCTTAACCCCACGATGCTGGCGGCCGCAATGGCGGATTGCCCCACGGACAAGCCCCCATCGTTAGGCGGCAAGCGCTCGTGACACAAGACCCGCCAGCCCCGGCGTCCGAGCTTCGCCCGCAACGCCCGCAACAGGAACGCGTTCTGCAACACACCGCCGGAGAGCACGATCGTCCGGTCGACGAGATCGGCATGGCGACAGGGCTGCCGTTCCGCAAGCTCGACGAGCGCTTCGGCGAGACCGGCATGAAAGCGATAGGCGATCTCGCCCGTGCCGCGCCCGGCCTCCAGGTCTGCCAGGATTTGCGGCCAAAGGGGCGCCGGGTCGATGCCGGCATCGTCGACGCTGAAGCGGTAGCCGGCCGGCTGACTGACGCTGCGCCGATCGCGCCACAGTGCCGCCTCCAGCTCTGCCGCGGCCTGACCCTCGTAAGTCACGGCTGCGCAGAGCCCGACCAGTGCCGCCACGGCGTCGAACAGCCGGCCCAGCGAGCTCGTCAGCGGCGCGTTGATGCCCTGTCGCACGGCCTGCAGCAGTGTGCGGGTCTGAGGATCGTCATGCGCCATAAAGAAGGGCAGGCGCGCGTGGCGCTTGAAGAGCTCCTCCAGGTCGTCGGCGACGGTGAGGTGGGCGAGCGCCATGCGCCAGGGCTCGCGGATCGCCGCGGCACCGCCGGGCATCGGGACGGGGCGAAGGTGGGCCAGCCGGCGGAAGCCGGCGTAATCGACGGCGAGGCATTCGCAGCCCCAGAATGTGCCGTCCGTCCCGTAGCCGAGGCCGTCCAGCACCAGTGCCAGGACGGGTCCGCTCGAGGCGGGAATCCTGTGCTCGACCAGGCAGGCGACCGCATGGGCGTGGTGATGCTGCACCTCGATCAGCCGGGCGCCCAGGCTTTCGGCAAGGCCACGGCCGATCTCGCGGCTGGTCATGCCCGGATGTCTATCAACGGCGACTGCCGCCGGCCGGACATCGTAGAGACGGCGGTAGTGGTCGAGCGATGCCTCAAACGCCTCGAGATTGGCCGTCTGCTCAAGGTCGCCGATATGCTGCGAGAGAACCAGTCTCTCGCGTCGTTTCAAGCAGAAGGTCGACTTGAGCTGCGCGCCGAGCGCCAGGATGTCACTTTCTTCGAGGCCCGCTGGGGCGGAAAAGCGCAAGGGCGCATAGCCGCGGCCGAGGCGGAGATGGGTGGTTGTCGCGCCGTCGAACCGAACGACGCTGTCGTCCACGCGAACAGCGATCGGCCGATCGTGGAGCAGTACGGCATCGGCGATCTGGGCGAATACCTCTCGCGCCTCGTCATCATCGATGACCTGCGGCTGATCCGAAAGGTTGCCGCTCGTCATCACCAGCACGTCTTCCCGGCCATCGAAAAGCAGGTGGTGCAGGGGCGAGTAGGGAAGCATGGCGCCGATGCGATGCTGGCCGGGGGCGATCGACGGTGCGATGCAACCACCCGCCCGCCGCAGCAGGACGATGGGCGCCTTCGGGCTTGCCAGAAGCGCTGCCTCGGCGGTCGAGACGACGCAATGCCGGCGCAGGATGCCGGTCGTGCCCGCCATCACGGCCAGGGGCTTATCCGGTCGCCGCTTGCGCTGGCGCAGGCTTCGGACGGCTGTCTCGTCGGTGGCGAGGCAGGCCAGGTGATAACCGCCGATCCCCTTGATTGCGATCGTACCGCCAGCACGGAGCAGCCGCCAGGCTGCGTCACGAATTGCCGCCCAGTCCTCGCGATCCTCGGTGCCGTCGAAACAGCGAAGACGCAGGCGCGGCCCACAGGCGGGACAGGCGTTCGGTTGGGCGTGAAAGCGCCGGTCCGAGGGATCGCCGTACTCGCGGTGGCAGGTCTCGCACATGGCGAAGCCGGCCATCGTCGTCGTCGCGCGGTCGTAGGGCGTGCCCTCGAGAATGCTGAGCCTGGGCCCGCAATTGGTGCAGTTGGTGAAGGCGTAGGCGAAGCGGCGGTCGTGCGGATCTTGGATCTCGGCCAGGCATTGCCGGCAGGTCGCGAGGTCGGGACCGACGCCCAGCTCAGGCTCGGCCGAGCCGGCGCTGGCGACGATCGCGAACGGCTCCGCCAACCCGCAAGCGGGCAGGGCGATCGTGCTCGTCACGATGCTGTCGATGTCGGCCGCCGGCGGCGCTCGCTCACGGAGCACGGCGACGAACCGGTACAGCAGGTCCGGATCGGCCGCGGCCTCGATCACGACGGCACCGCCCACGTTGCGCACCGTGCCCCTGATGTCCATCCGGCGCGCCACGTGGCAGACGAAGGGGCGGAAGCCCACGCCCTGAACGACGCCATCGATTTGGACGCGCACGGCGACCGCCGATTCACTCGGCCTGGCAGTGGCCGTGTCGTCGGTGCAATCGAGGGTCAGGTCTTCACCTCCACGCTCACGAGCAGGATGTCCTGGGCATTGGGGTGGCCGGTGTCCGCCGAGAGGGTCACATCCAGCCGTGCGCCTTCGGCCATCGTCCCGGCCGACGCCTGCGCGAAATGCTCGGCGAAATGCGCCTTGGACATGTGCGACAGCGCCCCGAGCCAGACCTCGACGGCGATGATACCGGTAGCACCCTCGCTCGCGGCGACCTCCTGGATCTTGCGCATCAGGCCGCGCATCAGCGAAGCTTCATGCATTGCGATGCTCCGGCTCCGGCCGACCCGTCTCGGTTCGGAAGCGCGCGAGGTCGCGACCGATCGCTTCCGTGACGGCTGGGATCGTCTCCATCGTATCGGGCGAGATGGCCGCGCCATGCTCGAAGCGCGCGGCCTCGACGGCATAGACGACGCAGCGGGGCGGCAGGCTGCCGAGGGTGTCCGCGAGCTCGATCGCCGTGGCGAGGCCCAGTCCGTGGGTCGAGCAGGCGAACCAGGAGGCGGGCAAGGTCTCGCGATGAACGTCGATCCGCCGGAACGTGCCGGGTGCGGTGCCCGACACGGCCGCGTCCACCAGCACCACGGCATCGGTCCCGGCCAACAGCTCCACCAGATCGGCGGCGTCGCCGCGATGCTCGATCACCGTCACCCCCGGCAGGGCTTCTTGCTTGAGCTCGCGTGCCACGGCGAGGCCCACGGCATCGTCGCCCCGATCCGGATTGCCGATGCCGATGACCACGATCTCGTCCATGGCAGGCCCGTCACCGCCGGTCGACGTTGAGGTTCAGGAAATGCGTGGCGCAGGAGATGCAGGGATCGTAGTTGCGAATGGTCTGCTCGCAGCGCCACTGCAGGGCATCGTCGTCGAGATTGCTCCAGGCCGGGATGAAGGAGCGGAGGTCGTCCTCGATGCTCGGCTGATTCTGGGAGGTCGGCGGGACGATGTTGGCCTCGAGGATCGTGCCGTCGCCATCGATCGCGTAGCGGTGGTAGAGGATGCCCCTCGGCGCCTCGGTGCAACCGAAGCCGATCCCGGCGCGGACCGCGACGTCGACGCAGGGGCGATCGGGCTCCTCGTAGGCCTCGATGATCCTGAGCGCCTCGTCGCAGGCGTAGAGCACCTCGATACTGCGCACGACGATGCTCTGGTAGGGATTGCGGCAGGACGTGCCGAGGCCAGCCGCCCTTGCCGCGTCGCGGGCGAGCGGGGAGAGCTTCGGCTCGTTCAGGCTGTAGCGGGCCGCGGGTCCGACGAGGTAATGGCCGCGCTGCTTGATCCTCGCTTGCAGAGCATTCGAGTGGGGGACCTGATACTCCTCGAAATGGGCGTCGTAGTCCCTCACCTCGATGTCCAGCCCCTTGCTCGAGACGATCCGACCCTCGTTCATCGGGTATTCGTCCGGGTGGGCCAGCGAGACGAACTCGTAGTCCCTCTCGCAGTCCGGGAAGTCGAAGTCGGCCACCCACCGTACGGTTTCGAGCGCCATATCGCGTGCCCGCCGCAGCTTCTCCGCCAGTGGCGCCAGCTCACGTCGCTTCGGCGCGCGGTAGAAGCCGCCGACGCGGACATTGATGGGATGGATCTCCCGCCCGCCGAGCTGTCCGAGGATGTCGTTGCCGGCCTTCTTGAGCTTGAGCCCGCGCTGGACGATCTCGGCATGGTCCCGGGCCATCTCGATGGCGCCGGCATAGCCCAGAAAATCCGGCGCATGCAGCATGTAGACGTGGAGCGTGTGGCTCTCGATCCATTCGCCGCAATAGAGCAGCCGGCGGAGGTCGCGCAGTGGACCGTCGACGGTCACGCCGAGCGCGTCCTCCATCGCGTGGCAGGCGCTCATCTGGTAGGCGACCGGGCAGATGCCGCAGATGCGCGCCGTTATGTCGGGCGCCTCGCCGAACGCCCGGCCGCGCAGGAAGGCCTCGAAGAACCGGGGCGGCTCGAAGATGCCGAGGCGGACATCCTCGACCTTGCCGTCACGCATGCTGACATCGAGCGAGCCTTCGCCCTCTACCCGGGCAAGATAGCCGACCTTAATCGTCTTGTGCGTCATGCTTCCTGCTCTCGGCGCGAAAGGCCTCGGCATAGGTGTTGAAGGTGCGATAAGCGCGCTGGATGCTCTGGCTATCCTCGCCGAGCGATGCCCACCAGCGGCTCAACGCGGCGGTATTCGGCGTCTCCATCGGTCCATGGCAGCCGTAGCACCCGCGATCGTAGGCGGGGCAGATGGCGTTGCATCCGGCGCGCGTGACCGGGCCCATGCAGGGCGTGCCGTGTGCCACCATCACGCAGACATTGCCCCGGCGCTTGCACTCCATGCACACGCTGTAGCCCGGCAGGTCGGGCCGCCGGCCGCGCAGGAAGGCGGTCAGCACCTCGAGCAGTTGCCGCTTGTCGATCGGACAGCCCTGCAGCTCCAGGTCGACCGGCACGTGCTCGGCGATCGGCGTCGAGGTGTCGAGGGTGGTGATGTACTCGGGCGAGGCATAGACGACCCTGATGAAGTCCTTGACGTCTTTGAGGTTGCGCAAGGCCTGGATGCCGCCGGCGGTGGCGCAGGCACCGATCGTCACCAGGACTCGCGACTGCGCGCGGATCTCCTTGATCCGCTCGGCATCGTGCGCGGTCGTCACCGAGCCCTCGACGAGCGAGAGATCGTACGGCCCCTCGACGATCCCCCGGGTCGCCTCGATAAACACGGCGACCTCGACCTGACCGGCGATCGCCAGCAACTCGTCCTCGAGATCGAGCAGGCTCAACTGACAGCCGTCGCACGATGCGAACTTCCAGACGGCGAGCTTCGGCTTCTGCGCGGTTGCCATGCTACATCTCGCTCATGACGGCAAGTCGGCCGATCCGCTGCCACGTAAAGATCGGTCCGTCCTTGCAGACATAGTTGGGCCCGAGCTGGCATCGCCCGCAATGGCCGATCGCGCATTTCATGTTGCGCTCCATCGAGACGAAGATCCGCGCGTCGGGCACGCCGAGATCCATGATGCTCTCGGCGGCGAAGCGGATCATCAACTCAGGCCCGCAAAGCAGGGCGATGGTCTTTTCGGGGCGCAGCCGTGCCCGTGGGAGAAGATCGGTGACCACGCCGACATGCCGATCCCAGTCGCCCGGCGCATGGTCGACCGTCACCTCGATCTGGATGTCCAGCGATCGCTCGAGCGCCTGAATTTCGTCCCAGAAGATCAGCTGATCGGGGCTGCGCCCGCCGATCAGGCAGGCGACCTGGCCGAAGCGGTCGCGATGGCGAAGCAGGTGCAGGAGCGCACCGCGAAGCGGTGCCAGGCCGATGCCGCCGCCGATCAGCAGCACGTCCTGGCCCTCGCAGAGCTGCATTGGCCAGGGACGCCCATAAGGTCCGCGCACGCCGATCTGCATGCCCGGCGCGAACCGGGTGAGCGCCTCGGAGACCGGGCCCACGGCATGGACCGTATGCGTCAAATGCGGGTCGTGGCTGTGACCGCTGATGCTGATCGCCACCTCGCCCACGCCGAAGACGTAGAGCATGTTGAACTGCCCCGGCTCGAAGGCGAACCCGTCAGCCGGTTTCTCGATCTCGATCGTGCGCACGTTCGCCGTCTCGCCACGGATGCTGTGGACGCGCAGGAACCGTGGCTGCCACGGGTTGGCAGCAGGCTCAGCCACTGCGGTTGCCGTAGATGTCGGCGAGTTGCAGGCGGGTCGAGCGCAGGCGATCCCAGAGCCGCGGCGCGAACTGCATCATCAGCGCGTAGCCGAGGTCGTGATCCTCCTCGCACTTGCCGCGCAGGCACGCAGCATCGAAACCGATTGCACGGACGAGTGTCACCGCCCGTGCATCGAAGCTCCAGCGATAGGGCGGAATGAGCCAGGAGACGCCGAGCTCGTCGTTTTCCTTGAGCGTGCGAATCGTCGTTGCCCCTCTGCCCGGAATATTCATCTCGAGCGCCACCGTGCCGTGCCTGATCAAATAGAAATGGTCGGCATCGTTTCCTTCCCTAAAGATGTACTCACCCGGCTGGAAAATGAAATTCTTGGCGCAGCCGGCAATGAACGTTAGCTGATCGTCAGTGAGATCACTGGTGAACTCGTGCGATTTGAGAAGTTCCTTGAGGTCGCGCAACATGAGACGTTCCTATTCGTCGCGCTGATCGGCGGCGCGAATCGCGGCCGTTTCCTCGGTGATGTCGATGCCGACCGGGCACCAGGCGATGCAACGGCCGCAACCGACGCAGCCGCTGGTGCCGAACTCGTCGTGCCAGTCGGCGAGCTTGTGGGTCATCCACTGGCGATAGCGCGATTGGGCCGAATGGCGCACGCTGCCGCCGACCAGGTAGCTGAAATCCAACGTGAAGCAGGAATCCCAGCGCAGCCAGCGCTCGGCCTCGTTCCCTTCCAGGTCGGAACGGTCCTCGACCGTCGTGCAGAAGCAGGTCGGGCAGACCATCGTGCAGTTGCCGCAGGTGAGGCAGCGACCGGCCACCACCTCCCAGCGTGGATGCCGCAGGTTGCCCTGCAGCAGATCCTTGATGCCCTCGGTATCGAGCGTTCGACCCATCTCTGCCGCCGCGCGCGCCACCATCGCATCGGCCAGCTGCCGATCGGCGGCACCAGCGTCGCGACAGGGGAGCTCGCCCAGGAGCTCGCTTCCATCGCCACTGCCGGCTTCGATCAGGAAGTCGTGGCGCTGGTCGTCGATCAACTCGGTGAGGGCCAGGTCGAAGCCGGCCTCGGCCTTCGGTCCGGTGCTCATCGACACGCAAAAGCAGGTGCCGCCGGCCCGGCCGCAATTTATGGCGACGATGAAAGCGCCGGCGCGGCGATCCCGGTAGGACAGGTTGACGATGTGGTCCTCCAGGAACGTCCGGTCCTGGACGGCGATCGCCGCCAGATCGCAGCTGCGCACGCCGAGAAACGCGAATCGCGGCGACTCGTCCTCTTCCGGCACGATTGAAAGCTCCGCCCCGTCGCGGCGAGCCCGAAACAGCCGGCGACGCGGCGGATGCAGATATTTCTTCCAGGATTGCGGGCCGGTGGTGTGGCCGAAGAATGCGGCATCGCCACTTCTGACGAGACGATAGACGCCACCATCCTGCTCCTCCAGCCAGCCCGCCGGGAGCTGGTCGACAGAATCGACCTCGTCGAGAACGATGGCTTGCTGATCGACGACCGGCGCGATGACGCGGTAGCCACGTCGGGCCAACGCATCGATCAGCTTCTGCAGGTCATCCGCGGCAAGAAGCCTGGCCTTGGTCGCGTTCGAGAGCATTGGCCTCCCCCGTGGGTCGTCCAGATCGATTGCTACAGCATCGTCAACCGGACGATCGCCCAATCTCTGGTCCAGATCTCAAGCAATTCTTCGGAATGCTCGCAGTTGGACAGCGATTTCGGCGGTCGTCAAGCTCGCGACGCCTGAGCAGCTGAAAAGATGCCGCCGTGCGATAGCGATCGCTTAGAGCCCGCTTGGAAAGTTCTGTGGGAGTGTCAAGGGCTTGCGAGTGGCCTGACGATTAGCTGAACGGTTCCGACAACGAGCATAGCGGTTGCTGTTTCGATCAGTCGCTCGAAATCCTTGGCCAAACGCCGGTTGCGGCCGAGCCATGCGAAGGTTCGCTCGATGACCCATTAAAGGCCAGGAGGCCTTTCATCCGATTCCCGAAGGGAACGCGGTCAGCAGACCGCGGAGGGGCGACCGGTGCGCAGCACGTAGAGGATCGCGTTCAACACCTCGCGCAGGCTCGTCGTTCGCGAACGTCCACCCGGCCTCGGCGGCGGCAGGAACGGCTCGATCAGCGCGAACTCGGCGTCGGCCAGGTCGGTTGCGTAACGGCCACCAAGGCGCTCATACTGACGCCGGGCGGAATCGGTCCACATGGCGATGCCTCCTCGTCCCTGGCAGAACTCGGAGTCTCATAACAGGCCGATTTCGCTCCACAACTTTTCAAACGGGCTTTGAGACCCGCGTCGATTTCCGGCGTTTGCAGAAATATCGGCTGGGCCGGGCACAGGCGGCGCTTCAGGGCAGCAATTGCGCGGCACTCCTGCTCTTCGACGTCAACAACATCCGCTACGTCTCCGGCACCAAGATCGGCGAATGGGAGCGCGACAAGCTCTGCCGGTTCGCGCTCCTGACACCCGGCAACGAGCCCGTCGTCTGGGATTTCGGCTCGGCCGCCGTCCATCACAGGCTCTATTGCGACTGGCTCGATCCGTCCTCCTGCCGGGCCGGCGTGCTCGGCATGCGCGGAACGATTCCGCCTTCCTTCGGCCTGATGAAATCTCATGCTGAAGAGATCATGGCGCTGTTGCGCGAGGCGGGCGCGGAAGACGGCCCCATCGGCGTCGATCTTGCCGAGACGGCCATGATGTTCGCGCTGCAGGACGCCGGCATGAAGATCGTCGACGGCCAGCAGATCATGCTGGATGCCCGCGAAATCAAGAACATGGACGAGATCGTGCTCTTGAACCAGGCGGCTGCCATGGTCGACGGCGTCTATCACATGATTTGGGAAGAGCTGAAGCCCGGCGTGCGCGAGAACGACATCGTCGCGCCGGCAAGGGCCGCGAGGCACTCCTTCGTCACGTCATCCACGACATTGAAGATGCGCAGGCGACGGCCGCTGACGCGCTGGTCGTGAACGACATCGACGGACCAGCGGGCATTCGGCTTCGCCTCCACCAGAGTTGGGGGCGTGTTCCCCTGGCCATCTTCCGGCCGCGCCTTCGGCGCACGGTGCGCTTGCGGTTGACCACATGCCCTGCCTGGCGGAGCAGATCATTCAGTGGCCGGTTACCGAAGCGCTTCCGCTCGCCCGCCAGCACGAGCAGTCGCGCGCGCTGGGCGGTGTCATCGGAGCACGCCGATAGGGGGTCAGGGTTCCATGCCGGGGGCTTCTTGGACGTTCTCCGATGGTGGGGATATTCCACGTCGATCGAGCGACCAAGAAGCGCCCGCTACTCCCGTTCGCCCATCGTCGCGAAGACTGCCGCCTGCGAGGGTTGGCCGTTCCGGGCGCCGGCAACGGCCTGCGGCGTGCCGCCGTCGAGCCGTTCGCAGAGCAGTTGCAGGACCGGCACGACCGCGTCTGTCTCGAGCGCATAGGTCACCGTCTTCGCCGACCGCGCGGCGCGGATCAGCCCGCCCTCGCGGAGCACGCCCAGTTGCTGCGACAGGGAAGGCTGGCGGATGCCCAACGTCGCCTCGATCTCGGCCACCGTCCGCTCGCCTTGCGCCAAAAGGCAGACGATCGACAAGCGGTTGGCGTTACCGAGCAGCTTGAGCACGCCGGCCAGCGCCTCGGCCTGAGCCGTCGTCATCAGCGCCGCCTCAGCCATCGTTGCGCCCGATCAACCGATAGTACCAGTCGACCACGCCGCCGCCCTCGAGCTGCTGCTCGACGTCCTTGATGGTCACGGGCGTCGGCGCGATCGCCGCCTCGCCCGGCCGCCAGTCGGCCGGCGTCAGCACGTTCTCGGCATCGGTGAAGCGCAGCGCCGCCACCAGCCGCAGGATCTCCTCGACGCTGCGGCCGGTGGTCATCGGATACCAGTTGAGCGCGCGGATGATGCCGTCGGGGTCGATGACGAAGTTGGCGCGCACCGTGGCGCTGCTGGACGCTCCCGCCGGCAGCATGCCGTAGGCCCGGGCGATCACCATCGACGGGTCCTCGACGATCGGGAACGGCACCCGCACGGCGAAGCGCTCGCGGATGCTGTTCAGCCAGGCCAGATGGCTGAACAGGCTGTCGACCGACAGCGCAAGGAGATCGCAATCGAGCGCCTGGAAGCGATCGTAGGCTCGCGCCATGGCGATGAACTCGCTGGTGCAGACCGGGGTGAAGTCGGCCGGGTGCGAGAAGAAGACCAGCCAGCGGCCACGATACGACTGCAGCGTCCGCTCGCCCATTGTCGTCCGGGCGGTAAAGGGCGGTGCCGGGTCGCCGAGGATCGGCATGCGCATGGGCCGGGCTGAAACGTCGTCAGACATCGCTCTCTTTCGCTCTTGATTCATTCTTTCGTAAAGAATATATCGACGATACGCAAATGATACCGCAACAGTCGCCGGCCACGCCAACGCAGCGTCACGAACCGCCGGCCGATCAGAGGGAGCAAGCCGTGAGCGCCGTCATCAAGCCCATCCTGCCCGCCACCGACCTCTCCGTGAAGCCCGAGGTCACCGCCTTCTTCGACGAACAGACCAACACCATCAGCTACGTCGTCAAGGATCCGGCGTCGAAGGCCTGCGCCATCGTCGATTCGGTGATGGACATCGACTACGCCGCCGGGCGCATCGCCTACGACCACGCCGATGCGATGATCGCCTTCGTCAAGGAGCAAGGGCTCACCTGCGAGTGGCTGATCGAGACCCATGTCCATGCCGACCATCTTTCGGCTGCGCCCTACATCCAGCAGCAGATCGGCGGCAAGTTGGGGATCGGCGAGAACATCACGATCGTTCAGGAGACGTTCGGGAAAGTCTTCAACGAAGGCACCGAATTCCAGCGTGACGGCTCACAGTTCGACCGGCTGTTCCAGGACGGCGACAGCTACACCATCGGCACGATGCGCGCCGTTGCCATGCACACGCCGGGGCACACGCCGGCCTGCATGACGCACATTATGGGCGACGCCGCCTTCGTCGGCGATACGCTGTTCATGCCGGATGGCGGCACGGCCCGTGCCGATTTCCCCGGTGGCGACGCCCGCGCCCTCTATCGCTCGATCAAGCAACTGCTGCAGCTGCCGGGCGCGATGCGCCTCTTCATGTGCCACGACTATGGCCCGAACGGTCGCGAGATCCGCTGGGAGACCACGGTCGCCGACGAGCGCGCCCACAACATCCACGTCAAGGACGGCACCAGCGAGGACACGTTCGTCGAGATGCGCGAGGCCAGGGACGCCACCCTCGACATGCCGCGGCTGATCATTCCCTCGCTCCAGGTCAACATGAAGGCCGGCCGGCTGCCGGCGCCCGATCCGGCCGGCAAGCGCTTCCTCAAGGTACCGCTCAACACGCTCTAATCCGGCCCAGCGCCGCGCACGAGCCAGGCCGCTTCGGCAGGGAGCCACGTTCCATGGACATCAAGCAGATCACCCAGCACCTCTCGGTCAGCCCGCAGATCACTGCCGCCGATCTGGAGACCGTCAAGGCGAGCGGCTTTCGCAGCCTCATCGTCAACCGCCCCGACGGCGAAGGTGCCGACCAGCCGACCTTCCCCGAGATCGACGCCGCCGCCCGGGCGCTCGGCCTCGAGACCCGGTACCTGCCGGTCGAGAGCGGCAAGGTCGGAGACTCCGACGCCAAGGCCTTCGCCGCCGCTTTCGACGAGCTGCCGAAGCCCGTTCTCGCCTTTTGCCGCACCGGCACCCGGTCGGCGACGCTCTGGGCCTTCGGCCAGGCCGGCAAGCTGCCTCTGCCGGAGATTCTCGAGCGGGCCAAGCAGGCTGGCTACGACATGTCCGGCGTCGTTCGCCGCATCGCCAATAACGGCAAGCTGTCGATCGACACGGCCGTGGCGACGCATGATGTGGTGATCGTCGGCGGCGGGGCCGGCGGGGTAGCCGTCGCCTCTAGCCTCCTCGCCCGCGACGCGTCCCTCGATATTGCGATCATCGATCCAGCCGACGTGCACTACTACCAGCCTGGCTGGACGCTGGTGGGTGCGGGCGTCTTCGACCCGCGGCAGACCAGGAAAGACATGGGGGCGGTGATCCCCAAGGGCGTCAAGTGGATCAAGGCCGCGGTCGCCGCCTTCGAGCCCAAGGACGACGCCGTCGTCCTCGAGGGCTGCCATGTGGTGAAGTACAAGCACCTGATCGTGGCCCCGGGGCTCAAGCTCGACTGGCGCGCTGTCGACGGGCTCGAGGAAACGCTCGGCCGCAACGGCGTCACCTCCAACTACCGCTACGACTTGGCTCCCTACACCTGGCAGTTGGTCAATGAGCTGCGCGCCGGCAAGGCCGTCTTCACCCAGCCGCCGATGCCGATCAAATGTGCGGGCGCGCCGCAAAAGGTGATGTATCTCTCGGCCGACCACTGGCGCGGCCAAGGCGTGCTTGACAGCGTCGATGTCGATTTCTTCAATGCCGGCCCGGTGCTCTTCGGCGTTGCCGACTACGTGCCGACGCTGATGCGCTACGTCGAGCGCTACCACATCGGCCTCAATTTCAAGCACAACCTCACCGCCATTGACGGGCCAGCGAAAAAGGCCTGGTTCACGAAGAGCGCGGACGACGGCACCAACGAGACAGTCGAGGTGCCGTTCGACATGATCCATGTCTGCCCGCCGCAGACCGCACCCGATTTCATCCGCGTAAGCCCGCTCGCCAATCCGGCCGGCTGGGTCGATGTCGACCAGGAGACGCTGCGGCACAAGACCTATGCCAACATCTTCAGCCTCGGCGACGTGATGAGCGCGCCCAACGCCAAGACCGTGGCGGCAGCGCGCAAGCAGGCGCCGGTGGTCGCCGAGAACCTGCTCATGGACCGGGCCGGCAAGGTCAACGGCAGGCGCGCGATCTACGACGGCTACGGCTCCTGCCCGCTCACCGTCGAGAACGGCAAGATCGTGCTGGCCGAGTTCGGCTATGGCGGCAAGCGCCTGCCGAGCTTCCCGCCCTGGATGATCAAGGACACCGAACCGTCGCGGCTCGCCTGGTTTCTCAAGGAGCGCATGCTGCCGCCGATCTACTGGCAGGGAATGCTCAAGGGCCGCGAGACCTTGGCCAAGCCAGAATTCCAGAACTGACGACCTCTCTCCTCGGACTCTGCGTGACCGACCATGGCTGACTTGAAGCGGGCGAGCACCACCAACAACGGGCTCGCCCGCTATTTTCCCATTCTCGATTGGGGCCGCACCTATGGTGTCGGGACGGCGACCAACGATCTCGTGGCCGCCGTGATCGTCACGATCATGCTGATCCCGCAGTCGCTGGCCTATGCCATGCTCGCCGGCCTGCCGCCCGAGGTCGGGCTCTATGCCAGCATCCTGCCGCTCGTCGCCTACGCCATCTTCGGCACCAGCCGAACGCTCGCGGTCGGGCCCGTTGCCGTCGTCTCGCTGATGACCGCAGCCGCGGTCGGCAAGATCGCCGCATCCGGCACCGTCGACTACGCCACCGCCGCCATCGCCCTCGCCTTCCTCTCCGGCCTGCTGCTCATCGGCCTCGGCCTGCTCAGGCTCGGCTTCATCGCCAACTTCCTCAGCCATCCGGTGATCGCGGGGTTCATCACCGCGTCGGGCATCCTCATCGCTGCGAGCCAGCTCAAGCACATCCTGGGCATCCCCGCCGGCGGCGACAACTTGATCGAGATCGTCGAGTCGCTGGCCCACAATCTGCCCGCGACGAACCCCTGGACGCTCTTGATCGGGATCGTCTCGATCGGCTTCCTCTTCTGGGTCCGCAAGGGGCTGAAGCCGCTGCTGACCAGGCTCGGGCTGGCGCCGCGCCTGGCCGAGATCCTGGCCAAGGCCGGGCCGATCATGGCGGTCGCCGCCACCACCGGCCTTGCCTACGCCCTTTCGCTGGAGGCGCGCGGCGTGGGCATCGTCGGCGCCGTGCCGCAGGGCCTGCCGCCCTTCACCCTGCCGGTGATCGATCTCGCGCTGTTCCGCGAGCTGCTGGTCCCGGCGATCCTGATCAGCATCATCGGCTTCGTCGAATCGGTCTCCGTCGCCTCCACCCTCGCCGCCAAGCGCCGCCAGCGGATCACGCCGGACCAGGAGCTGGTCGGCCTCGGTGCCGCCAATATCGCTTCGGCCGTCTCAGCTGGCTATCCCGTGACCGGCGGCTTCGCCCGTTCGGTGGTGAATTTCGACGCCGGCGCCGAGACGCCAGCGGCCGGTGCCTACACCGCTGTCGGCATCGCACTCGCCACGCTCTTCCTGACGCCGCTGCTCTTTTTCCTGCCGCGGGCGACGCTGGCAGCGACGATCATCGTCGCCGTTCTGTCGCTGGTCGATTTCAGCGTGCTGAGACGCACCTGGACCTACGCCAAGGCCGACTTCGCAGCAGTCGCCGCGACCATCATCGTGACCCTGGCGATGGGTGTGGAGATCGGCGTGACCACCGGCGTCGCTGTCTCGCTCACCCTCTACCTCTACCGCACCAGCCGGCCGCACATGGCGGTGGTTGGCCGTGTCCCCGGCAGCGAGCACTTCCGCAACGTATTGCGCCACAAGGTCGAGACCGATCCCTCGATCCTCTCGCTCAGGGTCGACGAGAGTCTCTACTTCGCCAATGCCCGCTACCTCGAGGACCGGCTCTACGACATCGTGGCTTCACGGCCAGAGCTGCGCCACGTCATCTTGATGTGCCCGGCCGTCAACGCCATCGACGCGAGCGCGCTGCACTCGCTCGAGGAGATCAACCATCGCCTCGAGGACATCGGCGTCACCTTCCACCTTTCCGAGGTCAAGGGCCCGGTCATGGACCGGCTCGAACGCACCGATTTTCTCGAGCACCTGACGGGCAAGGTCTTCCTGAGCCACCACCAGGCGGAGAGCCAGCTCGCCGAACGACACGAAACGACCAGCGAGACGAAGCGCACCGCAGCCGAATGACCGCGGCGCGCCGGCCGATACCTGTCGGCGGTCTCTCGGCCAAAGCCAGGCGCCTCATTCACCCGCGAGCTCGACCAACAGCGGCGAGACGATGACCTCGCGACGGACGATCCCGATCGGCCGGCCACGCTGTTCGATCTTGACGATCGAATCGACGCCGTCCGCCGGCGCAGGGCGAGCAGGTCGCCGCGTTCCGGTGAGGGCCTAGCGGGCGACCCAATGCACGCCAGCGGCGGGCAGGGTCACGCCCGCGTGGTCAACCGGCGCCGGCCCATAGTTGAAATAGAAGCGGTGCGAAGCGCTGTCGCGGCGGCGAACGCCTTCTGGCATGGGCTCGACGTCGATCTGCTGGTCAGCGCAGGCCTGCCGGAGCAGGCGGTCGAGGGCGACATCGTCCGGCCAGCCACCCAGATAGCGAAGCGGACCGGCTGACATCACCGCCGGATCGCCGTCCGTGGTGCGCTCTAGGACGGTCGCCGTCCCTTCCAGCCGCTCGCGCCAGAAGACGAACGCGCCGCCCTCCTCCAGCGGCACCGCGACATCGGCGGGCAAGCTCTCGACGCGCGCGACCCGGCAGTCCAGGCCCGCGAGGTTCGGCGGCAACGGCACCGGAATGGCGAAATCATCCGTCTTGGAGTTCGTTCGGGGCCCCACGAGCGCCAGGCCGCCGAAGGCCTCGAGCGCGGCCTGCAGCGCGGGCTGCAGGGTCATCACGCCCGGGGCGAGCACGAGCTGGTAGGCTCTCAGATCATCGCAATCGGGCGGCAGCATATCGATCGAGAGGCCGAGCCGACGCAGTCCTCGATAGAAGTGGAAAACGAGCCTGAAATAGTCGAACGCTTCGCCCTGCGGCTGGATCGCCCAGGCCCAGGCGCTGGCATAGTCGAAGACCAGGGCGACCTTGGCCGGCGCTGCCTCCACGTCCGGGATCGAGGCGAGCTCGCGCGCCACCTCGCCGGCCTCGTCGAAGCCGGGCGCGGCGACGCTATCCGGCCGCAACAGCCCGGCATGCATCTGCTCTTGCGCGAACGGCGCCTGGCGCCAGCGGAAGTAGCAGACAGCCTCGGCGCCATGCGCGAACGCCTCCCAGGCCCAGAGCCGCGCCATGCCGGGCAGCGGGTCGGGGTTGTAGGGCGCCCAGTTCACCGGCCCCGGCTGCTGCTCCATGACCCACCAGCGGCCCCGCCCGACGGCGCGATAGAGGTCGTGATGAAAGCCCTGGAAGTCCGGATCGCCCTGCCGCAGGTAGCGCCGCTTGTGGTCCGCGGAGACCTCCAACCGATCCTCCAGGAAGCCCAAGGGATAGGAATCCCAAGACGCGATATCGAGATCGGCGCCGACCGCGAAATGGTCGAACTCGACGATCCGGCCCATGAAGTTGTGGGCGATCGGGGCGTCGGAGTGGCGGCGGATGATCTCGACCTGCAGGCGGTTGAAGCTGGCGACCTCGTTCGAGGCGAAGCGGCGGAAGGCCATCTCATGCGCCGGGTTGGCCTGAGTGACCGTCAGGTTCGGCAGCTCGACCTCATCGAATGACGCATAATCCATCGACCAGAAGACGTTGCCCCAGGCGCGGTTCAGCGCATCGGGCGATTGGTAGGTCTGCCCCAGCCAATCGCGAAACGCGGCTGCAGCCGCCGCCGAGTAGCTGAGCGTGGTATCGTGGCAGCCATACTCGTTGTCGGCCTGCCAGGCGCCGACATGCCGGTTTCGGCCATAGCGTCGGGCGAGAAGCTCGACGATCCTGGCGCACTCGTCGCGATAACCGGAATGGCTGAAGCAGTAGTGGCGGCGCGAGCCGAAGCGTCGCGGCTGGCCTTCCTGGTCGACCGCCAGCATGTCCGGGTGGCGGCTCAGGACCCAGCGCGGCGGTGTGGCGGTGGGCGTGCCGAGCGCCACCTTGAGCCCTGCCTCACCCAGCACCTCGATCGCCTGGTCGAGCCAGTCGAAACGCAGGTCGCCTCGGGCGGGCTCCAGCCGACTCCAGGCGAACTCGCCGATCCGCACCCAGGTCAGGCCGAGCGCCGCCATGCGCGCGGCATCCTCAGCCCACTGCGCCTCCGGCCAGTGCTCCGGGTAGTAGCAGACACCCAGGGTTCGCTTGCGTGCGATCATGCGCCTACCTGCCGTAGGGCTCGATGATGCGCAAGCGGGCCGTGTCGGCGGTGGATGAGTCTGGCTGTTCGATGCCGCTTTGGGGCTTCAACACCGCCCACATCTGGCCTAAGGGCATCGATCCCGGCCGGTAGCGGTCACTTCGATTGAAAGAACCAAAAAATGGACGTCAACGGCAAGAAAGCGATCGTCTTCGGCGGCACGTCCGGCATTGGCCTCGCGGCTGCCAGGCAGCTGGCGGCGCTGGGTGCCGAGGTGGTGGCGATCAGCCGTAGCCCCGAGAAGGCCGGCGACTTGCCCAGCGGCATCACGCTCGAGAAGTGCGATGTCCGCGACCGAGACGCGCTGCAGAAGCTGTTCGCGAAGTGCGCGCCGTTCGACATCCTGATCAGTGCGGCCACCGGCGGCGGCCGCGCCATCGGCCCCTTCCTCGAGATGGACATGGACGGCTACCAGGCCTCGTTCGACAAGCTCTGGGGCTACGCCAATGTCGTCCGCTTCGGCACCCAGCATTTGAGCCAGGACGGCACGATCGTGCTGGTCAGCGGGGCGCCGGCGCGCAAGACGATGCCGGGCCAGGTGTCGCTGGGCTCGGTCGGTGGTGCCGTCGAGGCGCTGGTCCGGGCCTTGGCGCCGGAGATCGCGCCGCGCCGCATCAATGTGGTCTCGCCCGGCCTGATCGACACGCCGATGGTGCCGCTCGGCACCGAAGGGCGCGACGAGATCTACAAGCAGCGCTCGGCGAAGTACCTCATCCCCCGCGCCGGCACCGCCGACGAGGTGGCCCAGGGCATCCTCTTCGTGGTGCAGAACGACTTCGTCACCGGCACGACCGTGGACGTGGACGGCGGCTGGCTGCTGTCCTGAGCCTGGCGTCCGCGAACCGGGTGGCGGCCTGATCGGCGGCTGTCACCCGGTGACGACCACGCCGCCATCGATCACCAGCGCCTGCCCGGTCATCATCCGCGACGCCTTCGACGCCAGGAACAGCACGCCGCCCACCATGTCGTCGGGGGCCAGCGTGTCCTTGAGGCATTGCCGCTCGAGATGCCCGGCCAGCGCCTCGGGCGTGACCCAGAGATCCTTTTGCTTCTGGGTCATCACCCAGCCGGGCGCCAGCGCATTGACCCGGATGCGGTCGGGCCCGAACTCCCGCGCCAGGCTGCGGGTCAGGCCGTTGATGCCGGAATTGGCCGCCGTGTAGGCAGGGTAGCGGAGCGTTCTATTGGGCGCGTAAGTTCGAAGGGCTTGGGCACCAGGTGAAAGTCATCAGCCCGCAATATGTGAAGCCCTTCGTGCGTCGGCAAAAGAACGAAGGCAACGATGCCGAGGCGATCTGCACAGCAGCCCGCCAACCTCACATCCCCTCCGTGCCAAAGAAGACCGTCGAGCAACAGGACATCCAGGCCTTGCATCGAGCGAGACAGCGCATGGTCAATCACCGGACTGCGGTTGTCAGTCAGATCAGAGGCTTGCTTCTCGACCGAGGGTTTGCCTTTGCCAAATCGATCACGCAGGCACGGCGGATGATCCCGGAGATCCTGTCGGACTTCGACAATGAGCTGACACCCTTGGCGCGAGAAGCCAGCCACGAGCTACCCGATCTTTTCCGCGATCTCGATCGACGCATCGCCATCTTCGACAAGAAAATCGATCAGGTCTTCCGAATGAGTGAGCCGTGCCAGCGGATCGCCAAAATCAAGGGGGTCGGTCCGAAGATCTGACGGATCACTGCGGAGAGTTGCGATCCCTGCAGAATTGCCCCAGACAACTATGCCGTCACGTTAGCACAGGGCAAATTCGCAAGGCTCACGCCGTGAGTGTCGCCAGGTGCTTATCGATGTTCCGCGGCGCAGCTGCGGGCATTTGCGGCCGGACCATCTGGCCGCTGCCCGGCAGGGCCTGAAGCTTGCCATCGGCCATGATGACCTCGCCGCGGCGGATGGTCATGGTGGGCCAGCCCTGGACCGTCATTCCTTCATAGGCCGAGAGCTTGCCGCGCGAGTGGAGACGCTCGCTGGTCAGGGTCTCGCGGCGGTCGAGGTCGCAGAGGACCAGATCCGCGTCGGCACCCGGCGCGATCACGCCCTTGCTGCCGTAGAGGCCGAAGGCGCGGGCGGGGGCGGCGCTCGAGATCTGCACGTAGCGCTCGAGTGAGAGGCGGCCGGCGGCGACAGCGGTCAGCATCAAGGGCAACGATGTCTCGACGCCGGGAAAGCCGCAGGCGATGTCCCAGATGGTCGCCCCTTCTTTTTCCTCCGGCGCATGCGGTGCATGGTCGGTCGAGATCATGTCGATCGTGCCGTCGGCCAGGGCCTGCCAGAGGGGCTCCTGCTGCCAGGCCTCGCGGATCGGCGGGTTCATGCGCAGCCGACGGCCGTCCGCCATCGCCTCCATGTCCTCGATGGAGCGGTAGAGATATTGCGGCAGGGTCTCGACCGTGAGGTCGACACCGCGCGACTTGAACCACTGGATGTAGGGGAGCGAAAGCGCGCTGCTTTCGTGCACGATGTGGATGCGCGCCCCTGTCCACTCGGCCAGCACGCAGCTCTTGGTGAGCGCCTCGAGCGCACAGACGTCGGTCCTGGCCAGGAGATGGTCGCGGGCGCTGTTGCGCCCGGCCCGCTTCAGGCGCTCCTCGCGCCAGAAGAGGATGGGCGAGTTTTCGGCGTGGATCGAGCAGCGATAGCCGCGTCGCGCCAGGATCTCGAAGCCCTCGAGCACGGCACCGTCCGACGGGCACGGCAGATTGCCGGTGGTGTTGCCGAGGAAGAGCTTGAAGGCCACGACGCCGGCGTCGATCAGGGCTTCGAGCTCGCCGACATTGTCCTCGGCCAGGACGCCGTAGAGGCCGAAATCGACCACCGACTTCGTGCTGGCCGCTTCGCACTTGAGCTCGAAATGGGCCACCGTGTCGACCGGTGGGCTGGTGTTGGGCATCTCGAAGACCGTGGTGACGCCGCCCATGGCGGCCGCGGTCGAGCCGGTCAGCCAGTCCTCCTTCTGGGTCATGCCGGGCTCACGAAAATGCACATGGACGTCGATGATGCCGGGCAGGATATGCAGGCCCCTGGCATCGATGCGCCGTGCCGCCGCGTGGCCCAGGTCTCGACCGATGGCGGCGATCTTGCCGTCGGCGATAGCGATGTCGGCTGCGAACCTGCCGGCTTCGGTGACGACCGTGCCACCACTGATCAAGAGCTCGGTCATCGTTTCTCCAAGGTTTGGTCGGCGAGCCGATCGAGGGCTGTCTGGACGATTCGCGCAGTGTCGCGGACATGCTGCTCGAGGAGGCTACGGGCGGGCGCCGTGCGCCTCGCCAGTGCGGCCTCGACCAGCTCGCCGTGGCTGACACCGAGCCCGGTCGCACCGGTGGCGATCACGGCGGCCGTTCGGCGGATACGGTCGAACTGATCCATCAGCAGATCGAGGAAGTGCAGCAGCCAGGGGGAGCCGCAGGCCGCGATCAGGGCACGGTGAAACTCGCGATGCCGGGCTTCCCAGGTCTCGCTCGGTCGGGTCAGCGGATCGTCGGCGGCGAGGCGATCGAGCCGATGCTTGGCGGCGACCAGGCCTACTTCCCAGCCCTCGTCGCCCTTGGCCATGGCATCGCCGAGCGCCATGGTCTCGAGCCGGACACGTGTCTCGGTGATGTCTGCAAACGCCTCGTGGCTCAGGCCTTCGACCCAGAACCCGCGCTGTGGCGCCGCCCGGACCAGCCTGTCGGCTGCGAGCCGCGTCAAGGCCTCGCGCACCGGGCTGGCGCCCGCGCCGTAGGCCGCTCTCAGCTCTTCCTATCGTGAGCTTGGTGTCGGGCGGATAGAGCCCGGCCACGATGTCCTGCCGCAGCCGCCGGTAGACATCTTCGGCGAGACTGGCGGAGAGCCGCGGGGCGGTGGCGTAAGGCATGGCAGACACGTGCTCGATCATCAGCGCAACGATCGCTCGTGTCTCGATGGCGTCGACATGAATGTCAATTGAGGAGCCGCCACGGCTAGATCACCCAGCCGCCGTCGACCGCCAGGTCCTGGCCGGTGATCTGCCGGTCCTTGTCGCTGGCCAGAAACAGCACCGCGTCGGCGACGTCCTCGGCGGTCGAGATGCGCCTCAGCGCATAGTCTTCGGCATGCCTGGCTGCCGCTTCGGCGAGCGAGATGGACCGAAGCGAAGTGCCGGCCGAACCCGCGCGTGGCACCGGTGACCAGCGCCGTGCTGCCGCTGAGCTCGAAGCGCTGCAAGGCTGCCGCTCCTCAGCCCGCGTCGGGCTTCAAATACGCCATGCCCTTCTCCCAGAAGACCCGCATGTGCTCGCCGTTACGGATCGGCGCGAAGCGCGGCGGGTTCTCGGGGCTGGTGCAGGTCTCGAGGCAGGCGACCTCGACGTCGTAGTCGGGGTTCATGAAAAACGGGATCGAGTAGCGCTCGCGGCCCGAGCGGTTTCGGACCCGATGCGGCGTCGAGACGAAGCGGCCATTGGTCCACTTCATCATCATGTCGCCGATATTGATGACGTAGGCGCCGGGCACCAGCGGCGCCTGGATCCACTGCCCGCTCTTCGGTCGGACCTCGAGCCCGCCCACCGTGTCCTGCGTGAGGATGGTGAACGCGCCCTCATCGGTGTGCGGGTAGGCGCTCATCAGCTCCAAGGGCGCATCGGCCGGCAAAGGTGGGTAGTAGAGCAGGCTGAGCTGTGCCAGGGGCCGCTGGAACTTGTCCCGGAACCAGTCGGGCGGCAGATCGAGCGCCATCGCGAAGGCCTCGAGCAGCTCGTGGCTGAAGCCGACGAGCCGGTCGTAGTAGCCGCCGACCGCCTCCTTCCAGCCCGGCATGTCCTCGGGCCAGCGATTGGGCAGATGCAGGGGCTTCTTCGCCACGACATCCGGATCGTCGGGCGGCAGGTCGAGCATCAGCCGATAGACCTGGTTGAGCCCGCCCTTGCGGCCGTCCTCGCCCACGTCCTTCGGCGGCACGAAGCCTCGATACCAGTCCCAGGTGGCAGCCGATCGTCGCTTCACCTCATCCGATTGCGCGAAGAAATCGGATGAGGCATCGAACACGTCGTCGATCATGCCCTGCGGAATGCCGTGGCCGGCGAGGTACATGAAGCCGACGCTCTCGCAGGCCTCGCCGATGGCCGCCGCGACTCGCCTTCTGTCGACCGCACCGCCGGAGCGGAAGGCCGCGAAGTCGATGATCGGGATCTCGCCGGCCCGCATCGGCCGCGCTGCACCGGTCTGGTCGACGGCCAGGGTCGCCATGGGCTTGCTCCTCAGGCAGAGGCGGCACGGCGCAGATAGGCCATGCCTTGGTTGTAGAAATCGACCATGAACTGGCCATTGTGGACGGGCGGCATCTGTGCGGCCTCGCCCGGCTGCAGCAGCGTGGCCAGCGGCTCGACCGTGACGTCGAAATCGGGATTGACGAAGAATGGAATCGAGTAGCGCGGCTGCAGCTGGCGGTTGACGACCCGATGCGGCGTCGAGACGAACCGGCCATTGGTCCAGCTCATCATCATGTCGCCGATATTGATGACGTAGGCGCCGGGCACCGGGGTCGCGGCGATCCACTCGCCGGAGCGCTCCTGCACCTCGAGCCCGCCCACCTGGTCCTGCATCAGGATGGTGAAGGCACCGGTGTCGCGATGCTCGCCGGCGCCGATCTCGAGATCCTCCTCGCGCAGCGACGCCGGCGGGCGATAGTGCAAGAGGCTGAGCTGGACCAACGGTCGCTGATACCACGCCTCGAAGAAGCCTTCGGGCAGGCCGAGCGCCAAGGCGAAAGCGCCGCGCAATTGCTTCGCGAGCCCCATGACCGCGGCGAAGTAGGCCTCGACCGCTTGCCTGAAGCCCGGCAGGTGCTCTGGCCACCTGTTCGGCAGGTGAAGGGGCTTGCCGGCCACCACGTCCGGGTCGTCCCAGGGCAGATCGAGCATCAAGCGGAAGGTCTCGATGGCGCCGCCCACTGCTCCGCCTTCACCCTCGAGCTTGGACGGCACGTAGCCCCGCCAGTGCCCGAGCGTGGCCGCGGTCTGCATCCGCTCGGCGAAGCTCTGCGCGAAGAACTGGGCATTGGCGGCGAAGGCCGCAGCCATCGTCGCCTGCGGCACGCCGTGATTGACGAGGTAGAGGAAGCCCACCTCGCGACAGGCCTCGCCGATCTGGCCGGCCACCGTGACCTTGCCGTCGACGCTCCCTTCGAGGAACGGGCCGAAATCGATCAGCGGGATCTGCTCAGGGGCGATCTCCTTGGCCTTGGCATAGGCACGCGGCATCAGCTCGACGGTCATGGGTCTCCTCCAGCAGCGGGATGCCCGCCCTCGACGACGCCGGTGAGCACGGTCTCGACCGCGCGGGCTTGCAGTTCCAGGGGCAAAGACGGCAGGGCGCGCGGGGTGGCTGGCAGGACATCGGGCTCGGCGTCGCGCAGGAACCGCGCCACCTGACCCGTCGTGTAGGGCAGATGGAAGAAGCCGCAGGGCGCCTGCGCGAGCCCGGCCTTCGCCAGCGCGCCAAGGAAGCAATAGAGCGTGAGGTTGCAGAGATGCGTGCCGGCATGCCAGCTCGTCCGGGCGGGCAGATCGGCATCGAGCAGGCGACGACACAGCCCGCTGGCATCCCAGCTCGCGAAGCGCGCTTCCGGGCCGTCCAGCTCGATCCGCTCGCCGGCGGCCGCATAGCCCTCGTTGTCGGTGACTCCGAAATCGGCGGCATTGAGCGCGATCTGCTCGAGCGCGAAGACCGGGGCGCCAGTGGCGAGCCCGAGGCTGACGACGAAGGCCGGCCGGTGCTCGGCCACCAGAGCGTCGATGAAGCCCGGCAGGCGCGCGCGGCTCACCGGCATCAGCTGTGTGCGGATCAGACAGCCGCCGATCTCCCGACCGTCGAACCAGTCCAGGAGATCCTCGGCCGGGTTGTCCGGCAGGCCGCCGAACGGGGCCGAGCCGGTGAGCAAGCCGATCCGGCTCATGCCTCGATCCTTTCGGTTGCCGGCGCCAGCGCATCGAGCGCCGAGCGGACCGCGCCATCGAAGGCGTCGGGCAGCTCGAGGGGCAGCATGTGGCCGCTCGGCCCCAGGATCGTGGGTGATGGTGCGGCGAGCTCTGCCGCCAATGCGCGTGCCGCGTCGACGCTCATGAACGGGTCCTCGTCGGCGGCGATGACACGGCTGGGCATGAGGCGGGCCGCTGCGACGGCGCGATCCCGATCCCAGCCGCGTGACGCGCGAAAGGTGCGGTGCAGGGCGTCCTGATCCATGGCCGAGCGCCGCTCGATGAAGGTGTGAACGGCTCCAGGGTTCGCCAACGCCCATTCGGCCCGCCAGATCATTTGCGCCTGCTCTCGGGCAAAAGCCTCAGGCCTGTCAGCCGTGGCGCGGGCCAGCATGGAGTCGACCGCGGCGTTGCCGACCGGCGTCGACGGGCTGCCGCCGGCCACCAGAACGAGGCCGGTGACCCGCTTGGGCTCGGCCCGCGCAAGCTCGAGCGCAACGGCGCAGCCCAGCGAGAAGCCGAGCACAACGCAACGCTCGACGGCGATCGCATTAAGCACAGCCGCCATGTCGATGGCGAGATCACCGACCTTGAAGGCGCCGGGTGGACAGGTGCTCTCGCCATGGCCGCGCAGGTCCGGAACGATCATCCGGTAGCCCGCCAAGGCATCTGTAGCGGTCCGATCGAACAGGCTGCCGTCCCAGCCGAGCCCGTGGATCAGCAAGACGGCCGGCGCTGTTGCATCAGCACCAGCCCACTCTCTGGCCAAAATCTGGCATCCATCGCGGTCGATGGTGACGCGACGGCTGGGCGTAACGATCGCTGACGTCATCGGGCGTTTCCCTCCTGCGCCCTGGTCAGCAAGCCGTGTGCCAACACTTCGGGTGAGGGCGCGGCCCGCCAATTGGCGGCTTCAAGGCTGGAAGCGCCGCGCGCGCCCGCCGATGCATTCAGCAAGCCTTGCGCAAAATTTCGACAATCCAGACGATTGTCGAAATTACCGCGTTGCTCCATGGCGGCATCGAGGGCTTGGCATAGTCCTTGCGAGTTCCGAAACGTTTTCACCGTTTGATCTGCTCTGGAGCCGCCACATGAAAGACCTGCAGCAGAAGAGCTTGCGCTTGCCGAAGATCGGCCGTCGGGCCGTCCTGGGTGGTGCCCTGGGCGCCGCTTCCCTGGTCGGCCTTGGCCCCTACCGCTCGGCGCTCGCGGCCGAGCCATGGGTGCATCAGCTGGGTTGGATCAAGTCGATCCAGTTCGGCGGCCACTTCATGGGGATCGAGCAGGGTTACTTCGAGAAGGAAGGGATTGCCGCCGAGTTCCTCGCCGGTGGCCCAGGCGGTGCAGGCGCGGAATCTGTTGCGGCTGGTCGGGTCAATAGCAGTGACAGCGACGTCGAGGGGCTGATCCGGGCGCGCGCCGCCGGCATGCCGGTCAAGGCTTTCGCCGCCATCATGCAGCGGGCTCCCGGCGCCATCATGAGCCTGGCCGAGAACCCGATAAACGGCCTCGAGGATTTCCCCGGCAAGACCATTGCCATGCCGAACGGCATCCGCCCGCAAGTCGACAACCTGCTGAACGCAGCCGGTATCGATCCGGCCGAGGTCACCTATGTGCCGGTCGGTACCGATCCCGGCATGTTGGCCGCAGGGCAGGTCGACGGCTACTACGGCTGGGCCACCAACCAGGGTGTGATGCTGCAGGTGCGCGGCGTCGACATCGCCATCGCCTACATGCAGGACCTGGGCGTGCCGGGCTATGCGGGCGTGCTTTATGCCACCGACGAGGAGCTGGAGAGCCGTCGCGATGTGGTCGTCGCCTGGCTGCGCGCCGAGATCCAAGGCTGGCAGTGGCATCTCGACCATCCGGACGAGACGGCCGAGCTGGTGGTCGAGAAGTATGGCCAGCGCGGGCTCGATCTCGAATCGCAGATGGTGGAGAGCCGGCTGATGGCCGACTTCGTGCCGGTCGGCGATGCCGCCGAGCACGGCCTCCTTTGGGTGGACCCCGCAGTGTTCGCCCAGGGGCTCGAGTTCGCGATCACGGCTGGTGCCGTCGAGGAGGGGCAGTTCGAGGCGAGCGATCTTGTCACCCAGGAGCTCATCGCCGAGGCGCATGCCACGCTCAGCTGACCCACAGCAGGAGCCGGGGTCGATGGCGACGATGCTCGACGTCGACCTGCTCCTCGCCGAGCCGGGTCATGCGCCGGCCGAGCGCAATCGCCGCCTGCATCTCGAAGACGGCAGGATCACGGCGGTCACGGCTGGAGCGGGCACGAGCGGCGACGGCGCGTTCGGCAAGCTCGCCATGCCGGCCCTGGTCGATGCGCACGACCACGGGCGCGGCCTTCGCCCGCTGGCCTTTGGCTGCTGTGACGGGCCGCTGGAACTCTGGATCTGCGGTCTCGGACTCGAGCCCAAGGTGGACCCCTACCTGCGCGCAGCCGTGGCCTTCGCCAATCTGGCCAAGGGCGGCGTCGCCGCCGCCAATCACTGCCACAATCCGCAGGACAGGAACAATCTCGTCGGCGAGGCTTACGCCGTCTCGCGTGCCGCGCGCGACGTCGGCATTCGCATCGTCTTCGCCGCCCCCGTCTTCGACCGCAACCCGATCGTCTACGGGCCGACCGAGTCCTTGGCCGACACGCTGGGCGAAACGGCGTTCGCCGCGCTCGAGGCCCGAACGACGCGTGCGGCGGCAGCAGAGCAGCTGGCCCAGATCGAGGCGATCACCGAGTTCGAGCACGCGTTCTTCAAGGTCCAATACGGGCCCGTGGGTCCGCAATGGTGTGAGGACGCGACGCTCGAGGCGATTGCCGAGGCCAGTGCTGCAACCGGCCGCCGCATTCACATGCACCTGTTCGAAACTGAGCGACAGCGGGCCTGGGCCGACGCCAGCTATCCGGGCGGCCTGATCACCTTTCTCGACACGATTGGCCTGCTTTCCGACCGGCTCACGGTGGCGCACGGCGTCTGGCTCCGGCCCGACGAGTGCGCGCTCATGGCCGAACGCGGCGTGACCGTGTCGGTCAACACCAGCTCCAATCTCCGCCTGCGCTCCGGCCTGCCGTCCGTTGCCCGCTTCAAGGCAGCCGGGCTCGCCTGGGCCATGGGGCTGGACGGCATGGCCATGGACGACGACGAGGACGCGCTGCGCGAGCTTCGCCTGCTCTGGTTGAGCCAGCAAGGCAGCGGGATCGAGCCGGCGCTGCAGCCGGGCGAGCTGTTCGACGCCGTGCTCGGCGCCGGCAGGCGCTCGGTCATCGGCGCTGATGACGGCGTCAGGCTGCTGCCCGGCACAGCTGCGGACGTCCTGGTGCTCGACCTGGATGCCATGCTGGCCGATGCGCTCGACGCGGATCTCGATCCCGTCCAGGCGATCCTCACCCGTGCTACCAAGGCGCACATCGAAACGCTGCATGTCGCCGGCCGCAAGGTTGTCGAACGAGGCCGCGTGCAGACCCTCGATCTCGATGCCGCGACGGCCGAGCTGCACGCCCAGGCGGCAGCCGGCTGGCCCGAGCGCGCGGCGGCCAAGGCCGAGCAACTACGGCTTCGGGCAGCGCTCGAAGCCTATTACGCCAGGCCCGAATGGCGGGCAGGTGGCGGCCGATGAGCGGCATCACGCTCGATCGGGTGACCATGGACTTCAAGCTCAAGAGCGAGCAGATTCGCGCCCTCGACGACGTGTCGCTCGACTTTGCGACAGGCGGCTTCTACGCGCTGATCGGCCCGTCCGGCTGCGGCAAGAGCACGCTTCTGCGGCTGGTGGCCGACGTGCTGCAACCGACCGCCGGCAAGGTGAAGGTCGAAGGCGCGGCACCGGCCAAGGCGCGCCTGTCGCATGAGGTGGGCTTCGTCTTCCAGAGCCCGACGCTCTTGCCCTGGCGGACCGTCATCGAGAATGTCCGGCTGCCGCTCGAGGTCGCCCGCGATCGCTCCAAGGCGCGCGAGCCTCTGGACCTGATCAGGCTCGTCGGCCTCGAGGGTTTCGAGGACGCGCGTCCGGCCCAGCTCTCGGGCGGCATGCAGCAACGCGTCGCCATCGCCAGGGCGCTCGTCTTGAACCCCCGCGTCCTCTTGCTCGACGAGCCGTTCGGTGCCTTGGATGAGATCACCCGCCAGCGGATGAACGTCGAGCTCCTGGACATCTGGCGGGAGACCGGAACAACGGCCATCCTGGTCACCCACACCATCAGCGAGGCCGTCTTCATGGCCGACGAGGTCGTGGTGCTGGCGGCAAGGCCGGGACGGGTGCAGGCTCGCGTGCCCATCGATCTGCCCAGACCCCGCCGGTTGGCGGACATGCGCACCACAGCCTTCAACCAGCTCGAGAACACCATTCGCGCGCGGCTGTTCGCCGACGAGGAGGGCGAGGGCGCCGTCGCACCGACCGAAGCCCAGCCCGCGCCTGTCGCCGCCTATGGCTGAGCCGCGCGCCCCGCGTCCGGAGATCGCGGCGATAGCACTGCCGGGCTGCGTCTTCCTGGCCCTGGTCGTGCTGATGGAGCTGGCCAAGCGCGGCGGCTGGCTGCCGATCACCGTGCCGGGCCCGAGCGAGATCGCGGCGGCCGTGCCGCGCAGCTGGAGCGACGTGCTCCACCACGCCGGGCCCACCATCCTGGCCTCGACCACCGGCTATCTCATCGCCGCCACGCTCGCCATGCTGCTGGGTGCGCTGGCCGTCGCCAGCAGCCACACCGAGCGCACCGTCTTCCGCCTGGGCCTCGTCGTCGACAGCGTGCCGCTCATCGCGCTCACGCCGATCCTCATGGTCTGGATCGGCACCGGCATGACGGCCCGGATCACCATCTCGACCATCGCCGCCTTCTTCCCGCTCCTGGTCGGTGCCATCCAGGGCTTGAAGGCGACCGACCGCAATCGCCTGGAGCTGTTCCACGTGCTGGCCGCGAGCCCGTGGCAGCGCCTGACCCTGCTGCAATGGCCGACGGCGCTCCCCTACCTCTTCGCCGCGCTGCGCATCGCCGCCCCCCTGGCCGTGCTGGGTGCCCTCATCGCCGAATGGGTCAATGCCGAGCGCGGCCTCGGCATCATGATGGTCTATGCCCTCTTCTCGTTCGATGTGCCGCTCGTCTGGCTCACCATCATCACCGTCTGCGGCCTGGCCATGCTCGCCTATGGCCTCGTCGCACTCGCCGAACGGCTGGTGCTCAGGGGCTGGCCCGAGGCGCGCCAGGCGGGAATTGGCTAGTGACATCGAACGCTGCCATTCGCTCGCTCGCCGGGCTCACGGGCTTTGTGGCCATCCTGCTCATTGTCTGGGCTTGGGTGATCGGCACGTTCGCCGTGCCGGCCTTCATCATGCCGGGTCCGGCCGCGGTCGGCGCGACGCTGTGGCAGGAGCTGGGCCAGATCGGCATGGCACTCTTGGCGACAGTACACAGCGCCGTGCTCGGCCTGGTCATTGCGACTGTGCTGGCGCTGCTGCTGGCTGCAGCCTTCACCGCGTCGGATCTGGCGACTCGCGCTTTCCTGCCACTGGTCATCGGCCTCAGGACGGCACCGGTCCTGGCGATCGCGCCCATCCTCATGCTCATCTTCGGCCGCGGCCTCGGCACCAGCCTGGCCGTCGTCGTCATCGTCGGCTTCTTCCCGATCATGGTGAACGCCATGCGGGGCTTTCGTGCCGTTGACCCCCCGGTGCTGGAGCTGATGCACGTGGCCGGTGCCAGACCCTGGCAGATCTTCCTCAAGGTCCGCTTGCCGACGGCCATTCCCTTCATCATGACCGGGCTCAGGGCCGCGTCGGCGGGGGCACTCTTGGGTGCCATGCTCGCCGAATGGCTATCCGGTGCCCCGGGCCTCGGCACACTGATCCTGGATGCCCATTCCTATCGCCAGCTCGACCTGCTCTGGGCTGCCGTCCTCACCACGACGGCCGCCGCGTTCCTGCTGTTCTCGGCCTTCGCCACCGCCGAGCATCGGCTCACTTCCTGGCGCGCTTGAAGGATCGGCAGTGACGGAAGGACAGCTCCGAGACCGAGCCCTGATCGTCACCGGCCCGGCCAAGGGCATGGGCCCGGCAATCACCCGGACGCTGGCCCGGGCCGGCGCCGATCTGGTGCTCGCCGCTCGTGATACAGCCGCCGCCGAGCCGCTGGCCGAGGAGGTGCGGCGCAAAGGCGGGAGAGCCATTTGCGTCGCCACCGACATGGCGGAAGAGGCGAGCATCCGCACGATGACCGACCAGGCCATCGCCACTTTCGGCGATCGGCTCTACGGCCTCGTCAACATCGCCGGCCTCGCCACGCCGACCCCGGGCGGACGCACGATCTGGCAGCACGAGGCGGCCGAGTTCGACACCATGTTCGACGTCAACGCCCGCGGCGCCTTTCTCTTGATGAGGCACCTGCTGCCACACCTGACCGAGCGCCGTCGGGGCTCGATCGTGCATATCGGCGGCACGTTCGGACACAAGGGTGTGCGGCAGTCGTCGCTCTACGCCGCGTCCAAATGGGCGCTGCGCGGCCTCGCCAAGTGCGCAGCACTGGAGGCCGGCGCCTATGGTGTGCGCATCAATATCGTGGCGCCGGGCGGCGTCGACTCACCCCGCTTCGATCGCCAGGAAGCGGAAGCCGCCGCCCGCATTGGTGCCGACCCGGCCGAGCTGCGAACGGCCTTCACCGGCTCCACTGCGCTCGGGCGACTCAGCACCCCCGACGACATCGCCCAGGCCACGCTCTTCTTGATGAGCGACGCCGCGAGGAACATCACCGGCCAGGATCTCCTGGTCGATGGCGGGACCGTCGTCTGAGCCGCAGGGCGGACGTCCCTCGATTTGCTCGTCAGGCTGCGGTCGGCGCCGTGCCCATGCGTCGCAGCGCGCGGTGCTCGATGGCTAGGATGAGCTGGTAGAGGGCGACGGCGATCAGCACCGAGACCAGCGCCACCGACCAGATCATGCCGTAGTCGAGATAGCCCCTCGACTGGTTCAAGAGGTTGCCGAGGCCGCGGCCGGTGGCCAGCCACTCGGCGATCATCACGCCGAGCAGCGCCCGCGGCACGGCCAGGCGGGCGGCGGCGAAGAGATACGGGGTTGCCGCCTTGAGCGCCACGAAGCGGAGCTGCTGGTGCCAGGACGCGCCATAGACGCGGCCGAGGTCGAAGGCGGCGCGCGGCACCATGGCGAGCCCTTGTGCGATGGTCACGAAGGCCGGAAAGAAGGTGACCGAGACGGTGATCGCGATGGTGACGGCGACGCCGCGGCCGAGCAGCAGCACGAGGAGCGGCGTCAGGGCGACGAGCGGCATGGTCTGGGTCACCAGCGCAACCGGCAAGAGGCCGCGGGCGATCTTGGGCTTCAGCTCGCCCAGGCAGCCGAGCGCCAGGGCGGTGAGCAGGCCCGCCGCCATCCCGAGCACCATGATCGGCAAGGTCTCGGCGAGCGCTGCCAGCAGCCGCGCCTGGGCGTTCTCGGCGGTGCGCCCGAGCAGCAGATAGTCGACGACGCCCCAGGGTGTCTTGGCGACGATGGGCGAGAGGCCGATCAGCTGCAGCACGCCCCACCAGGCGAGGAACGGCATGGCAACCGCCAGGAGCCCGATCAGGATGTCGCCGCCCCGGCTCTTCACCAGGGCTTCGGGCGTGGCGCCGGCGGCGATGGTGACCGCGCGCGTGGCGCCGGTCACGCGGGCGGCGAGGAGCGCGAAGAGGCCGTAGGCCAGGCCGGCGATCGCGGTGGCGACGAGGCCGATGGCCCAGAGGCGGGCCGGGTTGGCCTGGCCGAGCGAGCCCAGGAGGTAGGTGCCGAGGCCATGGCGGCCGCCACTGCCGAACTCGGCCAGGATGGCGCCCAGGACCGCGTTGGGGGCGGCGATCCGCAGCCCGCCCAGCAGCGCCGGCAGGCTGGAGCGGAGGCGGACGCGGCGCAGCACGGTGAGCGCCGTGCCGCCATAGGCGCGCACCACGTCGACGGTGCGGGGATCGACCGCCTGCAGGCCCACCATCATCGCGGTCATGGTGGGGAAGTAGACGGCGATGGCGGCCAGGATGATCTTGGGCGTCAGCCCCTCGAAGGCGATCACCAGCACCGGCACGATGGCGATCGGCGGCAGCGCGAAGAGGGCGACGTTGATGCCGCGGGCGAGCCTGGCGCTCACCGGCACCAGGGTGAAGAGCAGGGCTGCGGCGATCGCGATCAGATTGCCGATGGCGAAGCCGGCGAAGGCCGCCTGGAGCGTCGCCCAGACATGCAGGGGATAGTCGGCGCGATCGGCCCAGAACTGCAGCAGCACGGCACTCGGCGCCGGGAGCGCGCCGCCGGCGACGAGGCGCAACCGGCCGACCAGCTCGAGCAGCGCCAGGATCGCCAGCAGCCGGACCCAAAAACGCATCTCAGCCGGCACCGGTCTCGTGCAGCCGGGTCGCGATGGCGTCGGTCAGGCCGTGGAAGGCCGGGTCGCGGAACAGCTCGGGCGGGCGCGGGTGGGGAAAGGGCACCTCCACCAGCGCCGCGATCCGCCCGGGATTGGCCGCCATCACCACGACCCGGTCGGCCAGGAACACCGCCTCGTCGATGCCGTGGGTGACGAGCAGCGTGGTCGTGCCCTGCGCCTGCCAGATCCGCTGCAGCTCGATGTTCATCTGCCGCCGCAGGATCTGGTCGAGCGCACCGAACGGCTCGTCGAGAAAGAGGATGCTGGGCTCGGTCACCAGCGCCCGGGCGATGGCGACGCGCTGGCGCATGCCGCCGGAAAGCTCGCTCGGCAGCGCATCGGCAAAGCCATCGAGGCCGACCAGCCGGACGAGCGCCGCCAGGCGGTCCCGCGCCCGCCGCCGGCTCTGGCCCAGGATGTCGAGCGGCAGCGCGATGTTGTCGGTGACCGACCGCCAGGGCAGGAGCGCCGGGTCCTGGAAGGCGACGCCCAGCTCGCCCTTGGTGGCAACGGCAGAAGCGGGCTCGCCGCCGAGGCGAATGCTGCCGGCATCCGCCGTCTCGAGCCCCGTCGCGATCCGCAGGAGCGTGGACTTGCCGCAGCCCGACGCGCCGATCAGTGCGGTGAAGCTGCCGGCCGGACAGGCGAGGTCGATCCCGTCGAGGACGAGCAGCTTCTGGCCGCGCACATCGAAGCTCTTGGCGACGCCTTCGATGGTGAGATCACGCGGCTGCCGCATGGCGAAACGGTCGCTCAGACCTCCGCGAGCAGGGTGGTGTCGAACATCTCGCGGTCACCCTCGATGCCGATCTCGGCCAGGGCGTCGAGATTGGCCTGGATCGCGTCCTCGGTCATCGCGAAGAAGCCGTCCGGGTGCTCCATCAAGGGCTGCTGCGCCTCGTTGAAGAAGATCTCGTTCTCGATCGTGCGGCCGGTGCCCTGGAACCAGGTGTCGGCGAAGCGCGGCGGCCAGGTGGTCGGGTCGACGAAGTTCTCGACCCAGCCGCGCCGGCTGGCCCTGAGCCAGGCGATGAGCTCGGGCCGCTTGGTGGCCAGCGTCTCCTCGAGCACCACGACCGTGTCGTTGAAGATGGTGAACCCGAAATCGTAGAGCAGGAACGAGGACGCGGCCTTGCCGGCCTGCTCGATGGTGTAGGGGACGTTGGTGGTGAAATCGATCGAGGCGTCAATCTCGCCCGAGATCAGCGGCGTCGGGTCATAGGCGTAAGGCACGATGCGCACGTCGCCCGGGTCGATGTCGTTGAGCTTGAGCATCGCCTCGACCGAGATCGTGTTGACCGGCGGCACGGCCAGCGTCTTGCCGATCAGATCGCTGGGCGCATTGATGCCGCTCTCGACCAGGCTGACCACGCCGATCGGGTTCTTCTGGTACTGCGCGCCGATGATCTTGAACGGTGCACCCTGGTCGACGATCGCCTTGATCGTGGTGTCCGGCGTCGTCAGCGCCAGGTCGGCGCGGCCGGCGAGCAGGGAGCTCTCGGGAATGACGTCCGGTCCGCCTGGCAGATAGGTGAGGTCCAGCGCCGCCTCGGTGTACCAGCCCTCGTCGATGGCGATGAAGTAGCCCATGAACTCGGCGTCGTTGATCCAGGCGGCCTGCATGGTGAGCGGCGTCGCGGCGCGGGCCAGTCGCGTGCGGCCGAGCCCGAGGCCGAGACCGGCCATGGTGGCCGTGCTGGCCAGGAAAGAGCGGCGGGTGGGAACGGGGCGCATGGCGTTTTCTCCTCTTGTTCGTGGGCACCGGGGTCAGAAGCGGGCGGTGATCCCGCGCATCTTCTGCAGCTCCTGCAAGGGCGGCGTGGCGGCGATCTGCTCGGGCTCGAGCAGCTCCCATTTGACGCCGCGCGGCCGCGGCGCCTGGCGATCGACCTCGATCAGCCGGCTCGGCGTCGCGATCAGGTCGACCAGGATGTCGGTCGGGCTCGGGTAGAGCTTGTCCTCGACGACCTGGACGTCGTGGACACAGGCGATCACCGGGGTCTTCTCGTCGGCGAGGCCGAGATCGGTGAACATGCCCCATTCGAGGTCGAAGAAGCCGTGCCCCTTGCCGAAGCGAACGCCGTCGAGCGACACCGCCGAGGCGCCGGTGACCATGCAGTCGAAGCGGCCGCGCCTGGCGATCTCCTCGAGCCCGATCGGCCGGCCGAAATGCTCGAGCCCGTCGAGCCAGGCGGCGAACTGCGCCTGGCCCTCGGGCACCATGCCGGGCTCGAGCAGGAAGAAGCCCCGGTAGATGCCGTAGGTCGAGACGACCATGGTCTTGCCGGCCTCGAGCATCCGCCGCCGCAATTCGGTCAGGCAGTTGTCCGGGGTGACGAAGGCGTAGCCGCTCTGCGCGTAGACGGGGAGCGCGGTGATCCGGTCGGTCGCAGCGCTGCTGCCGGCGAAGTCCGGGATGACGCTGGCGAAATCGAGGTGGAAGCGCGAATCGGGCAGCGCCACGTCCTTGAGGCGGCTCCAGATGCGCTCGCGCACGATCCTGGTTGCGGTCATCGGCCGGTGGCCTTCTCTGCTTGAAGCTCGATAGACCGTGACGCCAGTTTCCAATTTTGGCAATACGGAAACGAACGTTTCCACATCGAGGGAGGCAGGCCCTTGGCCGCCAGGCTGGCGTTGCGCATTCAAGACCGCTTCGAGCAGCTCTCGCCGAGCGAGCAGAAGCTGGCCTCGCTCCTGGTCGAGCGCACCGACGACGTGCTCACCCACTCGGCGACTGAGCTCGCCGCCATGGCCGGGGTCTCGAAGACCACCGCCGCCCGGCTGTTCCGCAGCCTCGGCTACGCCGATTTCACCGAGGTCCGGCTGCAGGCCAGGGAGGAGCGCAACCGCACGGCCCCGGTGCACCACACCACCGTGCCGATCGGCAAGCAGCGCCCGGCGAGCCTCGCCGCCGACCACCTCCAGGCCGAGCTCGCCAATCTCACCCGCACCTTCGAAGAGCTGGCCTCGGACCGGCTCGGCGAGGCGGCGCGCAAGCTCGTCCAGGCGCCCAAGCTCTGGGTCCTGGGCCTCGGCCTCGAGGACGGGCTGGCCCGCCATGCCCGCCAGCTCTTGAGCCGGCTGCGCCCGGAGGTGCACCTCCTGGCCGGCAGGGCGGCGAGCTGGGCCGAGGACCTGGCGATGCTGGGCCCCAGGGACGCGCTGCTCGTCACCGCCTTTCGTCCGGCGCAACGGCCGATGCGCGCCATTCTCGGCTGGGCCCGGACCAGCCGCGTCGAGGTCATCGCGGTCACCGATCCGACCAGCCGCGAGCGCTTCGCGCGGCTGGGTGCCTTGCCCATCTGCTGCCACGTCATGGGTGCAGACCTGGGCGGCGGCGGGCTCGGCGTCTCGCACACCACCGCCACCAGCATGCTGCGGCTGATCGCGCTCGCCATGGCCGACCGCATCGGCGCCCCGGCGCTCCGCCGCCAGGAGCTGATCGCAGCAATCCACGACGAGCTCGAGGACATCGAGTAGGCGTTCCAGTGGCGCTGCACCAAAGGAGCCCGCTGGGCTCGCCAGCGACACGGCTCTATGCCGAGTGACCGACGTCGCATGTCGTCAGTCTCGCGACGCGAGGCGCTCGCCCGCGTGGCTCACAACAGGCCATGCGATGGATCGTGAACATTTGTGCGGACTATGAGCAGCTGCACATCAGGCAGTCATATAGACGGTTGCTTGTTTGCCGCTCCGGCAGACGGCGGAGCAACAAACGCGCCACCTACGAGCGCGCTCCGCCATGTTCTCGAGTTGTGGCACGGTGGTTGCTTAAGTGGGTGTCGGGTGGATACCCGACGAGCGGACTGTGTCCGAAGTCGACCGGATTATCGCACCGACTTTGCCGCCAGCTTGGCATACCCTCAAGGATAGGCAACAACGCATGACCAGCATGTCGAACGGCATTCGCCGTACCCGCCGTGAGTTCGCCGCCATAGCCTCAGCGCTCTTGCTGAGCAGCGGCCTGCTTTCCCTGACGACGGCCGCGGCGGATGCCCAGGACCTCAAGACGGTCCGCTTTACCGAGGCCGTTCACAATCTCGGCTACATCAACCTCTATGTCGGCCAGCATGCCGGCATCTTCGAGAAGCACGGGCTGGCCCTGGAGGTAAGTGCTGCCGGTGGCGACACCCAGGCCTTCGCCGCGGTGCTGGGCGGCTCCGCCGACTTCGCGATCGGCGACGCCACCATGGTGCAGATGAGCCGCGAGCAGGGTGGTCCCGGCGTCGTGGTCGGCACCGTTGTCCAGCGGGCGCACTATTTCGGCGTGTCGAAGAACCTCGAGCCGATGAGCGCTCCTGCCGAATTCGAGGGCTTGACCATCGTCACGTCGCCCGAGCCCAACACCAATTTCAGCGTCGCCAAGCGGATGCTGGAGAGTGCCGATCTGACCATCGGCGAGGACGCCGAGATCCTGCAGGTCAATCCCGGCACCGAGATCGGCGCCATGCTGGCCGGGCAGGCGGACATGGCGATCGCTTATCAGCCCAGCGTGTCGTCGGCGGTGGCCCAAGGCGCGCAGGTCGTCTTCGACTTCGCGAGCTATGTCGGCCCGTTCTGCAACACCGGGATCATGGTGCTGCCATCGACCATCGAGAACGACCCGGAGATGGTGCAGGCGCTGGTCACCGCCTTCGAGGAGGCCTCCAGGCTGACCTATGCCGATCCCGATTTCGCCAAGGAGGTGGCGATAAAGGAGTTCCCCGATCTCGATCCGGCCGTGGTCGAGGCGGCGATCGACGCGCAGCTCGAGTATCTGATCCCGGCCGAGACGGTCGTCGTGCAGCGTGACCAGTGGGACAACCTGATGGACATGCAGGTCTATCTCAAGAACGTCGAAGGCTCGGTGCCGTTCGAGGAGGTGATCGACAACTCCTTTGCCGAGAAGGCGGTCGAGCAGCTCGACGGCGCATGAGCGAGCCGCTGCGGGCAGGAGCAGGCCAACGGCCGGCGGTGGGGGCAATACCCCCGCCGCCGCTCGAGGCGCACGACGTCGCCAAGACCTACGACGACGGCAACGTCGCCGTACCGGTGATCGGCAACCTGACCTTTCGCCTGGCGGCCGGTGAGATCGTCAGCATCGTCGGCCCCTCGGGTTGCGGCAAGTCGACCTTGCTCAACATCCTCTCAGGGTTGATCGAGCCTACGGCCGGGCGCGTGCTCTGGTATGGTCAGCGGGTGGATGGCATGCCCGAGCGGGTCGGCTACATGCTGCAGAAGGACCTGCTCTTTCCCTGGCGAACGACCCTCGACAACGTCACGCTCGGACTCGAGGTCAAGGGCATGTCGAAGGGCGAGGCGGCCGGTCGGGCGCATGTGCTGCTCGATCAGCTCGGCCTGCACGGCTTCGCCTCCGCCTATCCCGGCACGCTCTCGGGCGGCATGCGGCAGCGGGCGGCGCTGGCCCGCACGCTCGCCACCGATCCAATGGTCATGCTGATGGACGAGCCCTTCGCGGCGCTCGATTTCCAGACCAAGCTGCTGATCGAGAGCGACACCGCCCGATTGGTGCGCGAGCAGCACCGGTCGATGCTCTTGATCACCCACGACATCGAGGAGGCCGTGTCGATGTCGGATCGGGTGATCGTCTTGACCCACCGGCCGACCCGCGTGCGGGCGGTCTACGACATCGCGATCGACGGCTCGCGCACCGACATGATGGCGGCCCGCGACAGCCACGGCTTTGGCGACTATGTGCGGCGGATCTGGGCCGATCTCGAGGTGGGGGCGGCATGAGCCTGAGCGAGCCCATGGCCGCCGGCGGTCACACCCGGCCCTCGGAGCGGGCAGCGGAGATCAGGCGTGAGCGCCGGCGACAGTCGGGCCTGGTGCTGGGCTGCCAACTGCTGCTGCTGGCGATCGCGATCGGGCTCTGGGAGTGGGTGACGTCGCGCGACCCGCAGACGGCCTTCCTGTTCGGCCGGCCGAGTGCGATCTGGGGCTTTCTCGTGGCGATGGTGCAGGATGGCAGCCTCTACCGCGACACCTCGATCACGGCGCTCGAGACGATCTTGGGCTTTCTGCTCGGCAATGCGCTGGGCACGGTTCTCGGCCTCGGCCTCTGGTACTCGCGCTTCGTCTCGCGGGTGATGGAGCCCTTCGTCATCGCCCTGGGCTCGATCCCGATCATCGCCCTGGCCCCCATCGTCATCATCTGGTTCGGCACAGGCCTATCCTCCAAGGTGGCGATGGCGACCCTCTCGGTCGTCGTCGTGGCCCTGGTCACCGCCTACAAGGGGGCCATGAGCGTCGATCCGGACCAGGTCAACCTGATGCGCACGCTGGGTGCGAAGAAGGCCACGATCTTCACCAAGCTCGTGGTGCCGGCCTCGCTCACCGACATCTTCGCCGGCCTCAAGCTCACCGTCGGCTTCGCGCTGATCGGCGCCATCATCGGCGAGTTCATGTCGTCCTCGGCGGGTCTCGGCCACGCGATCTTCAAGGCGGGCTCGCTCTACATCATCAGCAAGGTCTTCGCGGTCCTGTTGGTGACCATCGCCCTCGCCCTCGTGCTCTCCTGGCTGGTCGGCAAGCTCGAACGGCTGCTCACCCCCTGGCGAGCCCAACCCTGAACCAAGAAGAGGCCCCAAGATGCCCCAGGTCGTGCCCAAGGACGGCAACATCAAGTATGCGCTCTCGCCCGACTATCCCTTCGTCGCCCAGGTGGCGGCGGGCGAGACCTTCGAGGTCGAGTGCGCCATCAACATCAACGATGGCGTCATCACCCATGTGGGCCAGCAGCTGACGCCGGCCGACGTCACCATCCCCTTCGTCAACGGGGCCACCGGCCCGATCGAGGTCAGCGGCGCCGAGCCCGGCGACATGCTGCGCATCGAGGTCGTCGACATGGCGCTGGAGGGCTTGGGCTTCACCTCGCTCTGGCCCGGCATCGGCATCTTTCCGGACTGGGTGCGGCGCAAGGAGTTCGGCATCCAGACGCGGGTGGTCGAGGTTTCCGACGGCGTCGTGCACTGGAGCGACACGGTCAAGCTGCCGATCCAGCCGATGATCGGCGTCGCCGGGGTAGCGCCGGTTCTGGGTGGCGTGCCGACCGTCGACAACGGCCCCAATGGCGGCAATCTCGACGCCCAGGAAGTGGGGCCGGGCAACGCCATCATGTTCCGCGTCAACCAGCCGGGGGCGCATCTCTTTCTCGGCGATTGCCATGCGCTGCAGGGCGACGGCGAGTGCAACGGCATGGGTGCCATCGAGATCGCCGCCCGGCTGACGGTCAAGGTGTCCTTGGCGAAGGCGCCGGCGCGGATGACCTGGCCGCGCATCGAGACGCCTACCCATATCGGCACGCTCGGTTGCGCTCGCCCGCTCGAGGACGCCATGCGCATCGCCTTCGAGGAGCTCGTCTTCTGGCTCGCCGACGAGCACGGCATCCCCGAGCCCGAGGCCTACATGCTCCTCGGCCAGGTTGCCGAGGCCCGCTGCACGCAGATGGTGAATCCGAAATACACCTATATCTGCAAGATCGCGAAGAGCGTGCTGGACCAGTACCGGTGATGACGCGCATCTTCGGCCTGAAGAACGCCTCAAGGATGGTGCCGTTGAAGCGCTCGACGAAACCGTTGCAGACTGTGTGGAAACCCATCGTTGTTTCGATGGTTTACCAATTTTGCCCAATAAGCGGTGACTTTCGGCTGAAGATGTCGACTTAGCGTTCGTTCAGGTCCATGATGTTGTTTCCAGCCGCTCTGCAGACAATTTGGTGCAGGTATTTACTGAGTAGGCCGCCATTCAGGTGGATACAGCCGCGATCAGCACTGGGATACCGACGAGGGTGATGGCGCGGCGCAGATTGTAGGCCAGTGCTGTCCGAGGCTGAACTCGGCGCGGTACATTGTCGAGCTGCGCATCCGGAACCGCGTGCGGACCCAGCCGACTGCTTCGAGGCGGAGTGCCATCGCAATCTGGAAGTGATCTGGCTGCTGCGCCGGTTGACGCCGGATTTCAAGACGATCGCCGATTTCCGTCGCGACAACCGGTCGGCATTCCGTCAGGTGTTCCGGGAATTTGTTCGGCTTTGTCGGGAACTGAACCTGTTCGGGCGTGAGTTGATCGCGGTGGACGGCACCAGAATCAAGGCCGTGAACAGCCGGGACCGGAACGTCACGCAAGCCAAACTGAAGCGGGAGATGGAAGCAAGCGACGAACGCCTGACGCGTTATCTCAAGGCGCTCGATGCTGCTGATGGGGACGATGATGGTGGGCCAGACGGGGGCTCTATCGCGCAGTTGCAGGAGAAAATAGCCGCAATCCGGGAACGCCGCGCCAAGCTGGCTGCCCACGGCGAGGCCTTGGCGGAAAGTGGCGAGGAGCAGATCTCGCTGACCGATCCGGATGCGCGTGCCATGCACTCCAGCAGCCGGGTTGGTGTCGGCTACAACATCCAGATTGCCGTGGACACCAAGCACAAGCTGATCGCCGAGCAGCAGGTCCACAACAAAGTCAGTGACCTCGGCCTGCTGGCGGAAACGGCCGGGGCCGCTCGTGAGACCCTCGGCGTTGATAAGAGCCTGTCCGAGAAGTTTTCGAGGTCTTTCATGAGCTTGGCAGTGAGCAGATGCGAGGAGTTGGTCGGTCGTCGATGCTGGAGCATCGTCGGTCGACCAACGACGAAGCAGGTGCTGCTGCCAAGCTCACCTCCGGTCTACTTGCGATCGGCTCCGGCCTTGTCGCCGAGCTTGCCCGATGCCCCGGCATCGGGCTGCGCTCGGCTTCGCGCCGGCGGTCGATCGCAAGTCGATGAAAGACCACGAAAACTTCTCGGACAGGCTCTAAGATCGATGCCGTCGCCGATCGCGGCTACTTCAAGATCGAGGACATCGAAGCCTGTGAGACGGCAGGCATTGTGCCCTACGTTCCCAAACCGCAACGCGGCTCCGCCGCCGCCAAGGGCTTCTTCACCAAGGACCGGTTTCGCTATGACGCTCAAGCGGATACCTACACCTGCCCAGGCGGCCAAGCATTACGCCCGCGGGGCCGTCGCTCAGTCCGCGATGATGTCCATTTGATCGTCTATGCCAATGCCACGGCATGCAGGACGTGTGTGCTCAAGGCGCGTTGCACCGCCACCACGTCCCGCATCGTCACTCGGTACGAGAACGAAGCGATACTGGAGCGGATGGCCGACCGTCTGGCAGCGCGTCCGGAGGTGCTCGACAGGCGCCGGGAAAGCGTCGAGCATCCGTTCGGTTCTGTTAAGCAGTGGATGGGTCAGGGCGCATTCCTGATGCGCCGACTCGATAATGTCCGCGCCGAGTTCAGCCTGACAGCACTGGCCTACAATCTGCGCCGCGCCATCACCCTCGTCGGTATCCCAGTGCTGATCGCGGCTGTATCCACCTGAATGGCGGCCTACTCAGTAAAAACCTGTACGAAATTGCCTGCAGAGCGGCTGGAAACAACGTCATGGACCTGAACGAGCGCTAAATCGGCATCTTCAGCCGAAAGTCACCGATTATTAGGCAAACTTGGTAAGCCATCGAACCCCCGATGGGTTTCCACACAGTCTGGTTCGTTTTTGGGCGAGGAGATCGGCCGGCAGCTCGAGCCACTGCCGGCGATCCGTTTACGTGTACTTGGGCAGGGGAAGGCTGAGCACGGGACGATGGCGCAGGGCTGCCCAACGAGAAGGAAGGTGCGACAAGCCCTGTAGGGAAAGGCTATGGGCTGCGGGGGCCCTTCATGGTGGGACGATTTTGCTCCACGGTGCTCGAAACCTGCTACCGGGCGTTGCTTTCCGCTATGGATCGGCCGCCTTCGCCATCAGCTGCAGCAGCCGTGGCGGGGATAGTGGCTGACGGTCTAGCGTCACGCCCAATGGAGCGAGAGCGTCGGCAACGGCATTGCAGACGGCGCCAATGGCGCCCATCACGCCGCCTTCCGCCATCCCCTTGATGCCGAGCGGCGTCAGCTTGTCCGGCGTCGCGTGCTCGATCAGCTCGAAGGCCGGCAGCTCGGTCGCGGTCGCCATCAGATAGTCGGCGAGCGACCCGGACAGGAATTGGCCCTGGCCGTCGTAGACCAGCTCCTCGAAGAGCGCGCCGCTGAGGCCCATGGCGATGGCGCCGTGCAGCTGCCCCTCGACGATCTTGGGGTTGATCGCCGTGCCGGAGTCGTGGGCGGCGAGGTAGCGCTCGAGCCGCACCATGCCGGTCGCCCGGTCGACCGCGACCGCGCAGAGATGCGTGCTGTTGCTGTAGGTCATGGGCGGCGGGTCGTAGCTCTCCGTGACGTGCAGGCCGGGCTCCATGCCATCCGGTAGCCGAAGCGGGTCGAGGAAAGCCGTGCGGGCGATGTCGGCGAGCGTGAGCTCGGTGGCCGTGAAGGCGCCACCGACCAGCCGCTCGACCGTGCCGTCCCGGAGCCGGAGCCCGTCGCTGCTGTTCAGGCTGAGGAGATGGGCGGCGATCGCCAGCACCTTCTCCTGCAGCCGCCGGCCGGCGAGATAGGCGACCCCGCCGCCGGCGGCGGCGCCGCGGCTGCCCCTGGCACCCATGCCGTAGGGCGAGGTGTCGGTGTTGCCGATCATGACGCGCATGATCTCGGGCGCGACGCCGAGGCCCTCGGCCGCGGCCTGGGCGAAGGTGGTCTCGTAGCCCTGGCCCGAGGTCATGAGGCCGACGGCGACCGAGCAGGCGCCCGAGGGCTCGACCTTGACCGTCGCCGTCTCGTGGCCCGAGCCCGGGATGCCGGCGGCCTTGTAGAAGGCGGAGCCGTAGGTCGTGGATTCGACGACGTTGCAGATGCCGAGCCCGACCAGCTCGCCCCTTGCCCGGCGCTCGGCCTGCTGCGCGCGGAAGCCCGGGTAGTCCAGGCCGGCGAGCGCAGCTTCCATCGTCGCCCGGGGCGAGATCGAATGGTAGCGCTCGCCCGTCGCGGTGACGTAGGGCAGATCGTCCAGGGTGAGCAGGTTGCGGCGGCGGATCTCGACGGGATCGGCGCCGAGCTCGCGGGCGATTGCGTCCATCGTCCCCTCGATCACCCAGCTGGAAATCGCCATGGGTGCGCGCATCGGCCCGGCCGGCGCCTTGTTTGTCAGATGCACCTCGAGGTCGAAGGCGTAGTCCTTGAGCCGGTAGGGGCCGGGCAGGATCATGCCCACGACCCGCATCATGTAGTTGGCGGGAAAGAAGCAATAGGCGCCCATGTCGGCCTCGATCGAGGCCTCGAGACCCAGGAGCCGGCCCTCGGCGTCGATCGCCGCCTTGACGGTGACCGTCTCTTCGCGGGCATGCAGCGAGGCCATCAGGTTCTCGAGGCGGTCCTCGCGCCAATGCACCGTCCGGCTGAGCCTACGGGCGAGCGCCGCCGTTACCAGCTCCTCACGCAGCAGTGCTATCTTCTGCCCGAAGCCGCCGCCGACATCGGGCGAGATGACGGTGATCTGCGACTCGCTCAGCTGAAGGCGGCCGGCCAGCGCCGTGCGCAGCGGGTGTGGTGCCTGGTTGCCGACATGCACCGTCAGGTGCTCGGTGCCGGGATCGAAGCTGCAGATGAGGCCGCGGGTCTCGATCGGCAGATGTGTCTGGCGGTGCTGGGCGAAGCTTGCCTCGACGATCCGTGCCGCCCGGCGAAAGGCGCCCTCCGCGTCGCCGGCCGCGAAGCGCTCCTCAGCGACGCGGTTGCCCGGCACGGTTTCATCGACCAGGGCGGCACCCGGTGCTGCGGCGGCTGCCATCGAGGGGACGGCCGGCAAGGGCTCGTAGTCGACCTCGACCAGCTCGGCCGCGTCCTCGGCGACGTAGCGATCAGTGGCGACCACGACCGCCACGGGGTCGCCGACGAAGCGGACCTTGTCCACGGGCATCGGTGCCATCTCGGTCGGCCTGACGCCCGCGATGGCCGGCGCCATGCGCAGCACCGTCGCGTCCCGGGCGAGGTCGGCGCCGGTCAGCACGGCAGCCACGCCGGGCAGTGCCCGCGCCGCCACGGTGTCGATCGAGCGGATGCGGGCGTGGGCGTGCGGGCTCCTGACGAAGCAGACCGCGAGCGCGTCCTTGATCGGCAGGTCGTCGAGATAGCGGCCCTGGCCCAGGAGGAAGCGGCTATCCTCCTTGCGCGGCATCGCCCGGCCGACGGCAGGACTCTCGCTCATCTGCCGCCCCTCTGCCGGCGCGACTGGGCAAGCTGGACGGCGGCGACGATGCTCTGATAGCCGGTGCAGCGGCAGAGATGACCGGACACGGTCTTCCTGATCAGCGCCTCGTCGGCGTCGGGCGCGTCGCGCAGCAACGCGTTGAGGGTCATCAGCAGGCCGGGCGTGCAGAAGCCGCATTGCAGGCCGTGCGCCTCGTGGAAGGCCTGCTGCAGCGGATCGAGTCCGCCCGCCTCGCCGAGCGCCGCTACGGTGCGGATCGCTTGGCCCTCCATCTGCACGGCGAAGAGCAGGCAGGCGCGCATCGGTGCGCCGTCCACCTGGATGGTGCAGGCGCCGCAGACGCCGTGCTCGCAGCCGACATGGACACCCGTCCGGCCGAGATCGCGCAGGACATCGGAGAGCAACCGGCGCGGCTCGACCAGGACCTCGTGCGACTCGCCGTCGATCGTGAGGGTGACCGGCAGCCTGGTCATCGGCGAGGCGCCGCCAGGGCTTCGGCCAGGCAGTCGCCGATGACCGTCGGCAGCACGGCGGCTCGATAGCCGGCGGGTGCCCGCGGGTCGTCCATGGGCCGGATGCCGGCGGCAGCGGCATGGGCGGCGGCAGCGGTGCCGTGCTCGAGCGCGCCCAGTGCAGCCGAGCGGTCGAGCGGCACCGGCTCGACGCCGCCGACGGCCAAGCGCCGGTAGGCGGGCTCGATGATGCAGGCGGCCATCGCGATCGCATAGTCGCCGGGGCGTCGGGACAGATAACGAAAGCCGGCCTGATGCTGGCGGGCCGGCAGGCGAAAGCGCACCTCGGTCAGGAGCTCGCCGGGCTCGATGGTGGTCATGAGCGCGCCCGCGAAGAAGCTCTCCGCCGCAACGACGCGTTTGCCTTCGCGGCTGGCCAGCACCAGCTCCGCTTCGAGCAGCACGGCCGCCAGCGGCCACTGCGCCGACGGGTCGGCATGGGCGAGGCTGCCGCCTATCGTGCCGCGGGTGCGGATCGGCCAATGGGCGATCGAGGCCGCCATCCGCGCCAGGAGCGGCAGTCGCTCCAGGACCAGCGCGTGGCGCGCCATGGCCTCGTGCCGCACCAGCGCGCCGACGACGAGCCGGTCGCCGTCGATGGTGATGTGCTCAAGAGCTGGCAGAGCGTTGATGTCGACTACGACCTCGGGTGCGGCGAGCCTGGCATTCATCATCGGCACGAGGCTCTGCCCGCCGGCCAGCACCGCCACGTCGTCGTGCTCGGCCAGGAGCGCCAGCGCGTCCTCGAGCCGTGTCGGCCGGTGATAGGCGAAGCGCCTGGGCTTCAAGGCTCGATCTCCAGACGGAGGCTCGCCTCGGTCGCCCGGTCGAACAGATGCAGCCGCCTGGGCGGGATCCTGAGCTGCAGGCCCGCGCCGGCCTCGACCGCGAGCTCCTTGTCGGCGCGGGCGATCATCTCGACGTCGCCCAGCAGCAGATCGAGGTGCTGCTCGGCGCCCAGAGGCGAGACCAGGAGGACCTTCGCGGCAATGTCGCCAGCACCATCCGGGGTGATCTCGATGTCCTCCGGCCGCACGCCCAGGACCACCTCGCGGCCGGCCCAGCGCTCGACGCCGGGCACGCCCGCCAGCGGCACGCGCACCTCGCCGCGGCGAAAGGCGGGGACCCCGGCCGTCTCCTCCACCACCCCCTCGACGAAGTTCATCTGCGGGCTGCCGAGAAAGGCCGCGACGAACATGTTGCGCGGCCGCTCGTAAGTCGTCCTCGGGCCGTCGAGCTGCTGGACGAGGCCGTCGCGCATCACCGCGATGCGATCCGCCAGCGTCATGGCCTCGGCCTGGTCGTGGGTGACGTAGACGAAGGTGGTGCCCATCGTCAGGTGCAGCTTCTTGATCAACGTGCGCATGGTGACGCGAAGCGTGGCGTCGAGGTTCGACAGCGGCTCGTCCATGAGAAAGACGCGCGGCTTGCGGACCAGCGCGCGGCCGAGCGCCACCCGCTGCCGCTGGCCGCCCGAGAGCTGGCTCGGCCGGCGATCAAGGAGGTGGCCGATCTCCAGCTGGCCGGCCGCCTCCTTGACCAGCCGGTCGATCTCCGCCTGGGGCGCGCGGCGCAGCCTGAGCCCGAAGGCGATGTTCTCGTAGACGGTCTTTTGCGGGTAGAGCGCGTAGCTCTGGAAGACCATCGCCACCTCGCGGAGATGGGGCGGCATGAAGTTCACGACCTCGTCGTCGAAGAAGAGGTTGCCGGCGGACGGCTCCTCGAGCCCGGCGATCATGTTCAAGGTCGTGGTCTTGCCGCAGCCCGAGGGGCCGAGCAGCACCATGAACTCGCGGTCCTCGATCTCGAGGTCGAGCCGGTCGACGGCGGTGACCGAGCCGTAGCGCTTGGTGAGCTGGTCGCAGAGGATGCGTGCCATGGCTCAGCCCTTCACCGCGCCGGCGGTGAGGCCGGAGACGATGTAGCGCTGGAACAGCATGGCGAGGATGACCGGCGGGATGATGGCGATGACACCGGCGGCGTTGACGAAGGAGAAGCTGGTCGTGAAGTCGAGGACGAAACCGGTGATGACGATGGGCAGCGTCTGCGAGGTGATGTTTTGCGTCAGAATGAGCGCGAAGACGAACTCGTTCCAGCTGGTGAGGAACGCGAACAGGAGTGAGGCGATGAGCGCGGGCAGGGCCAGCGGCAGGTAGACGTGGCGGAGTGCGCCCAGATGCGAACAGCCGTCGATGCGGGCCGCCTTGTAGAGGTCCTTGGGGATCGATTCGAAGTAGCTGATGAGGATGAAGATCGTGAACGGGATGGTCACCGCCAGATAGGTGATGACGAGCGCCGAGAGCGTGTTGATGAGGCCGAGTGCCCGGACCAGGAGGAAGAGCGGCACGACCAGTGCAATGTCGGGGATCACGCGCGAGACAAGGATGGTGTAGAGCGCCTGCCGCCGGCCGCGGAAGTGGATGACCGCGATCGCATAAGCTGCGGTGATGCTGATCGCCAGGTTGAGGAAGGCGACCCAGACACCGACGATCAGGCTGTTGCCGATGCTGGGCAGCAGGTTCTCGGCACCGGTCGGCAGGAAGGCGCCGGTGGCGGGATCGGCGGCCCGGCGGTTCTCATACGTGATCTCCTCGCCGCCATAGCGGAAGATTGCCTCGAAGTTGGTGAGCGTCGGGTTGGGCGGCAGCCAGTTCGGCGGCACCGCGGTGATGTCGGCCTCGGACTGCAGGCCCGAGGAGAGCAGCCAGAGCACCGGCCCCACGACATAGACCAGGAGCAAGGCCGAGCAGGCGGCGATCAGCAGCGCCCGGCCCAGCGCCGGCAGCCGCTGCCGCCGCGCCCAGCGGCCCTCGGCCACCGGCGGGGCGGGTCTCGTGCCTTGTCGGATGGAGGTCGTGGTCATGGCATCAGAGCAGCCGCTTGCCGAGGCCGCGGATGAAGAGCCAGGAGAGGAGGAAGGTGAGCATGGCCAGGATGTAGGAGATGGCGGCGCCGCTGCCGAAGCGCAGGCTGCGGAAGGTCTCGATGTAGATCAGCCAGGAAAGGGTGAACGACGCGTCGCCCGGGCCGCCCTGGGTCATGATCAAGAAGAGATCGAAGTGCCGGATCGAGATCATCGTCTCGTAGACCAGCACAAGCATGAAGCCGGGCTTGAGCGCCGGCAGGGTGACATGGACGAAGCGCTGCAGGACGGTGGCGCCGTCGACCTTGGCGGCGCGGTAGAGATCGGCCGGGATGGCCTTCATGGTGACCAGGAGGAGGAGTGCGGCGAGCGGCATCTGCTTCCAGATCGCGGCGTTGGCAATGAGGAAGATCGTCTTGTCGGGATTGCCGAGCCAGGCCTGGTAGCGCTCGATCAGGCCGAGCTGCAGCAGGATGCCGTTCAACAGCCCGTAGCTCGGGTCGTAGATCCACTTCCACATCAGGCCGGTGACGATGCTCGGCGTGGCCCAGGGCAGGAGCAGCAGCACCGAGAGCAGCCGCTGGCCGGGGAACGCCTCGTTGAGCAGCAGAGCCACGCCGAGCGCGAGCAGCGTCGTGACCGTCACCGTCGTCACGGTGTAGAGCGTCGTGCGCTGGACGGCGATCCAGAACTGGTCGTCCTGCAGGATATCGACGTAGTTGCCGAGCCCGACGAATGGCTGCCGCATCGGCCGTGAGAGATTGATATCGAACAGGCTCGTGTAGAACGAGTAGGCGATGGGAAAGACGGCCACCGCCAGAAGGACGAGGAACACCGGCAGCACCAATAAGAACGCGCTGCGTTCGTCGTAGCTCAACCGGGCGACGCTACCGTGCACGTCAGCGCATCCGTCGGTGGGCGGAGCAGGGGCAGGCGCCCCCGCTCCAGACGATCAACGATAGGCCTCGGCCAGGCTGGCCCACTCCTCGGCGGCTTCGCCTAGTGCGTCCGCGGGTGTCGCCTGGTCGAGGAAGACGGTCTGCCAGACGCGGTTGTTGACCTCGTTCCATTCGCTGAACCAGGGTGAGATCACGTCCTTCTTGAGCGCCAGTGCTGCCTGCCGGTCGACGATCTCCGAGTTGCCGGCCCACTCGTCCCAGAAGGCCTGCACGGCTGGGTCCTCGTGCAGGGGCGTGCAGCAGAACGGCAGGCCGAGATCGAGCAGCAGCAGCTTTTGCATGGTGTAGGCGCCGGTGTCGTCCCGGCCGCCGAAGAACTCGATGAACTGCGTCGCCGCCTCGAGCCTTCCGGCATCGGCGCGGGCCGTGGGTGTCAGGCCATAGAAGCGCAGCCAGCCGCAGGTGTAGTGGTCCTCGGCGTTGCCGCCCATCGGCATCATGGTGAGGCGGATATTGCCGGCCTCAGGCGCCTGGCTCGGGTCGTTGAGGGCGCGAATGCGGTAGGTGGGGATGATGCCGAAGGCGTGCAGGCCTTCGCCCATGGCGCGCAGGCCATTGATCTCCTGGGTCTCGACGGCGCCCGGCGAGACGATGCCGTGGTCGTGGATGGCGTCGCGCACGAACTGCGCCGCCGCCATCGCCCCGCCGCCCGCATCGGCCATCACCGGGTCGCCCGCATCGTCGACGAGCCGGCCGCCATGCGAGTAGACCAGGGCGGTGATAAACTCGACGAGCCAGGTGTCGGCGGCGAGCGAGAGCAGCAGCGGGTACTCGGCCAGGCCCTGCTCCTGGATGATCTTGGCCTGGGCCACGACATCGTCCCAGGTGGCTGGCGGCTCGGTGATGCCGGCCGCCTCCAGGATGCGCGCATTGTACATGAAGGACATGTGGTCGCCGTAATAGGGCAGCCCGTATTGCTGGCCGTCGTAGACCATCGATTCGAGGCAGTACGGCGCCATCTCGTCATTGTACTGCATGAGCTGCGGCAGGTCGTCGATCGGCGACAGCCAGCCGGCCTCGGCGAACTCGGGCAGCCAGGCGTCGCTGACCCAGAGCACGTCCATGTCGGCGCCGCCGACGAGGCGGGTGACCACGGCGGCGCGGTACTGCGCCCAGGGGAAGTTCTCATAGGCGACCTCGATGCCGGTCGCCTGCTGGAAGGCGGTGATGTGCGCCTGGACCTGATCGACCGCTGCCGACCAGGCGGTGAAGGCGACGCGCCCGGACTGGGCATTGCCGAGCCTCGGCAGGGCCGGCAACGCCATGGCGCCGAGACCGGCGGCCGAGCCCTTGAGCACCATTCGTCTGTCGAGACCACGAGAAAAGATCTTGGCCATCCGCCAACCCTCCTGCGGCTGAAAGCTGCACAAATTCTCAATCACCAGCAGGTGAAAGCCTATCGGCAACTCAGTAAGTCGTCAATTGACGACTTAGGCTGATCGTTCCTCCGACTGACTTGTGCCGAGCGCTGCCATGCCGGGAAAACCGGTGATGAATGAGGTGACGTGCAGCGCCACCACTTGCTCGACCGACAGGTCGCGACTGGCCCGATAGAGATGGCGCCGAATGGCCAGGTGCGAGACAGCGCCGTGGAGTGTCCAGCCGATCTCACGGCGGACCGCTTCATCTCCCGGGCAAGCCAAGCCCTGCTCGGCGGCGACTTCGGCGACGATGATGTCCAGAAGGCTGGTAACGATCTCACCGATATAGTTGGGCGCCATGTCGGCCTCGGCGAGTGAGGCATAGAGGAAGAGGCGCATCCACGAGCGGGAAAGCACACTGTCGAAATAGGCCGCGTAGAAGCGGCGGAGCCGCACGTCGACCGGCACCGCGCGATCGGTCAGCAGATCGAGCCATTCCCGCTGGAAGGGCCCCAAGATCGCGGTTCGATACACCTCCTCGAGCAGGGCGGCCTTGGTGGGGAAGAACCGGTAGAGTAGGCGCTGGGAGATGCCGCAGGACTCGGCCAGGCCTCGCGTATGCGCCGTGAGGCCATACTCGCCAAAGTACTCAGCGGCCTTCGCCAGAATCTGCGCTCGCCGCGCCTCGTGGCTGAGGCGCTTGGCAGCTCTTGTCGAAGCATCGCCGCCTGGCGAACGCCCGGTGCGGCCGGCGATCACAACAGATCTCGCTCTCATCTTATCCAGCGCTCCGCAAGCTTGTCGGCTCAAATCAAGGCCATACCACGATTACCAGCCTAACCATGAGGCGACACAAGGACAGCAGGCGATCTCGACGTCGCTGGAGCTGTCTTCTGAGCTGAGCGACATGAGGAGGGCTCGCTGCTCTTGCCAAGTCAACGGCAGATTGGCCTGCTGCCGGTTCCGTGGACGTCAGGTTAAGGTAGCACGGCGCGAGCCTCGAACTGAATGGGGCTGAGGTAGCCGAGTTTCGAGTGGCGCCGCTTCGGATTGTAGAACCGCTCGATGTCGTCGAAGACGTCCGCCCTTGCGGCGTCGCGGGTGCGGTAAGTCTTGTGGGCCGTGCGCTCGGTCTTCAGCGAAGAGAAGAAGCTCTTCAGACGGGGCAGCCGGCTCGGTATCGGGCTGGCCACATGTGGTGTGACGATGACGTTGGGACCCGCTAGACGAGCCGGTCCGGAAAGCCGGGGGCGCGGAGGTCGGTTTCGAGCCAGTCTTCGAGCAGCTTGACGATCTGCGTCGAGGGGGCGCTGCCGCCATAGGTCGCCTTGCCGCGCTCGAAGATCGCGCGCGTCAGCGTCGCGACATCGAGCGGCACGCCGCCCTCCTCGGCGAGGCTAGCAATGAAGCCCAGATCCTTCAGCGCGAGGTCCATGGAGAAGCCGATATCGTAGCTGCCGCTCAGGATGAGCTGGCCTTCCGTTTCGTGGACGAAGCTGTTGCCGGAGCTGGCCGCGATCGCGTGGTAGGCCTTGGCGAGGTCGACACCGGAGCGCTTGGCGAGCATCAGGGCCTCGCCGCCAGCCACAAGATGGATGAAGGCCAGCATGTTGGTGATGACCTTGATGACCGCCGCCGAGCCCAGCGGGCCCATGTGGATAACCTTGTCGCCGATCGCCTGGAAGACCGGGGCGAAATGGGCGGCGAGGGCTTCGTCGCCGCCGGTGAGCACGGTGATCTCGCCCTGGGCCGCGAGATGCACGCCGCCCGTCACGGGCGCCTCCAGGGTCCGGACGCCGGCTTCCGCCGCCAGCCCGGCGAGTGTCCGGATGTCGTCCCGGCCGAGGGTGGAAAGTTCGATCCAGGTGGCGCCTGGGGGCAGCGTCTCGAGGATCTGGGCGAGCACGGTCCTGGATGCCGCCGGCGACGGCAGGCAGGTCAGCACGGCATCCCGATCACGGGCTAGCGTGCCGATGCTGGGCGCCCAGCCGGCGCCCAGGGTCAGATGACGGTCGGCCCGGCTGCGGTCCCGGTCGTGGACGACGAGATCGAAGCCGGCCCCGGCGAGGCTGGCGGCGAGATGGCCACCGAGCCCGCCCAGGCCGACGAAGCCGAGACGCATCGCCGGGCGCTCAGATGTGGATATTGAAGGACGCCCGGATGCGGGCGTCGGTGGCGGCGTCGATCAGCGGGGTCTTGGATCGGGCGAGGATCTCGTGCTTGCGCCGCGTTGCCCGGGCGATGAGGTCCGGTCGGCCGAGCTCGACCCATTCCTTCGGGCTCGTGCGGTCGGCGGTTACCGGATAGACGTATTCCGTCTGCATCAGGCCCAGGGTCTGCGGGTGGCCGAGATAGTGGCCAGGGCCACCGAGGCAGACGTCGCGCATGGCGTCCAGCGAGACGCTGTCCTCCGTCACCTCGATGCCGCGGATACAGCGCAGCACCTGCCCCAGCAGGTCGTCGCCGAGAATCAGGCTCTCGTGGCAGAAGCCCAGGAGCGAGGCGTGCATGCCGGCGGCCTCGTAGACGAGGTTGAGGCCGGCCAAGCCGGCCAAGACGTTGGAGATCGCCTGCTCCCAGCCGGCCTGCATGTCGGGCAGCTTGGCGTCCGCGATGCCGGCCGCGGCCCCCCCCGGTAGGCCGTAGAAGCGGTGCATCTGGGCGCAGCCCGCCGTCAGCAGCGCCTGCTCGCCGGAGCCGCCGGACATCGCCCCGGTGCGCAGGTCCGAGACGAAGGGCCAGGTGCCGAAGACAGCCGGATAACCGGGGCGCATCGCGTTGACGTAGACCACGCCGGCCAGGCATTCGGCCACCGCCTGGACGATGGCAGCGGCGAGCGGGGCAGGGGCGGTGGCGCCGGCCTGGCCGGCGGAGAGCATCAGGATCGGCATGCCGCCACGAATGCAGGCCTCCATGGTGAGGCAGCTTTCGGTGGCGAACTTCATCGGCGGGACGACGAAGCAGTTGGAGTTGGAGACGAAGGGGCGTGCCCGCCAGGTTGCCTCGGAGCCGGCGATCAGGTGCAGGAGCTCGAAGCAGCCGTCGACGTGGGCGGGGTCGGAGAAGCTGGTGCCGACGTGCTTGGTCGTGCCGGCACAGCAGGCATAGAGGGTGTTGATGTCCATCTCATAGTTATCGGGAATGTCGCGGCAGACCATCGCGCGTTGGAAGAAGTGGATGTTGTCGAGCGCCTGGGCGAGCCGTGCCGCGTCGTAGAGGTCATGCGCCGTGCTCTGGCGGTAGTCCCGGGCCTCGACATCGACCACGTGTACGGCGGCCCCGGCGGTGCCGTAGTGCACGCGGCTGCCGCCGAGATCGAGGTCGAATGCGGGATCGCGGGCGCAGAGCGTGATGTCGCGGGCGGCCAGCCTCAGCATGTCCTCGACCAGCGCCCGGGGGAAGCGGATGCGGCCGTCGTCGCCCTGCACCGCACCGGCGCCGGTCAGGATCGCGACCCCGGACGGCGGGGCGTCGGCGAGGCCGATCTGCTCGAGCGCGTCGAGGGCGGCGGCGTGGATGCGCTGCACGCCGGCGTCGCTCAGCGGGCGGTAGTGGCCGCCTTCGAGCCCCGGCCGCACCGGGCGGAGATTGCGTGCCAGCGGGGTGGTGCGGAGCGCGTGGCGGGCGGCCCGGCCGCCCGAGCGGCGGCCCCGCGGCTCCAGGGGAACGGGCTCCTCGAGGACGGTCTCGACCATAGGCTCGCTCCTCAGGCCCGCAGCCGGGCGTTCTCGGGGTCCCACAATGGGCCTTCCGGTTGGACCTCGGCGGCGAAGCGGTCGCCGAAGATCTCGACCTCCAGCCCCGTGCCGGGGCGGGCGAGGTCGCTGCTGACGACGGCCAGCGCGATCGACTTGTCGACCCTGTGGCCCCAGCCGCCCGACGTGGTCTCGCCGACGATCTGGCCATCGTGCCAGACGGTCGACATGTAGGGCGCGTCGCAATCACCGGCCTCGACGACCAGGGTGGCGAAGCGGCGCTGGGGCCCGGCCTCGCGCTCGGCGAGGAGGGCCGCCTTGCCCTTGAAGCCCGGCTTGGTCCAGTCGACGAAGCGCTCGAGCCCGGCCTGGAGCACGGTGTAGTCGGTCGAGAGATCGCCCTTCCAGGCCCGGTAGCCCTTCTCCAGGCGGAGCGAATCGAGGGCGAACATGCCGAAAGGCCGCAATCCCTGCGGCTGGCCCTCGCGCATCAGCGCGTCCCAGATGGCCGGCGCGTTCTCCGGCGCACAGTGGATCTCCCAGCCGAGCTCGCCCGCGAACGAGACGCGCACGAGATGGCAGGCCCGGCCCGCGACCTCGGCCAGCTGGTGGCCGAGCCACGGGCGGGCGAGGTCGGCGGTGGTGAGCGGCGTCAGGATGGCGCGGCTCAGCGGCCCGGTCAGCAGCAGGCAGGTCAGCGCCTCGGTCTCGTCGGTGAGGGTCAGGCCCGGCTCGAGGTGCCGGGCCAGCCAGTCGCGGTCGTGCCACTGGGCGGCGGCGGCGGTGATCAGCCGGAAGCTGCCATCCGCCATGGCGAGGATCGACATCTCGGTGACGATCCGGCCCGCGTCATCGGCGAAATAGCCGAGGCCGAGCCGGCCGGGCTGCGGCACGCGGCCGGTGATCATCCGGTCGAGCCAGTCATGGGCGCCGTCGGCCTCGAGCCTGAAGCGGGCGAAGCCCGGCAGGTCGAGCAGGCCCGCCCGGTCACGAACGGCCCGGCACTCCTCGCGGATGCGCTGGTGCCAGGGGCCCTCGCGCAGCCAGGTCTGGGTCGCCGCCTCGGAGGTGTCGTCACCCGGGCTCGGCGTACCAGTTGGCCCGCTCCCAGCCGTTGGCGACGCCGTACTGGGCGCCCAAGGCCGCCGTCCGGTCGTGGACGGCGGAGAGCTTCTTGGGCCTTCCGGCGGGCCAGGCGTGGCGGGGAAAGTGCATGGCGTATTCGTGGCCGTAGACCTCCATGCCCTTGGCGATGCAGTAGGGCTGATCGCAGAAGCCGGTGAAGCGCCGGGGGTCGCAGGACCACATGTCCCATTCGGTCTCGCCGCGGGTGACCCACTCGGCCAGCACCTTGCCGGCCCCGCCGGCCTGGCAGATGCCGAAGGTGAAGACGCAGGCCTCGAACGCATTGGGCACGCCTGGCATCGGGCCGAGCAGCGGGTTGCCGTCGGGGGTGTAGGGGATCGGGCCGTTGATGGTGCGGGAAAGGCCGGCGGTGCCGAGGATCGGGACGCGAGCGACGGCGTCCTCGAGGTACCATTCGAGCCGGTCCAGGTCGTCGGGGAAGAGCTGGAACGAGAAGTCGTCGGGCATCGGGTCGTCGGCCGAGATCCAATGCGCCCGGCAGTTGCGCTCATAAGGCCCGAGATTCATGCCGAGCTTCTCCTGGCGGAGATAGTAGGAGCTGTCGACATCGCGCAGCAGCGGCAGCTTGCGGCCGGACTCCTCGGACCAGGCCTCGAGCTCGGGGATCGTCTCGAACAGCATGTATTGGTGGCTCATGACCATCATCGGCACGTCGCGGCCGAAATGCCGGCCGACCTCGCGGGCGTAGTAGCCGGCGGCGTTGACGACGATCTCACAAGCGATGTCGCCCTTGGGCGTCCGGATGCGCCAGCCGTCGGCCTCGCGGACAGCACCCGTCATCGGGCAGAAGCGGACGATGGTGGCGCCCAGGTCGCGGGCACCCTTGGCCATGGCCTGGGTCAGCTGCGCCGGGTCGATGTCGCCGTCATACGGGTCGTAGAGGGCGCCGGTGAGGTCGTGCGTCTCGCAAAACGGGTAGCGGGTCTTGATCTCCTCGGGGCCGAGGATGTCGAGCTCCATGCCCTGGTAGCGCCCCATGCCGACGACGCGGCGGAACTCCTGCAGACGCTCCGTCGAGTGGCCGAGGCGGACCGAGCCGGTGACATGGTAGTTCATCGGATAGCCGGTCGCTGCCGCGAGCCCGCGATAGAGCTCCGCCGAATAGCGCTGCATGTTCATGATCGACCATGACGACGAAAAAGTCGGGACGTTGCCCGCAGCGTGCCAGGTCGAGCCCGCGGTGAGCTCGTTCTTCTCGAGCAGGACGCAGTCGGTCCAGCCGGCCAAGGCCAGATGGTAGAGGGCGGACACGCCGACCGCCCCACCGCCGATGATGACGACCCGGGCATGGCTCGGAAGCTCGCTCAAGGCTGCCCTCCCTATTCTGCTCCCTTGACGCATACAGGGACGGCGAGCGGGAAGGCAGCGGTTTTTTTCAAAGCCGTAGGCGAGAAGCGCAACGGCCGACGGATCCCACGCGTCTCGGGCGATCAGCGCGGTCGCCGGGCAGCCGTCTGGCGGTCAGCCGGTGGCCGGTTGGCCGGCCTCGTCCGATCGGCCACCGCCGCCCGGTCCGGCCAGCAACCGGCTCTCGAGCATTGCCCTGATGAACGCCGAGAACAGCTCGCCCTGCGAGCTGATGCGCAGCTTCGCATAGATGTTGCGACGGTGGATGCGGACCGTGCCGGGCGAGATGCCGAGCAGCCGGCCGGTCGCATCGGCCGAATGGCCGCGCAGCGTGAGTTCGACCACCTCGCGCTCGCGCGGCGAGAGGATGCCCTCGCCGATGCTGCGAAAAGCCTCCTCGATCCGCCCCTCGATCAGCGGCGCGGGGCCAGCCTCGCCCGAGCCCGTGTCCTGCCAGTGCTGCCGCGAGGCCGCCTCGACGATCGGCCAGACCTCCCGGAGCGCGCGCATCTCGGCATTGCTGAAGCGCTTTTCCTTGCGCATCAGCGAGATGACGATGCGCAGGCCCTGGTTGATCCCGACCAGGTAGCCGACCTCCTCGGCGAGGCCGGTCTGGGCATAATAGTTGCGGTAGTATTCGCCCTGATAGAAGCGGTCGGGGGCGATGTCGCGCAGCCGCCAGAGCCCGGGCTCGAAGGGATCGCGGCTCGCGAGATAGAAGGGATCGAGCAGGTAGGGCCCGGCCTGGTATTCCTCGACATGCAGCCGGCGCCGGTCCTCGGGGAAATCGTCGAACAGCGCCAGCGGCGTCGCCGCGCCGACATAGCCGAAGATCACGGTGAACTCGTATGGCGCGATCTCGCGCAAGCCGTCCGCCAGGATCGCCGCAAAGCGCTGGCTGCCGATCGCGCCGACGAGCCGCCCCGCCGCTTCGTACCATGCCATGCCATCCCCCGAGCCGATCGCCCCCGTGCCTCAGTGACTACCCTAAAATGCATATTTACAAGAACCGGGATATTCCCTTCCGTTGTGTCTACGCCGCAATATGAGGCCAAACGATGGCCAAGGCTTCAGCCGCACTCGCAATGGAATACGTCGCCGCTGCCGGCGCGACGGCCGGGGTCGCGGTGGCGGCGTTGCGCGGGGTCGGCAAGGCCTTCGGCGACATCTGGGCGACCGAGGACCTGAACCTCGAGATCGTCCAGGGCGAGTTCCTCTCCTTCCTCGGCCCGTCGGGCTGCGGCAAGACCACGGCCCTGCGGATGCTCGCCGGCTTCGAGACGCCGACCACCGGCGAGGTGCTGATCGACGGGGCCGTCGTCAACCGCCTCGAGCCCTACCGCCGCCCGGTCAACATGGTGTTCCAGAGCTACGCGCTCTTCCCGCATCTCGATGTGGCGGCCAATATCGGCTACGGCCTGCGCCAGCGCCGGCCGCGGCTCGACCGCAAGGTGATCGCCGAGAAAGTGGGCCGCGCGCTCGAGATTGTCCGGCTGTCGGGCTTCGAGCAGCGCCGCATCTGGGAAATGTCGGGTGGCCAGCAGCAGCGGGTGGCCCTGGCGCGAGCGATCGTCAACGAGCCCAAGCTGCTGCTGCTCGACGAGCCCCTGGCCGCACTCGACCGCAAGCTGCGCAAGGAGATGCAGATCGAGCTGCAGGACCTGCAGCGCCAGCTCGGCATCACCTTCATCCTGGTCACCCACGACCAGGAGGAGGCCCTCTCGCTCAGCGACCGCATCTGCGTCATGCGCGATGGGCGCATCGTCCAGGTCGGCAGCCCGCAGGAGCTCTACGACCACCCGGCATCCCGCTATGTCGCGGATTTCGTCGGCACCTCGAACTTCTTCGACGGCCGGATCACCGACCTCGGCGACGGCTTTGCCAGCCTGTCGCTGGAGAACGGCATGGTGTTGGAAGGGCGGATGAGCCCCGGGCTCGCGGCCGACAGCCCCGGCTGCCTGAGCGTCCGGCCGGAGCAGATCCGGCTCAGTCGCGAGGCATCGCAGGGGAGCCTGGAGGTTCTCGTGCACAACCGCATCTTCCTCGGCGAGCATACCGAGTACCTGGTGCGGCATCCGACGCTCGGCGGTATCATCGTCCTGGCGCCGCGCCAGGCCGAGCACGGCGCGCGGGCCTTCGCCACGGGCGACCACGCCTGCATCAGCTGGAGCCGGGACAGGGCCCTCGTCCTCGAGCGCGACTGACCACCGACCTGCAACCAAGGGAGACCACTCGATGAACAAGAACGGCATCATCACCAGGCAGCAGTTCATGGCGGAGCTGCGCCGCTGGCAGAAGGGCTCGGTCAGCCGCCGGCACTTTCTCGGTGTCACCGGCCTCGGTGCCGCGACGGCTGTCCTCGGTGCGGCCATGCCCGGCCTGCGGCCGCGGCGGGCCTTGGCACAAGGCGACATCGGCGATCGCGCCGTGCTCGCGACCTGGCCCAACTACCACGACCCGGAGAACTTCGAGCTGTTCACCGACGCCACCGGCGCTTTCGTCCAGGTCAACGTCTTCGGCTCGAACGAGGAGATGCTGGCGAAGCTGCAGGCGGGTGGTAGTGGCTGGGACGTTTTCGTGCCGACGAACTACACGATCACCACCTACGTCTCTGAGGATCTGATCGAGCCGCTCGACGTGGCCAAGCTGCCGAACTACGACGCCAGCGCCTTCGATCCGCGGTTCGCGGATGCCGGCACCGTCGACGGCACGCTCTACGCCGTGCCGAAGAACTGGGGCACCACCGGCTTTGCGGTGAACACGGTGCATGACGGCGGCACGCCGCTCACCAGCTGGAAGGACTTCTTCGACCGGACCATGGACGATTTCTCCGGGCGGACCATGGTGCACGACTACCAGCTGACGACCATCGGCAACGCGCTCAAGTATTTCGGCTACTCGTTCAACTCGGTTGACCCGGCCGAACTCGCCGATGCCGAACGCCTGCTGATCGAGGTCAAGCCGCATCTCTTTGCGATCTCCTCGGACTACCAGCCGGCGATGCGCAGCGGCGACGCCTGGCTCACCATGTGCTGGACCGGCGACGGCAAGCAGCTCAACACCGACATGCCGGAGATTGCCTTCGTGCTGGGACGCGAGGGCGGTGAGATCTGGAGCGACTACTACGCCATCCCGAAGGGGGCGCCGCACCCGGACGCCGCCTATGCGCTGATCAACTTCATGCTCGATCCCGAGGTCAATGCACGCGAGGTGCTGGCCCACGGCTACCCCGTGGCCGACAGCCGGACCAACGCGCTGCTGCCGCCCGAGATCCTGGAGGATCCGATCCTCTACCCGGCGCAGGACCTGCTCGACGCCTTGGAGTTCGGGGCGGCGGCGACACTGACCGACCCGAACCGGGCGGAGCTCCTGGCCCGCTTCAAGTCGGCCTGAGGCAGCATCCGGGGCGGCGAGCGCATGACCCAGCGCCCATGACCCAGCAAGAGCGCAACTGGCTCTTCGTCGCCCCGGCCGCCGCCTGGTTCCTCGTGATGCTGGTGCTGCCGCTCGCCGTCGTCCTTGTCTTCAGCTTCGGCGAGCGGGGACCGGCCGGCGGCTGGGTCCCGGCCTTTACTTTCGAGCAGTACGCCAACCTGGGCGCCCGGCTCACCGCCTTCCAGAACACGCTGATCCTGGCCCCGCTCGGCACCGTGGCGTCGCTGCTGATCGCCTATCCGCTGGCTTACCAGCTTGCCGTGCGCACCGACCCCAGATGGCGGACCATGCTGCTCGTGCTGGTCATCGTGCCGTTTTGGACCAGCATCCTGATCAGGAGCTACGCCTGGATCTTCATCCTCGGCGGCCAGGGCCTCCCGGCGCTGCTGGAGGCCATCGGCATCGATGGCGTCAGGCTGATCTACACCCCCTTCGCCGTGCTGATCGGCATCGTCTACGGCTACCTGCCGCTCATGGTCTTTCCGGTCTATGTCAGCCTCGAGCGGCTCGACAAGCGACTGCTCGAAGCCTCGGCAGACCTGGGTGCGAGGCCCATGGCCACCTTCTGGCAGGTCACCCTGCCACTTTCGCTTCCCGGCATCGCCACCGGCTGCATGCTGGTCTTCATCCTCCTGATGGGCGAGTTCCTGATCCCGGCCCTGCTCGGCGGCGGCAAGGTGTTCTTCGTCGGCAACGCGCTGGTCGACCTTTTCCTCCAGTCGCGCAACTGGGCCTTCGGCTCGGCCGTGGCCATGGCACTTATCGCTATCATGCTGGTGACCGTGACCCTCTACATGCGGCTCATCGGCCGGCTGAGCACCGGCCGACGCGACATCAAGGTCATGTGACGGCAGGGCGATGCGGATCTACAGCGCCTGCGTCTATCTCTTCCTCTACGTGCCGATCGGCATCATCGCGCTCTTCAGCTTCAATGTCGGACGGCATGCGAGCCAGTTCGAGGGCTTCTCGCTCCGTTGGTACGGCCGCACCTTCAACAACCCCTTCGTCATGGACGCGCTCTGGACGAGCCTGACCGTCGCCTTCGTCTCGGCGACGCTCGCCAGCATCCTCGGCACGCTTGCCGCGGTCGGCTTGCAGGGCATTCGCGGCCCGCTTCGCGCCCTCTTCGACGCCGTCATCTACATCGCGGTGATGATCCCGGGCATCGTCATCGGCATCGCCACGCTCATCGCCTTGGTCACCCTCTTCGACCAGCTCAACCCATGGCTCGCCCTGATCTGGCCCGAGGGCACGAGCCCACCCGTGTTCTCGATGGGCACGCTGTCGCTGATCGCCGCCCACACCATGTTCACCATGGCGCTCGTCATCATCATCGTCCGCACGCGCTTGGCCACGCTCGATCACGCGCTCGCCGAAGCCTCGGCCGATCTCTACGCCACGCCCATGGGCACCTTCCGCCAGGTGACGCTGCCACTGATCGCCCCCGCGATTCTCGCCGGCTTTCTCTTGAGCTTCACCTTCAGCTTCGACGATTTCATCATCGCCTTTTTCGTCGCCGGCTCGGAGACGACCCTGCCGATCTACGTCTTCTCCTCGATCCGCCGCGGCGTCACGCCTGAGATCAACGTGATCGGCACGACGGTGATGGCCGCCTCGCTGGTCCTCCTGATCACCGCCCAGCTGGTGCTCCGGCAGGGCCAGCGCAACTGACAGCGGAGAGCTTCCATGCTGCTCGAGAACAGGGTCGCCTTCGTCACCGGTGCCGCCTCCGGGATCGGTGCCGCCGGTGCCAGGGCGCTGGCCGGCGAGGGCGCTGTCGTCATCGTCACCGACCGCGACGGCAGCGGGGCCGAGGCCGTGGCCCTTAGCATCCGCGAGGCCGGCCATCGGGCGGAGGCCCTGACCCTCGATGTCACTGACGACGCGGCGCTCGCGGCTGCCATCGAGGCTGCCGCCGAGCGGCACGGCCGGCTCGACATCCTCCACTCCCACGCCGGCATCCAGATCGAGGGTAGGCTCGAGCAGGTCAGCGTCGCCGACATGGACGCGTCCTGGAACCTCAACGTCCGCGCCCACTTCGTGGCGGCCAAGGCAGTGATCGCCCCGATGCGCCGCCAGGGCGGGGGCAGCGTCATCATCACGGCCTCCAACTCGGCCGTGCAGCACGACCGCGAGATGGTGGCCTACTGCACCACCAAGCACGCGGTCCTGGCCATGACCCGCCAGATCGCGGCCGACTACGCCAAGGAGAACATCCGCTTCAACGCGCTCTGCCCGGGCTTCGTCGACACGCCCTTCAACCGGGGCTTCGAGATCCAGATGGGCGGCCGCGCCGAGCTCGAGGCCTATGTCAGAACCGCAATCCCCATGGGCCGCTTCGGCGCCGTCGAGGAGATCGCCGATGCCATCGTTTTTCTCGCTTCCGAAAAATCCGCCTTCATGACCGGCCACGCCCTCGTCGTCGACGGCGGTGAGTGCCTCTGATTCTTGCAGCTGTCTCCGGGTTGATGGTCGATGTCCGGTCAGCATTAGCATGATCAACATGAGGCATTGAAAGCGTGCGTCGTTGCTACGACTGGCGCGCGCGATCAACGTGCCTTCTCGCTCGGCCTCCCCAGCCACTTCCGCAGCTTCGACCAACGTCGGCGGCCGGAGACGTTCTTGACGGCGATGGCGACGGCCTTCTTCTGGCCGACGAGCACCACCAGCCGCTTGCCGCGGGTGACACCGGTGTAGAGCAGGTTCCGCTGTAGCATCGCGTAGTGCTGGGTCATGACCGGAATGACCACGGCGGGGTACTCGGAGCCCTGGCTCTTGTGAATGGTCGCGGCATAGGCCGGCACCAGCGTGTCGAGTTCGCCGAAGCCGAAGGTCACAGGCCGGCCGTCGAAGCTCGCGGTGAGCTCGCCTGCGTCGGGATCAAAATCGTCAATGTAGCCGATGTCGCCGTTGTAGACCTCCTTGTCATAGTCGTTCTCGATCTGCATCACCTTGTCGCCCGGGGCTAGACGACCATGGCGATCGTGCTGAGCACGGTCACGCCCATGAAGATGAACAAGAGATTTCGCTCGGAATGCTCGTTCTTCGGCAGCACGGCGGCGATCGCCATGGCGGCTGATGCGCCGCAGATCGCGACCGTGCCGCCGATGAGAAGGACCAGTCGCCAGCCGCGGCCGAGCAGCCTCGCACCGACCAGGCCCACCAGAATCGCCGCGATCACGGCGCCGACAACGAGGGCAATGGTTCCGGCGCCGAGATCCACCAGGAGACCGACGGTGATGCGCATGCCGAGCAATGGTGCGACCGCGGTAGCCGCAACGTTGCTGGGCCCGCGGGAGGGACTCAAGCGCGTGGGCTCACATCGCCGGGCAACAGCGCCACGCGGGTGCTGCGGAGGGCGCCTCGAGGACGCTGCTTGTCGGCCCAGCTTCGTCGGTGTCCGTCCGACACGGACTCGGTCGACCCACGCTGGTCGACCGGGATAGCCGATGGGGCGCCTGGTCCGAGGGGGGTGGCCAGCTACCCTCCGACCAGGCGATGCCCGTGCTCAGCCGGCGGTGGGCTGCGGGCGCATGTCGTCCTTGCTGATGCCGGCGACGGCGACCGGGGTCTTCATCGCGTCGCGGCGGAAGGGCTCGCCCAGCTCCTGGTTCAAGACGACCTCGATGAAGGTCGTGACGCCGTCCTCCATCTGCTCCTTGACCGCGGTCCGCAGCGCGTCGGTCAGGCTCTCCATGGTCGCGACCTGGACGCCCTTCAGGCCGCAGGCCTGGGCGATCTTGGCGTACTCGACGCCGAGATTGAGCTCGGTGCCGACAAAATTGTCGTCGAACCAGAGCGTCGTGTTGCGTTTCTCCGCACCCCATTGGTAATTGCGGAAGATGACCATGGTGATCGGCTGCCAGTCATTGCGGCCGCAGGCCGTCATCTCGTTCATCGAGATGCCGAACGCGCCGTCACCGGCAAAGCCGACGCAGGGCAGATCCGGCCGGCCGATCTTGGCGCCGAGAATCGACGGCAGGCCGTAGCCACAGGGGCCGAACAGGCCGGGCGCCAGATAATGCCGCCCTTCCTCGAAGGTCGGATAGGCGTTGCCGATCGCACAGTTGTTGCCGATGTCGCTCGAGATGATCGCGTTCTCGGGCAGTGCTGCCTGAATCGCCCGCCACGCCTGACGCGGGCTCATGCGGTCGGGCTCGCGGTCGCGGGCGCGCTGGTTCCAGGTGATCCCTTCGTCATCGTCCTCGTGATCCATCGAGGAGAGCTCCTGCGCCCAGCGCGACTTGGTGTGGGCGACCAGATGCTCACGCTCGTCGCGCCCGGCGTCGCCGGCGTCGTCGGTGAGCTGGGCCAGAATCTGCTCGGCCACCATGCGGGCGTCGCCTTGAATGCCGACCGCCACTTTCTTGGTCAGCCCGATACGATCCGCATTGATGTCGACCTGGATGAGCTTGGCGTCCTTTGGCCAGTAGTCGGTCTGATAGGCGGCCAGCGAGGAGAACGGGTTCAGCCGCGTGCCGAGCGCCAGCACGACGTCTGCCTTGGCGATCATCTGCATCGCGGCCTTCGAGCCGTTATAGCCGAGCGGACCAACAGATAGCGGGTGCGAGCCCGGGAAGGCGTCGTTGTGCTGATAGTTGCAGCATACCGGCGCGGACAGGCGCTCGGCGAGTGCCACGGATGCCGGGATGGCGCCCGACAGCACCACACCGGCGCCGTTCAGGATCACCGGAAACCGCGCCGCCGAGAGCAGTCTTGCCGCTTCCTCGATGGCGCTGGCACTGCCCCGCGGATGCTCGATATGCACCACTTGCGGCAGCTCGATGTCGATGACCTGGGTCCAGAAATCGCGCGGCACGTTGATCTGCGCCGGCGCCGAGCCGCGACGGGCCTTTTGAATCACCCGGTTCAGCACCTCGGCGACGCGCGAGGGATCGCGCACCTCCTCCTGATAGCAGACGCAGTCCTCGAACATGGCCATCTGCTTGATCTCCTGGAAACCACCCTGGCCGATCGTCTTGTTGGCGGCCTGCGGGGTGACCAGCAGCAGTGGCGTGTGGTTCCAGTACGCGGTGATGATCGGCGTCACCATGTTGGTGATGCCGGGGCCGTTTTGGGCAATCGCCATCGACATCTTGCCGGTCGAGCGGGTGTAGCCGTCCGCGATCATGCCGGCGTTCACCTCGTGGGCGCAGTCCCAAAAGGTGATCCCGGCCGCCGGAAAGAGATCCGAGATCGGCATCATGGCCGAGCCGATGATCCCGAAGGCGTGCTCGATGCCGTGCATCTGCAGCACTTTGACGAACGCCTCTTCGGTCGTCATTCTCATCTTTCGTCTCCTCGTTCAGTCATTTTTCTCTGGCGTTCTCAGAGCCGTTCGTCCCTGACGTAGCACCAGACGTACATGAACCGCTGGCCGAGCCGGCGCAACGGCGTGAGCACGCCGTGGCCCGGCAATGGCGAGGTGAAGACCCGCACATCCAGCTCGCCGCCTTCGCCCGCCACCTTCTGCACCATGCGTCGGCCGGCCTTGGCTGAGTACATCACGCCGTTGCCGCCATAGCCCATGGCGTAGAAGATCGCCTCGGCCTTATCCGGCTGGAAGATCCGCGGCATCATGTCGTGGCTGACGTCGACCCAGCCCCACCAGGAATAGTCGAGATCGATGCCGCGAAGGGCCGGGAACTTGCGGTAGAGGGCTTCCTGCAGCAGCGTCAGGTGCTTTGGATTCTTGGCGTCGTCGCGCATGATCGCGCTGCGGCTGCCGATCTGCACCCGACCGTCGGGTAGATAGCGGTAGTAGTGGCGAAGCGTGCGTGTGTCGGTCAGCGGCGAGCAGGTCTGAAAGCCGCACGCCGCCTTCTCGTCGTCGTCGAGCGGCCGGGTGACGATCGAGTTGGAGAGGATCGGCATCAGCCGGTGCCTAGTGAAGCGGCTGAGGCCGGGCGGCGTGTAGCCGGCGGTCGCCAGCGCCACGGCACGCGCCCGGACAGTGCCGCCCGGCGTGGTCAGATGATGGATGCCGCTCACCGTCTTCCAGCCCATGACGGGGCTCGCCGGATGGATCTTGGCACCGAGCTTGCGGGCGAGGTTCTGAGTAGCCGAAGGTGAGCTTCGCCGCATGGACGCAGACGCTGTCCGGCTCGTGCAGGGCACCGGCCGCCTCCTGGTCCTTCACGAAGCGCTCATGCAGCTCGTCCCGGCCCATGATCCGCGCGCCGTAGCCGAAGACCGTGTTCAAGAGGGTCGACTCGTGCTCCAGCTTCGCCATGACAGCAGGCTTGTGGGCAATGTAGAGATGGCCGCTGTCCTGCGGATCGCAATCGACGTCGCCGGCACCAATCAGGTCGCGAAAGAGATCGAAAGCCTCGCAGACCTTGCCGTGCATCTTCTTCGCGATGTCGACACCCCAGCGCTCGATCAATTCCGAGCGCTTCAGTCGCCCGGACGAGACCTGCGCCTGGCCACCGTTTCGGGTCGAGCAACCCCAGGCCACGGTGTTGGCTTCGAGCACGACCGCCTTGATGCCGTGCTCCTTCGCCAGATGGATCGCCGTCGACAGACCGGTATAGTCCGAGCCGACCACGACGACGTCGGCGTCTATGTCGGCGGAGACCGGCCCGTCGTCCTCGGGCGGGGGGCCTGCCGCGCCGATCCAGTAGGTCGGCGCATAGTCCCTATTATGTCCTGGCCTGGCGTCGACCAGCCGATCGTAGCTGGCTCTCGGCCAGTTCTTCGGGCGAAGGCGGTCCGGCATCGCCGTTGCCCTTGCACGCGACGACAAGAGATCTCGATGGAAGGCCGTCGGTCGTGTCCCATCGACTGGTGTACGAGACGCGAGCACTGTTGGTACGCCGCTTGCCGGAGCGCTTGTCAAAGTCGCAGGCGTAGGAGAGCGGGTTATCCATAGCCTGGTGGTCACCGCGTGTTGTTCTGAGAGCCTTCTCTGATTGGGGTAATTGGTGTCAAGCAGCTCCGCTGCTTTCTGCCACGCTTGGTTCGGCTCGTTCCTGCCGGTCACACGCTTCTCTTCGCGGTCGCTGCCCATTTTGGTCGACGCTGGATCGCCGCATGATGGGTTCAGGAGAGCGGGTCGTCTCAATCTGTCCACGACCTTTCGGGCTTGGCCCGAAGGCTCCGGGTTCCGGGCGAGATCGCCGCGCCCATCGTCCCGGCAGGGACGCGCCGTTTCACCCTTTCGGGTGAACCTGTGCTACTGGGTCAACGGTTCTCGTCTCAGACCACGGCCTCCTTGCCGAAGCGGAAGTCGGTGCCGTCGCTCCACATGCTGTGCAGGATGACGGCGAGCTTCCTGGCGACCGCTACCTTGGCTCGCGCCATGCCACGCCGCTTGGCGACGGCCATGCCCCAGACGCGCAGTGCCGACCATTTCCTCGAACGCACGAGCAGCGAATGCGCGGCCTCGTAGAGTGCCGTGCGGGCGAGCTCGTCGCCGCAGCGGCTGATCTTGCCCGTGATATCCGTCTCGCCGGACTGATAGCGTGTCGGCGTGTGTCCGAGATGCGCACCGACGTCGCGCGAACGGTCGAACCGGTCCGGCCGGTCGATCGTCGCACGATAGGTCAGCGCCCTTGCGGGGCCGTGGGGACCCCGCAGCCCCACTGGGGATCGGACCGATGCCATCGAAGGCCAGGAGGCCTTCGATCCGATCCCTGGAAGGGACGCGGTCAGCAGACCGCGGAGGGGCGAGGTCATCAGTTGCCGGCAGATGTGATTGTCGCGAACGATGTCGAGGACCTGCCTGGTCAGCCGGGTGCGCTGCTCCAGCATCGTGGCGAGAACTGCCAAGAGCGGCTCCAACATCGCCATCAGCTCGGGCTCGTTTCCGGCCATTTCGCGCACCCGCGGGGCAAAGTCCTTGCGGCTCGGCGTGCCCAGCTTGATGCCGTCCTCGCGCGGACCACGTTCTCAATGCTGCGCAGGTGACTCAGTACGGTCCGCCGGGCGACCAGGAGCGAGCGGCCAGCGACGCGACTGCGGGCTTTTGACGTGCACCTGGCGGAACCATCCGGTCCGCATGATCTGCGCCATGGTGCGGGGCTGCGGGGACCCCGCACCCCACAGCAGAGCCCGCGCATCATTCCTGTCGGTCTTGTTCGGCATGGTCTTCATCGCGGCGCCCTGCGGGGCCGTGGGGTCCCCGCAGCCCCACGGGGCGGCCTGCCGCGTCTCGATGCAGACCGCCGGCCAGCCCGCCGCGGTCAGGCCGTCGTGCAGCCAGGCGGCGAGCGAGCAGGCCTCCATCCCGACCCGCTCGAGCGGCAGGCCGAGCCGTCTCACGCCATCGTCCAACGCCCGGGGCTCACTCTCCGCCCGCATCTCCTTCACGATCATCCCAGTCGCATCGACCACGCAGATCGCGGTCTCTTCCAGCGATACGTCCAGTCCTGCAGAGTGCGTCACGGCTGCTCCTTTGCGATGCTTGTGGCGGCTCACACCGACCACGTTCCGACATCCAAAACGGAGCAGCCATCCTCACCTGTAGGGCACAACCCCAATCACCCCATCTGTTTGAGAAGTTGCTGAGCGGAATCAATTGCTTATGACGTCCTTGTTCTTCCGGGAGCAAGGAGGCCATGGACATGTGGACCGATTCCGCTCGCCGTCAGTATCAGCGGCTGGGAAGCCGCTACGCAAGCGATCTGACGGACGAGGAGTTCGAAGTGATCGGGCCGATGTTGCCGGCGGCGAAGCCAGGCGCGCGCGGTCGGACGACGGCGCTGGGCGAGCTGATGAATGCGATTCTCTATCTGCTGCGGACCGGCTGCCCCTCCGCGGTCTGCTGACCGCGTCCCTCGAGCGTCTGATCGGCGCCATCCTCCTCGAGCAAAACGATGAATGGACGGTCGCCAAGCGCTACATGCCGCTTGAGGCCCTCGCCAAGATCGTGCAACCTCAAACCATTGACATCGTGGCCCTGCCGACCGCCGTCGATCGATACTCAGCCCATGATCGCACGCGGGCTCTCATACACCACCCCATGGGGCACAACCGCCAGAATCGTCAATCGCGACTCACTCGCCTTGGTAGAGAGTGACGATGGAAACCGTGATATTTGATCAATTTGGTGAGCGTGCGTTGCGGTGAGCCGGGCGGCATATGCCGACGGCGTCTGGTAGCCGTTGCCTTGGACCAGCCGTTGCGGCGAACGCTGGCCATGCCCGGCTCTAGTGGGTTTCCCGGCATCCAGCTCCATCAGACGCTCGGCGGCGAAGCCGATCATCTCACGCAAGAGATCGGCGGCGGCGCTCTTCTCAAAAAGCTCACGAAGGGCCATCCTATCCTCGGTGATCGGGTCGGTGCTCCGGTGCAGGTTGGTCCGCACAACCCAACCCCACCGGAGCACCACCGAATGATCGCCGTCAGCGACGCCACGCCTCGGGACACGACCAGCTCAGGTGCCGGGTGTCATTGAGATCAGCTCGCGTTAGACTGATGGTACCCTCCGGCATGACCCGTTCGAGGGATCGGTCCCGAAGCTGATCGCAGCCGTGAAGACCGGGTGGCAGGCACGTCTGATCGAGCTCGATCCGTGTTACGTCGCGGCAGGGCTGGACCGGTGGAGCTGCGGTGCTGGACGGCGGGGGGTGGATGTTCGAACTGCCGGTGGCGCAGCGGTCGCCGATGGTGATGTCGGCGAGTGAAGCAATCGGGCCGTCGCGGCTCGACTAGCCGCCGAGCTTGGCAGCATCGGCGACCTCCTCGGGTTCCGCAGTTTCGCCGTAGACTTCCTCGCGGATGATCCTTTGGGTGATCTCGGCGAGGTAATCGGTCAACGCAGCGTTGAGCTCGACGAACTCCGGCCACAGAACCTGGTCGAGAAAGCTCCGTGGTGCTCGAAGCATCACCGTCGTTCGCTTCTGTCGGTGGTACCGGTAGGGTCGCAGGCCATAGCGGCGAGCCAGCGCCATGAAGAGCTGGCGCGACCAGAGGTCGGCGAGGCTGAACTTCATCTCGATGAGACGTTCGGCCTCTTGGCTCCGCCGCAGTCGCTCGCGAATGCGTTCCGCCGCAGCCCCTGCCGCGGCACGCTCGCCGGGCGTCGTCGCACCTGCGAACAGCGCCTCGATCTTGCGCAGCTTGTCCCGCAGCTCGGTGTCGGCCGTCACGGCGACAGACTCAGCGTTGCTGCTATCATGGGGTCAGGCGGCGCCGCAGCAGGGCTCGTATCATCGAGATCCGACAGCTGCATGGAGTCGTCGGGCGCCTGGCACGACATCAAGAACGCGTCGAGCATCTCGAGGTCGGCTTCAGCCTGACTTGGACTTGGCGGCATCACCACGGCTTCTCTGCTTGGGCAAGGGCGACCGGCGCGTCGTTGCTGGCTTCGACTGTGCCCCGCTCCGCTACCGCTCGCAAGCCACGAGCGAGAGTGCGGGCGGGCTGCGCGATGCCGGGGCCGCTTGCCCTCAGGCGTCGGCGTTGGTCGTCACCGGTATCTGACCGACCAGACCGGTCAGGCAGGGCAGGCCCCGTGCGATGTCGGTCTCGCGATCGGGGTGTCGATCCCGTCGACCATCGCTCTGCCGATCGATATCAAGTCGTCGACTTGTCGTTGCTGCCGATCGGCTGGGCGACCATTTGGCCTGTCTTGCTCCAACTCGCGGTTCTGCCGGCCGGCTTTGCCACGTCGCTTCGATCGCAGCCTTGATCGGCCAGAATGCTGGCTACTGATCGGCAATCTGCGTGGGCGGTCGTCATCCGTGATCGCTGTGGTCACGCAGCTTGGACAAAGCGGCGATTCAGCACGACTGTGACCAAGATCGCAGTGGTCCGCCGCCTTCCGCAATATTCGACAAGCTGTACAAACGTGCACAGGCATGGCGTCGGCGAGGGTAGTCAGCGAGACCCTCGAGCTTCCCGCGTCCCACGCCAGGCTTGTCGCCCAATCCTTTCCCGGAGAGCGCCATGACCACCGAGATCACGTTCGTGAACACGACGCCATTGACGGTCGAGGTCTTGTGGTTGAACGGCGAAGGGGGCGAGACGCCCTACGCCAAGCTCTCACCATTCGAGCAGTATACGCAGTCGACCTACGAAGGGCATCGCTGGATCATCCGCGATGCGGTCAGCGGCCTCAGGCTCGACGAGGTCACGGCGATCGCTACTCCCTTGACCTTCACGCCCAAGGTTGCGGTGCGCTCGGAGAACGCCGACGTGCCGGTGACGCTCCACGTGCACAACACGACGGCGCTGGCGGTCGGCGTCTACTGGCTCGACTATGCCGGGGAGCCGCAGCTCTACGCCAAGCTCCGCCCAGGCGAGCGGTTCAGCCAGAGCACCTATGCCGGCCATCCCTGGTGCTTCCGGTCGCTGCATTGCGGCACCGATCTCGGGCTCTACATCCCGTCCGATGCGGCGGAGCAGACCGCCGAGGTCACGCTGCGCTCGCGGGTCAGCACGACACCGGTGCAGGGGGCGTTCGTCAATCGCACCCACCTGTCGCTCACGGTGGAATGGATCGACTACGGTGGCGAGACGACCGTCTACGGCATCATCGCACCCGGCGAGCGTTTCGAGCAGGCGACCTTCGTGTCCCACCCCTGGGTGCTGCGTGACGCCTATTCGGGCACGGTGGTGCGGGTGGTGCCGAGCCTGACGAGCGACAGCGAGGTCGTGGTCGATGCCGAGAAGCTGGTGTCGATGGCCGGGACCAAGGTCACCGAAGCCACGATGCGCAACCTGCTGCCGTTCGCCATCGACCTCTGCTGGGTCGACTTCAACGGCAGCGAGCAGCACTATGCCGAGCTCGCCCCGGGTGCCGCCTGGAGCGTGACCACGGCCGCTGCCCATCCGTGGCGGGCGCGGCGCAAGGGCGGCGGTCCGGTCGCGGGCCTCTTCATCCCGGGGCCCGAGGCGCGCCAGTCGAAGACCTTCACCGCCACGGCGATCGACGGCGTGCAGCTGGCCGAGCTCGAGATCGCCAACGAGACCCGGCTCACCCTCGATGTCCTGGCGCTGGACGAGGGTGGCGCGCCCTATCCGCTGCAACGGCTGGGCTACAAGGAGCGCTTTCGGCTGACCATGGCCGAGGGTGCGGCACTGGTCGCCCGAGACGTGGCGAGCGGCCACGAGATCCGAGCCTTCAAGGCCCGGGCCGGCGCGCATGTCGTGGAGCTGGGGCCCAATGACCTGCGCTCGGCGCCGGGCACCAAGCCGGTCACGGTCGCCTTTCGCAACGAGACGCCGTTCGAGATCGAGGTCTTTTGGATCGACTTTCACAAGAAGGAGCGGCGCTACGCGACGCTGCGGCCCGGCCAATCGTACGAGCAGCAGACCCTGATCCACCATGTCTGGCGCGCCCGCGACGCCCATACCAAGGCGCTGGTGGGCGTCTACGTCGCGAGCGAGGTCGATCGGCAGGACGCGGCCTTTCGCGTTCGCTCCTACACCTCGACCACGCCGACCGGCATCCGCTTCGTCAACAGCTCGATGCTCGCGGTGGACGTCATCTGGCTGGATTTCGAGGGCCGCGAGAAGCACTACCAGACGCTCGAGCCCGGCGGGTCGGTCGGCTTCAATACCTACGTCACCCATCCCTGGATCGTGCGCGACCGGCAGAGCCGGCGCCTGCTCGACTGGGCCTGGGGCGACGGCACGAACCAGGTCGTGACGATCGACGAGCGCGACATCCGCCCGCGCGAGGGCAGCAACCCGGTGACGCTGACCTTCGTCAACCGACTGCCCTGGACCGTGGACGTTTTCTGGCTCGACTATGCGGGCAAGGAGCAGCTCTATGCGACGGTGGCGCCCGGGCAGAGCCATGTCCAACAGACGTTCGAGACCCATCCCTGGCGCATCCGCCAGCAGCACTCGGGCGACGAGGTGGCACTCTACATCGCCAGCGCCGAGGCGAAGCAGACATGCTCGATCGCGTTGCGCTCGATCCACTCCGACGTGCCGACCAGCATCAAGTTCATGAACCTGTCGCCGCTGCAGCTCGGCGTGTTCTGGATCGACTACGACGGCAACGAGGTGCGCTACGCCACCATCGCCAGCCGCGAATCTTTCGAGCAGCAGACGTTCATGACCCATCCCTGGATCGTGCGCGATATGGCGAGCATGGAGGCGGTAGCCTTCACGGTGGGCGTGCGCCAGCCGCAGGAGCTGCGGGTCTCGGCTGCCGCCACCCGCTCGCGACCGCATGGCAGCCCCGTCGACCTCACCCTCGTCAACGGCTCGGGCCACCGGGTCGATGTGAACTGGATCGATTTCGCCGGCGAGGAGCAGACCTACGCGACCTTGGACCCGAACCAGTCTTTCCAGGTCAAGACGGGTCTGCACAACACCTGGCGGATGCGCGAGGCGACCTCGAAGAGTGAGCTCGATCTCTATATCGCGGGATCAGCGGCGCAGCAGACCTACCGTATCACGAACAAGCTGGTGCGCACGCGTGAGCGGGCGAATGCTGAGCTCTGGCCCGGCGAGGTCGCGCTCTACGAGCACGAGAACTTCAAGGGCAAGGTCTGGATCCTGCACCAGGACACACCGGATTTCCGGCGGATCGAGGGGTTGAACGACACCGTCTCCTCAGTCCGCGTTGGTCCGGACACGGCGGCGACGTTCTTTCGGGATGTGGGCTTTAGGGGCATCAACGACGTTTTCCACCTGGATACCGTGGCGCTGCGCGAGAGCGATGTCGGCAATGATCGGCTGTCGTCCTTGCAGATCCTGCTGACGCCGCAGCAGGCGGCCGCGTCGATCCAGAGCACCTCGCGGCTGAGCGAGGAGCCGAGCGCCAAGGGCGATCGCATCGACAACCGGGCGGTGCTGCGCACGGTGGTCAGCCTGCCGCCGATGACCGGTTCCGTTGATGTCTGGGCAACCGAGGAGGTGACCATCCGGGCCGGTGGCGGCAGCCACACCATCGATCCCGTCAAGTCGGCACGGCTCAAGCCGAATGCCGCCGGCAAGCTGATCTTGAGCATCGATCCCGACGAGCTCGGCAAGGCGGCGCTGATGCTGCGCACGCCGGCGATGGCCGAGCGCCAGCGGGTCTTCGTCTTTCCCGATTCGGACGTGCACACCAAGATCCTGGCCATGCCGGCGGACCGGCTCTGGGAGAGTCGCGATCGGCTGGGCATCGATCAGCGCTTCGGCAAGGCCGATGTCGGCCAGGTCCAGCAGGCGATGAAGGCGCTCTCGGCGACCGTGCCCGTCGCCACCCACGCGCTCTCGCACGGGGTCTCGCGCGATCGGCTCCTGGTCGCCGACCGGATGCCCTACCAGCGCTGGGCGCTCGAGCTGGGCGGCGACGATCGCTCGGGCGCGGCGTTGTTCCGGCCCGCCGGCCAAGCCGAGCTCGCCGCGCTCGGCGCCCGCGCCATCCAGGTCGACACCCAGGCGGCGCAAGGCTTCCTCGACTTCTTCGAGGATGCGGGCAAGTCGATCGGCAAGGTCTTCGTCGAGACCATCCCCAAGGCCGCGACCACCGCCGCGCGCGAGGTCGGCGGCTTCGTCGTCGAGGATGTCGGCGGGGCGCTGGCCGATGCCGGCGAGGCGGTGGTGGATATCGTCAAGCCGATCGCCCGCGATATCGAGCGGACCACCAAGCTGGTCTGGGACGAGACCAAGGGCTGGGTCGAGCAGGCGGTCGAGGACGTTGGTGATGTCGTCGAGGACGCCGTCTCTGGCGCCGTCAAGCTCGCCGCCGATACCCGCGATGCCTTCGAGGAGCTGGCGCACGGTGTGGTCGATGCGCTCGAGGAGGTGGTCGAGAAGGTGGTCCGCGTCACCGTCGAGGTCGCCGGCAAGGTCTACCAGTTCGTCGCCGACACAGTGGAGGCGATCGGCAAGTTCACACAGAAGGTCATCGAGACGCTGGGTGTCGCCTGGCACGCGTTCGTCGACTTCATCAAGGACATCTTCAGCTGGGACGACATCCTGCACACGCACGACGTGCTGGTTGCCAAGCTGAACGGCGGGTTCGACCTGATGCGCGACAACGTCACGGCGCTGCAGGGGCTGACGAAGGGCTGGCTCGACGACGTTGCAGGAGCAGATGGTCGACGGCATCGACCAGACGATCGACCAGCTCGGTGGCGGCCGCATCGCCGCGGTGACCCGCGATGGCGGGATCGATCGCTCGGAGGCGTCGGACAAGATCGACTGGCTGATGTCGTACCTGATCGACGATCCGGACGAGGCGCCCGCCGACCCGTCGACGGTCAGGCCGAACGCCCTGCTCGACAAGATGCACTCGACGATCCCGGACGGCGTCCGGACGAAGCTGACGGCCCTTCTGGCCCGACTCACCGAGCAGCTGAAGAGCTTCATCGAGAACGACATGGGCGTGGTCATCGACGCCTTCCTCGACGGCATCGCGCTCTTTCAGGCCGCCCTCGATGATCCGAAGCGATCCAGCGGCCTCGTGCTCAGTGGCGTGCTCTCGATGGTCAAGGGGCTGGCGGTCACCGGCATCAAGGTGCTCGGGTTGGTGCTCGACATCGTCTTCGAGATCGTGCTGCTCGCCATCGATCTGCTGAAGACCGCGATGAACGCGACGCTCGACATCCCGGTGCTCTCGGGTCTCTACAAGGTCTTGACCGGGCGCGAGCTCTCGCCGATCTCGGTGCTCGCCTTCATCGTGGCGGTGCCGGCCACGATCATCAGCAAGCTCGCCGTGGGCGAGCCGCCCTTCCAGGGGGTCGGTGTCGCCGCCCAGTCGCTGACCGAGGCCGAGCTCGCCGAGGCGAAGGCGAAGCGGGACTGGGCCAACGTCTACGGCTCGATGCATCTGGTCTTGAACGTCATCGACATCGTGACCGACGTGCAGAACGCGACGACCAAGCAGGAAGCCTCGACCACGCGCACCGAGACGACGGTCCCGCGGCAAACCCTCCGAGATGCACGTGGCCATCGCTGGACGGTGCCGGCCCAGACCCGGACGATCACCACACCCGGCAAGTTCACGAGCGACATCCCCGGCCTCGACGGCATCAATCCGGCGAGCAAGGCCGGGGCCATGCTGACCCTGGTCAAGTTCCTCGGCCTCGGTTGCCTGGTAGTGGGCCAAGTGTCGGGCAATCCGGCCGGCTATCCCGGCGGGCTGAACGGCACCAAGCTGCGTGAAGCCTACGAGAAGGCGACAAGCGTCACCGACGAGAGCGGCAAGGTCAGAAAGCGGGATGCGACCGAGACCACGATGTACTGGTCGCGCGTCGTCTGGGGCTTCCAGTGGGTCTATGTGGCGATCGCCACCGTGGACTACATGAGCGCCGGCCTGACCGCGGACAAAGGCGGCTCGAAGGTCATGGGCTATGCCCTCCCCGGCATCACCAGCGTGGTCGGCATCATCCATCTCGGCCTGATGTCCAAGCTGGTGAGTGTCGACATCGACGAGCAGGCGGCATTGCCGGCGGACGAGCGGTTCAGCGACGGGGTGAACGACCGCAGGCGCTACGGCTGGATGAACGACACCTTCCCGGCGATCACCAAATTCGCGAGCCTGCGCGAGGTGAACAGTGGCTTCTACTACATTCCGCTCATCATCCACTGCACCGTCTTTCTGACGTACTACGGCCACTTGAGCGAAGCCTCCGTGTACTTCGTCCGGGCGCGCCAGGAACCGGATCAGGACCCGCCACCGGGAACGTATGATCTTTGACGCCGGGCAGCGCGCCCGGCGACGGTGACGCCGGCCGGGGGATCCGGGTCGCCCTGATCGACAGCGGGGTCGACCCGGCCCACCCGCTGTTGGCCGGGCGCGTCGCCGGCCATGCGAGCTTCGACCGGCGCGGCGAGCGCGACTGGGGTGCGGAGCCGGTCGACGCGTCCGGCCACGGCAGCCATACGGCGGGCATCGTCGCCCAGCTGGCGCCCGGTGCCGCGCTGCTGCCCGCCCGGGCCGTCGAGGGCGGGGCCGTGATCTGGCGCATTCTCGCCGCCATCGACTGGGCGATCCGCGAGCGGGCGGACATCGTGGCGATGCCGGTGGGCGTGCCGGGCCGCAACCCCGTTCTCTGGCCGGCGATCACGGCATTGCGCGCCCGCGCCATCCTGCCGGTGGCAGCGATCGGCAATACCGGCGCCGGCGTGGCCCTGGCTCCCGGCTGGTACCCCCACGTCCTGGCCATCGGCGCCGCCGACAGCGACGGCCTGCCGCTCAAGTTCTCCGGCAGTGTCAACGAGGCCGGTGACTGCCTCAAGCCGGACCTGCTGGCGCCGGGGGCAGGGGTCGTCTCGGCCGCGCCGGGTGGCGGCATGGTGGCACGCTCGGGAACGTCGATGGCGGCGGCCATGGTGGCCGGGACCGTCGCTATGCTGATGCAGCGGCACGGTGCATCGGCCGAGGCGGTCGAGGACGCCCTGCTGCGGACGGCGGTGCCGGTGGCCCCGGGGCGCGAGCACCGGGTTCGCTGCGGCGTCCTGGCTGCGGCAGCCGCGGAGCGGTGGCTCGGATCCCGCGAGGCCGATCTGACTGAGCCCGGCTTGCCTTCGCCTGCGGCGCCTGCCGCCTACTGCCATCCCCGCCTGGGCGAGCTCTTGGCCCACGCCGATCCGGAAAGCACTCTCGAGCTCGTGCTGGCCACACCCTTGCGGTCGATAGAGGCGGTCGTGGCCGAGCTGCAGCGTGACCTGCCGGGTGCCATTCGCCACCACACCTGCCTGCTGGAGCTGAAGGCGGCCCGGCTGCTCGCGACCCCGGCGCTGGTGGCCGCGATCATGACCCGAAATGCCGGCATCCTGCTGTCGCCGGCGGACATCGTGACGGGGTGACGGGCAGGGTCGCCGAAGCGGTGAAGGGCTGAGTGCGCGGTCGTTGCTCGGGACAAAAAAGCGCCAGCGCGCTCTGGGAGCGGCCGGCTGAGTTGCACCACGGAGAATGCGGGAGGGAGAAGCTGATCGAGGAAAGCTCAGTCGCAGGCGTCGGATTTGCCGATATTGCCGATTTCGGAGCAGGCGGTGGTGTTGACGCCGATGGCGGCGTTGGTGTTGCGGTTGACGAGGGTGAGGGCGGCGGCGCTGAGCTTGATCGTCTTCATCTCGGGTCTCCGTGGTTGGCTGGGGCCTGATTCGTCGTTTGCGGCCGGTGCCGGGGCCTCCCTGGCTGGTGGTCCGTGTCGTTCGATGACCCGAGAGTGCCGCATTTCCGCCGAGAGGTAAGGCAGGGGATTCTCCTGGGTCGGTGCGAGCGTGCGACGAGATCGCCCGCATAGCTGAAGGAGCATCGACGATGATCACCACCTCGATGCGCGGCAGACCCTCCAGGCGGGGGCCGGCTGCACTGGCGTCCTGACGCTGTCGTGAGTGGATTCTGCCGGGCGTGGCGCCACCTACCGATAGAGTGATTTATCCGGGCGACCCTGCCGATCAGTCCGCGAACGATCGTCTCCCAGGATGGGGGCGACGATCCGGCCGGGGGGCGGGCCGCTCGAAGCGGAAGGATCGGGTATGATGAAGCGGCGGTACTTCATAGGCGGTGTGGCTGCGCTCGGCGCGGTCGCGGCGGCAAAGCTGTTCTCCGGTAGCGGTGGCTCGTCGACCGCCGGGGCCGCGACGGCCGAGATCGACTTCGAGGTCACCAAGAGCGATGAGGAGTGGCGTCGCATTCTCACACCCGAGCAGTACAGCGTGCTGCGCGAGCACGGCACCGAGCGGGCGTGGACGAGCCCGCTGGACAACGAGAAGCGCGCCGGCACCTATGCCTGCGCCGGCTGCGACAACCCGCTGTTCTCGTCGGCGACGAAGTTCGACAGCGGCACCGGCTGGCCGAGCTTCTGGGCGCCGATCGAGGGCGCGATCGGCACCTCGCAGGACAATACCCTGTTCATGGTCCGGACCGAGGTCCACTGCGCCCGGTGCGGTGGACACCAGGGCCATGTCTTCGAGGACGGCCCTCCGCCGACCGGCCTCCGCTACTGCATCAACGGTGTGGCCCTGGACTTCCGGCCGGCGGAGTCGGCCTAGGGCGATCCCGCTGTGCATAGCCAAACGAGGACACGGGAGGAACGCCACGTGACGAGGAGGATGCTGGCCGCCGCGGCGGCACTCGCGCTCCTGCCTTGGCGTTAGCCGGCGCATCCCGGCTCCATGACGATGGCATGGCGGGCCTGCACGTCGATGAGGTGCCTATCATCCTGCAGCGCGGCGAGATGGTTCTCTCCCGGGCGCAGGTCGCCGCGATGGGATCGGCGCGGGACACACAGCGCCCGGTCAACGTGGTCATGAACATCTCGACGCCTGATGCGGGCAGCTTCCGGCAGAGCCAGGGTCAGATCGCCGCCGATGCCGCCCGCGCGATGCAGCGGGCCCGACGGAATTTCTAGGCGGCGAGGCCGCAAAAAAGCGCCGGCGCGCTCGTTGAGCGGCCGGCTGAGTGACGCAGGGAGGATGAGGGAGGTGGTCGAGGGCTAAGGCTCAGTCGCAGGCGTCGGATTTGCCGATATTGCCGATTTCGGAGCAGGCGGTGGTGTTGACGCCGATGGCGGCGTTGGTGTTGCGGTTGACGAGGGTGAGGTTGTTGAGGTTGCCGCCGGTCTTGGTGTTGTTGACGGTGCCAATCGCGGTGCCGGCCTTGGAGTTGACGCCGATGGCGGCGTTGGTGTTGCGGTTGACCAGGGTCAGGTTGTTGAGGTTGCCGCCGACGTCGGCACCGTCGATGGCGCCGATGCGGGTGTTGGCCTCGGCGTTCTTGCCGATGGCCGCGTTGGTGTTGCGGTTGACGAGGGTCAAGTTGTTGAGATTGCCGCCGATTTTGCTGTCCTGGACGCTGCCGATCTTGGTGGTGGCGGTGGCGTCCTTGCCGATGGCGGCGTTGGTGTTGCGGTTGACGAGGGTGAGGTTGTTGGCGTTGCCGCCGACCTCGACGCCGCCCTGCTGGGCAAAGGCCGCATCGCCGAAGCTGGTGGCGGCAAGCAGCGAGAGGGTGAGGGCGGCGGCGCTGAGCTTGATGGTGGTCATGGGATGTCTCCTGGCGTCGGGTGGGGTGCGGTGTCTGCGGCCGGTGCCGGGGCCTCCCCGGCTGGTGGTCCGCCTCGTTCGATGACCCGAGAGTGCCGCATTCCCGCCGGGAGGTAAGGCTGGGGTTTTTCCGGGGTAAGGGGCGCTCAGTCGCGCGAGGCCATGGCGACGAGGAGTCGGTTGGCTTGGCGATTACCGCAGCTCGTGCAGACCAGCCGCTGCTCGAGGTCGCTGAGGCGGGTGTGCAGGGGCAGGCCTCGACCGAGAGACGTGGCGTCGAGGCGGGATTTTCGGCCGCAGTCCGGGCAAGCTGCGGTGACCCTGTGCCAGGAGCGAAGATCGGCGAGCCTGAGCGCATAATGCGTCGAAATGTTCCCGTTTTGTTCCATAATTGATCGGTAGCGTTGCGGCGCGCTGCTGGCAAGGGCGGTCACGCTGTTGGCGCCGCCATGCTAGGATGACGATCATTTGCGGGAGGAGCCGATGCTGCGTGGGTCATTCATCGTTCTGGCGGCTGCTCTTGCCGCCTGGTCCGGCCTTGCCGGCGCACAGGTGAGCGAGGGGGCACCGCCGCTTGCTGCCGTCCAGACGCTCGATTCGGACCAAGTGTCCGTCTCGGGCATCTCGTCCGGCGGCTTCTTCGCGCACCAGTTCCACGTGGCCTACTCGGAGCTGGTGAACGGTGCCGGGGTGCTGGCCGGCGGACCTTACGCCTGTGCCGAGCAGATCCCGGCGATCCTCTCGTTCAATCCCATGGCGTCGGTGGTCACAGCACTCGGCGTCTGCAGCCATATTTCCCGGACCGCGTTCGATCCCTTCGATATCTGGCTGCCGGACGGGCCCAGCGCCGAGGCGGCCGTCGAGATGATCACGACCGAGCACGACAATGGCCATATCGACGACCCGGCGAACCTCGCCGACGATCGGGTTTGGCTGTTCCTGGGCGATGCCGATGACGTCGTGCCGCTCGCCACCATGCAGGCGCTGGAGGGCGTTTATGCGCGCCTCGGCCTTGCCGCACCGGCCCTTCAGTTCGAGCGCAACGAGCTTGCCAATCACGGTGTTCCCGTCGAGGCGTTCACCGGCACGAGCGAGCATCCTGAGCGCGCCTGCGGCGATTACGGGCTGCCCTTCATCATCGACTGCGACTTCGATGCCGCCGAGCGCTTGCTCAGGCATCTTTATCCCGCAGACTTCGCCAACGTGCCCGGCGAGCCGGAGCCTGAGAGTCTGCTCGCCTTCGACCAGACGGCGTTCTTCGACGCCACGGATGCCAGCGTGAGCCTGGCCGAGACGGGCTTCGTCTACGTCCCGGCAGTCTGCCGGGGCGATGCGCCAGCGACGGCGGCCTGCCGGTTGCACGTCGCGTTTCATGGCTGCCAGCAATACACGGCGCTCATCGACGACGATTTCTACTGGGGCGCTGCCTACAACCGCTGGGCCGAGGCGAACCGGATCGTCGTGCTCTACCCGCAGACGACGGCCTGGAACCGGACGCTCGATCCGACCGGGCTCACGGCCAACCCCAAGGGCTGCTGGGACTGGTGGGGCTATAGCGGGCCTGGCTACTTCCGCCAGGACGGCAAGCAGATGCAGGCGGTTCGCCAGATGATCGACCAGTTGCTGCTATAGTGGTGCCGGTGGATTAATATATTCATTTTTTCGAATATTTAATCAAAGAGCGTCCATTTCAGAAAACGATCCATGAGTCGGCCGTGAATACAAACGCCTCAAATGGTAAGGATGCATCAGCAAGTCGTTGAAAGTACAGCGATTTATGAAGAATTGTCGAACGGTCTTTCTGATCACGCGGGGCGCGTGGTAATTGCAGTCCGGCGCCAGCTCGCGATGCACCGTGCTGTCCCGCTCCGACGGCTCGCGTTTGAGAGAACCTTGATAGTCGCCCTTTGCTCAACCTGGTCGATAGATGATACGTCTTGATCAGGCGTTCCCGCAGACCGGTACGATCCGGACAAAGGAAGGAGTAAGACGATAATGGCCGACCTGACCGCCTATGAGCTCGAGCCGGGGGTGGATTCCCGTGCCAAGCGCAGGGGCTACATCATTAGGCAAAGCGGATTTCGATGTCTTTGCCAAGGCCTTTGAAGAAGGCCTGGATCGGGGTGAGGTAGTTGAGGCACTTGCGTGGCGTGAGGTTGAGCGAGAGGACGATCTCCTGCAGGTCGGCCTGGCTCAAGGTATCGAGATCGAGTTGCCTCGGCAGTTGTCGTCGCAGCCGGCCGTTGGTGTTCTCGACGCTACCTTTTTGCCAGCTGGCATAGGCGTCGCAGAACCAGGTGGTCATGCCGGTGATGCTGGCGAGGAGGCTATGACGGGCGAACTCGCTGCCCCGCCGAGGCCTTCTGGCCTCGGTCCTTTCAGGAATGGAGCCGCTCGCCTGCTGGCGCGGCTTGTCGAAAGTGATCGAGCCTTTGAGTTCGGGTGCGAGCCGCTTGAAGATGGCCATGAGGGTAGCGGCGGTCTCGGCAGCACTTTTGCCGGCGAGCCTGGCGGCAAGCGTCAACCGCGAGGTGCGCTCGTGCAGCACCAGAACGGGCTGCGTTCGCCTGCAGAACATCAGATCGGCCTCCCAATCGCCGAGCTTCTCGCGGTTCTGGACGGCCTCGGGCCGCTCATGGATCGAGCGACGATCGGTGATCTTGGTCTTTGCCTCGTGGCGTCTGCGCCGGCCGCGTCGGGCTTTGCCGCGCGGCAGCAGCTTCCAGAGTTTCGCGGGCCTCTGCCGGGCCCCATAGATGAAGCGGTAGATGGTCTCGGTGCCGAGACCCCGCAGCCCTGGCTCGTTGTCGGCCTTGAGCCATCCAGCGATCTGCTCGGGCGACCAACCCTCGGTCAGGCGATCGACCACGAACCTCTCGAGCCGTTCGTCCCGATCCAGCAGCGCCGCCCGCTCACGCCGCACCAGATACGACCCTTCCGCGAAGCTCGGCTGATAGCCGCCCGACTGCAGCCGGTTGCGCGCCAGCTCGCGATTGATCGTCGATGACGATCGACCCAGCCGCCGCGCCATCTCGGCCTGGCTCACTCCCTCAAGCCGCCAAATCGCGATCTGCTCGCGCTCCTCAAACGATAAATGTCGGTAACCACCTTCGCCCATCCTCCAACCCTCCAAGCGTTCTCAGCACCTTAGTGCCTCTGCGCTTGGAGAGGGAATCCACCTTGAACGGTTCGGAGTGACCAGCGAGTATTTCGTCAGCTTCCCTGCTGGCGTGCTGAGCAAGCATGATAAATGTTTGTGTCCTATGGTCGACTTTGAAAACTGAAACGCTCTGCCAGCCGTATGCGTCGGCGAGCCGTGTGACAACGCGCTTTGCAAGTTGACCGGCATACTTGTCTGCTGGTTGAAGTGGTGCCTTGGCTAGGTCGTCCACTAGGTACCATGCAATCCGCTTGCTCTTGGCTTCCATCATAGGGCAGGGTGTGGAGATAGCGATATCTAAACCGAGATCAAGCGCTAAAAGCTCACCTGATTATCCGTGATTCTCGTCCTCCGATCTGCTAGCAGTCTCAGGTGGTTAGGATCGCTTTGGGGGTGGCGCGGGCATGGGATTGGCGGCCAAGGTGCGAGGGTTGAGTGAGCCGGCGTTTCGGGCGCGGTTCGGAACCGAGGAGCAATGCCTGGCGGTATTGCTCGAGATGCGCTGGGGGCGCGGCTTCGTCTGCGAGCGGTGTGGGTCTGAGAAGTATTCGCGGATGAAGTCTCGCAAGCATATCCAGTGCAACGCCTGCAAGCATCAGACGGGGTTCACCGCGGGTACGATCTTCCACAGCACCAAGCTGCCGCTGACGACGTGGTTTCGGGCGATCTACGAGCTGACGCAGGCCAAGGGCGGGATCAGCTCGATCGAGCTGGCGCGGCGACTGGGTGTGCGACAGCCGACCGCCTGGTTGATGAAGCAGAAGCTGATGACCGCCATGGAAGAGCGGGACGTCGGCAAGCCCAAGATGAGCGGCCGGATCGAGCTCGACGACGCCTATCTGGGCGGCGTTCGGTCGGGCGGCAAGCGCGGGCGCGGTGCTGCCGGCAAGACGCCCTTCGTGGCGGTCGTCGAGACGAGCCTCGATCGCAAGCCGAAGCGCTTGCGATTGCAAGTCGTCAAGGGCTTCCGCAAGGCCGAAATCACCAAGCTGGCCCAGTCGAGCTTCGCCGCTGGCACCAACGTCGTCAGCGACCGCCTGACCTGCTGGCAAGCGGTTGCCAAGGCGGGGTGCGCCCACTTCCCGATGGCCACCGGCAGCGGCAGAAGGGCAGCGCAGTGGCCGTCGTTCAACTGGGTCAACACCACGCTCGGCAACATCAAGACGGCGCTCGCCGGCACCTACCACCACGTCAGCACGAAGCACGCCCAGCGCTACCTCGCCAGCTTCGCTTGGCGCTTCAACCGTCGCTACCAGCTCGACAGCATGACCGAGCGGCTGATGTGGGCTGCGCTGCAGGCCAAACCGCGGCCGTACCGGGTCATCGTCGCTGTATGACAATAGCGGATAATCAGAAAAGCTCATTATAAATTTGTTAATTAAAGTAATCATATTGCTCCTTTTTAAGCAAATTTAGCTGGAAGGGAAAAATAGTATTGTCAAGATGTAAGAAAAGTGCCAAAAAAGATTTGTATCCGCTTTTTACGATATGCTGTATATTTAGGTCTTCTTTAAGTTTTTGAGTAGATTCGCCGTCAAGCCATTGTTCGATGTTGCCTACGCATCTTGTCTCAGCACCGCTATGCTCTAAGGCCGTTAGGACTGCCGGGTCAACCGGGAACCACTTTTGCGGCCAGTTGGTCTCTTGAACGGCTCTCGGCGAGAAGAAATGTACGGGTCGTGCGGACTGCCACGGCTTGGGGCTGTACCGTACGACGACAGCGAGGTCGAAATCGACGATTCTACTGATTGCTGCGAGCGCCTGATTGAGAAGCCCCTCAGCTGTCTCGGCGCCGAGAATTGCCTCATGAATTTCGCGCCGTACCTCAGCTGCCCGAGCAGCATCTACCGCATAGGGCTCATTTGGAAACTCAACGTCTCTGCTCATAAATGACTCGTCCGATACATTAGCCGAAATCGCCCATTCGATGCCTACACGCGCATGACGATACGCTCGATAGCGTCGTGAGGGAACCCACGTCGGAGCAACAGCGCGATTGACGGACGGCTAAATGACTTCGCGGCTCTTGTACCGCCCCTGGATCTTGAGACACTCGATTGCGATTATGCGGCCAGGGGCAGCTTGTCCATCTGGTCGCGTCGGAACTGTGCTGGCGAGCGGTGTCCGTGGCGCTGGATCAGCCAGTTTTCGTTGTAGGTCCGCCGGAAGTCGATCAGGGCCAGGCGGAGTTCCTCGACGGTCCGGTACGTCCTGATCCAGAGCAGGTTCTCCTTGAGCGTGCGGATGAACCGCTCGGCGCAGCCATGGCCATGAATGGCCAGGAGGCCATAGGCTCGATTTCGACCGCCGCCTGATGCTCCAGTTCCGCGGTTCTACGATCACCTCCGATGCCGGATTGCTGGCCTATCGTGAACTCGACGACGCCCTCGGTCTCAGCGCGATGGCGGGTGACCTGCTGGCCGATGCACGCACCGGCAGGAATGGCCGCCATGTGCGCTGGTCGGGTTGCTGCGGCAGTCGGTGTTCGGGCGGCTCGCCGGCTACGAGGACGTGAACGACGCCGAGCGGCTGTGCCGCGACCCGGCGATGCGTTGGGTGGTCGGCGACCGGGCGATCACCGGCTTTGCCGCCTCGGCCAGCCAGATGGGCCGCTTCGAGACCGAGTGGCTGGCCACCGAGGCGAACCTCGCGGCGCTCGCCGATCTGTCCGGCAACTGGAGCGATCGCATACACGGGCGCCGGCCGCCGGATGGGATTATCCTCGACAAGGACAGTTCGAGCGAGAGCCCGACCTACGGCGAGCAGGAAGGCAGCGCCTACAACGGCCACTTCGGCTGCACCTGCTACCACCCGCTGTTCGTGTTCAACCAGTTCGGCGATCTGGAGCGCTGCGTCCTGCGGCCCGGCAACGTCCACAGCGCCGACGGCTGGCGCGCGGTGCTGGAGCCGGTGATCGCGCGCTACCGGGGCAGCGTGAAGCGCCTCTACTTCCGGGGCGATGCGGCCTTCGCCAACCCCGAGATCTACGAGTTCCTGGAAGCCGAGGGCATCGGCTACGCGATCCGATTGCCGGCCAATCGGGTCTTGCAGGACCGGATCGGGTATTTGCTCAAGCGCCCCGTTGGGCGACCACCGCACGAGGTGCGACGCTACTACGCCAGCTTCCGCTATCAGGCGCAGAGCTGGAACAAGTCACGCCACGTCGTGGCCAAGGTCGAGTGGCATCCGGGCGAACTGTATCCGCGCGTCGGCTTCATCGTCACCAACCTGTCGCGCCCGGCTGAGGGGGTCGTCGCCTTCTACAATCAGCGCGGCACGTGCGAGCAGTACATCAAGGAAGGCAAGAACGCGATCAAGTGGACGCGGCTGTCATGCCGCACCTTCGCCGCCAATGCCGTGCGCCTTCAGCTCCATGCGCTGGCCTACAACCTCGGCAACTTCATGCGGACGCTGGCGATGCCGCAGGAGGTCGAGCCGTGGTCGCTCGACCGGCTCCGCGCACAGCCACCACCGCTTCCGGCATGAAGGAGGATCATGGAATAAGCCTCGACCCGACAGGCGAGGTGCGCCCGAATTCCCGAAGATTCGACCTTCAAGCGAGCGCCGATGACGTTCGCCGCTCCAATCAGGCGCGGTCAAGGGTTCGAAAACAGCCCACCGGTGCTGGTGCACTTGCTTCGAGGCTCTCATCGGGGCAGCATGCGCTCCAATCCCGACGCCAAATGGGGGATGTCAAGGTATTGGCTGCCGTGGTCGTGGTGGATGCCGAGGCCTGAGGCCTTGCCCTTCTCGACCCCGCCGAAGCGTTCGGCGACGCCTTGTCGGACTGGCTCGAGTGCCTCGTGGCGGGTGCCGTGGAGGGCGGCATGGATGCCGACGCATTCCGCCGAGCAATGGTCGACGGCGATGAAAACGGCGACTTGGCCGTGCTCGACGGTGACCGTCGCGGTCATGTCGGTTCCCCACATCGCATCGATCGCGTCGGGTATGATCGTGCCGTCGTGGTTTCGCGGACCACGCGGGCGGCCCATGCGGGCCGTCGCCGCCAGGCCGTTTTCGCGCATCAGTCGGCGCACGCGCTCCTTCGACGTCCGCAGGCCCGCATGGCGCAGCCGCGCCCATCGATCGTCAGGAGACGATCGATCCGATTCCCGGAGGGAACGGGGCCAGGAGGCCCCGGAGGGACCCTGCGATAGCCTTCGCCATGAAACGGGCTGTCGGTGAGCACCTGCCGGATCGCTTCGACCAGCGCCGCGTCGGCCATCGGCCCCTGCGGCCCCGGCCTGCGCCACGGCGCGGGTGGCGCCGCCGCTGCGTAGCGGCGGCGGTAGACCCCCGCCCGAGCGACGCCCCAGACGCGGCAGATCCGGGCGACACCGTAGCGGCGGCGCGTAGAGATCGAGATGACGGTGCTCATCGCTTCGACCTCCGCGCCGCAAAAGGGGCGCCACCACCGGCCTCCAGCCGCTCGATCTTGGC
>CALOAB010000004.1:0-418185 GCA_942491185.1 uncultured Alphaproteobacteria bacterium | reverse complement strand
GCGTGACAGAGGCGGCGAGCCAGGGCTGCAGGCCGAGAAGGCCGACAATGAAGCCTGCGGCGATGGTCGCAGCCAGGGGCAGAATGCAGGCGCGGCCGAGTCGCCGCCAATGCGGCGACGGCAGGCTCGTGGTGATCGGCCCGAGTGCCAGACCGAGCATGACGACGAGCGTCAGGATCGCGGCGAAGATGGCGCCGGTGACGCCGAGGAGCGGAATCAAGGCGAGGTTGAGAGCGACGTTGACGGCCAGGCCTATGGCCTGGATGCGCAGCCGCTTGGCCTGCAGATTGGCGACCCAGAGTAGTCGGACCGCTGCATTGTCGAGCGCGGCGAGCAGCGCCACCCAGCCCATCAGCTGCACCGCCGGGCCGGCCGCGGCGAAATCGGGGCCGAGCAGGAACGGCAGCACTGGCGGCACGACGAACACCATGCCCCAGAGCACCAACGCGCCCAGCATGATGGTGAGGCGCACATATTGCTGGGTGATGTCGACCAAGTCGGCCTGGTCGGTGCCGAAGCTGCTCGCCAGCCTGGGAAACACCGCGACGCCGAGAAAGACCAGCGGTGCCATGCCGAGATCGACCAGCTTGAGCCCGGTGGCGAAAATGCCGGCCGCCGCCTTGCCGTCGAGAAAGGCGAGCAGGATCAGCCCGATCTTGGCATAGAGGCCGATGAGGATGCTGGAGGCTGCGAAGCTCGCGGCTGGCCGCAGCATTGGAGCGACGACCGCGCGCTCGAGCCTGAGACCGATCGGGCCGTTGAAGTGCCGGGCGATGCCGATGGCGGCGAGCAGCAAGCCCAGCGCCGAGAGCGGCAATGCGGCGAGTGATGCCGCCATGCCGAGGCCGGCGAAGCTGATCAGGCCGATGGCGACGAAGGTGCCGCCGACCCGAAACACCAGCTCGGCGAGGGCGGGCGCCGCCATGCGCTGCGCGGTGATTGCCGGAATCACCAGCATCAAGAAGAAATTGAAGAGAACCTGGTAGGCAGCGAGCAGCCAGATCAGCGTCGATGTTCTCGGATCAGCGCCAGTGGTCAGCAGATAGGCCCAGATGCCGGCGGCGACGACGACCAGCAGGGAGCACTGGACCGCCAGCGCATTGGCCAGGATACGCTGGCGCACAGGTGCTGCAGCGCGCGCGTACTCGCGCAGGCCGTAATCGACGAAGCCGAAATTCAGCACCAGCTGGGCGATCTGAGCGATGGCGAAGGCATAGGCGTAGAGGCCAGTGCCCTCGACACCGAACATGCGCGAGACGGCGATGAACAGGAGCGCGCTCGCCAGATCGCCGGCCACGCGTGCCGAGGTCAGCATGCCGGCGCCCGAGACGAGCCTGAGAAAGGCCGGTTTGGCGGTGGCCGCGACGTCGCCGTCGACTGGGCTCGACATCAGGCGCGTAGATGCCCGCGGCAGCCAGCGGCCGGTGACGGTCTAGTCGGGTGAAAGCGCGGCAACGGCGCCATGGGATGACCCCCGAACGGCGGATGGCAACCCGAGGGTTCAGGTCCACTGAATTCGGCAGCGAGGTAGCATGTCGCTTCCGCAGGCGCCAGCCTGATGGCCCCGGCCATGCCGTCGGTCAGCGCGGCTTTTGGACGACGAGACCGATCGAGGCGAAATAAGGCAGCAGCTTGGGCAGCAGCTTGGAGGCGGCGCTACTTCCATATGTAGCGCCCACATTGTGCACCTGAAAGCCGCGATTGCGGAAGAATGTGGTGAGATCCAGGCTCGAGACCTCGTAGACAGCGTCGGCGTCGAGGCCGACCTGGACCTCGTCGCTCAGATCCGGGGTGCGGTAGCAGAACCGTGGCTCCATGGCGAAGAGCTTGGCGATGAATTCCGCCGAGAGGTTCAAGAAGCGTGGCAGGTTGCCCAGAGGACTCTTGGTGAAGGGGTAATTGGTCCGCAGCAGCAGCAGGTCGGCGAGCGCGAAGAGCGGGCTTCGATGGTGCGGCGAGCGGATGACGATCAGGCCACCGGGCTTCACCACTCGCGCCATCTCGGCGAAGGCGCGGCCGACGTCCGGCAGGTGCTCGATGACGTCGCGGCTCGTAGCCGGCATCAGGCTGGCATCGGCGAGGGCAGCTCGAGGCTGTCGCCTGCCTGATAGACGAGGTTCTCGGCCTTGAACCGCGAGCGGGCGAGGGTGATTGCGGGCTCGGAGATGTCGAGCCCGGTGCAGTGATAGCCCGGAAGCTGCTCGGCGAGCGCATTGGTGGAGGCGCCGCCACCGCAGCCGAGCTCGAGCAACCGGCCTTCCGCGCCGACGAGGCGCCTGAGGTGGCTGCTGACGAGCTCCGGGTAGTCACCGAAATAGGCCTCGTCATGCGATTGCATCTCGGCGATGTAGCGCTGGCTGTTGTTGTAGTAGTCCCTGAGTGCCTGGCGTACGCCGGTGGCATCGCTGGTCACTTTTTCGGATCCTCGCCGCGACGATTGCTGGGGTGCTGGGCACCGATTCGAGCTGGGCAGAAACAACTCCAGCTGTTCGGCGGCGTCAAGCGAAAGCGGTGGGCGGTGCGCCGCCAGGTGCACCAGCGGAAGTCCCGGCCGGATGCCCGATGGACTTCGCCGGTTGCTGGCGGCATGGTTACTCAGTCGTCGCCGCCGGTCGCTCGCACCGCGTCTCGGCGGTCGAGCAGGGTCAAAGGTCGGCACGGTTCCATGCAGCTCAGCAATCTTCTTCGCCGTTTTCTCATGCCGGCGCCGCTGGTCAGCGTCTATTACCTCTGGAAGTTCGGCTGCAAGATCAGCCCCAAGGCCGAGGTCGAGATGACGCCCAATCTGACGATCGGCCGGGGCGCGCAGATCAGCTCCTTCGTCAAGATCAAGGCGAGCTATGGCAGGCTCGAGATCGGCGAGCGGGTGGCGGTGGCGACCGGTGTCTTCATGGCGGCGCACGAAGGCGGCGTCGAGATCGGCGACGATTCGATGGTCGGGCCCAATTCCGTGATCGTCGGGGTCAATTACCGCTACGACAAGCTGGACGTGCCGGTGCAGCACCAGGGCACTACGTCGAAGGGCATCCGCATCGGCAAGGATGTGTGGATCGGCGCCAATGTCGTGGTGATGGATGGTGCGGTGATCGGTGACCATACGATCGTGAGCCCGGGCTCGGTCGTCTCGGGTCGGTTGCCGGAGAAGGTTGTCGCGAGCGGCTCGCCCGCCAAGATAGTGTTTCGGCGGCGCTGACCGGGCGCCCTCTCGTGGCCGGACGGACCTGACTTGAACCGCGGATTGGCTCGATGACGAACGACCTGCGCGAACACCTCGCGGCAGCGAACGACCGGGCGGCCTTGCTGGCTGCCGTGGCCGGCCTGGAGGCGGGCGAGCTCGCGATGCGCGACGCCGAGCGGATCGCCCGGCGGCTGGGCGAGCTGGCGCCGGCGGCCGATCTGCGCCTGCTGCTGCTCGGCAATCACACGCTCGAGCCGCTGGCCAAATGCACAGCGGCGGCAGCCCTGGCCCGAGGCGTGGTGGTCGAGAGCCATGTCGGGCCCTTCGCGCAGCACATGCAGATGCTGCTCGACCCGTCGCTCGGGCTCGCTGAGCTCGACCCGCAGGTGATCTTCCTCTCGCTCGACCTGCAGCAGGTGCTGACGGCTTTGCCGGCGGGTCTGGCGACGCTCTCGACCGAGGCCCGGCGGGCGTTGGTCGAGGACGCGGTCGGCGCGGTCGCTGCCTGGGTCGAGGCCGCCAGAGGCGTGACCAGGGCGACCCTCTTGATCGGCAATTTCTGGCGGCCGCGGCGGCCGCATCTCGGGCTTGCCGACGCCAAGCTCCAGGGCGGCGAGGCGGCGCTCTACGCCGTGGCCAATGCGCGGCTGCTCGAGGCCTATGCGGACGACCCGCAGGTGCATGTCGTCGATCTCGATCATGCGGTGGCCTCGGCCGGTCGCGCGGCGGCGAGCGATCCGCGCATGCGCTTTTTGGCCAAGCTCGCCTGGTCGGAGGCGGCGCTGCCGGGGATCGCCGAGCTCTTGTCGCGCTATCTCGCGCAGCTGGTGTTGCCGCCGAAGAAGTGCCTGGTGCTGGATCTCGACAACACGCTCTGGGGCGGGGTTTTGGGCGAGGAGGGGCCGGACGGCATCCGGATCGCCGAGGGTGACCCGGTGGGCGAGGCGTTTCGCGCCTTTCAGCTGGCGATCAAGGGCGTGCAGGGCCGGGGCCTGCTGCTCGCCGCCTGCAGCAAGAACAACCGGGCGGATGTCGAGGAGGTGTTCCGGCTGCGGCCGGAGATGCCGCTCGGGCTCGAGGATTTCGCTGCCGTCGCGGATCAACTGGGAGCCCAAGCACGCCAACATCCGCGACATCGCCGCCGAGCTGAGCATCGGCACGGACAGCCTGGTCTTCGTCGACGACAACCCGGCCGAGTGCGAGCTGGTGCGGCAGATGCTGCCCGAGGTCACCACCGTCCAGTTGCCGCGCGATCCGTCGAGCTATGCCGGGCTGCTGCTCGACATGCCCGAGCTCGAGCGCCTGGCAATCGTGGCCGAGGACCGGCGCAAGACCGAGCAGTATCGCGAGCAGGCAGCGCGCGAGGCTACGCGTCAGGCGGTGACGGGCGACATGCAGAGCTATCTCGAGAGCCTGGGCACCGTCGTCACGCATTGGGAAGCGACGCGCGCCGAGCTGACCCGGGTGCATCAGCTGTTCGCCAAGACCAACCAGTTCAACCTGACGACCAAGCGCTACAAGCCGGGCGAGGTCGAGGGCTTTCATCGCCTCGCCCGACTGGCATCTGGAGGTGGTCAAGGCCGAGGACCGATTCGGCGACCTGGGCATCATCGCCGCCTTTCTCCTGGATCTCCGCGATCCCGCTGCCGTCGAGGTGGACAGCGTGATGATGAGCTGCCGGGCCATGGGGCGCGGCATCGAGACCGTCATCGGCAATCGGCTCAAGGCCGTGGCCCGGCAGCAGGCACCCAACGGGCAAATCACCGGCTGGTTCCGGCCGACGGCGAAGAACAAGCCGGCGTCGGATTTCTACACGCGGCAAGGGTTTGTGGCGGAGGCTACTGACGGCGACGGCAACACGCGCTACGTCCTCGCCGTCGATAGGGCCCGCGAGCTGCCGGTGCCGGGAATCAACGTGGCACCACGACAAGACGAAGGAGCGAGAGCCCTTGAACCAGAAGCTGGCTGACGTGATCGCCGAGACGCTCGAGATCAAGCCGTCCGAGGTGACGCCCGAGACCGAGCGGGATGGCCACCCCACCTGGGATTCCTTCAACCATCTCAGGCTGATGACTGCGATCGAGGAAGAATTCGGCGTGCAGTTTTCGATGGATGAGATCGAGGGGATCGAGACCTTCGGCCAGCTCGACCAGCTCCTGGCTGGCTATCTGGCCGACGCTTGACGTCGGACCAGCGGCGGCTCAGGCGAAGGGCGCTTCGCCAAGGTTCAAGACGAGCCGCTGCCCGCTCATGCCCTTGGCCCAGTCGGACGCCAGGTAGACCATCGCTTGGGCGACCTCGATCGGCTGCAGGTTGCGCCGCATCGCCCGGGCACTGCCGATCCGCCGGATGAAGTCGCTCGGGATCGATGCCAGGAGGTCGGTCTCGGTCATCGCCGGGACCACGAGATTGGCCTGGATGTTGTCGCGGGCCAGCTCGATGGCGAGGCTCTTGGTGTAGCCCTCGACGGCGCTCTTGGCGGTGATGTAGCGGGCCTGGCCCTTGACCGGCTGGTCGGTGGCGATGCTCGAGACGTTGATGATCCGCCCGCCGCCCGCCGCCTTCATGTGCGGGATGGCGGCGCTGCAGCAGGCATGCAGGCCCTTGAGCGAGACCTCGAGCTCGGCCTCGAGATCGGTCCAGCCGAGGCTGGCCAGCGGCTCCGGGCGGAAATCCATCACCGCGTTGTTGACCAGCACGTCGATGCCGCCGGAGGTTTGGACGATGGCGTCGAAGAAGCTCGCGACCGCGGCTTCGTCGCGGATGTCGCAGCCCAACGCCAGCGCCCGGCCGCCGGCTTCCTCGATCTCGCCGACGATCGCCGCGGCGTCCTGCTCCCCGCGGAAATAATGGACGACCACCAAGGCGCCGTGCATGGCAAACAGCTTGGCCGCGGTCTCGCCGATGCCGCGGCTGGCGCCGATCACGACGACGGTCTTGCCGGCGAGCCCGAGGCCCAGGTGCTGGTCCTTGATGGCCTCGGCGGTCAGCATGGCACGGGTCGGCGGGTTGACCAGGGCGCGGATCTCGCCGCTCGCCATTGTGGTCTCGCCGACCAGGACATCGGCGTCGGCCATGAGCGTCTCGCTGGCAGCCGACACCTTGGTGACCGTGCCCTCGAGCACTGCCGCGACGTGGTTCTCGAGGTCCAGGGCGAAGGTCATGGCGAAGCTGGTGAAGGTGGCGCGGCGACCGGGCAGGCGCATGCCGACCAGCGTCGAGAGCAGCAGGGTGGCGGCGAGGTTCGGGCATAGCCGGCTGCCCTGGTCCATGCCCATGAGCGCCGCGAGGCCCGAGGTCGCAGCGGGCGTGGCGCTGAAGGCCAGGCGCTCGGTCACGTCGACCAGGTCCTCCGGGCCACGGTCCAGCTCCGTCTCGGGCTCCACCAGCAGGCACGCCGGGCCATTGGCGACGGTCTCGGCGACAGCCCGTTCGGCCAGCGCCAGGCTGCCGGTTGCCGTCAGGACCGTGCGGCCGTCGGCCGTGCTGATCCAGCTGGCCTCGAAGGGCTGCAGGCCGGATGCGGGTGGCGGCAGCATCACTTCGAGGCGGAGCGTGGTGCCGAGCGGGATCGGCGCCTCGAAGCGGCCCTGGACCGAGCGAAAGCGCAGGGTCTCGGTCGGAAGGTGCGACTGCAGCCGGGCGATCTGGCCGAGCGCCAGCATGCCGTGCGCGACGCGCTGGCGGTAGCGGCTGCGCCGCGCGAAGGCGGCGTTCATGTGCAGCGCGTTGCGATCGCCGGTGAGCGTGGCGAAGCGCTCGACCATGGCCTCGTCGATGGTGAAGGTCTCGACGATCTCGCGCATCCGCGGCTCCAGGCTGGTGACGCCGGCAGCTTGCCGGCTGGGCTGTTCGGCCCGCATAGCGACGTCATGGCCGAGCGACCAGTCCTCTCGCCGCGATGCCCGCCCATGCCGGTGCGATGGTGCTATGGTTCCATCAACTCATGCGTTATTCTAGGCGGCATGCGGTTGCTGTTCGTCAATTACGAGTACCCGCCTCTGGGCGGTGGTGGCGGCGTTGCTTGCCAGAGCGTCGCCCGGGCTCTGGCGCATCGCCACGAGATTCATGTGCTGACCTCCGGCACGCCCGGCATCATGGCCGCCGAGCTGGCGGAAGGCGTGCATGTCTGGCGGGCAGCGGTGCCCGGCCGGCGCGAGCTGCAGGCGGCCTCGCTGCTGTCGCTCCTGGCGTTCTATCCGGCCGGGCATGCGGCTCGGTGCCGCGCTCTGCCAAAGACTGGTCTTCGATCTCGTGGTCAGCTGGTTCGTCGTGCCGTCGGGGACGGTGGGTGCCAGGCTGGCAAGGCACTTCGGCCTGCGCCATGCGATCTCGATCATGGGTGGCGACGTGTTCGAGCCGACCATGTGGTACGCGCCGCCCAGGAACCCGCTCTTGAGCCCGTTGCTCCGGCGGCTGCTCGATGGCGCTGATCTGCGCATCGCGCCGAGCCGTGATCTGGTGCGCAAGGCGCAGCGCCTGCACGGGGTCGCCGAACCGATCGAGGTGATCCCGCACGGCATGGCAGCACCGCCGGGCCTGGCGCTCGACCGGCCAGCGCGGCGGCGACGGGAAGCCGCAGGGGGCAGATCGAGCTGGTCTCGATCGCGCGGTTGGTGAAACGCAAGCGGGTGGACCGGTTGCTCCAGGCCTTGGCCGCGTTGAGCGGCCTCGATGTGCAGTTGACCTTGGTGGGGGACGGGCCGGAGCGGCGGCGGCTGGAGGCGCTGGCGACGGCGCTCGGCGTGGCCGGGCGGGTGCGGTTTCTCGGCCATGTCGACGAGGCGGCCAAGCGCCGTGCGCTCGCTGCTGCCGACCTCTTCGTCCTCGCCTCGGCGCATGAGGGTTTCGGCCTCGTCTATCTCGAGGCGATGCAGCACGGCCTGCCGGTGGTGGCAGCCAGCGCCGGCGGCCAGGCGGATTTTCTCGAGGATGGGCGGACGGGTGCCCTGGTGCCGAATGACGACGTTGCGGCACTGGCGGCGGCGATCGGCAAGCTCGCCGGCGATCCAGCACTGCGCCGGCGTGTCGCCGAGGAGTGCCGCAAACGCGCCGCCGCGCTGACCGCGGACGCCACGGCCGCGGCCTATGAGCGAGCCTTCACCGCTCTTGTTGCCAAAAAAGAGAGAGCTGCACCGCAAGCTGATATCGCAGCCGAGCCAGCCACATCAAAAGGCGGCTAACCCAAGATACCGGTGGGGTCCAGGGGGAGGATCATCCTCCCATGGGTTCCTATCCCGACCTAAGCCGCCTTGGCTCGCCGGGCGGTCTTGAGGCGGAGCATCAGCCGGCGGAAGAACCACAAGCGGTCGATGAAGAGCTTGCCGTCGAGGTGGTCGACCTCATGCTGCAGGCAGACCGCCTGCATGCCGTCGAGGTCGCGCTCGATGGCCTGGCCGGTGCGGTCCTGGGCGCGGATCTTGATCTTGGTCGCGCGCCAGACATTGCCGGTGACGCCCGGCACCGAGAGGCAGCTCTCTTCGACGATGCCGAAGGCGGCGCGCGACAGGATCTCCGGATTGATGAAGACCTGCGGGTCCGAGGCGTTGCCGGAGAGGTCCATCACCAGCACACGGCGATGGGCGCCGGTCTGCGGCGCCGAGAGGCCGATGCCGCTCGTGGCGTAGAGGGTCTCGAGCAGGTCGTCGGCAAGCTGGGCAATCTCGGCGTCGAAGACGTCCACCGGCGCCGAGGGCTGGCGCAGCCGCGGGTCGGGATGCTCGAGGATCGTGAGAACGGGCACGGCGGTGGGCGCTCAGGAGGCGCCGCCGCCGCGTGGCTCGGGCGACTGGCCGGTCATGTCGCCGCTGAGCCCGCTATCGCTTCCCCAGGCGTTGCTCTGGCGTGTGGACCGGCGAAGCAGGGGGACCGAGGCGGCGATGGTGATCAAGAGCAGGGCGATCTCCAGCGCGTAGACGGTCATGTAGCCATTGGCGACGCCGGGCAGGCCCCAAAGCCCGTTCGTTGCGGTGGCGGTCAGGTTGACCAGATCGCGGATGGTGCCGCTGAGCGCCATGGCGACGCCGGCGGCGGTCGCCTGCACGGCACCCCAGGCGCCGAGTGCGAGGCCAGCCTGATCCTTGGGCGCGCGGCTCATCGTGGCGGTCAGCGTGCCGTGGCCGAAGAGTGCTGCGCCGAAGCCGATCATGAAATTGCCGACGAGGAAGAACGCCGGCAGCTCCATGGGTGCCGAGATCATCACCAAGACGAAGGCCGGGACGCCGAGGATGGCACCTTTTTGGGCCATCCGGTAGGCGTCGGCGCCGTTGCCGAGGGAGTACGAGGCGAAGCTGAAGCCGAGCAGGCCGCCGAACGCCAGGAGCGCTGTGAGCTTGGTGGTGGCGCTGACCGAGAAGTCGAGCACCTGGCCGCCATACGGCTCGAGCAGGATGTCGGCCATGGCGAACGCCATGGTGCCGAGGCCGATAATGATCAATCGGCGATAGGTCTGGTCGCCCTTGCAAAAGAGCGCCCATGACTCGGCGAAGGACGGGTCGGCCGCCGGGGCCGGGGCGCCGCGGGGCGGTCTTCGGGTTTCCTGCTTCCAAAGTGCCAGGCCGTTCAGGACGATGGTCGCGACGGCGGCACCCTGGATCACCTGCACCAGGCGGCCGGGCGAGAAGTTCTCCAGCGCCTTCCCGAAGAACAGAGCGCTCACGATCATGCCGACGAGCAGCATGACATACATCAGGCCCACGACCTTGGCGTGCGATTCTTGTGGTGTGAGGTCCGTCGCCAGAGCGAGGCCCGCGGTCTGCACGGTGTGCACGCCGGCACCGACCAGGAGGAAGGCGAGGCCGGCCGAGGCGAGGCCGATCCACTCGGGATAATTGACGGCGTTGCCCTTGCCGGCGAGGACCAGCAGCGCGAAGGGCATGATGGCGAAGCCGCCGAACTGCCAGAGCGTGCCTTTCCAGATGAAGGGCACGCGGCGCCAGCCGAGTTCGCAGCGATGGGTGTCCGAGCGAAAGCCGATGAGTGCGCGAAATGGCGCGAAGACGACGGGGAGCGCGATCATGATGCCGACCAGCGAGGCCGGCACGCCGAGCTCGACGATCATTACGCGATTAAGAGTGCCGACGAGCAGCACCAGAACCATGCCGACGGAGACCTGGAACAGCGACAGCCGCAGGAGGCGGCCGAGCGTGAGTTCCGGCGTTGCGACGTCGGCGAAAGGGAGGAAGCGCGGGCCCAGCGAAACCCACGACCTCATAAATGTGCGGCCGATGCGGTTCACTTTGCTATCGACTCCCTGAGCACAAGAAAGCACCTGAGCGCGATCAGCATTCAAGCTGCATCGCGCCTCGGCACTCTAGACAGGGGCCGGGTGTCCCCGACCCCTCGTCAGTATGTCACGGAAGGGCAGACGGGGCTCAACCGCCCCAATACTGCGCAAACCACGTTGTGTTGTTGAGAATTGCGAAGTGCACGGTGAACGCGATCAACGCGACCGCACCGAGGAACAACGGCAAGCCAACCGTCGGGTTGACCACGCACCAGATCCTACCTTGATTCATAGCTACTTCCTTACCCGAGCCACGGGGAATACACGGCCGCCAAGAAATGAGCGACCAGCGCGATCACGAAGAACACCCGCGCACCGTCGATGATGTGCTTGTGGATCTCTTCCGATTCCGCGATCGTCAGTCCGGTCGGCCATACGCGATCCGGATCGTCCAAGTTAGTTGCCATGTGGATTACTCCCCCACAGAGGTCATGAACTACCTAACGACTGTGCAAACGTTGCACAGACAGTGGCGCTGCTTGCCGTGACCTTTGGTGAGTTGAAGAGATCTTCAGCTCTCTCCAGACACGACCGACGCTTGGCGGAACCAAGAATCGGAGCATTCGGTGGCTTCCCAAGTGAGGAAAAACCACTTCCTCCACTGGGTAAATGCTAGGCGTCGTGGCCAAGACTGTCAACAAATTTTGTCATATTGGCTGTCAACTTTGCTTGACGATCGTGTGGCCTGAACAAACAAAAACACCCCGCGGTGAGGCGGGGTGCTTGGCAGGTCAATGTGGCCGAAACAGGCCGATTCCGCCCGGACGATCCGGCCCGGGCCAAGTGTGGTAGGGCTCGGGCTCAGCCGTCCTTGGACAGCAGCTTCATGCCGACCTTGGACGACAACGGTGCCGGGTTGTCGGAGAGGACGCGCAGATTGAACTTGCTCGAAAGCGGCGTCGGATCGTCCTTGAGCACGTCCATGTTGGCCTTGCTCGACAGCGGTGTCGCATTGTCGGAGAGCACCCGCATGCCGACCTTGGACGAGAACGGTGCGGCAATGCTCGACAAGAGCGGCATGAACGACGCGCTGACAGCCATGTGGGCGTCGGCGAGTTTCGTGGTGAGATAGTGGCGCTTGCTCGGCTCGACCGACCAGCCCACGTAGTCGGAGAACAGCGTCGGCGAATTGCGCTTCAAGACCGGCATGTTCAGGGCCCTGGAGAACGGCGTCGCATCGCTGAAGTCAGCGGCCGCCGGTGTGTCCTTGGCCTTGGCGGACTCGGGCGCCTCCGGGAGCTCGACGGCGAGGGGGTTGCCGCTCTCGAGGATATTGGTGGCGGCCATGCCTTGGCCGAATGCCGCCCGGACGCCGACCAGCGAGCGACCCTGCTGGAGCTGCTCCGCGTAGAGAGCGGCAAGCGGCCCGCCAGCCTTCGGCTTCTTGGGTGCGCCCTCATCGCCCTCGGCGGGCGCCGGCGCAAGCTGGACGATCGCGTCGTCGGCGAAGCCAGCGTCCTTGAGCTTCTTGACGACACTCTTGGCCTGCTGCTCGGTCTCGTAAACGCGTACAATCAAATCTGACATGGTTACCTCCAGGAACCTGGGCGGGGCAGTCGGGCGGCTACGGCATCTTGCCGGCGTCCTGTGTCAAGCTAGCCTGACATAATGAAATTGAAAAGAGGTCAAAGCGCGCAGCTTTGCCATTGTGTCCGGCGATGGCGCCGGGCTCGGGTTGTAGCTGCCGGTTCAGGCTGTGGTGGCGACAGTGCCGAGCGGGCCACCGACGGGCGGTATCTGGGCTCTTTGGTGGCCATATCCATGGACCGGAGTCGGTGGCGCTCGTGCTCTCGACGATGCGGTTACAGGCTGAATCGTTGGGCGCCACCGGGCGGCTGGACGCCCTCAGGCGATCGGCGCCAGCAGACCTTGGCGTCCTGCTCGGTGCGGGGGCGGCTAGCTCTTGATGTCCTTGGTATCCGCAGGCGCGGTCGTGCCCGTGATTGCGCGATAGAAGTCGAACCTACGGCCGAGAAGGTCGATGCCTTCGAGTGACAGGTGACTGCCGTCGCCAAAGACGAAGACGTCGTCGAACGACGCCCGGCACACCCCGTCCTCGCAGAGCTGGTCTTCGAGCCAGACCACGTCGTGCTCGTCGTCGATCGTTCGGAAATAGTCCATGGCTGCGCGATAGCCTTCCAGCACGTCGTGCTCGGCGAAATCACAGATCCGGGCATCCTCGCTGAACAGCGTCGCATAGACGAGGCAACGGCCATGATCGATGTTGCTCAGCGGCGGCGGCGTGAAGACGACCGGCGTGATGTCCATCGACTGCAGCAAAGCGAGCGTCGCTTCGAAGGCCTCGGCGAAGGTCGCGGCCTCGGCGTCGACGATCTGGCCATCGACCAGGTAGGCGCTCTTCGGATCGAAATAGAACGCGAAGGGCGACGACAGGACCGCATAGCGGATCGACGGATGCTGGCCGAGCCAGTCGACCACATTGTCGTTGAAGGCGAGGCAACCCTCGGACCAAAGCCCGCGATACGCGCCGGTGATCGGCGCCAGCCCGACGATCGGCCCGCAGACCGGCTTGGTCAGCTGGGCAATGGCGGCATCCGGGGCTGCGGCCAAGATGCCGTTGGTCAGATGCATGGCGAAGGAGTCGCCCCAGACGACGATCTCGGGCGCAGCGCTGGTCTGGCATTCCGGTGCCAGCGGCAGGGACTGGCCGCAATCGACGCCGAGGCCGCGATTGGGGCGGATCCGCGCCTCGAGCTCAGCCCGCGACTGGCCGTTTGCGACCTGCCGCTCGGCGAAGCCCTTCGTCACGTGGAGGGCAGAGCCCGCCGCCAGCAGCAGCACGCTCGACGTGGCGGCCGCGGTGAAGATGCGCCGCGCCGGGATCAGCCCCTTTTGGCGGAACGGCCGCTCGACGAACCGCCAGCTCAGATAGGCCAGCACCAGCGTGAGTGCGATGAGTGACCAGATCTGCAGGTCGCTCAGCTCCACGATATTGCGGATGCGGGCGAAGACGAGGACGGGCTGGTGCCAGAGATAGGCGCTGTAGCTCATCAGGCCGACGAGAACCAAGGGGCGCAGCGCCAGCAGCCGGCCGACCGGGTTGCCGGGCTCGGCGCCGATGAGCAGGAGCGCGGTGCCGAGGACGGGGATCAGGGTCCAGACGCTGGGGAAGGGCACGGACGTGTCGAAGACGAAGATCGCATAGAGGACGAGCGCCAGGCCCACGATGGACGCCACGAGCCGCGCCCGAGTGTCGGTCAGCATGCCGTTCTGCAGCGCGATGGCGATGACCGCACCAACGCCCAGCTCCCAGGCGCGGGTCGGCAGGAGGTAGAAATTGGCGATCGGGTGCACCCCGGACGCCCATTGCGCCAGTGCCAGGCTGGCGACCGAGATCGCGAGCAGGATGAGGGCCAGGGCCGGCTCGCGAAAGCGCTTGAGCAGCAGGAGGAGCAGCGGAAAGAAGACGTAGAACTGCTCCTCGACGGCGAGGCTCCAGGTGTGCAGCAGCGGCTTCAGCTCGGCCTCGGGCGCGAAATAGTCGATCTCGAGCCAAAACAGGATGTTGGACGCGAAGAGATTGACCGCGATCAGGCTCTGACCAAAATCCTTGAGCTCGATCGGCATCAGCCAGGCCCAGGCAAAGGGCAGGCAGACGATGCTGACGAGGAAGAGGGCCGGGATGATGCGCCGGATGCGCCGCTCGTAGAAGGTCACAAGCGAGAACGTGCCGGCCAGGATCTCCTGATGGATGATCGTGGTGATCAGGTAGCCGCTGATGACGAAGAAGACGTCGACGCCGACAAAGCCGCCGCTGAACAGGCCGAAGCCGGCATGATGGAAGATGACCGGCAGCACGGCGAGGGCCCGAAGGCCGTCGATCTCGGGACGATAGCGCATGGGCCCATCATGATGCTGAGCAGCTGGTGGCGCGCAGCAGGTCGAATTGAGCGCTGCGGCCGACCTCGTTGTCGCTCGGGCGTAGCTGCTTCAGGCGTGCTGCACAATCGTCAAGGGTGGCGTGGCACAGCGGACCTTGCTTGAACTGACGCCGAAAAGGGCGAACTGTTCCAGCATGCCCGAACGGGCGAACGCTGAAGGGGAGGCGCTGCCGCCATGATCTACGAAATGCGGGTCTATCACTGCGTGCCGGGCAAGCTGCCGGCTTTGCTCGATCGCTTCGAGACCATCACGCTCGCCATCTGGGAGCGCTTCGGCATCCGTCAGGCGGGTTTTTGGACCACGGTCATCGGCGAGAGCAACCAGCAGCTCGTCTACCTCCTTGCCTGGGAGTCGCTGGCCGAGCGCGAGCAGAAATGGGCCGCCTTCATGGCCGACCCCGAATGGCAGGCCAAGCGCGCCGAGACCGAGGCGAATGGGCCGATCTTGACGCGTGTCAGCAATCAGATTTTGCAGCCGACGTCGTTCTCGTCGGTGAAGTGAAGGGAGATGGGGAAGATGGCGGGGAGGCTGGCCTCCCCACTGGCCCCACCTTGATTTTGGGGTGGTGATGGTGGGGGTGGCGGAGCCTGTTCCGGTGCATGGTGGGTGGCCCGTTTTGGGCGCCTTGCCCGGGCTGCGGCGGGATGTTCTGGGCGAGCTCGAGAAGGCTTCGCTGAAGGGTGATCTGGTTCGGCTGGCTCTGCCGGCGCTGCCGCCCGTCTTCTTGATGACCCACCCCGACGGGGTGCGGCAGATGCTGCAGACCCGATCCGACAATTATGGTCGCACGCCGTTCCACGACCGGCTCAAGCCGGTGCTGGGCGAAGGCCTCTTGACTGCCGACGGCGAGGCCTGGGCGCGGCAACGCAAGCTCCTGCAACCGCACTTCAGCGCCGCTGCCGTGCGCCGTTTCGTGCCGACCATCGCGAGCGTGGTGCACAACCGGTGCAGCAGCTGGGCAGCTTCCGGACCCACCGGAGCGACGGTCGACATGGGCGAGGAGATGTCGACCCTCACGCTCGAGATCATCCTGCGCTGCATGTTCGGGCGTGCCGCCACCGACGATATCGGTTGGGCGATCCGCATCGCCCAGTCGGAGGTAGCCGACCGCTTCTGGCGCCCGATCGATTGGCCTTCCTGGCTGCCGACCCCGGCCAACCGACGATTCCAAGCAGCGCTCGACGCCATGGACGCGGCGGTCGACCGCATTCTCGACGAGCGGACCGGCGGCGAGGGCCACGACGACCTCCTGCGCTCGCTCGAGACGGCCTACGCGCCCGACGCTTGCCCGGTAGGCCAACGCCGGGCAGGCAAGGCAGAAACGCGGCTGCTGCGCGACGAGGCCATGACCACGCTGCTTGCCGGACACGAGACCTCGGCCGTCGGGCTGGCGTGGGCCCTGCACGTCCTCGCGCGACACCAAGACGTCGCCAGCGAGGTCCGCGCCGAGGCGCGCGCGACCTTCGGCGACGCCGGGCCATCCGCCGAAGAAGCCGGAACGCTCGTCCAGGCACGGGCCGTCGTCAACGAGGCCATGCGGCTCTACCCACCGGCACCCTGGTTCGGCAGGCGCGCTCGCGCTGACGACGAGCTCCTCGGCCAACCGATCCCGGCAGGCGCGCTGGTCCTCTTCAGCCCATGGCTGCTCCACCGCGACAAGCGCTGGTGGCCCGATCCACTCGCCTTCGATCCCGGCCGCTTTCAGGGCGAGCGCAACAAGACGCGCCGCCCCTGGAGCTTCCTCCCCTTCGGCGGCGGACCACGCAGCTGCATCGGCCTCAACCTCGCCATGACCGAGATGACCGTGGCCCTGGCCATGATCGTCCGCAACTTCGACCTGGTGCCAACAAACGACCCGACACCCCGCCCAGAAGCCCTCATAACCCTCCGCCCCGCCGGCCCCCTGCGCGTCACGCTCAAGCCAGCCGGCGCGGCGGGCGAATAGGCGAAGAAGGGGAAGATGGCGGGGAGGCCGCGCCTCCCCACCGGCCCCTCCGGTTGTTTGGGGTGGTGGCGGTTGGAGTGGTGGTGCGGAGGTCCGGGTGGGAGGTGGAGCACGGGCAGCGACGAAGAAGGAATATTAGCCTATTTTGGACATGCCGTCAAGCTGCGGTCGGGGTCGTTCGGCGAGCACTGTCCGCCGGGCTGTGCCGTGCCCGTCGGCCTGCCTGCCGCCACCACCCGCGCGAGCATCCGGCCCAGCAACCGCGCGGCTTTGCGGCCCGCAGGTGCGACAAACCGTACCGTCGGGTTCGTTCGCCAAACGCCGGGTTCGTTCGTCGTTTTCCCGGGTTCGATCGTCGATTCCGTGGGTTCGTTCGTCGCCGCTCGGGTTCGTTCTCGGGTTCGTTTCCCCCGAATGAGTCGAAATACGCTACATAAGCATCGCTAATGAGTCGCTATATGCGACATTTCCCAGGTTCCGTTGCGCTATATGCAACAAGTCTCGGGTTCTGTTGCACTATACGCAACAAATCGCCGCCGCCGTTGCGCTATACGCAACAGATTCCCTCTTCAGGACAGCCGATCATAAGCAATCGTTATGACCGCTAGATGAAGAACTTGCTGCAGCACGGCGAGCGCCAAAAGGTTGATCGAAGCGCCTTTATAGGCAATCCTGAATGGCAGAGAAATGCGGTGAGACCGAGGCGAACGGGCCGATCTTGACGGGTGTCAGCAACCGGAGTTTGCAGCCGATGGCGTTTTCGCCGGTGACGTTAAGGAAGAGCAAGATGGCGGGAAGGCTCGCCTTGTAACTTGGTGTCACCGTCGCCGGGTATAGTGCCAGTCGCGGTGGCGGTCGAGAGCCGCAGCGGAGGGTCGCCCCCAAGCGGTCGAAAAGGGCAACCAGCCACGTGTCCCCTATCGCGAAACTAAAGGAAACTCTATGAGCGTCACTCCTCGAGGAATGGCTATCCAAGAAGCCTACAAAGAATACAGGAGTGGTAACTTCAAAGTAAATCGCCGCTATCAGCGCAAGCTTGTTTGGACAACAGACGAAAAACGAGCTCTCATCGACTCGATTTTGCATGGCTATCCTATCCCACTCATACTTCTCGCCTATACTCCTCAACCATCGGGAGGGCGAATATTTGAAATCCTTGATGGCATGCAACGTCTTAACGCAATATTCAATTATATCGAGAACGGATTCGACATTGAAGGCAAATACTTTGACGTAAAACAGCTTGCGCGTGCGCAGCAGCTAGCTGACGAAGGCCATTTCGAGGCCAAACGGCAGCCAGACGCTTTGCTCGTTCCGGCGAAATGCGCAAGTTTGCTCGAATACACTCTTGCCGTTACGGAGTTCCCTGCAGCAAATGAACAAGCTGTCAACGAAGTCTTTGGCCGAATAAACTCGTACGGCCGCAGGCTAAGTGACCAAGAGAAACGGCAAGCCGGTGTCGTCAGCGAGTTCTCCAGTTCTGTCACCGCTATCGCGACAGAAATCCGTGGTGATGTTTCCCATGATTTTCTAGACCTTTCCGAGATGCCGTCTGTGAGCGTTGATGTCAGTGGCGAAGCGCCTGAGTATGGCGTAAAGGCAGACGCAACGTTCTGGTGTAAGCAAGGCATTTTACGGCGATCGCAATTAAGAGACTCCGAAGACGAGCAGATGATTGCCGATCTAGTGATAACAATACTTGAGAAGAAGCCATTTGCATTTAGCGGTTCAAGCTTGGATCTTTATTACACGGCTGGCGCAGAACAATTTGAAGAAATAGAGAGGGGGATATTTTCGCATGGTGTTTCGAAGCTGAAAAATGATATTGTAGGGACGCTTTCCATTTTGAGAGAAACTATAGAATCATTTGATCAAGCCCAAATGCATTTAGGAGAATCGTTCATCCGGACGCTGGAAGCAATCCAGTGAAAACTGCATTTTATGCGGTGTTTATGGCATTTTTGAATTATGTGTTCGACAAAGAAGAAGTCCAAATAATTCAACTTCCATTATGAAGGCACTTCAAGGCATACAGAAACCGCTCAACGTAGCCGCAGGACAAATTCGAAGTGAGTCGAGGCAAAAAAATGTCGATCTTACGTGTGGATTAATTCAAAGATATTTCATCGAACGCGAGCCAACGGCCCTTGATCATGGCATTGGAAGCGCGATCCCCTTCGAGAACTCAATTCGGCGATCACGAATAGAAAGTAGCGCGTATGAATGCAAACAGGGTTTGCTGCGATTGGATTCTAAGCGTGAGTGGGACAAAGAGCTGTTGGAGCGTCTTACTCAGACGACATGCGCAATAGCTAATATTGGCCCAGATCAAGAGGGTGCCATATTCATCGGCGTAGCAGATAGCCAAAAAGATAAAGAACGAGTAGAGTTGATTGATGGAATTCAATCGGCGCACATTGGGTCGCGATTTGTTGTTGGGGTTGACCGAGAGGCAAAGATTATGAGCCTCGACTTGGACAATTATAAAAAGCTGATCGTAGATAAATTTAGAAAATGCTTGCTGAGTGAACCTTTGAAGTCTGCGGTCCTTTCAAGGATCGATTGCATCGTTTACCGGGGCCTCTCGGTTATTTGTATCTGGATACCACCACAAAAGACCTACTCGCATGTTAACGAGCGAGTTTTTGCAAGAGAAGGTTCTTCGACTAAAGAAGTTATAGGCGCGAGCGCGATGAGTGCTGTTTTTCGTCGGTTCCCCTCTCTAAGCGTTGATTTATGAGATCCCAGATGGAGGAATGGATGGAACCAAGAAGGAGAAGGGGGCTGAAACGCAACCCGCTCCTCCAATCTACCTCCCCTCCCTCCCCCCCCCTCCCCCCCCATGGTGCTTCGCCCGAGTGATCTTTACCCCCCCCCCGCGAATTAGACGTCAGGGTAGACCGAACCGCTTGACCTCGAGTCACTCTGCCTTGTTAAGATTACCGGGTCTTGGGCTCAGGGGGAACGCTTCACTCGTTAGCCATTACTTGTGTGATCTGACTTCGGCGTCGGGGAGTCCGGCTTCGATTTCGCGGGTTTGCCGAGCCTGTAGGTCTAGCCGATTGGGCAGCGCCTCATCGATGACCGCATCGCGCTCGCGGCCCTGCGCCTCGGCCATGCGCTCGAGCTCGGCCTTGCCCCGCTTCAACGGTGATGGTCAGCGTTTCCTTGGTCATGCACCGGCTCTCACTGACGTTCAGCGACACGTTACCGATGACACGCTGCCCTGTCAGCACCCTCCAACCGAAAGGACCGCAAGGGGTCCAGGGGATCATCATGATCCCCTGGTGTTCTCCCTAACAGCGTGTTGACGAAATCGGCCTGATGGTGATTCGGTGCCATTGGTACGGCAGGGAGGGACGGCATGGCGTTGGGTCGTCAGACGGAGCGGCAGAGCGAGCTTTTGTTGAGCTGGTCGGAGCTGCCGCGGTCGCAGGGCCATCCGTTCTACGACCGGCTGCAGGAGATCCTGCGTGGTGCCGGTTTCGACCGCCATGTCGAGACGCTCTGCCAGCCGCATTATTCGTCGGTGGCCCGTGGTCGCAAGTCGCTGCCGCCCGGGCGCTACTTCCGCATGCTGCTGGTGGGCTACTTCGAGGGGATCGACAGCGAGCGCGGGATTGAGTGGCGTTGTGCGGACAGCCTGAGCCTGCGCGAGTTTCTGCTTCTGGAGAGCCGGGAGCGGGTGCCGGATCATTCCTGGCTGTCGCGGACCCGCTCGCGTCTGCCTTTGGAGGTGCATGACGAGGTCTTCGCCTGGGTTTTGCAGCGGCTGGCCGAGCACGGTCTGATCAAGGGCGCGCGGATCGGAGTGGATGCATCGACGATGGAAGCGAATGCCGCTCTGCGTGCCATCGTTCGCCGGGAAACGGGCGAAGGTTATCGGGAGATGCGGGACTGTCAGGAATTTCGTGTACGGGCCATGGGTTGATCATTGTCGTAGCCGTTTCAGGCGATCTGGAAGCGGTCTTCGAAGAGGATGGCGAACTGGGCTCTGGCCATGGCCCATTCCCTGGGCGGCATTCTCCACTCCCGCTCGGCCAGGTTCAAGACCAGGAACAGAGCTTCATCGCCGCCTCGTCGGTCGGGAAGTGGCCGCGGGTGCGGACGGCCCGGCGCAGCTTGGCGTTCAGGGCCTCGATGGCATTCGTGGTGTAGATGATCCGGCGGATGTCGTCGGGGAAGGCGAAGAACGGGATCACCGCCGGCCCAGTGCCGGCGCCAGGACATCGTGATCGCCGGGTATTTGAGCCCCCATTCGCCGGTGGCGAAGGTCTCAAGGGCCTCCGCGCCGGCGTCGGCGTCCTTGGCCCGGTAGATCTCCTTCAGGGCCGCGGCGACCGCCTTGCGGTCCTTGTAGGACACGAAGTCGAGCGAGTTGCGGATCAGATGGACGATGCAGGTCTGGACCTGGGCCTCCGGGAACACGGCGGTGATCGCCTCCGGGAAGCCCTTCAGGCCGTCGACGACGGCGATCAGGACGTCCTCGACGCCGCGGTTCTTCAGCTCGTTCATGACCCGCAGCCAGAACTTGGCGCCCTCGGTCTGCTCGATCCAGAGGCCGAGGATCTCCTTGCGGCCGTCGGCACGGACGCCGAGGGCGAGGTAGACCGCCTTGTTGCGGACCATGCCCTCGTCCCGGACCTTCACCCGCAGCGCGTCGAAGAAGACCAGCGGGTAGACCGGCCTCGAGCGGCCGGTTCTGCCACTCGGCGATCTCCTCGAGGACGGCGTCGGTCACGGCGCTGATCAGGTCGGGCGAGACGTCGATGCCGTAGAGCTCGCGCAGATGCCCCTGAATCTCGCGGGTGCTCATGCCACGGGCGTACATCGAGACGATCTTGTCGTCGAAGCCCGGCAGGCGCCGGCGGTACTTGGCGATCAGCTGCGGATCGAAGGTCGCCAGCCGGTCGCGCGGCACCGCGATCGGCAGCTTGCCGGTCGCGGTCAGCACCGTCTTCCGGCCATAGCCGTTGCGGCTGTTGCCGCCGCCCTCGACCGCCTCCTCCGCCAGATGGTGGTCCATCTCGGCGTTCAGCGCCCGCTCGGCTAGCGCCCGCTTCAGCTCGTCGACCAGGCCGTCCCGGCCAAGGGCGACTTGCGGATCACGGCCGGCCAGGAGCTGGTCGAGCAGCTCGTCAGCGATGACCGGGATCTTTGCGTCGTGCCATGCGAGGGTTCCTTCCTTCCATCGTCATGGCCCGTACACGAAATTCCTGACAGTCCCGGAGATGCTGAAGCGGCTGGCTGCGGCGAGCGGAATCGAGACGCCGACGGCGGACGACCTGATCCGGCTCGATCGCAAACGGGCCGGCAAGAAGCTCTCCAACGAGGATTGGGAGAGCCCGACCGACAGTGATGCCCGCATCGCCCGGATGAAGGACGGCCGCACCAGGCTGGCCTACAAGCCCGAGCATGCCGTCGATCTCGACACTGGCGCCGTTCTCGCCGCTCCCGTCCATCACGCCGACCGTGGCGATACCAAGACCCTGCCGGAGACGCTCGAAGAGACGGCGCAGAAGCTCGACGCCATCAAGCTGAGCCCGACCGTCGAAGCTCCCGCCGAGCTGGTCGCCGACAAGGGCTACCACAGCCGAGACGGCTTGAAAAAACTCCACGACGGCCCCTGGAAAACCCGCATCACCGAGCCGGCACCACCGACCGGCAAGGGTGGCATCCTGCGCTGGCATGTTTGCCAGCTCTGGGAAGGCTGCTGTCTTGTGGGGGATGGCCATGGCTTCGACGAAGTGGTCTTGGAATTTGGGCTCGATGGCGGTTTCGATTTTTTCGATTTGGCGGGCGAGGGTTTCGATTTCGAGGCGGGCTTTGGTGTTGAGCAGCGCGATGCGCGCGCCGGTGCCGGCGGCGTTGCCGGCGGGGCTGAGCTTGTCGAGCTGGCAGTCGGGGACGAGGCCGAGGATGAGGGCGTATTTGGGGTCGATGTGGGAGCCGAAGGCGCCGGCGAGCATGATGCGGTCGACTTTGTCGATGCCGAGGCGGTCCATGAGCAGGCGGCAGCCGGCGTAGAGGGCGGCCTTGGCGAGCTGGATGGCGCGGATGTCGGTCTGGGTGATCTTGATCTGCGGCTGGTCCGCCTCGCCTTCGTGGAGGATGTAGGTGAAGGTGCGGCCTTCGGGCACGATGCGGGGTGATTTGGCGGCGAGGCTGCCGTCGATGACGCCGTCCGGGTCGATGATGCCGGCGAGGTACATCTCGCCCACGGCCTCGATGATGCCGGAGCCGCAGATGCCGGTGACGCCGCTGCGTCTGGTGGCGCGGGCGAAGCCGTCCTCGTCGGACCAGTAGTCGGTGCCGATGACGGCGAAGCGGGGCTCGAGGGTGGTCCTTGTCGATGCGGACGCGCTCGATGGCGCCGGGTGCTGCGCGTTGGCCCGAGGTGAGCTGGGCGCCCTCGAAGGCGGGGCCGGTGGGCGAGCTGCAGGCGAGGAGGCGGCGGCGGTTGCCCAGCACGATCTCGGCATTGGTGCCGACATCGACCACCAGCATCATCTCGTCCTGGAGGTGCGGGCCTTCGGAGAGCAGCACGCCCGCGGTGTCGGCGCCGACATGGCCGGCGATGCAGGGCAGCGTGTAGACGCGGGCGGAATCGTTGATCGAGGTGAGGCCGATCTCGGTGGCGTAGAGCTCGATGGCGCTGTCGGTGGCGAGCGCGAAGGGGGCGCCGCCGAGCTCGGTCGGGTCGATGCCGAGCAGGAGGTGGTGCATGACCGGGTTGCCGACGAAGACCAGCTCGAAGATGTCGTTGGGGTCGATCATCGCCTCGGCGGCGAGCTGTGAGAACAGTGCGTTGAGCGTGCCGCGGACGATGTCGGTCATCTCCACGTCGCCGCCCTTGTGCATCATGACGTAGGAGACGCGGGACATGAGATCCTCGCCGAAGCGGATCTGCGGGTTCATCATGCCGGACGACGCGAGGACGGCGCCGGTCTGCAGGTCGCAGAGGTGGGCGGCGATGGTGGTCGAGCCGATGTCGACGGCGATCCCGAAGGCCTGGTCGAAGAAGCCGGGGCGGGTGGCGATGATGCGCTTTCGGTCGTGGACGATGGCGGTGAGCTTCCAGTCGCCGGCGCGGAGCTTGCCTTGCAGGGCCTGCAGCGTCTTGAGGTCGATGGTGAGCTCGGTCAGCCCCCACTGGTCGCGGAGCGCTTCCTTGAGCCGTTCGAAATCGCCGCGGGCGTCGTGCATGTCGGGCTCGGTGACCTCGACATAGTGGAGGCGGAGCACGGGATCGAGCTGGATGTCGCGGACCTCGGCGCGCTTGCGGACGACCTGCTTGTGGACCTGGCTCTCGGGCGGGACGTCGATCAGCGCGTCGGCCTCGAGCGTGGCCTGGCAGGAGAGGCGGCGGCCGGCTGTCAGGCCCTTGCGCGCGTCGAAGCGGGTTTCGGTGGCGGTGGTTGGGCCGAGATGGCCGGCGGCGCTCTCCAGCCCGTGCTTGGGGTAGCTGCCTTCGGCCACGGTCACCTGGCAGCGGCCACAGATGGCGCGGCCGCCGCAGACGCTGTCGATGTCGACGCCGAGCTGGCGGGCGGCGGCGAGCAGGGCTGTGCCCTTGGGGAAGCGGCCGCGCTTGCCCGAGGGGGTGAAGACGACGAGGGGCTGCTCGCTCATCGCATCAGGCCCGCTTGCGGCGCCTTTCGCCGCGATCGGCGCGGGCACCGGTGCCTTCGGCCTGGGGCTCCCGGTAGGTGCGCAGCCAGCGGCGGCAGTCGCGGTCCTTGCCGAGCATGACGTCGGCGCCCATCACCGCACCCATCTCCTCGGCGTGCAGCGGGTTCATGATGGCGGACGTCATGCCGGCGCATGCGGCCATGCAGAGGAAGGCGGCGTTCAGGCTGTGGCGGTTGGGCAGGCCGAAGCTGACATTCGAGGCGCCGCAGGTGGTGTTGACCTTCAGCTCCTCGCGGAGCCGACGGATCAGGCGGAAGGCCGAGTTGCCGGCCTGGCCCAGGGCGCCGATCGGCATGACCAGCGGGTCGACGACGATGTCGCAGGGCTTGATGCCGAAATCCTGGGCGCGCTGCACGATCTTCTTGGCCACCGCGAAGCGGACGTCGGGGTCCTCGCTGATGCCGGTCTCGTCGTTGGAGATGGCGACCACGGCGCAGTCGTATTTCTTGATCAACGGCAGGACGACCTCGAGGCGCTCCTCCTCGCCGGTGACCGAGTTGACCAGCGGGCGGCCCTGGTAGACGGCGAGGCCGGCCTCCAATGCTGCGACGATCGAGCTGTCGATGGAGAGCGGCAGGTCGGTCAGGGACTGGACCAGCTGGATGGTGCTGGCGAGGATCGCCGGCTCGTCGGCGAGCGGGATGCCGGCATTGACGTCGAGCATCTGGGCGCCGGCGGCGACCTGGGCCAGCGTGTCGGCCTCGACCGTGGTGAAGTCGCCGGCGGCCATCTCGGCTGCCAGTCGCTTGCGGCCGGTGGGGTTGATCCGTTCGCCGATGACGCAAAAAGGCGCATCGAAGCCGATGCGGACGGTCTTCGTGGCTGAGCTGACGACGGTCTCGGTCATGGTGCTGGATCCGATGCGGCTGCGTCGCGCCCTGATGCACGCAAACGGACCTGGGCGATCGCCTGGGCGCGAAGCGGACATGCGGGTTTGCGGCGTCGTCGGCATCGGCACGCGGCAAGCCGCCATCGAGCCGGCCTCTGATGACCCAAGATCGCCTGTCTGGCGTTGCGCTTGACCTCTTCGTCGATGCGCGCCCTGAGCAAGCAGCACCCTAAGAGCCTGTCCGAAAAGCTTCCGAGGCATTTCATCGAGCTTGCGATCGACCGCCCTTGCTGGAGCCGAGCGCGGCCCGATGCTGGGGCATCGGGCAAGCTCGGCGACCAAGGCCGGAGCCGATCGCAAGCTGACCGCAGGTGAGCTTGGCACGCTGCGGGGCTGTGCGGACCCCGCAGCTCCACGGCTTTGTCGCCGCTTGTCGGCGCCGACGATGCTCGTCAGCATCGACGACCGACCAATTCCTCGCATCTGCTCGCTGCCAAGCTCATGAAATGCCTCGGAAGCTTTTCGGGCAGGCTCATAGTATCATTCTTGCTAATCTAGATTAGTGCGGCGGAACCGTTTGCATTTAGCGTCAAGGGGTGCCGGGCGCCCGCCTGAGTTCGGCGGTGCTGACTTGGAGGACACGCAAATGCGCTTCAACGGTTGCCGGCAGGCTGGCGGGCATCGCGCATTTCGTGCGCACGAGTGGCGGCCAGGTGCTCGCCTGCCCTACCTTGCCCAGTCGATGACCTTCGTCCCCTTGTTGCGGGCGTTGGCCTTGTTGCGCACCGGCGATCCCGTTGCTGCAGGCGCGCTGGTGCGACAGACGATCGCCTCGGGCTTCGTCGAGGATTGGCGCATGCCGCAGCAGGGCGAGCTCCTGGCCCACTTGCTCGCCCGTCAGCGCGCGGTCTTCGTCGGCAGTGGCGCCAGCGCTGTCACTGTCGTGCCACCGCCGGTGCTTGCTGCCGGCACGAGCGTGATCTGGGCTCGGCTGCAAGCGGCGATGCACGGACTCCTGGATGTCGAGCGCGAGGTGCTGTTCCTCAGCGATGGTGCGGGATGCAGTGAGGCCACGCTGGCCCAGAGCCTCGGCTGCGGCGTGGCCGACATTCGCGACCTCGTCTGCACGGCGCGAGCGGAGCTGATCACGCAGCTGCAATCGGCCGATGAAGAGGGTCGTGGACCGAGCATCGCGCGGCACTTGCCTGTTGGTGCATTCGCGGACGACATCGCGTTCATCAAGCATTTGAACGTCGCTCTCTACCAGGCGCTGCAGGGCGACATCGTCGATCCTGAGCGCCGGCGGGTGCTCTGCCAGATGATCGCGCGCCAGAGCGGGCAGTTGGCGCTACCCCAGGTAGGCCGTGAGCCTGGCCGTGATCGCGAGGCGACGTCTCGCATGACCAGCTGGCTGCGTCTGATGTACGTCGCCTACACGCAAGATCGCGAGGCTGTGCCGTGATCAGCGCGTTGCGGGCGAGACGCCCTGCGATTGCCGACTCCTGGTCGGCCAACGTTGCGGCATCCGGTGTCAAGGCCGATGCCCGCCAGCCGTCAATTCGTCCGGGCCGAGGGGCCGTGAAGCTGTCGTTCGGCTCAACGGCCCAGCGAGGCGTTTGCACGGCTCACGCCTCGGGCAATCATTTTGTTCAGTTTTGGCGATTTCCTGGCTATCTTGGGAGAATTGTGTGGCGGGCGTTGATAAGGGCACCGCGTCGGGGGATGATGGCAATGGAGCCAGTGATGGGATAGGCGGAACGTCTGAGCCGTCGACGCCGACGCGTCCGACCGACGACCCGGACGTCGATTTGACGGTGGTCGGTGTCAATCAATGGAACGCCGATCTGCGCACGCGCCAGATCGTCATGTCGCGGGGCATCGCCGGCCTGTTCGGCTTGCCGGGCGAGACGCCGACGCAACTCGATGAGATCGAGGCCCGCTACCATCCCGATGACGCCGCAAGGGCGATTGCCGCGACCGACGCGGCCCTGGCCGATCCGGGCCGCGGGTTCCTGCGCGACAGCTTTCGGATGCTCAAGGCGGACGGCTCGATCGTGTGGCTCGAGCTGCGTGGCGTGATTTATCGAGATTCCGCGGGCCGTGCCATTCGCACCGCGGGTCTGCTGCTCGACATCACCGAGCTGAAGGAGCGCGAGCAGGCGCTCGAGACGAGCAGGCGCCGCCTGGAGGTGGCCCTTGCCGACACCGCCATAACACTGTTTCAGCAGAACCGGGCGCTTCGCTACACGTGGATTCACAACCCGACCATCGGTTACGACACGGCCGCCGTGCTCGGTCGGACCGATGCGGAGCTCATGCCAGCGAACTCGGCGACCGAGGTGGAAGCGCTCAAGCGGCAGGTGATCGAGACCGGCAAGGCGGTCCGCGAGGTGGTGACCATCGAGACCGACCAAGGCACGTTTCGCTTCGATGTGCATCTCGAGCCGCTGCGCGATGTTGCCGGCGACATCGTCGGCCTTACCGGCGCCTCGTTCGCGCTCAACGGCAAGAAGAGCCTGGCGGCTGACCTACTGGCCAGCGAGAACCGCGATCTGCTGCTCGACAAGCTGGCCGAGCGCCCACCGCAGCCGGTGAAGAATGCCGAGCCGTTGAGCCGCGGGATCACCGCACTGGTGCGCAAGTTCACCGGTATCGGCCTGCTCGCCGAAGAGGACATCCCACGCCTTGCGGCACTGGAGCAACGTCAGCAGCTCGTGCCGGCACGGGTGCCGCTGGTCGATGGCGAGACGATCGGCCGGCCGCCGGTGGTCATCGGCAATGGCTGGGCCCACTCCTATCATCTCCTGGCCGACGGCAGCCGGCAGATCATCGATTTTCATCTGCCGGGCGATCTCGTCGGCAGTCATTTCGGCGTTATTCCCGTGCCCGGGACAGTCGCGGTCACGCTGACCGATTGCCTGGTCGGCAAGCTCGACGAGCGAGCGCTGGAGCAATTGGAGCACGCGCCCGGGCGGCTGTCGCAGCTACTGCATTGGTCGGGCGCCCGCGAGAAGGCGATCATCCAGCAGCATCTGGTGAGCACCGGTCGCCGCTCGGCGATGGCCGGCTTGGCTCATCTCCTGCTCGAGCTGGGCGAGCGCTTGAAGCTCGTTCTCTTGGCCGGAGACGACGGCTTTCGCTGTCCGCTGACCCAGGAGCATCTGGCCGACGCGCTGGGGCTGACGTCGATCCACGTGAACCGCATGCTGCGCGAGCTCCGCCGCATGGGTGCGTTGACCTTCAAGCAAGGCTACGTGGCGTTCCACGATCGTGACCGCTTGGTCCAGCTTGCGGGGTTCGAGCCGAGCTTCCTCGACCCGCTTCGTCTCAGCACAGGGAAGGGAATGACGACGACCGACTGAACCGCCGGTCTCGTCACGGCGGCCGGCGATCAGGCCGATCTGTCGCTCACTCGGTCTGGCCGAGTTGCTCCCAGTTGGTGTCGGCCTTGGCCATCCGGTCCTCGCCATCGGTGGTGAAGTAGTCGATGGCGTTGCTCGAGCCGCCGAGGAAGAGCTTGCCGTCGACGATCACCCATGACTCCGGGTCGATCGGTGCCTTGCGACCGAGCGAAACGCCGCCGGCGCAGAAGCCGCCGTAGCGCGGGGCGTACTGGTCGGGGTTCTCGGAAAACAAGGCGCGGTTCTCGGCCGTGGCAAACTGCCAGCGGGCACCCTGCCACTCTTCCTCGATGGCGGGGTCGCCCTTTACCGGGCGTGATTCGGTGAAGTAGGCGACCGGGTCATAGCCCTGGATGGCGACATCGTCGGGCGAGGTGTTGACCGCCTCGCCAGCCTGGACGACGAGGGTTGCCATGCCGAGAGCGGCGCCGAAGACGGCGGCCAGGGCGCGGTTCGTCGGGGCGAGGGCCATACGCGACTCCAAGAATCTGTTAAGCCTACCAAATCACTTGGCGTACTTGCATAAATTGCAGTTGCTGCCGGGACAGGCAAGTCAATGATTCGTGATGTTGTCCGAAGGTAGGCCGTTGAGAGAGCATCGTGGTTGAAACCGGTTCTGTGGACCAGATTTCCGGCGGCAGCACAACGCGGCGGCTGGCAGCCATCCTGCATGCCGATGTCGCTGGCTACAGTCGGCTCATGGGTATCGACGAGGCCGGCACGCACGCCCGGCTGATGGCCTGTCGACAGGTCATCGACGAGCGGCTCGTTCGGCATCGTGGCCGCGTCGTCGGGACCGCGGGCGATGCCGTGCTCGCCATCTTCGAGAGCGTCGTCGAGGCGCTGACGGCGGCGGTCGAGATCCAGGCCGCACTCGCCGAGCGCAACGCGGCGTTGCCGGCCGACCAGCAGCTGGCGTTTCGCATCGGGCTCAATCTCGGCGACGTCATCGTCGATGGTGACGACGTGTTCGGCAACGGCGTGAATGTGGCGGCGCGTATCGAGGCGCTGGCGGAGCCCGGCGGCATTGCCGTCTCAGCCGCGGTGCACGACCAGCTCGCCGGCAAGCGCGCCGGTTCGCTCGATGTCGCGTTCGAGGATTTGGGCGCGCACAGCCTGAAGAACATCGAGGAGCCCGTTCGCGTCTTCGCCGTCGGCACGTCGTCGAGCGGTGCGCGTCGCCGCCGGCCGCGCCGCCGAATGCTGGTGCCGGCAGCCGTGCTCGCGGTGATCGTCGTGGGCGGGCTCGGTGCATTCCTGACCTTTGGGCCGTTGGGCCTGGTCGGCGAATCGGAGGTGGTGGCGCCGGCCGACGAGGCACCCGCCGAGGCCGTTGCCCCTGCGGGCAAGCCCACGATCGCGGTGCTGCCGTTCGAGGATCGTAGCGGCGAGGCGGCCGAGGCGTATTTCAGCGACGGCGTGACCGAGGAGGTGATCAGCGCGCTCGGCCGTTTCTCGGGCTTGCTGGTGCTCTCCTGGAGCGCGGTTGCGCCCTACAAGGACGGACCGGCGCCGCTCGACGACCTGGCGGCGCAGCTGGGTGCCCGCTACGTCGTGAGCGGATCGATCCAGCGGGCGGGCGACCGGCTCCGGGTCAATGTCCAGCTGAGCGACGCCGAGGGCGGTGTGCTGCTCTGGTCCGAGCGCTTCGACGAGGAGCTGGCCGATGTCTTCGAGCTGCAGGATCGGATCACCCGGCAGCTGGTGGCGGCGCTCGCCATTCGGGTCACGCAGGCGGAGCAAGCCCAGTCCTTCGCCAAGCCCACTGAGAGCCTCGGCGCCTATGATCTCGTGCTGCACGGCCGAGACCTGCTGCGTCGCCTCGAGCGTGTCACGAATTTCGAGGCGCGGGAGATGTTCGAGCGCGCCATTGCCATCGATCCGGACTATGCCGATGCGCATGTCGAGCGCGGCTGGACCTACCTCAACGATATCAAGTTCGGCTGGACGCAGTGGCCCGATCGCGCTTTGGCTGCGGCCGACGCGGAAGCATCGCGCGCGATCGCACTCGATCCGCAGAACGCTTCGGCCCATGCGCTGCAGGCCGATGTCTTGAAGTTCAAGGGCGACTTTGCGGGCGCCGAGCGCGAGATCGATCGGGCGATCGACCTCAATCCCAACAGCGCCGAGAGCCTGGCGATCCGCGCGAGCGTGGCGATCTTCACCGGTCGCCCCGATGTGGCGCGTTCGTCGATGGAGCTGGCGCTGCAGATCGATCCGAATCCGACGGTCGATTCGCTGCAGAGCCTTGTCGGCGCCTACTACCTGGAAGGCCGCTACGCCGATGCGATCGCGCTGATCGATCGGTTCGACGACGAGGTCCGTGAGGAGCCGCTGTGGCACGCCATCCTCGCCGCTTCACATGCGCAGCTCGACCAGGGCGATCAAGCGGCCGCGGCAGTCGATCGGCTCCGCCGGACGGCTCCGTTCTTCAATGCCGAGGCGTTCGCGAGCCTGCTCGGCACGCCCGAGCAAAGTCGCCATGTGCTGGAGGGCTTGCGCAAGGCTGGTCTTTGATGGGTCGCCGGTACGCTCGTCGGCAGGCGGCGACTGGCGGTTGAGCCGGCTATTCGGTCTGGCCGAGCTGCTCCCAGTTGGCGTCGGCCTTGGCGATGTTGGTATCCGGCTCGGTGGCGAACTCGTCGATACCCGGCTTGTTGAAGGCCAGATAGAGCCGGTCGTCGATGATCGTCCAGGCTTCGGGGTCGATCGGCGCTTTCCAGCCCAGCGCCATGGCGCCGGCGCAGAAACCGCCATAACGCGGCGCGTAGCGGCGCGGGTCGGCGGCAAACAGGTCGCGGTGCTCGGCCGAGGCGAAACGCCAGCGGGCATCCTGCCAGACATGCTCGAATTGGGGATCACCCTGGCGTGGCTGGGATTCCGTGAAATAGGCAACCGCGTCGTAGCCGAGGATGGCGACATTGTCGGCGGTGGTGTTGATCGCCTCGTCGGCCTGCGCCGCCGGCACCCATGCCGTGATGCTTGCCAAAAAGAGCGCGGCCGCGAGTATCAGGTTGAGCGTGCGGGACATGGGCACTCCTCGCCGTCTGCGGACGATCTGAAGCAACGCGCGACCCGCGAGACGGTGAAAGATACAACGACGACAGGATAAAGTGTCGCAGCATGTGCTAAGGTCGGCAAGTCACCGATTGGTGAGGTGTCGATCAGCGAGACTGCGGTGATGGCTGAAGCAGAGCATGCAGGCGGCGCTGGGCCTGAGGGCCCGATGCGCCGGCTCGCGGTCGTTCTGCATGGCGATGTCGCCGGCTACAGCCGGCTGATGGAGCTCGACGAGGCCGGCACGCATGCGCGGCTGATGGCGTCGCGCCAATTGATCGATGCGGCTCTCGACAAGCATGGCGGCAGGTTGATCGGCACCGCCGGTGATGCCGTGCTGGCAACGTTCACGAGCGTGACGGAGGGGCTCACTGCGGCGATCGCCATGCAGCGGGCCATTGCCGAGCGCAATACCGGTGTGCCGCCGGAAGAGCAGCTCTTGTTTCGGATCGGGCTCAATCTCGGCGATGTCATCGTCGACGGCGACGATATCTTCGGTACCGGTGTGAATGTAGCGGCGCGGCTCGAAGCGCTGGCCGAGCCCGGCGGAATCGTGGTTGCCGGTGCGGTGCGCGATCAAGCGGCCGGCAAGCTCGATGTGGGTTTCACCGATCGAGGCTTGTGCCACGTCAAGAACATCGCCGAGCCGATCCGGGTCTATGCCGTTGCCGGAGGGGCGGGCGAGAGCCGCAGCCGACGACCGGCTCCAGGCCGTCGAAAGACATGGCGCGTGGCCCTGGCCGCGACCGCGGCGGTTCTGGCTCTTGGCGCCGTGGTCGCGCTGGCGCCGAATTGGCTGCCGACAGGCGGTGACGTCGCGATCTCGGACGGGAAGAGTGGCGCCGACACAGTCGTGGCCGGCATCGGCAAGCCGACGATCGCCGTTCTTCCCTTCAGGGACCAAAGCGGTGCTGGCGTTCAGGATTACTTCAGCGACGGGGTGAGCGAGGACATCATCCGGGCGCTGGGGCGCTTTTCTGGGCTGCTGGTGCTCTCGTGGAGCGCTGTTGCGCCCTTCAAGGGACGCGCCGTCGAGCTCGATGCGCTGGCTGAGGAGCTGGGCGCACGCTACGTCGTCGGCGGCACGATCCGCCAGTCGGGCGATCAGCTGCGCGTCTCCGTCGAGCTGACCGACGCCCAGCGGGGGGTTCTCCTCTGGTCCGAGCGTTTCGATGACCAGCTCGAGGATATCTTTGCGGTCCAGGACCGGATCACGCAGCAGGTGGTGGCCGCGCTCGCGGTGCGCGTGACCCGGTTGGAGCAGGCAGACGCGCTGGCCAGGCCCACCGAGAGCCTTGGGGCCTACGACCTCGTGCTGCGGGGCCGCAGCCTGCTGCGCCGGGTCGAGCGCGGCGCCAACTACGACGCGCGGTCGTTCTTCGAGCGGGCGATTGCCATCGATCCGGGCTATGCCGATGCGTATGTCGGTCTCGGCTGGACCCAGCTGAACGATTTCCTCTGGGGGTGGACGCAGTGGCCGCATCGTGCCGTCGATCAGGCACAAGATTCGGCGTCCCGGGCGATCGAGCTCGATGATCGCAACGCATCCGGCCAAGCGTTGCGCGCTTTCATACTCGCGTTTCATCGAGACTTCGCAACGGCCGAAGCGGTCATCGACCGTGCATTGACGCTCAATCCCAACGATGCGCTCAGCCATGGGATTCGCGGCAATATCATGCTCAATTCCGGCCGGCCGGAGGCGGCGGTCGGGTCGCTGGAGCTCGCGCTGGAGCTCGACCCCCACCCGCTCGCCTGGTGGCTCGTCGACCTCGGGCAGGCCTACTACCTTGCCGGTCGCTACGCCGACGTCATTGCTCTGTTCGATCGCTTCACTGGCAACTTCGACGAGGATCCAGCCCCACATGCCATTCTGGCGGCGGCGCACGCCCAGCTAGGCGAGAACGATGCAGCCGAAAGCTCGGCCGTGCAATTGCGCCGGGTCAGTCCGTTCTTCGATAGTGAGATCTACGCCAGCAGCGTCACCGGTGCGGAGCACCAGCGTCACCTGCTCGATGGTTTTCGCAAGGCTGGGCTCTAATCGTACCGTGCAGGGCCTCAGCGCACCGCCTTGCTGCGGAGCAGGCGCCAGAGGATCGGCGGCGAGGCGAGGATCGGGTGGCGGCGTTGCCAGTCGGTGAGCTCGATGTGGGTGCCGGAGTGGCGCTCGATCTTCCAGGCGAGGTAGTCGGCGCCGGCGGTGAAGGTGAAGGCGGCCTTGATCAGGCGAAGGATCGAGAGCGCCTTGCCGTTGCGGCGGGTCACGGCCCAGGAGCGCGGGCGCGGCTTGATGCCTTCGGCGATGAGCGCCTTGGTGATCCGGTCGTAGCGCTTGGCCCCGCTCTGGTAGATTTCGGCGGCGCGGTAGGGCTTCTCGGCCCGAAGCTCGGTCCGGTAGGTCTCCATGAAGACCATGGTCCAGAGCGCCTCGGACGCCGCCATGTCGTGGGTGAGCGCCCGGGCCGCGGCGAAGGTGGTGCGCACGGCCTTGCCCATGATGTCGATGACGCGTTCCCTGGTGGCCGCATCCCGGCACCAGACGAGGCCGGTGGGCTGGGCGAAGCGGGCCCAGAAATAGGGGTTGTCCGTGGTCATCGAAACCTTGGCCGCGAGCTGGGCCATGGTGAGCAGCGCGTATTTGCAGCGCACGGTTTGCCCGCCGCTTTCGGTCTCGAGATAGTAGACATTGGGCGGCACCAGCCGGTTGGCGAGAGCGCTGATCCGATTGGTGTGCACTGAGCGGTAGTCGTCGGCGAGGAGATAGAGGTCGACCAGCCGGTCCTCGACGATGCCGTCGCGGTAGCAGCTGCCGTAGAAGAGGATGGCCGAGACACCTTGGCCGTGCCGGGCGCGCGCCGCCGTGGCGATGGCCGCGACGGCGTCGGGGATGGGTACGTCGAGCTCGGACTCGATCAGCTGCTCGAGGGTGGCTGGTTCAGCGGGCACTTGGCTAGAGCCTGACAAAGCGGACGATTTCGTCGGCGGTGATGCGCACCGGCCGGTCAGGGCTCGGTGTGAAGAACTCGCCGTCGATCGTAAAGGGGGCGTCGAGCCAGAGGTCGAGCCGGGCTGCGCCGCCGCTGCGGTAGTCGTTCTCGGGCAGCTTTCGGCCGTCGTCGCCGTAGAGGATGCGCGGCGCCAGTCTGATCAGGCGCTTGGGCTCGTAGCCGATGCGCATGTGGCGGATGGGCCGGCCTCGAGTGCCCCAGAACGGCCGCGAGCGCAGCACCAACCGCTCCAGGCTGGTGGCGATGAGGATCAGCAACCGCTCGTCCTGGCGCGGCATCCCGTCAGCGGCGACGCCGACCTGGTGCGGCTCGAGCCCGAGCGCCGCGTAGCCCTTGGTGACCACCCCGGTGAGCAGGCCGACAATGGCTGCGGCGTGGCTCCACTCGCCCTTGACGCCGCGGCTGTGCAGCTTGCCTTTGACGTGATTGATGACGTCGACGATGCCGGCAGCACCCATGAACATGCCGCGTGGCGCCACCTGGTCATCGGCATAGTCGACCTTGAGCACGTGGCGCGGGGCCAGGTGGTCGTCGAGCGTGCCGCGCCTGCAGGCGGTCAGCAGTCGCTCCAGGGTGTCCGGCCCGGACCCTTTCAGCCCGCAATCGGCGGCGCTCATATTGGCCATGCCGCGCGGCAGGATGGCGAGTCGCGGCACGGTGGCGAAGGGCTGGTGAGCGAGCAGCTCGGTGAGCACGCCGTGCACCGTGCCGTCGCCGCTATTGACCACGACGAGCTCGACGCCGGCCTCGGCCATGGCGCGCAAGGGCGGGCCGAAGCCCTCTTCGGGACGGAACGGGCGATGCAGGATCTCCGGCGCCTGGTCGATCACCGCCGCCAGGCCGGTCATGCCCTTGCGGTTGCGCTCGCTCCTGGTGTTGCTCAACAGGCCGATACGCATCAGGCGTGGCGTGGCCTGAAGCGCAAGAATCGGCCGCGTTCCTCGCGGAGCGGCAGGAGGACGACGATTGCTGCCAGGAGCAGGATCGGGCCTGCGGTAGCGACCAGTGGGCCGAGAAAACCGGCCTCGGCCAGCGCCAGCGTCAGGCCGCTCAGGATCACGAAGCCGAAGCCGAGCGTGATGCCCTTGATGAAGAGTCCGGCGACACCGCCTTGCCGGGTGACCCGGCGGGCCAGGCTGAAGGCCAGCATGATCATCAGCATCGGCTGCGCTGCGCCGAACAGGCGGTGGTAGATGGCGGTGACATGGCCTTGGGTGGTGACGACGCCGTAGCCGTCATTGCGGACGATATCGACGAGGTCGGCCAGCGCCACCTCCTGCGGCGGGTTGGCGGCGACGCGCAGCCGCTCGAGGTCGATCGTGTTCTCGAACACGGCTTCGTCCTCGCGGACGATGCGCCCGTCGCCGACGCGGCTGCGCTCGACGCCGGAGAGCCGCCAGGCGCCGGGCTCGAGGACGGCGTGCGCAGCGGTCGTTCGCTCGACCAGGTTGCCGACGTCGTCGCGCTCGAGGATCAGCACGTCGTCCACCTCGGTCTTGCCCCAGTCGAGGCGCGGCAGGCGGATGAAGCGGGTGTCGCTGGCGACCCAGAGATTGTCGCCGACGAAGCCTTCGACGCCGCCGCTGAAGAAGCCGACCTGCCAGCTGCGCAGCTCCTGCACCGTGCCGGGCACCAGCATGTCGTCATTGGCGAGCTTGATGCCGAGGACCAGAAGGCAGATCGGCAAGAGGCGCAGCACCACGCCCAAAGGCGAGATGCCCGACGCCCAGAACACGGTCAGCTCGCCGTTGCGCATCAGCTCGGCGGCGGCAAACAGGCTGCCGACCAGCGCTGCAAAGGGCAGGATCTCGTTGAGCACGCTCGGAAAGCGCAGCACGAAGTAGTGGCTGAACGTGACGATCGCCGGGCCGTCCCGGCGGATCAGATCGTCCGAGGCATCCATCAGGTCGAAGAGCATGGCGAACAGCACCATGGCGATCGTCACCACGGTGAGGCGGACCAGCACGATACGGTTGAGATACAGGGTCAGCAGCTTCACGAGGCGGCCCGCCAGGGCAGGCGTCGGGCGATCATGCTGACCGTCGCATCGATGGTCGTGCCCAAGAGCGAGGACTTGCCGGGATCGGGAACCCGCCTGGCGGAATGGATGAAGAAGGCGGTGGTCGCCAGGCCGAAGGCGACAAACGGCAGCCAGATGCCGATCAGCGACGACAGCTCATTGTTGTCGGCCAGCGACTCGCCGGTGCTGATGATCTGGTTGTAGCCGACCACGATGATGACGCCGATGAGAAAGCCGTAAGATCGCTTGGCGCGGCGTGGCGAGAGGGCGAGCGGCAGGGCAAACAGGGGCACGAAGAGGATCGACAGGTTGCGCACGAGCCTGGCCGAGAGCTCGGACTCGATTTCCCAGGGTTTGATTTCTTCGGGCAGGAGCTCGATGGGCTTGCCGATGAAGCCGAACAGCTCCGGGATCGTCAGCTCGCGCTCGTGGTCGCCGCGTGGCCGGAACGCCTCTGGCTCGCTGCCCGAGAGGTCGCTGGTGAAGCTGCCGAAGCGGAGTGTCAGTGGCGGCGTGCCGTTGCTCGAGGATGTGCCCCCATTCTCGCCCTCGACCGGCCGCGGCACAAATTGCTGGACGCCGTTCTCCAGGTGCAGCAGCAGCGGCACCAGCACACCCTGCTCCTCGATCCGGCCGTCTTCGGCGGTGATCACGATGGTCCCGTCAGCGTCGGCCTCTGAGAACAGGAAGATGCCTTCGAACTGCTCGCGGTCCTCGCTCAGCCGGTCCACCCGGTAGGTGGTCTGACCCAGCGTGATGAACTGGCCCGGGCGCAGCAGGGTCTGGAACGAGGCGTTGGTGATGGCGAAGGCGGCGGCGCGGTAGGCGTAGCGCGCATAGGGCTGCAGGTGGCTCACCAGCACCAGGTGCAGGACCAGCACGACGAAGGCGAGGAGCATCAGCGGCCGGGTGATCCGCGCCAGGCCGATCCCGGCAGCGCGCATGGCGTCGACCTCGGCTTCCTTGGACAGCCGCGCAATGGCGAGCATGATGCCCAAGAAGAGCGCTGCCGGCAGCGCGAACACCATGTAGTGGGGGATGAGGTAGCTCATCATCTCGACGACGATGGCGAGCGAGCCGCGCCAGCCGAGGACCAGATCGATGACGCGCAGCGCCCGCTCGGCCAGCATGGCGAGCAGCGTGATCAGAATTGCGGCCAGCATCGGGCGCATGACCTGACCCAGGAGGTAGCGGTCGATTGTCGCGAGCATGGACGTCATCGGGCGCCGGCGCCGACGGCTGCGGCGGACGCGATCTCCCTCTTGTTTTTCGGCCAGTCCGTGGGCCGGATGGCGAGCCTGTCGCCGGCAATCTCGAGCAGGCCGGTTCGCTCGATCACGAGGCCGCCGCTGGTGGGATCGAAGCGTCGAAGCTGCAGTGTAATGGACGGGCGGTCGCCCGCAAGGTCGATGGCGTAGCGCAGATAGCCGCCGGCCTCCGGGTGGCTCTGGACGAGCGAGGCCGATGGCCCGGCAATGATCGGTACGGGTGCCTCGGGGCCCGGCAGGGTGCCCAGGAGGAAGCTGTGCTGGTGGCCGGCGAGGATCAGCTCGGCGCCGCGCCTGGCGAGCACGACGCGCAGCGCCAGCTCGTCCTTCAGCGCGCGGCGGCGGCGGATCAGGGGCCCCAGCGGCGGATGATGGATCATGACGACCCGGCAAAGCCCGGCATCGCCGAGCTCGGCCAGGACTTTGTCCAGCGCCAGGAGCTGGGTGGGCCCGAGCTGGCCCGAAGCGAAGCCGATGGGGCTCGGCACGGCGCTCGAGAGGCCGACGAGAACGAGGCCTGGGCCGATCTCGCGGACGAAGGGGAACGTGCCGCCAACCGCCTGGCCGTCGCCCTGCATGTAGGCGCTCCAGCGGGTCCAGCCCTGGCGGTAGCTCTTGCCGGTGTAGGCATCGTGATTGCCGGGCACCAGGGTCACCTCGGCGGCTGTGCCGGTGGCTGCCAGCCAGCGCGCCGCCTGCTCGAACTCGCCCGGTAGTGCTAGATTGACGAGGTCGCCGGTGACCGCGATGTGATCCGGCGGGTCGGCGGCGAGATCCACCGCCAGGGCGTCCAGCACGCTCTGCCGGTGCAGAAGATGGCGGCGACGGTGCCAGGAGAGGTAGCCCAGCGCCCGCTTGCTCAACAGCTCACCCAGATGCGCCCGGGGCACCGGCCCGAGATGCACGTCGGTGATATGGGCGAGGTCGATGAGACTCATGGGCGGGCCGGCTCGGCTGCTGGTTGCTGGCCATCTGGATGGTCCTGGCGATCCAGGAGCAGGCGCTCGACCAGGGCGAGGTCGGCCGGCTTGTCGACGTCGATCGCGGCCTCCGCAAAGGGCAGGGTCACGGCCCGGACGCGACAGCCGAGCCGGTCGGACGCCCGCTCCATCGCCTCATCCAGCGACAACCGGCCCAACAGATAGCCGAGCAGCAGCTTCGCCCCGAAGGCACGGACGATCCGCCATGGTTGCTTGCGCTGGGTCTCGACCCGGCGCCAGAAGGCGACGGCTGTCCTGGCGCGCGGGGTCTTGAGCAAGAAGAGGTTGGCACCGGAATAGGCACCGCCCTTGAACCGCCAATAGGTCCGCCGGGTCTCGGGCACGAGGCGCTCGATTACCGCGCGCTCGACCATGCCGACGATGAGATCGGCGTCGTCGGTGGCAGTGGCCAGATCGACGAAGCGCTGGACGATCTCCGGCGTCAGCAGCGCATGATCGGCGGTGGTGACGAGCAGCGGGCTCGGCAGTTGGTCGATGGCGGCCAAGACCGACAGGCTCGGCGACGCCTCGGTCATGATCGCCTCGACGCCGAGCTCCTCGGCCGGCGCCGGACGCGGGATGCTGACCACGATGCGGCCGATCGAGGGCGTCGCGCGGAGTGCTCCCACGACCCGTGCCAGCATCGGCTGGCCGGCCACCGGCAGCATCGCCTTGAGCGCAACACCGGCGGCCCTGGCCATCGGATCGCCTTCGGCGCGCTCGCCGGCGAGCACGAGGGTCGTGAGCTCCGCCCCGGTCACAGCGCCAGGGCCATGTCAGATCGCTTTCTCGTAGACTCGGTAGGTCTTGTAGGGGACAGCACCCACGGCCGCGATCATGTGCTGGACGGCTTGATTGTCCTCCAGCACCCAGCTCAGCTCGCCCTCGAGCACGCCGCGGCCGGCGTGGTAGGTCTTCACGGTCTCGATGACGCCCATCGCAGCGGCTGTGCCCTTGAGCGTGCCCTGCCAGCTTTTGCGCAGACCCATCAGCGGCATCCGCCCGCTCTTGACGCCAGTGACCTTGAGCCGCCAGAGCAGCTTGGCCCAGCCGAAGGGCAAGAGCCGGCCGTCGAGATCGGCGATCATCTCGTTGAGGTTGGGCAGGGTGACGGTCATGGCGACGGGCTCGCCGTCGAGCTCGGCGATCGCGAAATTGCTGCCGTTGACCAGCGGCCGGATCGACTTCGCCAGATACTGGGCCTCGGCATCGCCAAAGGGAATGAAGCCCCAATTATCCGACCAGGCGTCGTTGAAGATGTCGCAGATCAGCGCGATCTCCTGGCCGAACCGGCTGGTGTCGAGCGGTCGGATCGTCAGGCCGCCGGTCTTTCGTGTCCGTTCGATGAGCCGCGACGCGGCGCGTGGGAAGGGCTCTTGGGCATCGATGCGGAAGGCGATGAGGTCCTTGGCCTTGACCAGGCCCTGCTCATGCAGCCGCCGGTCGTAATGCGGCTGGCCGTGCGGCATCATCATTTGCGGCGGTGTGTCGAAGCCGCTCAGCAGCGTGCCGGTCTCGTCGTTGATCGAGAGGCTGAACGGCCCGGCCATCCGCTCCATGCCGCGCAGGCGAAGCCAGGTAGCGGCGGTGTCGATCAGGAGGCCGAACACCTCCTCGTCGTCGATCGCCTCGATGAAGCCGAAATGGCCTGTGGCATCCTGGTGGCGCTCGAGATGCGCCTTGTTGACCTGGGCGGAGATGCGGCCGACCGGGCGGCCATCGAACAGCACGAGCCAGTAGGCCGCCTCGATGTCCTTGAGGAACGGGTTCTTCTTCGGGTTCAGATGGTCCAGGCGCTCGAGCGTGAGCGGCTGCACCCAGCAGGGATCATCCGCATAGATCGCGCGTGTGCTCTCGATGAACGCCTTGAGGTCGGCGCGATCGTGGATGGATTGCAGTGCTACGGAGCTTGGCCTCTGGCTCACCACGCCATGCTCCGTCTTGCCGAGTTCAGGCGGCGCGGCGGCGGCGACGGATGGCGTAGGTGTCGTCGTCGGCCGATAGCTCCGCCACCCACGGCCATTGCGCGCGGGCGTCGCTGGTGTAGCCGAGATTGTGCACGGTGGCGCTCTTCGGCTGGTCCTTCGGCTGGGCGTAGAACGTGCCGAAGACGTGATCCCAGACATTGCTGGTGATGCCGAAATTGCCGTGCTCGTTGTGGAAGTGGTGGGCCAGATGCCGCTTCTTCAGGTTGCGTAGCCAGCCGAGGCTTGGGGTGAACGGCAGATGCTGGACGCAGTGGACGAACTCGTAGCCGCAAAACACGATGCAGGCGGCAGCGAACGCGGCGAAGGCGCCGGACGGGCCGGCGACCAGCCACCCCAGCGGCAGGGCGATCAGTGCTATGGTCGGCAGCGTCGTGTAGAGCGCACCGAACAGCACCGAGAGGTCGTGCGGGTTCTGGTGATGGTCGTAGTGGATCCGCTTCCAGACCTTGGCGGTCGAGCGGTGCTTGAACATGAAGGTCGAGTGCAAGAGGAAGCGGTGCACCAGATACTCGACCAGGGGGTAGAGTGCTGCGGTCACGATGGCGGCCATGAGCGGCTGCCAGAAGCTGGTCATCAGCAGCAGCGAGACGGCAATCGCCAGCGTCGCCAGCACCAGATAGGCCTGGATCGAGTAATGGGTGAAGAAGGCGCGAATCAGTTCACCCAGGCTCATCTTGTCGAGGTGATAGGCCTTGTTGCTCCAAGGTCCCCAGGAGGTCAGCATGTTCTACTACCAATTATTGGATGCCGTTAACGACCTTCTGTAGCTAGTGACTCGAGGGCACGACGGCAAGACCACGGCGGGCTCGCGGCCCGTGGAGTGGCGTGCCGGCAACGCCCAAATCGAGTAGCTCATGGACCGTGATCAGGCGGCTTCTGGCACTCGGGTCAAGAGGCTGCGGACCGACGCTGTCACCCGCTCGAGGTCGTCGAGTGGGTGCGGCGAGGCCATGGGCTCGGTCTCGTCGAGCGGATGCAGGAGGCCGCGCGCGATCAGCGAGCGATGCAGGCGTGCGGGATCCACAGGGAGTCTGGTCCAGCCGCGGACGATCAGCCCATCGACGAACTGAGCCAGCAGATGCTGCTGGTGCGGCGTGCCGCGATAGCTCGTTCCGCCACCGATCACGAGCGTCAAGGCGCTGCGCACCAGCTTGTTGCCGGGAATCCCGTCATACCAGTAGGGCAATGGCAGCAGCGTCACCGGCTTGCCGCTGGCACACAGCCGGGTGAGGGTCTGGCCATCCTCGCCGGTGGCGTAGAGGCGGGCCGCCTTGTCGATGGCGGCTTGCAGATCGTCATCGACGAGCTCGGTGATCGGCACCCGTGGCGGCCAGCACGGTGGCGCGATCCTGTGCCGAGACGCCGGCCAGGAAGCAGACGGCCTTGGGTGCCTCGGGCCGCTCGACGAAGGCTCGGGCGAGCTTGGCCAGGTCCTCGGTCTTGCGGCGAAACGGCTGGGCGCTCGGGCCGATGACCAGGACGTGATGGTCGCCGGCCGCCGCCTGGTGCCCATTGGCGGGCTGCAAGGGGGCCGTGATCTGCGTCGTGTTGGGGCGAAAAGGCAGGCGCTCGGCCGGGTTGGCGACGACCAGGTCGAAGCGCTCGAGCGGCAGGCCCGTGGTTCCGAGCTGCACGACCCGCGTGGCACCACCGTTCTTTGCCTTGATCTCGAGCGCCACATTGGCGGAGCGCCTGCCGGCGGCGACGATGACGGTTGGCCAAGGTGCCATGATGTTGTCCGTCGGCGCTTCTCGCCAGCTCTTCTCCGTGCAGTCGAGCCCGAGCCCGTCGGCTAGGGCACGGCCCAGCGCCCGCACCTCGCCGTTCTTGCCGGTCTGACCGTCGAGCAGCACCAAGGTCGTGCCGTCTGCCGGCAGGTCGTGGCTGCGCATGGTGAAGTGGCGGATGGTGCCGGGGATCGGTGCTCCCTTGTCGGCCACCGTCAGCGACCAGCTCTTGCCCGGGTGGCGAGCGGCGATCTCCTCGACGCGCTGGCGCCACCACACGGCACTGCCGAGACCATCCGGCGCTATCCCTGTGGCGTCGAGATGGACGAGCTTGCGAGCGGCGGTGAACAATCGGTCCAGCAGCCAGGGCAGGTCGGCCGGCGGCAGCGCCATCAGCAGGTTGGGCGCCACCACCGCATCGGCCGCTTCCTCGGGCCAATGCGTGTCGGTGCCGTCGATCGCCAGCCCGCGGGTCACGAGGTCACCGGGCAGTGTCGCGTCCGGCGCTTGACCCGGCAGGTGCACGGCCAGCACGTCGGCGACTGCCAGATCCCGGGCCAGCTTCGCAGCGAGTGGGCCTGGTATGGGTGCCGGCTCGTCGCTGCCATTCGCCAAGGCGAGCGTGGCGGCGAAGTCGGGGCTCGGGGCTTCTCTTGTGAACACCTGGTAGCCTTCGGCGTCGGCGCCACGCTCCAGATCGTGCCAGACATAGGCCAGCGGGTTCGGGTGGTAGGAGAAGGCCTCCGGCGTGGGCTGCCAGGGTTGCTGGTGCAGGGCCGTGTAGTGCAGGCATTTGGTGCGGCCCTCGACATATTCCTGGTCGCGGGCGTTCCAGTGGCCGTCGAGCTCGCCCCAGAGCCCGGGCGTCGACGACGGCTTGTCGATCAGCGCGTGCTTGCCCAGGGTCGCCGCGGTCTTGGTGTTCCAGAGATCGACCATCCGCCCGCAATCGATCAGCATGACCGAGGTGTCCTTGGCGGAGATCGCGAGGTAGCCGTGATTGCCCATCTCGAGGTCGAAGAGCAGGGCAGGGTCGGCGAGGTAGATCTGGTCGACGTCGTTGTAGATCGCCCGGCCGCTGCCGCCGGCCCACTCCGGGATGGCGTAGCGATAATTGGTGAAGCCCGTCCGCCACTTCGACCGGTCGAAGCCGTGCACGTTCTTCATCAGGTAGATTTCATAAGTGCGGGCGGGGTCGCGCACCTTCTCGATGGAGTAGAAGAAGATGCGCTCGGCCCGATACTGCGCTTCCTCGGTGCCGAGGAAGATCTTGACCGGCGGCAGGGTGCTCGGCTCGTGACCCTGACGGGGCCCGAGCTCGATTCGGCTCGGCTGGTCGCGGAAGAACGGCCAACGCGGGGCGGCCTCGCTGGCTGGGCTCGACGCGGAGATCTCGGGCATGACGGTTTTGTTGCTCTGCAGAAAAATAAACGGTGGGTGAGGGTCCGGGCGTCCTAGGACGGGCTCGATGGAGCGTCAATTTTGCCTGTTGTCGCGCGGCGCTTCTTCGAACTGTTCCAATTCACCGGCGCTGGCGAGCTGCTGGCTGGCGGCCTGCATCTCCAGCCATTCACGGGTGAGCGCCAGGCCGAGCGCCAGCAGCATCGGGCCGAGGAAGAGCCCCAGGATGCCGAAGGTCATGACCCCGCCGATGACCCCGAAGAAGACCAGGAGGAACGGCATCCGGCTGCCGCGGCTGATCAGGTAGGGCTTCAGGAAGTTGTCGACGCCGCCGATGATCAAGGCGCCATAGACCGCCATGATGATGCCGGCGATAAGCTGGCCGGTCATCAGCTGCCAGATGATCACCGGAATCCAGACCAGCGATGAGCCGGCCACCGGGAAGAGGCCGAGGACGAAGACGCAGGTGGCGAGCAGGAAGGGCTGCGGCACGCTCAAGAGCCAGAAGCCGAACAGCGCCAGCATCGCCTGGATCATGGCGGTGCCGATGACCCCGTAGACGACGCTGCGGATGGTGCCGGCGGCGACGCCGATCAGGTGCTTCGCCCGCTCGCCGACGACACTGCCGACCGAACGATGCAGCAGCTCGGCGGCAAGGGCGCCGTCGCGGTAGAGGAAGAAGGCGACCAGCACGCTGACGGCGAGCTCGATGATGCCGCGGCCGATGCCGAGCCCGCCGCGGATCGCGGCGTCGCGCAGCGGCGCCACGTAGGGCAGGAGCGTGCCGAGCAGGTCACCGGTGTTGGTGACGAGGCCCCGCCAGAGATTGGCCAAGAGGCCGCCGATGAGCGGCAGGTCGGCGATCCAGGCCGGCAGTGTGGCGAAACCTGTGCCGTCGGCCGGGAAGTGATGCCGGAGCTGCATGATGGCATCCTCGGCGGTCTCGGCGAGCGCATTGGCGAGCAGCGCCGTCGGCACGATCAGTGCTGCGGCCAGGACCAGCGTCATCAGCATCGAGGCGGGCAGGTTGCGGCCGCCGAGCAGCGCCTTCAGCCGCTGGTGCAGCGGCCAGGTCGAGAAGACCAGGATGGTGGCCCAGAGCAAAGACGGGAAGAACGGCCGGAGCACGACGATGCAGCCCAGGCCGAGCAGCACCAGCAGCAGCCAGCCGGCGACCTCGTTCAATCGCGTGCCGACGCCGAAGAACCGACGGGACGGGGTGGTTGCCAAGGCTCAGTCTTTCTCGCCCTGGCCGCCGACCTCGATGCCCGTGAGCCTCTCGTAGACCTTGACCACGGCACTGTCGTCCTCGCGGCCGAACCCGGCGGCGGCCGCGGCGATGAACTGCTGGTGGGCGATGGCCGCGAGCGGCAGCGGGAAGCGCTTGGCCTTGGCCGTGTCGAGCACGATGCCGAGATCCTTGACGAAGATCTCGACGGCCGAGAGCGGGCTGAAGTCGCGGGCCAGGATGTGCGGCACGCGGTTGGTGAACATCCAGGAATTGCCGGCCGAGCCGGTGATCACCTCGTAGAGCTTGTCGGGGTCGGCGCCGGCCGCCGTGCCCAGCGCCATGGCCTCGCAGGCAGCCGCGATGTGCACGCCGGCGAGGTGCTGGTTGATCATCTTGACGGTCGAGCCGATGCCCGGCCGGTCGCCCAATCGATGCACGGTCTTGGCCATGGCGTCGAGCGCCGGGGCTGCGGCGGCAAAGGCCGCTTCGCTGCCCGAGGCCATGACGGTGAGCGTGCCGGCCTCGGCGCCGGCCCGGCCGCCGCTGATCGGTGCGTCGAGGAGCAGCAGGCCCATCTCGTCGAGGCGTGCCCCGAGGCTCTCGGTGAAGGGTGGCGGCACGGTGCTGTGCAGGACGACGACCCCGCCTTCGCCGAGCAATGCAGCACCCCCTTCAGGGCCGAAGAGGGCCGCTTCGGCCTGGTCGGCCGTGGCGACCACGAGGATCAGCAGCGAGACCAGGTCGGCGACGTCGCGCGGGTTGGCCTTGGGCTGGCCGCCGGCTTCCTTGAAGGCGTCGAGCTGCGCTTTGGCGACGTCGTAGCCGTAGACCGTGTGGCCCGCGGCGAGGAGCTGCCTGGCCATCGGCAAGCCCATGGAGCCGAGGCCGACAAAGCCGATCGAGATGGTCATGTGTGGCGATCCAAAACGCGGTGCTGCTCAACGGGAATGCGCTGCCGGACGGCGGCCAGGTAGTCGCGGTCGATCTCGGCCGCCGCATGGCCCGGCTGGTCCGAGGCACGGGCGACGACCTGGCCCCAGGGATCGGCGATCAGCGCGTTGCCGTAGCTGTAGCGGGTGCTGCGGCCGGCGGGAAAGCCGCCGCATTGCGCGGCAGCGGCGATGTAGCATTGGGTCTCGATCGCCCGCGCCCGCAACAGCACCTCCCAGTGGTCCTTGCCGGTTTGCAGCGTGAAGGCGGATGGCACCATGATCACCTCAGCGCCTCGCTTGCGCAGCTCGAGGAACAACTCGGCGAAGCGGAGATCGTAGCAGATCGCCAGGCCGATGCGCACACCATCGAGGTCGATCGTGACAATCTCGTCGCCGGGTGCGGTGTAGTCACTCTCGCGATAGGCCTCGCCGTTGGGCGTGACCACGTCGAAGAGGTGGATCTTGCGGTAGCGCGCCGCCTCGTTGCCGGCGCGGTCGAAGACGACGGTGGTGTTCGTCAGGCGACCGTCGGCCAGGCGCTCGAAGAAGCTGCCGCCGTGGACGTTGACCCGGTGCTCGCGGGCGAGGTCCTGCAGCATGGTGTAGGCGGCACCGCCCGGGATCGGCTCTGCCGCTTCAATCCTGCCGGCATCACCGCCGCCCATCACCGTGAAGGTCTCGGGCAGGCTGACCAGATCCGGCCGCTCGCGCTCGATGGCCAGCTCGATCAGCGCCTTCGCGGCCACGAGGTTCGCTGTCTTGTCCGGGCCCGAGTTCATCTGGATGACGGCGAGGCGCACGGCTCAGCTCTCCGACACGAAGAATTCGTGTCGCATCACATGGCGATAGGTCTCGCCCGGCGCCAGGATACAGCTCGGGAAATGCGGCTTGTTCGGGGCGTCGGGGTAGCCCTCGGTCTCCAGGCAGAAACCGGCGCGCGGGCCGATCTTCCGGCCGCCCTTGGTCGCGATGTCGAGCTTGAAGCCGGTGTAGAGCTGGACGCCCGGCTGGTCGGCGCAGAGCGTCATGGCGACGCGACCGTCGCTCGAGACGGCATGCGCCACCTCGCGCAAGCCCGGCTTGTCGGTCAGCACCATGCAGTGGTCGTAGTCGGCTGTGCCCAGGGCATCGATCCGGCGCTGCTCGCGGAACTCGAAGGCTGTGCCGTCGACGGCGAGCACCTCGCCGGTCGGGATCTGCTCCTCGTCCGTCGGCAGATAGCGGTCGGCGTCGAGCCTGAGCGCATGGCCCTCGATGCTGCCCTCGCCGTCGAGGTTCCAGTAGCTGTGATTGACCATGTTGATCGGCGTCGGCTTGGAGGTCGTGGCCGTCATCTCGATGGTCAGCGTGGTGTCGTCGAGCCGGTAGCGGCAGCGCGCCTCGACCGCGCCCGGATAGCCCATCTCGCCGTCCGCCGAGGTCAGCGCCAGGGTGACGCTCGATCGCTCGGCGCTCTCCAGGCTCCAGAGCCGCTTGCCCCAGCCGGTGAGGCCGCCATGCAGGTGGTTGCGGCCGCGATCGTTGGGGTCGAGCTCGTAGCGGACGCCGTCGAGGGTGAAAGCGGCACCGCCGATGCGGTTGCCGAACCGGCCGACCGTGGCGCCGAAATAGGGCGATCTCGCCGGGTAGTCGGCGAAGTCGTCGAAGCCGAGCACCAGCGGCCTCGCGATGCCATCGACATCGGCCGTGAGCGACTGCAGGACGCCGCCCCAGGTGAGCACAGCCGCGCGCAGGCCCTGGCCGTTCTCCAGCCAGATCCGCTCGACTGGCTGCCCCCTGAACTCGCCGAAACTCTCTATCTTGGCTGTCATCTTAGCACTTCCTCAGGCCTGCATCTGTTCGGTCGGGCGCCGCATCCTATAGCCGATACGCTTGGCAGGGTCAGTGGCAATTCCAGGGCGTCGTCGGCGGCAGAACAAACGGGTGTTGGTGCCCGACCAAGCGATCCGCTAGCCTCCCACCACTGTCCGGGTGCCATCAGCTTTATGGACGACGTGTCCTGCAGCAAGGCGCCATACGCCAAGGAAGTGGAGGCATGCCTAAAGGCGAGAACCGCCAGCTCGCCGTCATCATGGTTGCTGATCTCGTTGGCTTCTCGCGGCTGATGGAGGAGAACCAGACGGCGGCGCTCGGTGCGATCGAGGCGCTCAAGAAGGAGCATTTCGAGCCGTTGATCGACGATGCCGGCGGTGATGTGCTCAAGCGCACGGGCGATGGCTGGATCGTCGCCTTCTCCTCGATCGCGCCGGCTGTGCAGTCTGCGATGGACGTCCAAGAGCGGCTTGCCGGCCATCGATCGATCAAGCTACGGATCGCCATTCATCTCGGCGAGATCGTTTTCGACGAGACGGATTTCCATGGTGCGAGTGTGAATCTGACGGCCCGGCTGCAGACCGAGGCACCGCCCGGCGGGCTGATCATTTCTGAGGACCTTCACCGGCAGCTCAGCGCCGATCTGGCCGGGGCTTTCGGTGCCGCGGGCCGGTTCGAGCTCAAGAACATCGCTTCGCCCGTTACGGCCTTTCAATGGCGGCCACTGCACCGTGACACGGTATCGCCGCGTGACGTACCGCTGGTTGCGGTCGAACCCTTCGCGGTGACCGTGGAGACCGGCGAAAGTCGGAATGCTGCCGATGATCTGCGCGACCAGATCAGCCAACGGCTGTCACGCCGCACCGGCATCCGGCTGGTCGACGCGACGTCCACAAACGCCGCCGATCCGGATTATCACCTGCGCGGCCGGCTGCGCTTTGCAGACGGTAGAGGGCGCTTCCACCTGGCGCTGATCATGAAGAGCGAAGCGGGCACCGTCTGGTCGCAGACTTATGAGGACGAGGCCAGCGATGTCTTCGCCTTTTGTGATTCGCTGATCGAACGGGTGGATTCAGACTTGCGGCTGCGCATCAACGCGTTCGATGCCGACCGGGCCGCCCACCTGCCGGATGGGGACCTCAGTGTCTCGGAATTGCGGTCGAGGGCTGCGAGCTGCTTTTACAAGCCCACCATGGAAAGCCGGGAGCATGCCCTGGCACTCGTGACAGCGGCGCTCGACCTGAGTCCCGGTGATGGGATGGCGTTGGCGATGCGCGGCGAGGCCGTCGTTTCCCTGGCAGCCTCCCGTCACGCGACGCTGCCCGAGACTGAGCTTGAGCGATTGCAGGAGGATCTCGATCGGGCTGTCGAGGTCATGACGGCGAGCGACTATGCGTTCTGGGCGCGCGGTCTCTTTGCTATCCATGGCAAGCCTGATCATGCGGCCGCTGCCAGGGATGCCGCCTGGGTCCTGCAGCTGAGCCCCGCTTATGCGCCGGGCTTCGAACTCGAAGGTTTAGTGCATCTTCTCGGCGGCGATTTCGAGCGGGCGAGCCAGAGCTTTGCCAGGGCGGTCTCGTTGAGCGAAGCGGATCCGCTCCTGTCCTACCGGCTGTTCCTGCAGGCAACGGCACGTTTGTGTTGGGGCGACGCGGCTGAAGCGACACGGTCGATCGAGCGGGCGATTCAGCTTCGACCCAACGAATGGCCGTTTTACCGCTTGCTTGCGCTGTGCCTCGAGCGCTCCGGTGCCGATCAGGCCGCGCAGGCTGCTGAAGCCCGAGCCACCAGGCTCGGACGGCGGCCATCGATCCTGGCGTTGCGGCCGCCTTTGCCGCCGGAACACGCCGAGCTGCTGGCTCGCCTGCACCCGGGCTGATGCGCAATGAAATTGATCGAGACGCTCGCTCAGTCGCCGAAAAGCCGGAGTCGGCCGAGGCCCGGCAGCGTGATCGCTGGATCGAAGGGATTGATGCCGAGCGTGATGCCCGAGAGGTTGAGCTCGAGACCCTCGACCCGGGCGACGATGAGGCTCAACACGCCACCCAAGGACAGCTGATAGCCGGTGTTGCTCGGTGCTCTGGCAAAGAAGCTGTTGCCGATGAAGTCCTTGCCGATGGCCCGCGGCGGCAAATCGAGCCCCAGTGCCGGCACCTGACGCGCGATCCAGCCCATGAAGCTGTTGGAATTGGGGCCGGGCCAGGTTCGATAGGTGTGGCGGTAGGGGTAGTCCTGGACCGCTCGCTCGATGTCGCCGATCAGTGCCTGGGCCTCGGGACCGCGGCGGTCGAGCAGCACGCGGGGTCGGTTGCCCGCCCAGTTGCCGTCGGGCACGCCGCGGAAATTGGCACGGATGGCCTCGCCGCCGCTGCGCACGCCCCAGGCGACGACATCGTAGCGGGTGTAGCCGGCGGCTCGCTCGGGCTTGAAGGCGATCCAGCAATGGTCGGCGACGGCACCCTTGAGGCCCCACGACGCGGCGCAATAGGCCTGGATGACGGCCTCGGGCGTCGTTGTCGGGTCGGGCGCCAGGCCGGCGCTGTCCCAGCGGGCGGACGACCAGTGTCGCACCTCGCCATGCTTCCAGATAGCGATGCCGACCGGCAAGGCGATCAGCAAGGTGACGAGGGCCATAATGACGAGCAGGCGCAAGCGCATGGGTTCCAATCTCGAGGACGCCCATTTAGATAGGGCGACCGGCACCATGCGGCGATAGAGGGAGACAGGCGATGTGGCGACGACCGTCCTGGTGTGCGCCAGCCGTGGGTCTTCTGGCCATCGTGCTCGGCGGCGCGGTGCCAGCCAAGGCGCAAGACGATCTGGCCGAGCGCGGTCGGATCATCGCCGACACCTATTGCGGCGCTTGCCATGCCACGGGCGCAACCGGCGCCAGCCCGCTTGCCGAGGCGCCGCCGATGCGCACGTTCAAGACGCTCTGGCCGGTCGAGAACCTGGCCGAGGCGTTGGCCGAGGGCATCATGGTGGGGCATACTGGTATGCCCGAGATCGCCATGACGCCGAGCGAGATCGACGCTTTTCTGGCCTATCTCAACAGTTTCTAGGGGGGCTGGCGGCGGTTGATCGCTAAGCGCTGGCGCTGGCGCTCGCCGTGGCGCCTTGCGGTCGGGTGAGCCGTCGGCCGAGCGCGATCGCCGGCTGCTCGACCAGGATGTTGAAGACGTGCGCCACGACGAGGGCCAGCACCATCACCATGGGCAGCAGCACCGTGAGCGGCAACGTGCCGTAGAGCAGGTGGATGGTGGCGAGCAGCACGATGACGTGGGTCAAATAGAGGCTGTAGGAGATGCGCCCCAGCCATTGCAGCACAGGCGTGCAGAGCCATGCCTGGATGCCGGGCGAGCCGATGGTGAGCGCGATGATCAAGGCGGCGCTGGCGCCGTCGACGATGTCGCGGCTGACCCCGAGCCCGGCGATGGCGGCCAGCCAGAGCAGCCGGCGCAGCCATGGGTGCAGCGCCTGGACGATCAGGGTGATCCGCTGGCGCTGGGTGGCGAGCAGGATGCCCAGCACGAAGTAGGCGACGAAGTAGACGGTGAAGAGGGTGCCCTGGACCAGGGTCTCGCCGCTATAGGCCTGCCGCGGCAGCAAGGGCGAGCGGGCGATCAGCTCGCTGATCACGAGGCAGAAGAGCAGTGCCACGGCGGTGACCTTGAGCGAGCGCCCGACCAGGAGCAGGAGGAGCGGGAAGACCAGCGAGATGCGCATCTCGATGACCAGGCTCCAGATCGGGTTGTTGAGCGACATGTCGATGCTGGTGCCGAGCATCGCCAGATGGCCCAGCAGCAGCGACAGGTCGACCGGGGTGCGCCAATCGCTGTTGAACCAGGTGCTGAGCGCGTCGATGGGCGTCGGCTGGATCAGCATCCTTGCGGCGGCGGCGACCAGGATCGCTATCGCAAACGGCAGATAGATGCGGCAGATGCGGCGGACGACGAAAGCCGGGTAGCTCGGCGCTCGCGGCGACATCAAGGAGAGGCTGAGCACGAACCCGCTCAAGACGAAGAACAAGATGACCGCCGGACGACCCAGCACGAACAGGCTGAGCGGCGTGTTCTCGAGCGCCAGCGACGCCTGCAGCGCATCCGGCAGTGTGACGTAGCAGTGGCTGAGCAGGACGAGGAAGGCCGCGATGCCCCGAACGGCGTCGAGTGCTGCGATACGCGAGCTGGCCGGTTGTCGGTGCTGCGCCCGCATGGTCGCCTTTCACTGCTGGCGCAGGACCGCGCTTGCTCGACGCGGGCCGAGCGAACGTGGTCGAAAGAGCCATCTATTCTCTCGACGAACGTGACCCATCAATATGACCAGGAGGGCCGGCAGGCTGACCTGCTGCGGCCCGGTCAGGATCAATCAGAATTATAGATGAGCCGGCGATGCCGGCAACCCAGGCTCGATGGTTATCATGCCGTTTCGGGCAGTTTGGTGCGGCCGTGCGCAACCGGGCGTTTAGCTTGGGCCGAGCGGCTCCAGCGGAGAGTGACTGCCACGGCTCGGTGTCGCCGCATCGACCGGCGCTGCCCAGCGGATGGCGTTCAAGATGAGCATCTGGATCTGGGCGTTGTGGTAGGTGGGGTAGGTCTCGTGGCCGGGCCTGAGATAGGCGATCCGGCCCTGGCCACGCCGCCAGGTGCAGCCCGAGCGGAAGACCTCGCCGCCCTGGAACCAGCTCATGAGGAAGAGCTCGTCCGGTGGCGGGATGTCGAAGTGCTCGCCGTACATCTCCTCGTGCTCGATGACGATCTGCTCAGGCAGGCCGGCGACGATGGGATGGCTGGGGTCGACCACCCAGAGCCGCTCACGCTCGCCGGCCTCGCGCCACTTGAGATCGCAGCCGGTGCCCATCAGCGACTTGAAGATCTTCGAGAAATGGGCGCTGTGCAGGGCCACGAGGCCCATGCCGGCCAGGACCCGCTCCTTGACGGCCGAGACCACCTCGTCGGCGACCTCGTCATGCGCCTTGTGGCCCCACCAAACGAGCACGTCGGTGCGCGCGAGGCGGGCGCTCGAGAGCCCATGCCCCGGCTCGTCGAGGGTGGCCGTTGCGACCTCGAGGCCGACGGCCCGCAAGGGTGCTGCGATCGCCTCGTGGATGCCGCGCGGATAGACCTCGGCAACGGCCGGGTTGGCGTGCTCGTGGCGATACTCGTTCCAGACGGTGACGCGCGGATTGGTGGTCATGCGGCGCCCTCCCGGCTGGCCATGATCTCGGCGATGCTGACGAGCCGGCCGCCCTCGGCCGCCGACAGGATGGCGGCGTGCATCAGCGCCAGGCTCGAGAGGTTGTCCTCGGCCGTGCTCAGCCCCGGCTTCGCCCGGTCCGTTTGGACCCAGTCGCGAAACCCGGCCAAGGCGCCGGCGCGGTCGGTGAACGGGGCGGCGTCCAGGGTGGCGGGCGTCGAGCTCTCAGCGGTGCTGTAGAGCGTCACCCGGTCCTCGCCGCGGCGGTCGCCGGCATTGCCGCGAAACGTGCCGAGCGCTGCGGCCTTGCTGCCGTCGATCCGCCAGTCGGCGCCCCAGACCGTGTCCGGGCCGCGGCTGATCCAGGTGCCGCGATAGCTGACCACCACGCCCTTGGCGAAGCGGATCAGCGCTGCGGCGGCCGGTCGGCCCTCGTAAGGCGTCTCGGGCTCGCTCCAGCTCATCGTGCTCACGGCCACCGGCTCGTCGTCGAGGATGAAGCGCATCAGGTCGAAATGGTGGATCGCCATGTCGGAGAGCAGCGGCTCGGCGAGGAAGAAGTAGCGGTAGTGCTCGTCGAACATCTTCCAGAAATCGACGGCGATCGAGGCCACATGGCCGAGCTCGCCCTCGGTGACCAGGCGGCGAAAGGTCAGCGGTGTCGGGAAATGGCGGTAGTTCTGGCTGACCATGAGCTTCAGCCCGGCGGCATGGGCCTGCTCGACCAATGCCTTGGCTTCGCCGAGCGTCTCGGTGAACGGCTTCTCGACCAGCGCGTGCAGGCCGTGCGCCAGCACGTCGCGGGTCACCGTCGCGTGCGCCGCGAGCGGCACGACGACCAGGGCCGCCTGGGCCTGTGCCGCGGTCACCGCCGCGTCGAGCGAGGCGAAGAGCTGGGCGTCCTTCAGCTTCAGCTTGGTGGCCGCGAGCTTGCGCATCGCCGGATCGGCGTCGACGAAGCCGACCATCTCGATGCCGGGCACCGTCGGCAGGACCTCCTCGGCCCAATTCCGACCCCAGCCACCGAGGCCGATCTGCACCAGCTTGACCATGTATCCTCGCACGTTCGCTTATGCTCTGGCCTTCTAAAGCTTGGCTGGTGCGTTTACGAGGTGTTTCCGGAAGAACGAGCGTGCGGCGAGGAAGAAGACGGGAGGCGGGGATGACAGTGGCGATCGGGATCGATCTCGGCGGCACCAAGATCGAGATCGTAGCGCTCGACGAGGCGGGCAAGGAGGTCGTTCGTCGCCGTCAGCCGACGCCGCGCGGCGACTACGACGCGACGCTCGAGGCGATGGCATCGATGGTCCGGGCCGTCGAGGCCGAGCTCGGCACTGAGACCACCGTCGGCATCGGCCATCCGGGTGCCATCTCGCCCGCCACCGGGCTGATCAAGAACGCCAACTCGGTCTGGTTGAACGACCGGCCGCTGGATCGCGACTTCATGGCCCGGCTCGGCCGGCAGGTGGCCTTTGCCAATGACGCCAACTGCCTGGCGCTGTCCGAGGCCACCGACGGTGCCGGGGCGGGCGCCGACATCGTCTTCACGGTCATCCTCGGCACCGGGGTCGGCGGCGGCATCGTGGTCGGCGGCCGGGTGCTCAAAGGCGGCAACGCCATCTCCGGCGAATGGGGCCACAACCCGCTGCCCTGGCCCAGGGACGACGAGCGGCCGGGACCGGCCTGCTATTGCGGCCTGCATGGCTGCATCGAGACCTGGCTGTCGGGTGTCGGCATGGCCGCCGATCACGCGCGGGTGACGGGCACCAAGCTGAGCGGACCCGAGGTGGTCGCCGCCGCCGATGCTGGTGATGCAGAGGCCACGGCCACCCTCGACCGGCACGCCGACCGGCTGGCGCGCGGCCTGGCGCATGTCATCAACATCATCGACCCGGAGGTCATCGTGCTCGGCGGCGGGGTCTCGAATATCCAGCGGCTCTACGCCGCCGTGCCGCCAAAGCTGCTGGACTACGTCTTCTCGGACCGGGTCGACACGCGGCTCTTGCCGCCGGTCTTCGGCGACAGCTCGGGCGTGCGTGGGGCGGCTTGGCTCGGTCGTGATCTGGGGCGGGCGTCCGCGACGCCCTAGCGGTCCGTCTGGCACTCCGGCGCCGCGAACGTGTCGAGCTGCTGGAGCTCGCCCTCGAGGGTGAAGTCGCCATAGTCGAGCACCAGATCGTGCATCACGCCGCGATCGCTGAGCTGGAAGGCGATCTCGAAGACCGGCATGTCGTCGGCCCCATGGGCTTCGTAATAGGCGAGCGTGACCGGCCAGCGCAGCTTGCCGCTCTCGTCGCCATCCACCGGCGCCGGCCTGCTCTTGCCGATCACCGCCGTGACCTGGCTCAGTCCCTCCGGGCCGGAGCCGTCGAAGACCTCGTGGCTGATCACCACTTCGCCCCGCTCGGCACCGATGATCAGCTGGCGCAGGTGCTCCGACGGGAAGAGCGTGCCGCGCGGCAGCGCCAGCTCCTCGCCCGGCGGCTCGGAGAAGGCCGCCAACCCGGCGCCGGCATCGTCCAGCGAGGCCTCACCGCGGAACTCCTCGAAGAGATAGCCGTCGTCGAACGAGCGGACGGTGAAGCGCAGCTGCTTGTTGTCCGGCGATTCCCAGCTCGAGAAGCGGACATCGTAGGTGGAGTCGCCACCCTCCTCGAGGCTGGCGATGAAGCCGAGCCGCTGATTGCTGATGGCGCCGGCGCAGGAATCGCGCCATTCGATGACCAGCCCGCCGCGCACCGCCGCGACACCGCCTGTTGCGCTCGAGCCCTCGGCCAGGCTCAACCGGTAGGCAGCGCGATGCGAGAGCAGCTCGACGGCGGCGGCAGCAGGTTGCGCCGCAACCACCGGCTGGGCGACCACGGCGCCGAGCGCCAGGGCGAGCACGCTTATGCTGCGATTGTTGGTCATCGGCGTTTCCAATCTTTTTGCCGCGGATCGACAAGCGTGGCCGGTCCGTGACTTGCATTCTTGCTAGATAGAGCAGCCAAGCGATGGGAGTCAGCGCCTTGTCCACGAAGCCTGTGGTTTTTGTCACCCGACGCTTGCCGGAGGCGGTCGAGGCGCGGCTGGAGCGGGACTACGAGGTGCGCTGGAATGCCACCGATGCGGTGCTCGAGGGCGACGCTCTGGTCGACGGTGCCAACGGTGCTGATGGAATCCTCACCTGCCCGACCGAGCGCTGGACGGCGGCGATGCTCGAAGCCCTGCCGGCCTCGATCCGTATCATGGCCACCTTCTCGGTCGGTCACGACCATATCGATGTGGCGGCGGCGCGCCGGGCCGGGATCATCGTCACCAACACGCCCGACGTGCTCACCGAGGCCACGGCGGACATCGCCATGCTGTGCCTCCTGGCGGCGAGCCGGCGCGTGGCGAGAGCCAGTCGCTGATGCGGCGCGGCGACTGGGCGCGCTGGACGCCGACGGAGTTGCTCGGCCGTGGCTTGCAAGGGCGCGTCCTCGGCATTGTCGGCATGGGCCGCATCGGTCGCGCCGTCGCGACCCGCGCCCGTGCTTTTGGGTTGACGATTCATTACCATAATCGTTCCCGTCTCGTCGCCGAGGAGGAAGCCGGAGCCACATACCATGAGACAGTGGAAACCCTGTTGCCCGCAGCACACTTTCTGTCGCTCAACTGTCCGGCGACGGCCGAGAACGCCAACATGATCAATGAAGAGCGGTTGCGGCTGCTGCCGGAGGGCGCTGTCCTGGTCAACACCGCCCGCGGCACGCTGGTCGACGACGACGCCTTGATCGCAGCGCTCGAGAGCGGCCGGTTGTTCGCTGCCGGGCTCGACGTCTTCAAGAACGAGCCGGACTTCGACCGGCGCTATCTCGATCTGCCCAATGCCTTTTTCTTGCCGCATATCGGCAGTGCCACCCTGGAGACGCGGAACGCCATGGGCTTTCGCTGTCTCGACAATCTCGATGCCTGCTTCGCCGGCCGGCCGATCCCCAACGTGGTCGGCGGCTGAGGCCGAGCGGTCCTCGACACACCACGGCCCTTTTGCTCGACGAGCCGCACGCCTATAAGGCCGCCAACGCCAAGCGGCAGGGTTATGCGGAAGGAGATGAGGTTGCGCGTTTGTGGACAGGACACGCTCGAGGTGCGTCGATCGCTCGACGTCGATGGGGCGAGCTTCGACTACTTCTCCTTGCCGGAGGCTGCCAAGACGCTGGGCGACCTGAGCCGGCTGCCCTTCTCGCTCAAGGTGCTGGTCGAGAACCTGCTGCGCTTCGAGGACGGCAGCACGGTCACCGTCGACCACATCAAGGCGGCGGCCGCCTGGCTCGAGCAGCGGCGCTCGGATCAGGAGATCGCCTACCGGCCCGCCCGCGTGCTGATGCAGGATTTCACCGGTGTGCCGGCCGTGGTCGACCTTGCGGCGATGCGCGAGGCGATGGTGGAGCTCGGCGGCGATCCGCAGAAGATCAACCCGCTCACCCCGTGCGACCTGGTGATCGACCACAGCGTCCAGGTCGACAGCTTCGGCGGGCACGACAGCTTCAGGCGCAATGTCGAGCTCGAGTATCAGCGCAATGGCGAGCGCTACGCCTTCCTGCGCTGGGGCCAGGGCGCCTTCGACAATTTCCGCGTCGTCCCGCCCGGCACCGGCATCTGCCACCAGGTCAACCTCGAGAATCTGTCGCAGGTGGTCTGGACCGCCAAGGACGGCAACACCGAGATCGCCTATCCCGACACGCTGGTCGGCACCGACAGCCACACCACCATGGTCAACGGCCTGGCCGTGCTGGGCTGGGGCGTCGGCGGCATCGAGGCGGAGGCCGCGATGCTCGGCCAGCCGGTCTCCATGCTGCTGCCCGAGGTCGTGGGCTTCAAGCTCACCGGCAAGCTGCCGGAGGGCACCACGGCAACGGACCTCGTGCTCACCGTGACGCAGATGCTCCGTGCTAGGGGCGTGGTCGGCAAGTTCGTCGAGTTCTTCGGGCCCGGCGTCGGCGAGCTGCCGCTGGCTGATCGGGCGACCATCGCCAACATGGCGCCCGAATACGGCGCCACTTGCGGCTTCTTCCCGATCGACGACGTGACCCTCGACTATCTCCGCCTCACCGGCCGTGACGACAAGCGCATCAAGCTGGTCGAGGCCTATGCCAAGGCGCAGGGCATGTGGCGGTCGAACGACCTGCCCGACCCGGTCTTCACCGACGTGCTCGAGCTCGATCTGGCCTCCGTCGTGCCGTCGCTCGCCGGGCCGAAGCGGCCGCAGGACCGGGTCGTGCTGCCGGAGGTCAAGGACAGCTTCGCCAAGGCCCTGCCGGGCCTGCGCGGTGACGTGCCGGCCGACAAGGCGCAGCCGATCAAGGGCATGAATGCCGAGCTGCGCCACGGCGACGTGGTGATCGCGGCGATCACCAGCTGCACCAACACCTCGAACCCGAGCGTCATGCTGCAGGCGGGCCTCGTCGCCAAGAAGGCACTTGCGAAGGGCTTGATGCCCAAGCCCTGGGTCAAGACCTCGCTCGCACCCGGCTCCAAGGTCGTCACCGACTACCTGGCTGCGGCCGGGTTGGACGACGATCTCGACGCGCTGGGCTTCGATCTGGTGGGCTATGGCTGCACCACCTGCATCGGCAATTCCGGGCCGCTACCCGACGCCGTCGCCGAAGCGGTGGACGAGGGTGGCATCGTCGTGGGCTCGGTGCTCTCCGGCAACCGCAATTTCGAGGGCCGGGTGCATCCGCAGGTCAAGGCCAACTACCTGGCATCGCCGCCGCTGGTGGTCGCCTTCGCGCTCGCCGGCACGCTGATGCGCGATCTGACCACCGAGCCCTTGGGCAAGGGCAAGGACGGCGAGCTGGTTTATCTGAAAGATATCTGGCCGGACCAGGCCGAGGTGGCGGCCGTGGTCAAGAGTGCCGTGACCGCCAAGATGTTCAAGGAAAGCTATGCCGACGTCTTCGCCGGCGACGAGCACTGGTCGTCGATCGGCGGTGGCGACAGCGGCGAGACGTACGATTGGGACGACGGCAGCACCTATGTCCGCCTGCCGCCCTATTTCGAGGGCATGCCGGCTGCGGCGCCGGAGTCCGTGCCGGACATCACCGAGGCGCGGGTGATGGCCATTCTCGGCGATTCGATCACCACCGACCACATCAGCCCGGCGGGCTCGATCGCCCAGAACAGCCCGGCGGCCGACTACCTGCAGAGCTTCCAGATCCAGCGCAAGGACTTCAATTCCTACGGCTCCAGGCGCGGCAATCACGAGGTGATGATGCGCGGCACCTTCGCCAATATCCGCCTCAAGAACGAGATGGCGGACGGCAAGGAGGGCGGCTGGACCAAGCTGATGCCCGAGGGCGAGGTGATGCCGATCTACGATGCCGCGATGAAGTACAAGGAGCGTGGCACGCCGCTGGTCGTCTTTGCCGGCAAGGAATACGGCACGGGCTCGTCTCGCGACTGGGCGGCCAAGGGGACCAACCTCCTGGGCGTCAAGGCGGTCATCGCCGAGAGCTTCGAGCGCATCCATCGCTCGAACCTGGTGGGCATGGGCGTGCTGCCGCTGACCTTCAAGGACGGCGAGACGCGCTCCAGCCTGAAGCTCGACGGCAGCGAGGTGATCACGCTCGAAGGGCTCGCGGGTGGGCTGAAGCCGCGCATGGACGTCGCGTGTGTGATCAAGCGGGCGGACGGCAGCGAGACCAGGACCTCACTGCTCTGCCGGCTCGATACCGGCGACGAGGTCGACTACTACCGCCACGGCGGCATCCTGCACTACGTGCTGCGCTCGCTCCTGGCGCAGAGCCCGGCGGCCGGTAGCGCCTGAGGCACGAGACGGCCGGACCTCTGCGGTCCGGCCGTCGGCGGTCCTGCTAGCGCTTCTCGATCTGGTCGTAGACGAAGCCGCCCGCGGCGCCGGCGGCAGCACCGGTCAGCGTGCTCGCCAGGAAATCGCCGGTGAGCAGGCCGACTGCGGCGCCCGAGGCGGCGCCGACGGCGGCAGCGGTGCCGGTCCGCTCGCCGGTCTGCCGGTCGACGGCGCAGGCCGTGAGCGTGCCGGCGAGCACGATGACGGTGAGCAGCTTGGTGGTTCGGGCAATGGCTGGCATGTCGGGTCCTCTCATTCGTCTGGCTGGCTGGTGGCCAATGGTCATTCGCATGGCCAGATCTCTGCCGACGCCTGCATCAGGCCGTCGATGGCGCGATCGTCGGCATGCTCGGGATTGGCATCGATCCACTCGACAACGGACACGCGGATGACCTCCATGGTCGGCACCGGGTCGGCGCAGGCGATCTGGGGGATCACATTGGCGCGGATGAGCTCGATATAGAGCTGGCCGGCGCCCTTGATGTAGCCGAAGCAGAGATTGCGCGTGGCCACGTCATCGGCGGCGCAGGCATCACGCAGATCGGCGGTGGTCTCGATGGCCGCCGCCGGTGCCGCCACGCAGGCCGCCGCCAGTGCCAATGTCCCGATCGTCAAAGCTCGCCGCATCGCTTCCTCCCCAACATGTGTCACTCGCGGCTGGTCATGCGCCGCATGTCCGTGGAAAATAAGCACCAAGCCGGCAAGAGGACAGCCGAATTTTTCCTCCCAATGGCGTCGGCAAGCGAGGAGAGTCCTGATGGCGGCCTATTGGCTGGCGCGAGCGCGCGTCGATGATGCCGAGCAATATGCGCGTTATGCGAGCCAGGTGCCCGGCATTCTGGAGCGCCATGGCGGTCGCGTGCTGGCCCGCGGCGGGCAGCACGAGGTGCTCGAGGGGCCAGAGGCGTTCAGCCGCTTCGTGGTGATCGCGTTTCCGAGCCTGGAGGCGGCGCGCGGCTGCTTCCACTCGGCCGAGTACCAGGCGGCCGCCCAATTCCGCCGCGACGGTGGGGGCGTCGTCGAGATCACCATTGTCGACGGTGTCTGATCGCAGGTGTCTGAAACTACTGTCGAAATCAAAGGTGTCTGACACCGCCCTGCGCCTGACACCGCGCCGTCGATCCTGCTCAGGCGGGCGACCAGTGCCGATGCGCGTCGTGTCGCCCGGCTGATCGAGCCCGGCTTCGCGCGCTTCGTGGCCCCGACGCTCGGGTCGGCCGGACGGGTGGCGTTTCGCATGTATGTGACCGAGCGGGCGCTGCGCGAGCGCCTCGGCGACGGGGCGGTGGCGTGGTGCGCGGAGACGGGCGGACGTGAGCCCGTCACCGTCGGCTATGCCGAGCTGCGTGGACCGGCCGGCCGGCCGGCCGGGACCCGGCATTTGACCCTGCTCTTCACCCATGTCGATTGGCAGGGCCAGGGTATCGCACGGCGGCTGCTCGGTGCCGTTCAGGCGCATCTCGTGGCGCTCGACCCACCGGTGCACCGCTTGACCGTCAACGCCTCGGCCTATGCGCGGCCGATCTACGCGCGGCTGGGGTTCGCGATCGACGGCGATGACAGCGGTCCGGACGGCAGTGTCGCTTCGCCGATGCGGCTCGATCTGGATCCCGGGACGGTGGCCAACGAGGCGGCCGAGGCCGATTGATCGCGCGTGTCTCGCAGTCCCATGTGACTCTTGCCCGGCTGCGTGCCGGGCCCCCTCGCCCGCGGAGCGGTGCTCGATGCCCGATGATCGCCGGCTGCTCGTCTATCTGGCCAAGAACTGTGTCATGGGCATGGCGGCGGGCTGGCTGCTGCTCGCCTTCCTGATCCGGGCGAACGTGGCGCAGCTCGGCGACCTGCTGTTCGGCAACGGGCTCGAGCTCACGGCACTGATCCTGCTCGCCGCCGGATTCGCCGTCACCTTCGGCAGCCTCGCCATGGGCACCGCGATCTTCCTGCTGCCGCGCGACTGAGGCGTTCGTTGCAATCGGAGCCGCCATTGCGGCAATCGCGCGTTGCTCATCGGTTGCAAAACCTTGACTTTTCTCGACTCATCTGCACATAAGTCGTCACCGAATACCGGTCCTGTGGCTCCAGCCGCGTGAAGGGCGTCGACCTTTTTTTGGTCGGAAGCCTTATCTGTTGAGCCCCCTGATACACATCTCCCGACCGCCCAGATACGCGGGGTGCGTCACGTTCATCATGGCCGTTTGGACGCCTGCCCGAGGTGGCGGCGCGCGGTCGTACTTGAAAGCACTCTCTTGACACAATTTGCTGATTTCGGCTTGGCCGAGACCCTGCTTCGTGCCCTCACGACCGAGGGCTACACCACGCCTACCCCCATTCAGACCAAGGCGATAGCACCAGTGATGGCCGGCAACGACCTGCTCGGCATCGCCCAGACCGGCACCGGCAAGACCGCGGCCTTCGCGCTGCCGATCCTGCATCGCCTGTTCGTCACCAACCCGCAGCCGACGCAGCACCGCCAGGCCCGCGCCCTGGTGCTGGCGCCGACCCGCGAGCTCGCGGCACAGATCGCGGCGAGCTTCGAGACCTACGGCCGGAACATGCGGCCGTCGGTCGCCGTCATCGTCGGTGGCGTCAAGCACAACCCGCAGGTCCGGGCATTGTCGCGCGGCGTCGACGTCCTGGTGGCCACGCCCGGCCGGCTGCTCGACCACCTGCAGGGCGGCACGCTCCGCCTCGACCGGACCGAGATCGTCGTTCTCGACGAGGCCGACCACATGCTGGATCTGGGCTTTCTCGTGCCGATCCGGCGGATTCTGGCCAAGCTGCCGCGGCAGCGCCAGACGCTCTTCTTCTCGGCCACGATGCCCAAGGATATCGGCTCGCTGGCGCGTGACATGCTGACCGACCCGATCGAGGTCAGCGTGGCGCCGGTCGCCACAACGGCCGAGCGGGTCGAGCAATCGGTCTATCTGGTCGACGCTTCCGGCAAGCGCAGCCTTCTGGTCGAGCTCTTGCGCCAGCCCGGCTACGAGCGAACGCTGGTCTTCACCCGCACCAAGCATGGCGCGGACAAGGTCACCCGCCATCTCGAGGCTGCCGGGATTCCGGCCGTGGCGATCCACGGCAACAAGTCCCAGGCGCAGCGCGAGCGGGCGCTCGGCGGGTTCAAGTCGGGCCGCTCGCGTGTGCTGGTCGCGACCGACATCGCCGCGCGCGGCATCGACGTCGACGCGGTGACCCATGTCGTGAACTTCGAGCTGCCGGACGTGCCCGAAGCCTATGTGCACCGGATCGGCCGCACGGCGCGTGCCGGTGCCGAGGGCATCGCCATCGCGTTTTGCGATTCGAGCGAGCGTCGGGCGCTGCGCGACATCGAGCGGCTGACCCGGCAAACGCTGAAGATCATCGACCGACGCGGCCCGGGCGGTGAGGCGGAGCGGCAGGAGCCGCGCCAGCCGAGCCGGCAGCAGCCCCGTCAACAACAGCGCCAGCAGCCGCAACAGCCGCGGCAGGGCGCTCGTGACCAGGACGGGCCCGGGCCGCCAGCAGCGCCGCCGCCGTCCGGCCCGCAAAGCGGCCTGACGCCAGCTCTACTAGGTATTACGAGACGCCCGGCTTCGGCCGGGCGTTTTGCGTTGCGGCTGGCTTGACGCCAACCCGGGGCGCGCGCAAGAGCGCTGCCACGAAACTGTCACGGTACGGTTGAGCCTATGGATGACGCTGCTTGAGCCCGCTCGTGCTCTCGGTGGTGCTGCTCGCAGCGGTGCTCCATGCGAGCTGGAACGCGCTGGTCAAGTCGGGTGGCGACCCGTTTCTCCGGCTTGCCATCGTCAATCTGACGCAGAGCCTGGTGGTGTTGCCGCTGGTCCCGTTCGTGGCGGTGCCGGCGGTAGAGGCCTGGCCCTGGTTGCTGGCCTCGGTGGCCGCCCACATGGCCTATTACTTCCTGCTCGCCGGCGGCTACCGGGTGGGCGATCTGAGCCATGTCTACCCGATCGCCCGCGGCGTGGCGCCGCCGCTCGTCGCCCTTGGCGCACTCGCCGTTGCTGGCGAGGTGCTGAGCCCGCTCGGGATTGTCGCCGTCATCCTCGTCTGCCTCGGCATCTGGATCGTCGCTGGACGTCAATCGGCAATGGACACCTTCGGGCGCAAGCAGCCGCTGCTGCTGGCGCTCGGCTGCGGCGTGGCGATCGCTGCCTACACGGTCGCCGACGGCATGGGTGGGCGGGCATCGGGCGATGTGCTGGGGTATGTCGTCTGGCTCTTTCTGCTCGATGGCTGGCCGTTCACGCTCGTCGTTGTGCTGATGCGTGGCACAGGGAACCTGCGCGCGACCCTGCCTGCCGCCTGGAAACCGGCGGTCGGCGGCGGCGTGATGTCGGTCGTCGCCTACGGCCTCGTCATCTGGGCGATGAGCACGGCACCCATGGCCTATGTCTCGGCCTTGCGCGAGACCAGCGTGCTGCTGGCCGCAGGGATCGGCACGCTGATCCTGGGCGAGCCCTTCGGCCGGCGCCGGCTGCTCGCCGCCGGCCTCGTGGTGATCGGTGTGGCGATCCTGCAGCTCAGTCGGTCATGAGCCGTCGAAGGCCCTACTTAGTCAGCGCCGAAGAACGGGTGGTCGACCGTGTTGCCCGGCGCGATGCCGAGGCGCTCCGCCTCGCCGCCCAGGATCTCCAGGACGCCGGCCATCGGCCCGGGTGAGCTGATCACCGCTTCGGAGAAGGGCGTCGTCCGCTCGGCGATGCCGGTGATGACGCCCTCGTCGTTGATGAAGACCATGTCGAGCGAGGTCGGCGTGTTGCGCATCCACATCGAGATCGGCCGGGGCGGGGAGTGCACGAACAGCATGCCGGTCAGCGGCGGCACCTCGTCCCTGAACATCAGCCCGCGCGACTGCTGCATGGGCGTCGTCGCCATCTCCACCTCGAAGGTGAGCGGGCCGTCGGCCGTCTCGATGGTGAGCGGCTCGGTCGGCAGCTGCGGCTGTGGATCGCCTGTTGACTGGGCCAGGGCCATGGTCGGCAGCAGAGCCAGGGCCATGGCGGCGGCGAGCAGGCGACGGCGCGAGGTCTTGGTGGTCACGGTGTGAATTGCTCCTTCAAGATCCGCTCCTCGAGATTGTGCTCGGGGTCGAACAGCAGCTGGAAGCGCTTGTCCTTGTCCTCCCAGATCTCGACCGAGAGGATGTCGCGCACCTCGGTGAAATCGGCAACAGCGCTCACCGGTCGCTTGATCGGATTCATCACCCGGATGCGGAAATGGGTGTCGCCGCCGAGCAGCGCACCGCGCCAGCGGCGCGGCCTGAACGCGCTGATCGGGGTCAGCGCCAGGATGTTCGAGCCGAGCGGAATGATGGGGCCGTGCGCCGATAGATTGTAGGCGGTGGAGCCGGCCGGCGTCGCCACCATGACACCGTCGCAGACCAGCTCCGGCAGTCGGTTGACGCCGTCGATGTCGATGCTGAGCTGGGCCGCCTGCCGGGTCTCGCGGAAGACCGAGACCTCGTTGATGGCGATGCCTTCGACACAGCCGCCGTCGGCCGTCTCGGCCCGCATGCGCAGCGCGAACAGCTCGACAGTCTGCGCCTGGGCAATGCGCGCCGGCAGCTCGTCCGGGTCGTAGGCGTTGAGCAGAAACCCCACCGTGCCGAGATTCATGCCGTAGATCGGGATCTCGTGGTCGAGGAAGCGGTGCAGCATCTCGAGCATGAAGCCGTCGCCACCGAGGGCGACGATGACGTCCGCGTCCAGCGGGTCGACCGACGGGTAGCGCTCGGCGAAGCCGTTGCGCGCCTCGGCCGCTTCGTCGGTGTTGGCGGCGAGAAAGGCCAGCTTCATCGGATATGAGCGTACATGAGGCAAGCTTTCTGCCGTGGTCTGCCGGACGATCGGCAGCGCGTCGATCGTCGGCCATTCACAATGCCAGGGGAAGCTATTAGGTTTAAGGATCGTTCGAAAGTCGTGAATTGGCCCAGCCGCCGGTCGATCGCGGCCGGATCGCTTCGCGCTTTGGACGTTGGGCTCCGCTACCGCTTCGCCCTGGGAGGCACGCATGCTCGTCGACGGCTTCGGCCGCCACATCTCGTATGTCCGCATCTCGGTCACCGACCGCTGCGACTTCCGCTGCGTCTACTGCATGGCGGAGAACATGGTCTTTCTGCCGAAGAAGGACCTGCTCACCCTGGAAGAGCTCGAGCGGCTCTCGGACGCCTTCATCGCGACCGGCGTGCGCAAGATCCGCCTCACCGGCGGCGAGCCTCTGGTCCGGCGGGACGTGATGTCGCTCATCAAGGCACTCGGCCAGCGGATCGGCGATGCGCCCGGCACCCTGGGCGAGCTGACGATCACCACCAATGGCAGCCAGCTCGAGCGCTTCGCCGAAGGCCTCCACGCAGCCGGCGTCCGCCGCATCAACGTCTCGCTCGACACCCTGCAGCCGGGCCGCTTCGAGGCGATCACGCGGTGGGGCAAGTACGACAAGGTGATGGCCGGCATTGCCGCGGCCAAGGCGGCGGGGCTGCACGTCAAGATCAACGCCGTGGCCCTGAAGGGCGTCAACGAGGACGAATACGACCAGATGATCGCCTGGTGCGGTGCCGAGGGCTTCGATCTGACCCTGATCGAGACCATGCCCTTGGGCGAGATCGACGAGGACCGCACCGACCAATACCTGCCGCTGTCGCTGGTCCGCGCCCGGCTCGAGCAAGCGCTGGCAGCTCACCGACCTGCCGGATTCGACCGGCGGGCCGGCGCGCTATGTCCGGATCGAGGAAACCGGCGGCCGGCTCGGCTTCATCACGCCGATGACCCACAATTTCTGCGAATCCTGCAACCGCGTCCGCGTCACCTGCACCGGCACCATGTACATGTGCCTCGGCCAGGAGGACGCCATCGACCTCCGCGCCCCGCTCCGCGCCTCGGAGGACAACGGCCCCCTGCTCGACGCCATCCGCAAGGGCATCGACCGCAAGCCCAAAGGCCACGACTTCATCATCGACCGCCGCCGCCAGGCACCCGCAGTCGGCCGCCACATGAGCGTCACCGGCGGCTGAACGGGCTTAAGCAACGGCCGACGTGGGGACGGAAGGCGAGAGAAGAGCGGGGGAAATGATTTCCCCCGTGCCCCCTCGGGATTTTGGTGGTGGTGGTTGGCGGGAGGCGGGGAGGGCGTTCCTCAGCCGTCGTGCTCGTCGAGCGCCGCCACGATGCGAGCCCGCAGGCGCTCGGCCGTGCCGATGTCGTACTCGGATTTGCCCGCCCGATACTCCTCCAGCGCACCGTCCACCGCCACCAGCGCCGCCCGAAGCGCATCTGCGTCAGCGCGTCGCCGACCGATCTCCAGCCGCGCGATCGCGAGGTTCTCCTGCGTCAGCGCCCAAGCATATGGCACGCGCTCGCGGGTGCGTTCCTGCAGGGCCGGCTCGTAGGCCTCGACGGCGCGCTCGAGCGTCCGGTGCCGCTTTCGCGCTCGCCGCCGAGGGTCTCAGAGCGCATTGCCGAGATTGTTCTGGGTCGCGGCCCAATCCAGCGGGAGGCGCTCGCGGGTGCGTTCCAGAAGCGCCGCCTCGTGGGCCTGAACGGCGCGCTCGAGGGTGGCGGTGCCGCTCTCCCGCTCGCCGAGGGTCCGAAGCGCCTCGCCGAGATTGTTCTGGGTCGCGGCCCAGTCCAGCGGGACGCGCTCGCGGGTGCGTTCCAAGAGCGCCGCCTCGAAGGCCTCGACGGCGCGCTCGAGGGTGGCGGTGCCGCTCTCCCGCTCGCCGAGGGCTGCAAGGGCAGCGCCGAGATTGTTCTGGGTCTGGGCCCAGTCCAGCGGGACGCGCTCGCGGGTGCGTTCCAGCAGCGCCGCCTCGTAGGCCTGGACGGCGCGCTCGAGGGTGGCCGTGCCGCTCTCCCGCTCGCCGAGGGTCGTGAGCGCAGTGCCGAGATTGTTCTGGGTCATGGCCCAGTCCAGCGGGACGCGCTCGCGGGTGCGTTCCAGCAGCGCCGCCTCGTAGGCCTCGACGGCGCGCTCGAGGGTGGCGGTGCCGCTCTCCCGCTCGCCGAGGGTCGCAAGCGCATTGCCGAGATTGTTCTGGGTCATGGCCCAGTCCAGCGGGACGCGCTCGCGGGTGCGTTCCAGCAGCGCGGCCTCGTAGGCCTGGACGGCGCGCTCGAGGGTGTCGGTGTCGCCCGCCCGCTCGCCGAGGGTCGCAAGCTCAGCGCCGAGATTGTTCTGGGTCGCGAGCCCCAGTCGGCGGGGCTCGTATCGCGCGGCGCGAGGCCGAGGGCGGTCTCGTAGGTGGCGATGGCCTCGGCGAGGGCGGCGTTGTCGCCGAACTCGACGCCGAGGTCCTGCAGGACGTTGCCCTGGGTCAGGCGGTGGCGCCAGCTCGTCTCGGGGTCGAAGGCGGTGAGATCGGCGGCCTCGGCGAGGGTGGCGGTCGCGGACGAGAGGCGTTCGAGCGCGCGGCGGCGTCGGCGCGAGATTGCGACGCGAGTCGCGCGCGCGTCGCGCGACTACACCGACGATCTCGTCGGCCCTTTCCGCGGTCGCCGGCATCGCCGCAGCAACTTCGGCGAAGCGTTCGGGAAGCGCCGGCATCGCTGGTCGAGTCGAGGCGAGCGTTCGGGGCCCGGACGCGGCAGTGCTGGCTGGGGCGACGGGGGCACCAGGAGGCTTCGGCGGCGCCGTGGCGACGGCGGGGGCGGCGCCTCGATGCTGCCATCGGCGTGCGAGCGCTGGTTGAGCGGCACCAGCCCGTCTCGTGCCGCGTCTCGGCGACGACACGGCGCCTGTCCACCAACCAAGAAGAACTGGATGGGGCCCAGAGGCCGCCGGCGAGCCCGGCGAGTGTTCGTTGGTTGTCCGGATCGCTGAGGAACGCCCTGAGCGTCTCCAACGGCAACCTCCTCACGCTACGGCTGAACCCTAGCAGCGCGGATGGCGCAAAGAAGCGACCAACGCCCCGGCCACCAACCCAAAGTAATGGTGGGGCTCGGGGAGGCGTTGCCTCCCCAAATTCTTCTCTTCTTCGTCTGCACTCACCGATAAAAACGCAGTCCGCCCAGTGCCAGGTCGGCGTTGAACGCGCGGCCGATGGCGACGAGGCCGAGGCGGCGGAGCTTGGTGGGGTCGAAGGGGGTTTCGAGGCGGTGGGGGGTGATGTCGGTGAAGGGTAGTTGGAGCGTGGTCCAGGTCGGCGGTGCGATGAAGGTTTGGCGGTAGGATTGCCAGGGGCGGGTGACGGCGGTGGTGCGCAGGTGCAGGCCGTAGGTTTCGCCGTTGCCGTAGAGGTCGAGCTCGAGGCCGGTCCAGGCGCTGGCGTCGATCGGCTTGCCGTCGGGGCTGAGGTCGAGGGCCATCTGGATGAAGCCGCCATCGTTGTCGAGGCGGACGCGGCCGGTCATCCGGAGCGCCGGGCGGCCTTCGACGGTCTTTGCTTCCAGCCGGCCGCGCGAGACGCCGCCCATGACCGTGTCGGTGAGGAGGGCCCAGCTGGTGCCGGTCGTGGCCTGGTAGCTGTGGCTCGAGCGGTCGTCGATGACGCCTGCGGTGGCTGTCATCCGCCGCGCTGCCAGAAGCGGAGGATCGGCGTGCCTTCGGCGTCGAGGAGGTGGAGCAGGCCCTGCTCGATGCGATAGGCGCTGACCCGGCCGAGTGCGTCCATAAAGCGTGATTCCTGGTCCATGATGGCGGGCGGGCAGGCCTTGAGCGTGGTGGCGAGCTGGCCGCTCTCGGTGCCGATGCTCAGGCTGTTGCCGTCCTGGGTGTAGGCGCCGGTGAAGCTGTTGCAGCCGCCGGAGCCTTGAATGCGCCCGCCGGGGGTGAAGGCGACGGTCGATTGGAGCATGTCGATGACGCCTCGGTTGTCGATGTCCTCGGCGACCCAGACCGGGCCGACGAGCATGGCGAAGGTTCTGGTCGGCTGCCCGTCCGCGATGCGGACCAATGCCACCTCGACCGTGTCGCCGGCGCCGCGTGTCAGGACCGGATGCACGGTGTCGGAGCGAAACAGCAGGCGGCCGTAGAGGCGGATTTCGGCGGTGACGGCGTAGGTGTAGCGGGGATCGATCAGCGCCGCATCGTAATGCAACGTGAACGGTTGCGGCTGCTCCAGCGAGGCTGCCAGGCGAATCGAGGCGAGGCGCTCGGCTGCGGCGTCGGCTCTGGAGATGTCGACGAGCTCGAGGTCGAGCACGGCACCTTCCGGCAGCGTTTCGTCCTCGGCGAGGGAGACGACGCCTTCGACCGTCGCGATCTCGGCCTGGGCGGTCTCGGTCGTCACGAGGCAGAGCGCGAGAAGTGCTGCGAGCGTCGACCACCTGGGCATTGTTGCGCGCCATTGCGTGTTCACAAGGCTTTCCCCCGATTGGCCGAGCGTCGCGCGATCATCGCCGTGACGCCCTGCCCGATTGCAGGCAAGCGGACGGCCAGCCGCGGGTCAAGCGCCAAGATCGGCCGAGGCGCTGCCGCCGCATCGCTGCGCCGCACGGGTCTGATGCGGCAGCGCCACGTCGGGCGCAAAAGGCGCGCGAGAGCAGGCTTCGCGCTTTGTTGGACCGAGGCCAAGGCTTACCTAAGCAGCAGCATTTTCAGGAGACTTCAGGTCATGACTGCACATTCGTTAGCCTCTTCAGCCGGCCGGAGCGCGCGGCTCGGCGGAGCGCTCGTTTCCAGCCTCGTCGTTGCGGCTGTTCTCGCCGTCGCGGCGCAGCCGGCTCAGGCGGCCGACTACACGGTCGGGCTCGGTGCCGCACTGGTGCCGGACTACGAGGGCTCGGATGACTACACGGCGGCGCCGAACTGGCTCTTCAGCGCGACCGATCTCTACGATCCGAACACCTTCGTTCGGATCACCGGCCCGGTGCTGCGCTCCAACTTCGTGCCGCACCCGCAAATGCGTGCCGGACTTTGGGGCCAGTACGTGCCCGAGCGTGACGACGTCGACAACAACCGCGTCGACGATCTCGACAACACCGATCTGTCGGTGATGGTGGGCGGCACGGTGGGTTGGGATCTGTTTCCCCAGCCGACGCTCTCCTTGACCCCGTCGATCGATGCCGGCGGCGACGTTGCGAACGGCAACGGCTACCTGGTCTCGCCGCGGCTGAGCTACTTCAACGCCTTGCCGGAGAGCAAGTTCTCGCTCGGCTCGGAAGTCTTCGCGACTTGGGCGAGCGACGACTACATGCAGGAGTATTTCGGCATCGGTGGGCGCGCCTCACAGCGCAGCGGTCTCGACACCTATGATGCCGATGCCGGCTTCAAGGATTTCGGCTTCGGTGTGACCACGACCTACAGCTTCACCGATAGTTGGTCGACGACGCTGGCTGCACAGTACAAGCGCATGCTGGGCGACGCCGAGGACAGCCCGATCGTCAATGACGAGGGCAACGAGAACCAGTTCCTCGCAGCCTTCACGGTGAACTACAAGTTCTAGGCGCTTCGGCGGCGGGTGCGGGCTCGAGGGCTCGGACCCGCCGGGTCGAGGAGAGCCCTGATGCCGCCGTTCAAGCTGACCACGTGGAATGTCGAGCATGCCGCAGCCACCCTGGCCCAGCTCGAGGGGACAGCGCGGCCGAAGCGTGGCCAGAGCATTGCCGAGATGCAGGCGCTGGCCAGGGCAAAGGTGGAGGCGATCGCGGTCGAGATCGCCGAGGTCGATCCGGACATCTTGTTCGTTTGCGAGGGCCCGCCCGGTGAGGAGCGGGCCCTTCGCTATTTCGCCCTGGCGGCGCCGGGCTACGATCTCGTCCGGCACGGCGATCCGACCGGCAAGGCCTATGCCATCAAGGGCCGGCAATGGCTCTGGTTCCTGGTCAAGAAGGGCTTTCCGGCCGCGGTCTCGCTGCTGCCGATCCCGACCTGGCAGGCCTTCACCCGTGATCAGTCCGGCGGCCTGACGGACAAGGGCAAGTGGCAGGTGTCGATGCCGGCGCTCGACAAGGCGACCGGCGCGCCGCTGCCGCACACGCTCAAGTCGCACGGTCATTTTCGGCACCCGCAGGTGGCCTGCTTCGACTGGCAGGGCACGCGGGTCGAGATCATCGGCGTTCATCTGAAGAGCAAGTTCGTCAACCAGCGTGACCCGAACAAGCGCTGGCAGAAGCCGGCGAGCGGCAGTCCCGCCGACATCCGCGCATCGATCGAGGCGAGCACGGGCTTCATGGTCGAGGCCGTACGGGCGCGGGCCAAGCTCACAACCGAGGTCTTCGACGTCCGCAACTACATCGAGCGGCGCTTCGTCCAGGAGGCGTCGCCGGCGATTTTCGTTGTCGGTGACGTCAATGACGGGCCGGGCAAGGAGCTGATCGAGACCTGGTTCATGCTGCATGATCTGATCGGCAATCTGCAGGGCGACGTGTTCTTTGCCCGCCGGTTCCTCAACCATGCGCTCTTCGACACCGAGGATCGGCTGCGCTGGAGCGTCTTCTTCAAGGACGCCGTCGACCCGAGGCGCAATCCGCACATCCTGCTCGACCACATCCTCTTCACCCAGCGGATGAGCGGCAGCGGTGCCGTGCCGTTGCGGGTGCTGCCCGGCGCCGGCCGGGTCGAGCACGACATCCACGAGCGGGTCGCGAGCCTCTTGCCGCGCGGCATCACGACCAGCGACCACCGGCCGGTCTCGGTCACGGTGACGCCGACCACGCTGCCCGCCGGCTGACGCAAGGCCGGCTGCCCAAACCGAACGCATCCTCTGGCCCAGCGACGGGCAGGTCGATCTCTTGCATTGCCCGGCGCAGCACTTTCCGCCACTTTGGCACGATCCGTGCTCTCACCTGAGCGGACCGATGGAGGCGACCCTGGGTGATGCGTGAGATCTCGAGCAAGGCGGGACGGTTGGCCGCGGCGCTCGACTGGGTGACGGCCAGGCTCTGCCTGGTGGTGCTGGTGCTGCTCGTCCTCGACGTCTGGCTCGGCGTCATCGTCCGCTTCGTCTGGCCATTGCCGATCACCTGGACCGAGGAGCTGGCGCGCTACTTGATGATCTGGCTGGCGCTGCTCGCGGCCTCCTGCGGCATCGCGAGGCGGGCGCATATCGGCGTCGAGATCATCCCCAACATGCTGCCGGTCACCGCACGACGCTGGCTCAGGCTCATGCTCGACCTCGTGGCGCTGGGCTTCTTCGGCCTGCTCCTGGTCTATGGCTGGGAGTTCGCTGCCAAGGGGCTGAGCCGGGCCACCATGATCTATGGTGCGAGCTTCTTCGTGCCGTTCCTGGCCGTGCCGGTGAGCGCCGGTCTCTGCTGCATCCAGCTCGTGCTGGTGGGCATTCGTGATTTCGGTGCCGAGGAACCGCCGCTCGACGCCTCGATTGCGAGCGTTGATCAGGTGCACGAGCCATGATGATCGTCGCTGCGACCTTCTTCGGGCTCATGCTGCTCGGCATGCCCGTGGCCTTCGTCCTCGGGATTGCCGGCATGGTCGGCATGGCGCAGATCGGCGAGCAATTCCTCGCCATGGGGCCGGACCGGTTCTTCTCGGGCCTGAACCTCTTTCCCTTCCTCGCCATGCCCTTCTTCATCCTGGCGGGCGAGATCATGAACCGGACCGGGATCACCGACCGGCTGGTGGCCTTCGCCTATTCGCTCGTGGGCTATCTCCGCGGCGGCATGGCGCATTCCAACATGGTGGCCTCGGTCTTCTTCGCCGGGATCACCGGCTCGGCCACGGCCGATGCTGCGGCTTTCGGCAACACGCTGGTCCCGGCCATGGTCAAGCAGGGCTACACAAGGCCCTTCAGTTGCGCGGTCACGGCTGCGGGCTCGATCATCGGGCCCACGATCCCGCCCTCGACGCTGATGATCATCTACGGCTCGATCATGGGGGTCTCGATCGCCGGGCTGTTTGCCGCCGGCATCCTGCCCGGGATCTTGATCTGCCTGGTGTGCATGGCGGTGATCGCGGCGCTCGGGCGCCGGCTCGGCCTGCCCAAGGCCGAGGGCGGGCCGTCCCTGCGGCTCATTTTGAAAAGCGCGCGCGAGAGCCTTCTGGCGCTGGTCCTGCCCTTCATCATTCTGGGCGGCATCCTGGGCGGGGTGACGACGCCGACGGAAGCGGCCTCGATCGCGGTGCTCTACGCCTTGATCGTGGGTGGCGTTGTCTACCGCCGGCTGACGGTGAACGATCTGGTCGACATGCTGATCCGCACCTCGATCCTCACCGGCGTGGTCTTCCTCATCATCGCGTCCGCCTCGATCCTCGGCTGGTGGATGACCTACAACCAGATCCCCCAGGCGATCGCCGCCTCTTTCCTCGCGATCTCTGACAATCCGCAGATGATCATCTTGATGATCCTCTGCCTGCTGCTGCTCGTCGGCCTCTTCATGGACATCAACGCGGCCTTGATCATCCTGGCACCGGTCCTCGGCCCGCTGACGGTGACAATCGGCATGGACCCGATCCAGGCCGGGATCATGATCATCTTGGCCTTGAACATCTCGTTGATGACGCCGCCGGTGGGCGCCTGCCTGTTCGTGCTGGCGAGCGTCACCGGCGAGAAGATCGAGCGGATCTCGAAGTCGCTCATGCCGTTCCTGGCGGCTGAGATCGCGATTCTCTTCGTGATCTCGTTCTGGGCCGATCTCACGCTCTTCGTACCCCGCCTCCTGGGCCTCAGGTGATCCTCGGCGGCAAGGGAGCGAAGCAACAACTGTCATGACCAAAAAGGAGAACGTCATGCGCTTCAAGACAACGGCACTGGTCGCCGCCACCGCACTTCTCTGCCTCGCTGCGGGACCGGCGATGGCCCAAAAGACGATGCGCATCGCGCATCTCAACCCGGAGAGCCCGTTCGAGAGCCATTCGGGTGCCATGGTCGCCGTCTTCAAGTCGCTGGTCGAGAGCGGCACCAACGGGGCGATCACCGTCGAGCCGTTCCCCAACGGCCAGCTCGGCCGTGACGACGAGGTCATCCAGATGGTCAAGGACGGGCTGGTCGAGAGCTCGATCAACTCGGCCGGCGGGCTGGCGCCGCATTACGAGCTGATCGGCATCTTCGACGTGCCCTTCGCCTTCCCGAACATCGCCAAGGCGCACGAGGTGATCGACCTCGAGCACGCCTTCGGCCAGATGCTGGCCGAGGACATCGAGGCCAAGACCGGCATCAAGGTGCTGGGCCTGCTCGATTCCGGCGGCTTCTTCGCGATCAGCAACTCCCAGCGCCCGATCACCTCGGTGGCCGACATGGAAGGCCTCAAGATCCGCACCATGACGCTGCCGACCCACGAGACGATCATCAGCTCCTTGGGCGGTCAGCCGACGCCCTTGCCCTGGGCCGAGGTCTACACAGCACTGCAGACCGGCGTCGCCGACGGGCAGATGAACCCGATCCCGATCATCGCGTTTGCCAAGTTCCAGGAGGTGCAGGACTATCTCACCATCACCAACCACATCATCACGCCCTATATCTGGCTGGTGAACGCCGAGTTCTACAACGGCCTGACCGACGAGGAGCGCTACGTCGTCGACTATGCCGCCCAGGTCGCCGTCGATGCCGGCCGCGGCATCTCGCGGATCATCGAGGCGTCCGAGAACGGCCTGCCGGCGCTGGCCGCCGCCATGGAGGTCAATGCGCTGGGTGCCGAGGAGCTCGCCGCCTTCCGTGAGGCGGCGCAACCGGCCGTGACGGCGCTGATCGCCGAGCGCTTCGGTGACGAAGGCACGGCGATGCTCGACCAGATGCTGGCGGCCATCAACGAATAGCCTTGCATGCGGGCGTCGCGCGGTTGTTTGTCGCGGCGCCCGTGCGCAACCTTTTCAGCGCCCGATCGTTTGCCGGGTTGCTGCTGTTTCATTGAAACGCCGTCGGCATTGACGCCGCGCGGCTTTCAGTTCGATATAGCGTCCGATGCGGAAAATTATCTGGTCCTTTTGGTTCTGGTCCTGCTTGCGGTCTGGGCGTCCTCATGCACTGGACGCTGCCGTCGCGCGATGTCGTGCGTATTCTCGGCACTGATGTTGCGCGCGAACAGGTCGTGGTCACCAATCCGCAGGGCGAGGACGTCATCCGCAGTCGCGACATCCGCTACATCAACGCGGTGTCGCCGGACGGTGATCCGATGGTCTATCGGAACATGGACACCGGCTGGGGCTGGCCGCCGTACTTCAAGTTCGACAGCGCCGACCTTGCCGCCGAGGCCCAGAACCGCGCCTCAACGACCGAAGAGGATCCACGCTGGATGATCGTCACGCATTACGGCTGGCGCATCCCTATTGTCTCGGCGTTCCCCAACGCCGTCTCGATCGCGCCGGCCGAGGGACCGGATCAGACATTGATCCCGTGGGTCAAGATCACTGTGCTGGCGCTGCTCGTGGCCTTGGCCGCCTTTCTCTGGTGGTGGCTGCACAGCATCTTCAAGCGACGCGACGCCGCCAAGGAGGTCTAGGCGACGGCTGTGATAGTGTCGCGCGCGCCGTCAGTGGGAAACCGTCGACCCTGAGGGTGCCGCAGAGGGCGATCGATGATCGGTAGCAAAACGCCTTCGCTGCGCGAGCTGCTTGCGCAACGTAAGGTGCGGATCAATGGCAAGGACGGCCGGGCTTATGTGCTCAGGCCGATCGAGCCCACGGATGCGCCGTCGATGATCCGCGGCTTCAACGTCCTGTCGCCGCGCCAGCGCTGGCTGCGCTTTCTCCATGCCGTGCCCGTGCTCACGCCCGAGGCGGCGCTCGCCTTCTGCACGCCCGACCCGGTGCTCGACATTTGCCTGGTGATCGAAGGCCAGGGCGAGCTTGCGAGCGACATCGTCGGCGGGGCTCGGATCACCGGCGCGCCCGACCGCAAGGACGGCGAGTTCTCGGTGTCGATGCGGCCCGAGATGCAGGGCCAGGGCCTGGCCCGGCAGGCGCTGCAGACAGCGCTCGATGCGGCAGCCGAAGCCGGCTACCGGACGATCTGGGGCTATGTCTCGGCGAAGAACGACGGCATGCGAAAGCTGGCCAAGCGCCTGGGCTTTCGCGTCCGCCGCGACCCGGACGACTTCTCCCAGCTCATCGCCGAGATCCAGCTGGTGGCCTCAGTCGACACGCCGATCGAGCAGCTGGAGGGTCTTGCTGTCGGGGGCGCCGGCAAAGAAACGCCGTAGCGCGTGCTGAAACGGCGACGGCTGGCCTGCGGCCTCGGCGAACAGCGTCATCGAGGATCGAAGCTTGAGATCGTCCGGCGAGCCGAAGATGTCGTGCGCGGTCTTGCCCTGGACGGCGTTGACGCGTTCGGTGCACTGGACGAGGCGGGGGCCGAGCACCGGATGGGCGAGGTAGCGGCGAGCCTCGTCGAGATCGGCGATGGCGAAGAAGCGGGCCCGGTCGCTGTGGCCGAGCCCGGCGAGCTGCGGGAAGACGAACCACATCCAATGCGTGCGCTTGCGGCCGGCGCGCAGCTCGGTCAGCACTTGGTCCAGCACCGGTTCTTGCGCATCGAGAAAGCGTTGCAGGTTGCCCATCGCCGGTGCCGGCTCAGCGAAAGGCCGGCTCGTCGAAGCTTCTGAGCTTGCGTGAGTGCAGCCGCTCCGGGCCCTGCTCGCGGAGCAGGCGGATCGTCTCGAGGCCGATCTCGAGGTGCTGGTTGACCCGCTCCTCATAGAACCGATTGGCCATGCCCTTGAGCTTCAGCTCGCCGTGCAGGGGCTTGTCGGAGACGCAGAGCAGGGTGCCATAAGGCACGCGAAAGCGCAGGCCGTTGGTGGCGATCGTGGCGCTCTCCATGTCCAGGGCTATGGCCCGCGACTGGTTCAGCCGCTGGAAGAACTCCTGGTAGCGCAACTCCCAGTTGCGGTTGGCGGTGGAGGCCACGGTGCCGGTGCGCATGCGCGACTTGAGGTCGAGGTCGGCGAGGCCGGTGACGTTGGCGACCGCCTGCTGGAGCGCCACCTGGACCTCGGCGATCGGCGGCACCGGGACAAACGGCGGCACCTCCTGGTCGAGGACGTGATCCTCCCTGACATAGCCATGCGCCAGGACGTAGTCGCCGAGCCGCTGGGTGCGCCTGAGCCCGGCGCAGTGGCCGAGCATCAGCCAGCAATGCGGGCGCAGGACGGCGATGTGGTCGGTGATGGTCCGCGCATTGGACGGGCCGACGCCGATATTGACCAGCGTGACGCCGCGGCCGTCGGGGCGGGTCAGGTGGTAGGCCGGCATCTGTGGCAGGTGTCCCGGTGCCTGGCCCTGCGGCCCGCTGTTCGGAAACCGCGGGTTGGTCGTGACCACGTTGCCGGGCTCGACGAAACGGTCATGGCTGTCGCCCTCCTGCAGCTCGCGCTCGGCATGGGCGATGAAGTGATCGACGTAGCGCTGGTAGTTGGTCAGCAGGACGAAGCGCTGGAAGAAACGCGGGCTCGTGCCGGTGTAGTGCGCCAGGCGGTGCAGGCTGTAGTCGACCCGCTCGGCGGTGAAGAGCGCCAGCGCGCCGGGCTCGCCCGGCTTCGAGTGGAAGGTGCCGTTGGCGATGGCGTCGTCGGTGGCCGAGAGGTCGGGCATCGGAAATCGGTAAGGCAGCTTGTGCGCGCGCTGGCCATGGATGCCGCTCGATGCGATGTCGACGACGAAGGGGAGCGGGATCTGCCGCCGGCTCTTGCCCACGGCGAGCGGCACCAGATGGTGGCGGAGCAGCATCTCGAACTGGGTCTGGTAGTAGTCGCCGAACAGCGCCGGGTTGGTGAGCGTCGTGCCGTAGAGCCCAGGATCGTGCAGCGCGCCATAGGCGAGCCTGGCATCGACGTTCAAGGTCTCGGCCTCGATGCGGATGCCGACGAAGGGGTAGCAGGCATCGTGCGCGTCGGGCACGGTGCCGTCCGCGGCATAGGCTGCGAACGCTGTCTCCAGCCGCTCGACGGAAGCATCGTAAATGCGCGTGACGTGGGCGACGGCAGCGTCCGGATCGCGGAACAGCTCGATCTCCCGGATCCCATCGCGCGCGAGCGCTTCGACCAGCGCCTCGACCATCGCTTCCCCTTCCGCTAAGAGCCTGTTTGAGACGTTTTCATGGTGTTGCATGAGCTTGGCAGTGAGCATATGCGAGGAGTCGGTCGGCCGTCGATGCTCCAGCATCGACGGCCGACCGACGACGAAGCAGGTGCCTCTGCCAAGCTCACCTCCGGTCGGCTTGCGATCGGCTCCGGCTTTGTCGCCGAGCTTGCCCGATGCCCCGGCATCGGGCTGCGCTCGGCTTCGCGCCGGCGGTCGATCGCAAGTCGATGCAACACCATGAAAACGTCTCAAACAGGCTCTGGAGCTCCGCCGAGCTTGGCGCCGAGGCTCTGATCTAGAGCTTTTGCGCCGCTTTCACCAGTCAACCCTTGCGTGCACCCAGCGAGAGCTATCGTCGATGGCCCCGGTCCCCCTTCTATCGCTCCGTGGTGCTACCCTGGCCTTGGGTGGCAAGCGGCTGTTCGCCGGCGTCGATCTCGATATCCAGGCGGGCGACGCCATCGGCCTCGTCGGCCGCAACGGCAGCGGCAAGTCCAGCCTGATGAAGGTGCTGGCCAGCATGATCGAGCTCGACACGGGCGCGCGCACCGGCCAGCAGCAATGCCTCGTTCGCTATCTCGAGCAAGACCCGGCACTCGATCCCGAGCGCACGCTGGCCCAGAGCGTGCTGCTGGGGCTTGCGGCCGATGCCGATCCGGCGCTGAGCGAGCATCGGGCAGCGGTGCTGCTGGAGGATCTGGGGCTCGATCCAGAGCGGCTCGGGCAAGGCCTCTCTGGCGGCGAGCGGCGCCGGGTCGCCATCGCCCGGGCGCTGGTCGCCGAGCCGGACATTCTGCTGCTCGACGAGCCCACCAATCATCTCGACCTGCCGGCCATCGGCTGGCTCGAGCAGACGCTGCAGGCGAGCCGGGCGGCGCGTGTGGTGATCAGTCACGATCGGGCCTTTCTCGCCAACGTGACCCGGCGGACCTGGTGGCTGGATCGCGGTCGGCTGTTCGTCAACAATGCCTCGCCGGCGAGCTTCGAGGCCTGGCGTGACAGCTTGATGGCCGAGGAGGAGAAAACCCTCGCCCGGCTGGAGAAGCATCTCGAGGCCGAGACGCACTGGCTGCACCGGGGTGTCACGGCCAGGCGCAAGCGCAACCAGGGGCGGCTGCGCAAGCTCGGCGATCTCCGCGCCGCGCGGGCGGCCTTCCTCAAGCCCGAGGGCCGAGCCAAGCTCGAGGCGCATCTGTCGACCGGCGGCGGCACGCTGGTGATCGAGGCGCTCGACATCACCAAGACACGCAGCGACCAGTGTCTCGTGGACGGCTTCTCGACGCGCGTCTTGAAGGGCGACCGGGTCGGCATCATCGGCGCCAACGGTGCCGGCAAGACGACGCTGCTCGATCTCCTGACCGGTGTGCTGGAGCCCGATTCAGGGAAGGTGCGGCTCGGCACCGGCCTCGAGATCGCCCGCTTCGAGCAGGATCGCGGCAGCCTCGATCCCAAGGCCACGCCCTGGACGACGCTCTGCCCCGAGGGCGGCGATCAGGTCGATATCGCCGGCCACAAGCGGCACGTGGTGGGCTATCTGAAGGACTTCCTCTTCGACGAGGCGCAGGCGCGCCAGCCGATCGAGGCCTTGTCGGGCGGCGAGCGCAACCGGCTGCTGCTCGCGCGCAACCTGGCGCGGGCGAGCAATCTGCTGGTGCTCGACGAGCCGACCAACGATCTCGACCTCGAGACGCTCGATCTCTTGGAGGACCTGCTCGCCGACTATCCGGGCACGCTGCTCCTGGTCAGCCACGATCGCGACTTTCTCGACCGGGTGGTGACCAGCACGATCGTGCTCGAGGGCGGCGGCAAGATCGTCGAGACGGCGGGTGGCTACAGCGATGCGGTGCGCCAGGGTGCGCGGGTCGGGCTCGCCATGGCGCGCCAGCAGCGCGGCGATGACGGGCCGGCCGCGACGCCGTCCGGCAAAGGGGCGGCTAGCCGGGCGCAGGGCAAGGCCGTGGCCAAGCTCGCCCGCGAGCTCGACCGGCTGCCGGAGAAGATGGCGATGCTGACGGGCGAGATCGCGCGGATCGAGGTGGCGCTCGGCGACCCGCGGCTGCATCTCGACGACGCCGCGAAAGCCGCATCGCTGGCACGCGACCTCGACGAGCGCCGTGCTGCCCTCGGCCAGCTGGAGGAGCGCTGGCTCGAGCTGGAGGGGATGCGTGAGGAAGGGGTGATTTGAGGCGCTGCACGGACCGGAGACAAGGGTGACAGGTGTTCGAAGAGATGGGTGACACTCGGCCGGTCGGGATTCGTCCGGAGATCGCCCGGTCGACCCGAGCTCGCGTTCAGCTGCCCGTCGGCGCACGCCGCTCGACGCTGGGCAAGGCGCCGAAACGGCGACGGTAGGCACGGGCGAAGGCCGAGGCATCGCTGAAGCCGACGAGGGTTGCGATCTGGCCGACGGCAAGGGCACCGTGGCCCAGCAGCTGCCGTGCTCGCTCGAGGCGCAGCCCCAGATAGTAGCGACTCGGCGTCGTGCCGAAACGGCGCTTGAACAATCGGCGAGCTGTCGAGCTGTCGACCTTCGTCAGCCGGCAGATCGCCGCCAGCGGCAACGGCGATTCGATCCGTGCCTGCATCAGCTCGACCATGCGACCGAGCCGGCGGTCGATGCGCACCACGGCACTGTCGCCACCGACGCCCGAGGGTGGTGCCTGGGCCGGAAGCTGCCGGTAATTCAGCACGTGCGCGACGCGAGCGGCGAGCGCCCGGCCGGCAAGCCGCTGGATGAGCTGCAGCATCATGTCGGCCGTCGCCATGCCGCCGCCGCTCGACAAGAGATCGCCGTCGACGGCATGAACGCGGTCGAGCAGGATCGCTTCGCCAAGGGTCTCGCGATAGGCGGGCGTCGCCTCGTGATGCACGGCGACGTGCCGGTCCCGGAGCACGCCGGCGCGGGCCAGCACCAGCGCCCCCGTATCGGCGCAGGCAAGGATCGCACCGCGTCGATCCTGCCATCTGAGCCAACCGAGCAGTCCAGGCGTGCAGGCGGCCTCGGGGTCATAGGAGGTCAGCACCACGACGACCGGTGCGAAACCGATATCGGCGACGCCAGCGTCGGCGCGGATCTCGATGCCGCTCGACGAGACCACCGGCACACCGTCGGCCGTGATGATCCGGCGGCGAAACAAGGTGCCGCCGTGCTCGCGGTTCGCGATGCGCAGAAACTCGGTGCAGACAGCGAGCGAAAGCAGCGAGAAGAGCTGGCCGAGGACGATCACGATGTCGGTCGGCGCAATCTCGGTCGGCGAGGCATCGTCTCGGGTGGTCGGTGCGTTGGGCATGTGCGGCGAGCTTCTTTGATCGTTTCGACCGATAAGTTGCCTGTTTCGATCGATCACGTCAGCCCCGGACGCGGCATTGTTCGCAAAGTCGGCGGGCCGCTAAGCCGCGCGGATGCAACCCTGCATGAAAGGGATCAGACGTGGACGGGACTGAACTCGAGACGTCAGGACACCTAAGGCGACCGGCTGACAGCGATGCCGCGTGTCCGGAACGGGTCGATCTCGCGAACGCGAGCGATCGGCACCCTTGTGCTGGACCACCGGACATGAGCGCCCTGCGCGCCACGGCAGCGATTACATCGTCGGCAGCGCCCGACCTCGGCCTTCCCCAAACACCGGACTTCGTCACCTACCCCGTTGGCTGCGCGATCGTCGGCCTGGAGATCGAGGCCGAGGGGCTGGCCGTGACCTGGCAGGACGGCCTGGTCCATCGCTTCAACCGCTTCTGGCTGCGTGAGAATGTGGTGGGCGACGGCACGGTCAATCCGACGACCCGGGAGCGCGACCTGGATGTCGCCCTGCTGCCGGACGACCTCGCGATCGCCCGAGCCGCGATCGAGCCGAGCGGTGCGCTGGTTCTCCGCTGGGCACCGGACAACGCCGAGACGCGGCACCACCCTGGCTGGCTGCGGAGCAAGGCCAATGGCCGGTGGCATCCCGAAGCGTCGCTGCCGGCGCAGGTGAGCTGGCAGGCAGACGACATGCCGGAGCCCGTCAGCTTCGACGGTCCGGCGGTGCTCGCCGACGATCAGGCCCTGCTCGAGTGGCTGGTGGCCACCCGCCGGTACGGCCTCGCTCGGCTCCGCGGGTTGCCGGACGAGGACGGCATGGTGCAGCTTGTGGCCGAGCGGATTGGTGCCATCCGTGCCACGAGCTTCGGCTATCTGTTCACGGTGCAATCGAAGCCCAACCCGGACAGCAATGCCTACACGGCAGCCGCGCTCACCGGCCACACGGACCTGCCGACGCGCGAGACGCAGCCGGGCCTGCAGCTGCTGCATTGCCGCGAGAACACCTGCCCGGACGGCCAGAGCACGATGACCGACGGCTTTCGGCTGGCCGAGGTGCTGCGCACGCAAGAGCCGGAGGCCTTCGACGCGCTGACCACGCTGCCTTGGGTGTTCACCAATCGACATCGCAACTTCGATTACCGCTGGAGCGGGACGATCATCAGGCTCGGCCAGGACGGCAGCATTGCCGAGATTCGTTATGCCAACGCGCTCCGTGCCGACCCCGACATGGCGGAGGCCGACATTCCGCGTGCCTACCGCGCCGTCAGATTGCTCAGCCGGCTCGCCGGAGAGCCGCGGTTCGTCTGCCGCTACCCATTCGCACCGGGCGATCTGGTCGTCTTCGACAATCGCCGCATCCTGCATGGTCGGGACGCGTTCGATCCGGCCGGCGGCCGGCGCCGCCTGGATGGTTGCTATGTCGACCACGACGACCTTTTCTCCCGGCTGCGCGTACTGAGCAGGGACGAGCACGGGATACCGGCTTAGCTGCACGGCGACGCCGCCGGGTCGTCAGTACCGCCGGGATCGAGGCAACGCTTGGCGATTCGCGGCTGCGTCTGGCTAACGTCGCCGGGGCGGGGTGACGTGAGACGCCTCGGCGCCCTATATGCGACTGGTCGCCAACAACTCGTATGATGCGCACCGTGACACCACCCGCTCTCGACCGCCGCTTGTGCGTCGCACCGATGATGGATTGGACCGATCGGCATTGCCGGTTCTTCCACCGGCTGCTGGCGCCCAAGGCGCTGCTCTATACCGAGATGGTGACGACAGGTGCCATCCTGCACGCCGATCCGGCGCGGTTTCTCGATTTCGATCGGCGCGAAGGCCCGGTGGCGCTGCAGCTCGGCGGCAGCGAGCCGGAGGCCCTGGCGCGCACCGTCGAGATCGCCGAGGCCTGGGCTTATGCGGAGATCAACCTCAATTGCGGCTGCCCGTCCGATCGGGTGCAGAATGGCCGCTTCGGTGCCAGCCTGATGGCCGAGCCCGAGCGGGTTGCAGCATGTGTCGAGGCGATGGCTGCTGTGACCACGAAGCCGGTCACGGTCAAGTGCCGGATCGGCATCGATGACAGCGACGAGGAGGTGTTCCTCGATCGGTTCGTCGACTGCGTGGCGGCTGCCGGCTGTCGGGTTTTCATCGTCCACGCCCGCAAGGCTTGGCTGAAGGGATTGAGCCCCAAGGAGAACCGCGAGGTGCCGCCGTTGAACCATGCGCGGGTGGCACGGCTCAAGGCACGGCGACCGGACCTGACCATCGTGTTGAACGGGGGAATTATCGAGCCCGAGGCGGCGGGGGCTCGGCTTGCGGCGGTCGACGGGATCATGATCGGCCGTGCCGCCTACCAAAACCCGATGCTGCTCGGCGCCTTCACGCGCGCATTGCAGGATGCCGGCCACGCGGAGCCGGATAGGGCGGCGCTGCTCGCGGAGATGCGCGTCTACGCCGAGGCGGCGATGGCCGGCGGCACGCCGCTGCGCGCGATCGCGCGCCACTTGCTCGGCCTCTACAATGGCGAGCCTGGGGCGCGTGGCTGGCGACGGCGGCTGAGCGAAGGCATGCAGGATGAGCTGGTCGGTGCTGAACTGCTGCAGCCGCTGGCACCGCGGCAAGAGTCGGCGATTGCCGCTTGAGGCCGGCCTGGTAACCGAAACTTAACGAACAGACTGTAGTGTGCAGCGATCTGCCTCCCTGTCGAGGACTATCGCTCCATGCCCCAGCTGCGCACTACCGAGGTCGCGAAGGCGCCATCCGCGCCCGCTGTGCACAGCGACCGGCGCGGCGCTGTCGCGATCGAGTACGCCTTGCTGGGCTCGATGGTCGCGATCATCGCCATCGGCTCGTTGGTGCTGCTCAGTGATTCGGCCACCGGGCTCTGGGGAACCGTCGGTGGCGAGGTAGGCGCCGCGATCGGCGAGCCATGATGCGGAAAGCGCGACTGCGCCAACGCCCAGCTGCCAGCCGGCTGGTTTGCGTCGGATGGTGACCGGGCCGGGCCGTGGGCGTCGTGCCGCGGACCCAGGCGATGGCAAGAAGTGGTCTGGCTCGCGCGTCGACGCGCGACGGCTTTCGGGACTGCCGCTCAGCTCATATTGAGCAAACGCCGGATGGGCTTCGTCAGCCGCGAGACCTTTCGCTCGAGCCCGACCGTGCCGGACATGTCGCGGAAGCTGAGCTGCAGCATTCGACGAACACCGACATGCTGCTTGTGGCCGTGCCAGGAGGTGGGCGTGTTGTGGAAGGCGATCAGCGTGCCGGAGAGCGGCTCGACCTCGGTCGCGTAGTCCTCGATATCGTGCTCGGTCCGGCATATCCGCAGCTTGCCACCAGCCGAGTCCCAACTCTCGTTGAAGTAGAGCAGCAAGGTGATGAGCTTCGAGCGATGATCATGATGGATTCGCCCATCGGTCGCCTCTGCAAAGGCGCGCAGCCCGATCGTCGCCTCGGTATTGCTGAGATCGATGCCGAACTTCTCGCCGATCGCGTTCTTGAAACGGTCACTCTCGAGCTCGGCGATCAGCACGTCGAAGGCGGGTCCCTGCGGGACGTCTCCCGGCTCGACATTGCCTGGTCCGGTGATCTCCGGGTAATCACGAATGAGCGCGCCCTGCGCCTGCCCGTAGACGAAACTCTCAACCAGAACATGCCCGTAAGGGTCGGATTGCAGCGGCGTGGCAGCCAACCGCGCGTAGTCGAACAGCTCGTCGGTCGTGATCTCGTCGGACATTTGGGCGGCAGCCTGCGCCATCGCGCTATCTCCAAGCTTGCGCTGGTCGGGTGCAGCCGGCCAGCGGCGATCGTTGCCGGAGAGATAGGTTAGCGAACGGGCCACAGCAAGGCGACCCTTCAACGAGCGCGCCCAGGTCGTTGGTGCCTTGCTGTCGCAGGGATGCCGCATGGGGCATCGCCACACTCACGCCGTCGGTCGCCAAAGGACGCTCGCTCGCGCGTCGCACACGCAGCCGAGCGGCCAACGGGATTGGACCGACGACAGCCGATGGTCTCCCACGCCGTTGGCTGGCGGCGCGATCGTCCGACGAGCTATTCACCATCCTCAAGTCGCTCGAATGCCCGCTGTACCTGACCATTTCGTCTCGGCATTTGCTGGGTGGCCGCTGCCGTATCGTTCGGGCCGCTTTGTCCAGCATCGGCAGATGCGTTCACAGCGTGTGCAACCGCCCATGGCCTTCGGGCGGCAAGCGAGGTCGCCGGCGTGGGCGACGGTTTCGAGGTGCCGCCTCGGCTGCTCGTGGTCGTCGTCGTGGCAGCGCGCTGTGGCGGCGCCCTTGATCGCTCGGCTCATCCAGACGGCTTGACCGTTCTTCGCGCATGGCGGATTCGCTGTTGGCGCACTCGACCAGCTGGACGAAGGCGGGTTTGGACCTGCGGTCGATCGTGATGCAGAGCTGGCGCTTGCCTGCTGCTTGGCGTGGCCCAACCAGCTCCAGCTGGACGCAGCCGATGGGGCAGAGATCGAGCGCCGTCCTGGCCGGCTTGTCGCCGTCGACATTCGGCAAGCGGCCAATCCCAGCCCACTCGAGGCAGCGATGTAGCGACAAGCGGGCCAGATGCGGATTGGACGCCGGCAGCGACCTGTGGTGATCGGTCGGGCACGAGATGGCTGCTCACGTGCCGGGTGGTTGCGCCGGGCTGGATCTCGGGCATAGGTGGTCGAAACAGGGCGCAGCAGGAGATGAGGTGATGAGCTGGCACGAGTGCAGCGAGGCGGAAAGCCGTTTCAGTTCTGCCGAGATCGATCCGATCCAGACCGTCGTCATTCCGCGCACCGGCGATATCGGCAATTTCGAGGTCAGGCGGGCCTTGCCGTCGAAGCAGCAGCGGATGGTCGGGCCGTTCGTCTTCTTCGACCAGATGGGTCCGGGCGAGTTTCTCACCGATGCCGGGCTCGACGTTCGGCCGCACCCGCATATCGGCCTCGCCACGGTAACCTACCTGTTCAGCGGTCGGGTGATGCATCGCGACAGCCTCGGCACGGCGCTGCCGATCGAGCCGGGTGCTGTGAACCTGATGACGGCTGGCCGGGGCATCGCGCATTCCGAGCGGACACCCACCGATGATCGGGTGGCGCCCAGCAGCCTCTTTGGCATCCAGGCCTGGGTCGCCCTGCCGCGCGACGCCGAGGAGTGCGCGCCGGACTTCTCGCATCATCCGGCCGAGAGCCTGCCGATCATCGAAGGCGACGGGGCGCGGGTCCGCCTCATCGCGGGCCGGGCCTACGGCGCCAGCTCGCCGGTGCCGATGGCGAGCGAGGCCGTCTATGCCGACGTCTCGCTCGAGCCCGGCGCCAGCCTGCCGATCGACGCCGAGCACGAGGAGCGGGCGCTCTATCTGGTCGAGGGGCGGGTCCAGATCGCCGGCGACACCCACGATGCCGGTCGGCTCCTGGTGCTGCGCCCGGGCGATCGGCTGACGGTCGAGGCGCTGGCGCCCTGCCGCTTCATGCTCCTGGGCGGGGCCGCCATGGATGGGCCGCGCTATATCTGGTGGAATTTCGTCTCGTCGCGCCGTGAACGGATCGACGCGGCCAAGGCGGATTGGCAGGCCGGGCGGTTCGGCGCGGTGCCCGGCGACGCCGAGTACATCCCGCTGCCGGAGAGCTGAGCTGGTCGCCGATGGAAGGCTGCGTGCAGGCTTGCCGTCGGCGAATTCCCTCTTTACCGTCAAGTCCATAAGAGGGGTTGCGCCGCAACATGACTGATCACGTCGCTTCGCTGGTGGCGGAGGGAATCAAGAAGCGCTTTGGTAGCCTCGAGGTGCTCAAGGGCATCTCGATGACGGCCGCGTCCGAGGACGTGATCTCGATCATCGGCGCATCGGGCTCGGGCAAGAGCACGTTCCTGCGCTGCATCAACTTCCTCGAGACGCCGGACGATGGGCGGATCGTCGTCGGCGGCGAGGAAATCCGCATCAAGCACGACCGGCTGGGCCAGCCGGTGATCAGCGATCAGGCGCAGCTCAGCCGGATCCGGGCGAAGCTCGGCATGGTGTTCCAGGGCTTCAATCTCTGGTCGCACATGACGGTCTTGCAGAACGTCATGGAGGGCCCGGTCACGGTGCTGCGCGAGCCCAAGGCCGAGGTGCGCGACCGGGCGATGGCGCTGCTCGCCAAGGTCGGCATCGCCGACAAGCACGACGCCTATCCGGTCGAGCTCTCGGGCGGCCAGCAGCAGCGCGTTGCAATCGCCCGGGCGCTCTGCATGCAGCCGCAGGTGCTGTTGTTCGACGAGCCGACCTCGGCGCTCGACCCCGAGCTCGTGGGCGAGGTCTTGAAGGTGATGCGCGATCTCGCCGCCGAGGGGCGCACCATGATCGTCGTCACCCACGAGATGGGCTTTGCCCGCGAGGTCTCGAACCGCGTGCTGTTTCTCGCCGACGGTCTGATCGAGGAGGAGAACGCCCCGGCCGAGCTGTTCGGCAACCCGCAGAGCGAGCGTTGCCGCCGATTTCTCGCAAGCGTGCTGTGATCGCGGCACCCCTATTGGCGCCAACCCAAACTGGAGGACACACCCGATGAACCGTCTAGCCCCCTTCGCCCTGACGCTCGGTCTCCTCGCCGCCGGCCATGCCGCGGCACAGGACTGGAGCACCATTCGCGTCGCCACCGAGGGCGCCTACGCGCCCTGGAACTTCACCAACGCCGCCGGTGAGCTGGACGGCTTCGAGCCCGAGCTGATGGAGGATCTCTGCGCCCGGATGAACGCCGAGTGCACGCTCGTGGCCCAGGCCTGGGACGGCATCATCCCGGCCCTGCAGGCCGGCCGCTACGACGCCATCATGGCCGGGATGTCGATCACCGACGCCAGGCGCGAGGTGATCGACTTCACCCGCTCCTACGCCACCACGCCGGCCATCTTCGTCGTCCCCAAGGACAGCGACCTCGCCGCCGCCGGGCTGCCCGAGATCCGCGTCGACATGGCGGAGATCTCGCCCGACGAGCAGGCGCTCATCGACCAGATCCGTGAGCTGCTCTCGGGCCTGACCGTGGGGGTGCAGACCGCCACCATCCACGAGAGCTTCCTCCGCGAGCACATGGGCGATATCGAGATCCGCGCCTACGACACCCAGGAGAACCTCGATCTCGACCTGCAGGCCGGCCGCATCGATCTGGCGCTGGCCGACCAGAGCGGCTGGCAGCCGCTGCTCGAGGGTGACCTGGGCGAGGACTTCATGCGGGTCGGGCCCGGCTTCTCGCGCGGCATCTTCGGCAACGGCGTGGGCGTCGGCATCCGCAAGGAGGACACCGCATTGCTCGAGCAGTTCAACGAGGCGATCGGGGCGGCGCTCGAGGACGGCACGGTGACCGAGCTCGCGATCAAGTGGTTCGGCTTCGACACCGCGACCACGGATTGATCGGCCGGGCCCGGGCCGCGGCAGGTGGATTTCTCGCTCCTCGCCTGGGGGGATGCCGGCTGGGGTGACGATCTGGCCAGAGGTGCCGTCGTCACCCTGGCCGTTGCGGTCTGCGCCTATTCGCTCGGCATCCTGATCGGCACCGGGCTGGCCGCGATGAAGCTCTCGTCGCTGCCGCCCTTGCGCTGGCTGGCGGCGATCTACACGACGGTCGTTCGCGGCATCCCGGAGCTCCTGGTCATCTATCTCGTCTTCTTCGGCGGTGGTGCGGCCCTTCGCGCCATCGCCAGCGGGATGTTCGGCTACGAGGGCTATATCGATCTGCCGATCTTCCTCACCGGCATGATCTGCATCGGGGTCAGCGCCGGCGCCTACTCGGCCGAGGTGATCCGAGGGGCCGTCCAAAGCGTGCCCAAGGGGCAGATCGAGGCGGCGATCGCCATCGGCATGAGCAAGGGCCAGCGCTTCTGGCGGGTTCTGGTGCCGCAAGTGGCCCGCTTCGCGCTGCCCGGGCTCGGCAATGTCTGGCAGTTCACGCTCAAGGACACCTCGCTCATCTCGGTGATCGGGCTGGTCGAGATCATGCGCCAGGCGGCGATCGCCGCGGGCTCGACCAAGGAGCCCTTCACCTTCTACCTGGTTGCCGCTGTGCTCTATCTGGGCCTGACCTCGCTCTCCAATCGCGGCTTCAACGCCGCCGAGAGCTGGGCCAATCGCGGCGTCAGGCGGGCCTGATGGACCTGGCCTTTCTAACTGACGTTTTCTGGAAGCTCGCCGCCGGCGTGCCGGTGACGATCCTGCTGGTCGTCCAGTCGCTCTTGCTCGGGTTTGTGCTTGCCGTGGTCGTGGCGCTGATGCGGCTCAGCGACAATCGCCTGGTGAGCGGCGCGGCTTATGGCTTCGTCTACGTCTTCCGCAGCACGCCGCTCCTGGTCCAGATCTTCCTCATCTATTACGGCTCGGGGCAGTTCCGACCGTTCTTCGAGAGTTTGGGGCTCTGGGTGTTCTTCCGCGACGCCTGGTTCTGCGCGGTGCTGGCGCTGACGCTCAACACCGGCGCCTATACGAGCGAGATCATCCGAGGCGGCATCCAGTCGGTGCCGCATGGCCAGCTGGAGGCCGGCCGCGCGGTCGGCATGACCGGGCTGCAGCTGTTTCGCCGGCTCACCTTCCCCATCGCCATGCGCCAGGCGCTGCCCGCCTACGGCAACGAGATCATCTTGATGGTCAAGGCGAGCTCGCTGGCCTCCACCATCACCATTCTCGAGGTCACCGGCATCGCCAAGACGATCATCGCCTCGACCTTCCGGCCCGTGGAGGTCTTCGTCGTCGCCGGCGCCTTCTACCTTCTGATGAACTTCGTCGTCACCCAGGGCGTGCGCTTCGCCGAGGCGCGCCTCTCGATGAAGAGCCCGGCCGCCCGCGCCGCGGCCCGGGTGCGCGACAAGGAAAGCCGGGATAAGGCGATCCTCGCCCGCTGAGCCGGCTGGCGCCTACCAGTAGGGGGGATGCTCCGGCAGCGCCGCCCCGCAGCCGCATTGCCCGCTCGGCTCGCCGTCGCTCATCCGGCCGCAGGCGTCGCAGCGCACCCAGAAGGGGTTGATGCGGGCGGGAACCCAGACGCTGGTGAAGGCGCTGCTGGCCATCTCGCCGGAGAAGAACGGCTTCATGCTCTTTTGGTGCGTGCCGCCGCGCATCAATTGCCGCGGCTGGTCCGCTGTGTCCCAGGCGCTGATCGTGAACATCCGCTGACCGATCTTGCCGGTCGTCACGCCGATGAAGCCCTCGAGGTCGAGCATCTCGACCATGCTCGGCCTGGAGTAGTCGCTGACCTTCGCGGCATGGGCGTCGTCGAGCGCGTGCAGCGTGGTGATCGCCATCGCGCCTGGTGCCGCCCGCCGCCCGCTCTGCACCTGCACACTGTTGCCGAAGCTGTAGGGGCCGGCCTGGTGCGGCTGGACGATGATCTGCAGGCCGAGCTGCCGCGGCACGGCGCCGGCGTCGAAATAGCCGACGACCGTCTCGATCCTCGACCCATCGGTGGTGATGAAGTCGGCGCCGGCGAGCTCGACCGGCTTGCCGGTCGGTGGCAGGCCGCGAAACGAGCCCGTGTTGGTGCCGCGCATCAGCCACTCCGCGGCGAGCTTGCCGCCGCCGGTCTCGGCCTCTGAGACGATCTCGAAGGAGAGGTCGGGAAAGGCCTGCCAGAGGCCGCTGATGTGGCTGCCGAGGGCGTCGCCCGAGAGCGGCCCGGGCGTCGTTGGGTCCGCATAGGTGCCGCCTTTGACGAGGCTGTCGAGAACGGCCGCAGCGTCGCGTGCGTTCCAGGCGTCGAAGTAGCGCCGTGCTGCTTCTTGAACACTCATCGGTTGATCCTCTCGATCAGACACCAAGCTGCATGATGAACGCGAGGTGGACCGTAGTGGGAACGCCCCATCGATCGATCAGCTGCTTGCCGATTGGCGTAGAGGATTCTCCGGTCACGGGAAAGCCGCCGGTAATACTTGTCGGTCGTCGTCGGGATCTCGGGGCGCCGGGGCGAGTGATGGAGAGATCAGCCCGTTACCAGCACCGGATCACGCTCGACACGGCGGATGCTGAAGTCGCGGCCGAGCAGGCGGGCGAGGGGCAGGGAGCGCTGCAGCAGCGCGCGCACCCCGGCGATCTCCTGGCGCTCGCCGGATGGCGTCGTCACCTCGGTCACCGTCACGGCGTTGAGCAGGGGCGCCATCTGCAGGCCGATCCAGCTGCCTTTGGTGTCGACGAGCTCGGCGCTGAGCGCCGGCCTGAGGGCGTCGTGCAGCGGCAGCGAGCCCCAGGCATAGACGGCGCCGTCGATGAAATAGGCGCGGATGCCGTCGACCGGGTCGGCGAGGCGGACGAGCTCGTGCCATTCGCGGCTCGCCGGGTTGCGGAAGATCTCGACAAGACCGACGCCGCGCGCCTTGATCGTCGTGAAATGGGCCATCGAACGGCAATCCTCTTGGTCGGTTGCAGAGCTTGGGCAATTGATTGTCGCCGTGGTGGCACCCTATCCCTGCCATGGTTAAGGCCGGCTTAACGACGATTGGAGAGATTGGGCCCATGAACTTCGCCGAGTATCGCCGGCACGACGCGCGCGGCCTCGCCGCCCTGGTCGCCACAGGCGAGGTGACGCCTGTGGAGCTGCTGGCCACGGCACTCGACCGGCTCGCCGTCGTTCAGCCGCTGTTGCGACCGTTGAGCCTGGACGAGACGGATTTTGCCGAGGCGAGCCTGGCTGCCGGATTGCCGGATGGGCCGTTCAAGGGTGTGCCGTTCCTCTTGAAGGACCTCTTCTCGTTTCTGCCGGGCACCAGGCTCACCAATGGCTGCCGGCTGTTCGGCGAGCAGGACTGCACGTTCGAGTCGACGCTGATGGCGCGGTACCGGACGGCCGGGCTCGTCGTCTTCGGCAAGACCGCGAGCCCGGAGCTGGGCGTCAACGTCACCACCGAATCCGTCCTGCACGGGCCCGTTCGCAACCCTTGGGACCCGACCCGCAGTGTCGGCGGCAGCTCGGGCGGGGCTGCCGTCGCCGTGGCGTCGGGCATCGTTCCAGCGGCGCATGCCTCGGACGGCGGCGGGTCGATCCGCATCCCGGCCTCGGCCTGCGGGCTGGTCGGGCTGAAGCCCAGCCGGGCGCGCAATCCCACAGGGCCGTTCATCGGCGAGGCCTGGAACGGTCTGGCCTGCGGGCATGTTCTCTCGCGAACCGTGGCCGACACGGCGGCCTTTCTCGACGCGACGGCTGGCCCCGAGCCCGGCGATCCTTACGCCTGCCCGCCTATCGAGGGCAGCTTTCTCGACGCCGTGGTCAAGGATCCAGCGCCGTTGCGGATCGGGCTCGTCACCGAGGCGCCAGACGGCATTCCGGTAGATGCCGCATGCGTTGCGGCGACCGAAGCCGTGGCGCGCAAGCTCGAGGCGCTCGGCCATCACGTCGACCCGATGGGGCTCGGTTTCGATGACGGGCAGCTGGGCCGGCACATGATCACGGTGGTCGCCGGCAACCTCGCCAATGACCTCGACAGCTGGCAGCGGCAGCTCGACCGAGCGGCGGACTCTGATACGCTCGAGGCCTGCACCCTGGCGCTTGCGGAGCGTGGCCGGGCGCTGGGCGCCGCCGAGCTCGCGGCTGCCATCGGCGGCATGCACCGGGCCGCGCGACAGCTCGGCCGGCATTTTCACAAGGTCGACGTCATCTTGACACCGACGCTGGCGATGCCGCCGCCGAAGCTCGGGGTGATCGACCAGAACATGGCCGATCTCGACCGGTTCCTGGCGCTCAATGCCGCGCTCATCCCGTTCACGCCGCTCTACAACATGACCGGCTGCCCGGCGATCAGCCTGCCCCTGGAGCACAGTGCCGACGGCTTGCCGATCGGCGTGATGCTGGGTGCGGCGCTCGGGCGCGAGGACCTGTTGCTCGGTCTGGCGGGTCAGCTCGAGCGGGCGTATCCCTGGTTCGATCGCCTGCCGCCGGAGCTGGCCTAGCGCGCGCGGAGGCGGAAGGGCGGCGGCTTGTCCGGGTAGATGGTGATCACACCGACCGGCTGGATCGGTCGCCTGCCGACCAGCTCGAGGCGGTTGTCGCGCACCATGCGGGCCAGGACGATGGCGGCCTCGGTGAGCGCGAACTGGGCGCCGATGCAGACCCTGGGGCCGGCGCCGAAGGGCAGGTAGGTGAAGCGCGCCGGCGGCGTGGCCGACGGCAGGAAGCGCTCGGGCCGGAAGCTGTCCGGGTCCGCCCAATGGGCACGGTGGCGGTGCAGGACCCAGGGCGCGATGACGATGAGCGCGCCCTTCTCGACCGCCACGTCACCGAGCTGGTCCGGCTGTTTCGCGGACCGCACGAGGGTGAAGGCGGGCGGGTAGAGACGCAGCGCCTCGGAGACGACGGCACGAGCGAGCGGCAATGCGTCGGCAGCGCTGGCGACACCTTCGGGCGAGAGGTCGGCCGCCGCGGCCTCTGCCGCCAGCCGGTCCTGGACGTCGGGGTGGGTGGCGAGGAGATAGCTCGACCAGAAGAGGGCCAGCGCCGTCGTCTCGTGGCCGGCGACGATCAGCGTGCCGATCTGGTCGCGCAGCTCCTCCAGGCCGAAGCCGTCGTCGCCGTCGAGCGTCGCTGCCTGCATGGCGTCGAAGAGATCGGCCGGCCGGTCGCCCGAGGGCCGTGCGGCGCGCTCGGCGACGATCCGGTCGACCAGCTGGCGCCACTCCTTGGCGAAGCGCTGGCGGCCGTAGTCCGAGGGTGAGCGCCAATCGCTCGGCAGCAGCAGATCGAGCGCCGACGGGCGGGCATGGCGGGTGCCGTATCGCGTGATGAGACGGCGAAGGGCGGCACCGTGGCTGTCCATCGACTGGCTCAGCAGCACGCGACACGCGATCTCGAGCGAGATGTGCTGAAAGGCGCGGAGCAGGTCGACGGCGCCGCGGCGCTCGACTGCCAGGCCCTCGAGGTAGCGTTCGGCCTCGGCCAGCGACGCCTTGGCGACGAAGCCCAGATTGCGCGGCGCGAAAGCCGGCGCCATCAGGCGGCGCTGGCGCTTCCACTGCTCGCCCTCGCTCAGGAACAAGCCCTTGCCGGTGATCGGCTCGAGGATGCGAATGCCGGCGGCTGCCCGACCATAGGCCTCGTGGTTGTCGACCAGCACCCGGCGGACGGCAGCCGGCTCGTTCACCAGCACGCTCTGGCGACCGAGGAACGGCCGGCTGATGACCGGCAGCTCGTAGGCCGGCGCCCCCCAGGTGGCGAGCGTGTTGCGGCGCAGCGCCCAGATGGCGAACGGCGCCGGCAGCACCGCCTTGGCCGGCGCCGGCCTTGGTGGCCGTTGACGCGGATCGGCGGGTGCCGGGGTATCGAGAACGGCGGACATGGACGCTCCTGCGGGGCGATGGGCATGGCTTGACGGGCTGGTCGACTCGCCGCTCGAGAGGTGCTGCTCACCAGGCAGAGCGGCGGTCGAGCTGGCTCAGCCTCAATTCATGTATCGAGACCACTGCCGACGGCAAGTGTGGCGACGCAGCACGGCGGGCAGGGCTGGTGCGCGCGCTGCTCACGTCCTAGTACGCAGTGGAGGAAAACGTCGGCCGGTCCGAGCGCTGTGGCTGTCTTGCCGGGGCATCGACTGTCTTGAAAGCGTCACCGCGCTGGGCTAGTTCTGAGCCGTCGGATTGGTGCAGTGTCCACGAGAGCTTTTCGTAGCGACATGATGTTCGAGGAACGTTTCCACCAAAAAAGTAGGCTGGGGTAATGCGCCAGCCGGGGTCAACGACGCTGTCGCTGTCCGCCTTCCCGGCACTGGTGCTGAACGCCGACTACCAACCGCTCAGCTACTTCCCCCTCTCCCTTTGGCACTGGCAGGAAACGATCAAGGCGATCTTTCTCGATCGCGTTGCCGTGGTGCAGCATTACGATCGCGTGGTGCGCTCGCCGGGTCACGAGCTGCAATTGCCGAGCGTCGTGGCGCTCAAGGAGTACATTCCGCAATCGCGACGCCCGCCCTTCACGCGGTTCAACGTGTTCCTGCGTGATCGGTTCACCTGCCAGTACTGCCAGACCGGGTTGCCGACCCAGGAGCTGACCTTCGACCACGTGATCCCGCGGTCGCGGGGTGGCGTGACCAGCTGGCGCAACATCGTCACCGCCTGCAATCGCTGCAATCTGCGCAAGAGCAACCGGCTGCCGAACGAGTGCCGCATGCACCCGATGCAGAAGCCGGACATGCCGTCGCCGCACCAGCTGCAGCGCAATGGCCGGTCGTTCCCGCCCAACTTCCTGCACGAGAGCTGGCGGGATTATCTCTACTGGGATACCGAGCTCGAGCCGTGAGTTTCAGCGTTCTTTTCTAGCGTGTTGCGCGATTTATCTCTAATGATTTTCCATGATCACGCGAGAAGAGGTGGACTCGACGCGCGCCGAGCTGGACCGGTGGCTGCGCGCTGCCGGGCATGATCTGGCCGAGCCGGCGCGCACGATCCGGAGCTTCCTCGACCTGCTCGAGCGGCGTCATGCGGCAGCGCTGAATGAAGAGGCGCGCGAGTATATCGGCTTCGCCACGGACGCGGCGGCGCGGCTCGAGACGATGCTGGCTGCCCTGCTCGAGTACGGCCGGGTCGGGCGCGAGCCGTTCGCCCCGACGCCGGTCGACCTCGCTGCCGTCGTCGAGCGGATCGAGACGGGGCTGGCGCCGCTGCTGGCCGAGACCGGCGGGCGGATCGAGGTCGGGCCGCTGCCGCCGGTCGACGGCGAGCCTAAGCATTGGCGGCGGCTGATGGCGATCCTGATCGACAACGCGCTCACCTATCGGGGCAGTGCTCCGCCGGTTGTCGAGATCAGGGCCGAGAGCGGGCGGATCACGGTGGCGGATAACGGCATCGGCATCGAGCCGCGCTTTCATGAGCGGATTTTCGAGCCCTTCCAGCGGCTGCACACGCGCGACGCCATTCCCGGCTGCGGCATGGGGCTGACGATCGCGCGGCGGATTGCCCAGCACCAGCATTGCCGCCTCGATGTCGAGCCGCGTGACGGCGGCGGCAGCGTCTTCGTCATCACGCTGCCGAGCGGTCAGGCGCTGTCGGCCTCGGCCGAATAGGCGGCGAGCGCGCGTTCGCGGGCCGGCTTGTGCGCGACGATTGGCTCTGGCCCCGGGGCGTCGCCTAGCCAGCGCTGGCGGTAGGCGCCGTCGGCGTCGAATTTCTCGGCCTGGGCGAGCGGATCGAAGATGCGAACGAACCCCTGCGCGTCGGCGCCGACGCTCGCCGACCACTGCCAGCCCATGGCGTTGTTGGCGAGATCGGCATCGACCAGCGTGTCCCAGAACCAGCGCTGGCCCAGGCGCCAGTCGATCAGCAGGTGCTTGGTGAGAAAGGACGCGGTGACCATGCGCGCCCGGTTGTGCATCCAGCCGGTGGCCCAGAGCTGGCGCATCCCGGCATCGACCAGCGCGTAGCCGGTCTCGCCGCGCTGCCAGGCGCGCAGCTCGTCCGGGGCGTCGCGCCAGGGGATGGCCCGGCGGCCCGGCATCAGCTCGCGGTCGGGCAGGCTGGGCTGCTGGAACAGGAGGTAGGTGCCGTACTCGCGCCAGGCGAGCTGGCGGATGAAGGCGAAGCCCTGGCGTTCGGGAACCGCGCGCAGCACGGCGGCGGGGCTGATCTCGCCGGCGTGGAGATGCGGCGAGAGGCCCGAGACGTGGTCCTGCCCGAGCTGGTGGCGGCCCTTGCCGTAGCGCCTGACGCTGTGCTCGATGAATTGGCCGAGCCGGGCGAGCGCGGCGGCTTCGCCGACCTGCCAGTGCGTAGCGAGCTTGCCGGTCCACAGCGAGGCGTCGGGTGCCTGCAGGTCGAGCGGGTCAGAGGCCAGCTTCAGTCCGGGCACCTTGTCCGGCGCCGGGATGGGCGGCGGTGGCACGAGCAGCTTCTGCCAGTGCTCGAAGAACTTCGAGAAGGAGAGCCCCGGGGCGTCGATCTGCATCGGCTCGACGAGGACGGCTGCCTGGTGGCTGCGGGCCTCGATCCCGTCATCCTTGAGCGCCGCCTTGACGGCCGTGTCCTGGCCGATGCCGCTGGGTGTGTAGCGGCGGTTCCAGAGGACGGTATCGGCGTTGGTCTCAGCCATGAGGGCGCGCAACCTTGCCAAGCTGTCGCCCGAGTGCGTGATCAGCCGGGCGCCGCGAGCTTCGAGCGACCGGTCGAGCATTGCCAGGCTCTGGCCCAGCCACCAGCGCGCCGCAGCACCGATCGGCCAATCGCCGGCTGCCGCGTCGTCCAGGATGTAAACTGGTACAACCGGGCCGCCGCGCGCCAGTGCGGCCTGCAGCGCCGGGTTGTCGGCGAGCCTGAGGTCGTCGCGGAACCAAACAATGGTGGGTCGTGTCATGCGGTGCTCATTCGATGCCGACGCCAGTCGGGCGGGTCGGCGCTGAGATGGTGGTGTGCCACCTCGAAGACCCGCGCCTCGCCCAGCATGAAGGCGGCGAACGCGGCAGGGAACAGATCCTTGATGGCCGGATCGAGGACGTTGAGGCCGCCCGTATAGGCGCCGAAAGCCGGCAGCAGCAGGAGCTGCGAGTCGCCGGCGAAGCAGGGCCGGGTAGCTTTCCTGGCGCCTTGGGCGAGCCGCGCCTTGGGATGCAGGTGGCCGGCGATCACCGGCCTTCCGTCGCTACCGCCGTTCTCCGGCAGGTGAACCAGGCGCAGCCGGCCGATCTCCAGCTGGTCCACCGACTCGCCGGCGAGGCCGGCCGGCGGGTCCGGGTCGTGGTTGCCGCGCACCCAGAGCCAGTTGCGGCCGCGCGCGAGTTCTTGCAGCTGCTCGCGGTCGGTCGCGGTCAGGGCCGCAGCACCTGCGCGGTCGTGGAAGGCATCGCCCAGGCTGACCACGGTGCGCGGCCGGTAGCGCTCGATCGCCCAGCCGAGGCGGCGCAGCGTGCGGGCGGTGTCGTAGGGCGGCAGCAGCGTGCCCCGCCGGGCGAAGGCGCTGCCCTTCTCCAGGTGCAGGTCGGCCACGACCAGCGTGGCGCGGGCGGGCAGCCAGAGCACGCCCAGCGGATCGAGGAGCAGCGTCTCGTCGCCGTGCCGGAGGCTGGTCGCGACCGCATCCATCAGGCAGACGCACCGGTCGTCGCGGGGGCGCCCGTGGCCTCGGCGACCAGCTCGCTGGTGAGCTCGTCCAGGGTCTCGTCGCCGCCGGCGCCGGGGACGAACTCGCGGCCGATCGTGGCGATGATCGAGACGGCAAAGGGCGAGATTCGCTCCAGCTTATGGTGGCGGATGCGGTCCTGGACCTGGTTGAGGAAATCGGCGAGGCGGCGGACATCGGTGAGGCCGGCCGCAGCCTCCACCCGGGCGGCGCGCAGCAGCACGTGGTCGGGCTCGTACTTGCGCAGCACGTCGTAGATCAGGTCGGCGTTGAAGGTGACCTGACGGCCGGTCTTCTCCTGGCCCGGCTGGCGGCGCTCGATCAGCCCGGCGACCACCGCGCAATTGCGGAAGATGCGCTTGAGCATGCTGCTCTCGGCGGTCCACTCCTCGAGGTCGTCGCCCAGCATGTCGACGCCGAAGAGGGCCGGGACGTCTTGGCATTCGCCGAGGCTCCAGGTGGCGATGCAGTAGTCCGAGGCGACGAAGCCCAGAGGCCTGGCACCCATCCGCTCGAGCCGCCTTGTCAGCAGCATGCCGAGCGTCTGGTGCGCGTTGCGGCCGACGAACGGGTAGGCCACGAGGAAGTGGCGGCCGGCCCGCCAGAAGCTCTCGACCAGCAGCTCGTCCGCCGCCGGCAGCAGCGAGCGGTCGGCCTGGATGTCGAGCCATTCGTGGACCGGGGCCGGCAGCGCGTCCCAGCTGCCGGGGTCGGCCAGGATGGCCCGACCCGATCGGCGAGGTGGGAGGAGAGCGGCAGGCGGCCGCCGGCATAGGCCGGGACTTTCGGTTCCTTGGCATTCCTGGCCAGGCTGGCCACGACCTCGTTGTTGCGGATGCCCTCGAACGCCAGCAGCCGGCCGGCGAAGAGGAAGGTGTCGCCGGGGGTCAGCATCGAGACGAAGTATTCCTCGATCTCGCCCAAGGAGCGGCCGCGGCCGAGCTTCACCCGCATCACCGGTGCCTCGACGATGGTGCCGATGTTCATCCGGTAAGACCGGACCAGGCGTCGGTCGGTCAGTCGGTAGAGCCCGTCCTCGCCCCGGGTCAGGCGCCGGTAGCGGTCGTACTGCCCGAGCGCGTAGCCGCCGGTGGCGACGAAATCGAGGACGGCGTCGAAATCGGCCCGGGCGAGCGCTGCATAAGGGGCCGCGAGCCGCACTTCGGCGTAGAGGGCGTCGGCGTCGAACGGGCCGCTGCAGGCGACGCCGGTGATGTGCTGGGCCAGGACGTCGAGGGCGGCGACCAGCTGCGGTGCGCCGTCGAGCGTGCCGGCGCTGACCGCGTCGAGGGCGGCCCGGCACTCCAGCACCTCGAACCGGTTGGCCGGGACGAGGGCGGCGCGGCTGGCCGTGTCGAGGCGGTGGTTGGCGCGGCCGATCCGCTGCAGCAGGCGGGACGAGCCCTTGGGCGCGCCGACCTGGACGACGAGGTCGACATCGCCCCAGTCGATGCCGAGATCGAGCGACGAGGTGCAGACCACGGCCCGGAGCGCGCCCTTGGCCATGGCGGCCTCGACCCGGCGCCGCTGCTCGACCGCGAGGCTGCCGTGATGCAGCGCGATCGCCAGGTTGGCCTCGTTGAGGCGCCAGAGTGCGGCGAAGAACAGCTCGGCCTGGGCGCGGGTGTTGACGAAGACCAGCGCCGTGCGCACCGCCTCGATCTGCCGGTAGACCTCCTCGGCCGCGTAGAGGGCGATGTGCCCGGACCACGGCATGTGGCCGTCCGGCAGCGTGATGGTGATCTCGGGCTCGGCGCCGCCCTCGGCCGCAACGATGCGCGAGCGTTCGGGGTCCGGGCTCAAGAAGCGCAGCAGTCCCGGCGGGTCGGCCACGGTGGCGGAGAGGCCGACGAAGCGGGCGTCCGGGGCGAGGCCGCGCAGGCGGGCCATGCCGAGGGCCAGCAGCGCGCCGCGCTTGCTCTCGGCGATGCTGTGCAGCTCGTCGAGAATGACGCAGCGCAGGCCCCGGAAGTAGGTCGCGGCGTCCTCGTAGCTGAGCAGCAACGCCAGCGACTCGGGCGTCGTCAGCAGGATCTGCGGCGGGTGGGTGCGCTGCCGCTTGCGCCGGTTGGCCGGCGTGTCGCCGGTCCGGACGGCGAAGCTGACGTCGAGCCCCATCTCGGCGATCGGCGTTTCGAGGTTGCGGGCGATGTCGGTGGTGAGCGCCTTGAGCGGCGAGACGTAGAGCGTGTGCAGGCCGCTGGCCGGCTGCTGGAAGAGCTCGGTCAGGCTCGGCAGGAAGCCGGCCAGGGTCTTGCCGCCGCCGGTGGGGGCGATCAGCAGCGTGTCCTCGTTCCGCCGGGCGGCCTCGAGCATGGCCAGCTGATGGTCGCGCGGCTGCCAGCCGCGGGCGGCGAACCAGTCGGTGAAGGGCGGCGGCAGCGCCGGCAGGGTGGCGGTCTGCCGGTCTTGAGCTGCGGCATCGAGGGTCAAAGGGGGCATCCGGCGCATCGCTGGGCTTGCGAAGGCGAGATGGGCGAGCGACGGCCCCTTGTCGAGCCCCGTTCCGGCAGGCTTCTAGAACAGGCCTTCGATCAGCCCGTCGGTGTCGAGCCGGATGCTGTGCGCTGCCGGCTGTCGCGGCAGGCCCGGCATGGTCATGATCTCGCCACAGACGACGACCAGGAACTCGGCCCCGCCCGAGAGCCGGACCTCGCGGATCGGCACGACGTGGCCGGTGGGTGCGCCCTTGAGGTTGGGGTCGGTGGAGAAGCTGTACTGGGTCTTGGCGACGCAGATCGGGAAATGGCCGTAGCCCTGCTCGTCGAGCTCGCGGAACCGATCGCGCACCACCTTGTCGGCGATGATGTCGGCCGCACCGTAGATCTCGGTCGCGATGGTCCGCATCTTGGTCCAGAGCGGCATGTCGTCCGGGTAGAGCGGGCGAAAGCCACGGCCGTCCATGGGGTGCGGCGCGTCGGCGAGCGCTGCCACGGCGTGTGCCAGCGCTTCCGTCCCGGCCGAGCCGTTGGCCCAGTGCGAGCAGACGATCGCCTCGACGCCCAGCTCGTTGCGGCAGTAGTCCTGGATCAAGGCGTGCTCGGCCTCGGTATCGGTGACGAACTGGTTGATGGCGACCACCGCCGGCACACCGAACTTGCGGACATTGCCGACATGCCGGGCGAGATTGGCGAGCCCGGCCTCGACCGCTTCGAGATTCTCCGAGGCCAGCCCGTCCTTGGCGACCCCGCCATGCATCTTGAGCGCCCTGACGGTGGCGACGATGACGGCGGCGGCGGGTTCGAGCCCGGCCTTGCGGCACTTGATGTCGAAGAACTTCTCGGCACCCAGATCGGCACCGAAGCCGGCCTCGGTCACCACGTAGTCGGCGAGCTTCAAGGCCGTCTTCGTCGCCATCGCCGAGTTGCAGCCATGCGCGATATTGGCGAACGGGCCGCCATGCACGAAGGCCGGGTTGTTCTCCAGGGTCTGCACCAGGTTGGGCATGAGCGCGTCCTTGAGCAGCACGGTCATGGCCCCAGGTGCCTGGATGTCGGCCGCCGTGATCGGGCGCTTGTCGCGGGTGTAGGCCACGACCATCCGGCCCAGCCGTCGCTCGAGGTCGGCGACGTCGGTCGCCAGGCAGAAGACCGCCATCACCTCGGACGCCACGGTGATGTCGAAGCCGTCCTCTCTGGGAAAGCCGTTGGCGACGCCGCCCAGGCTGGAGACGATCGAGCGCAGTGCGCGATCGTTCATGTCGACCACCCGGCGCCAGGCGATCCGCCGCTCGTCGATGCCGAGCTGGTTGCCCCAGTAGATGTGGTTGTCGAGCAGGGCGGCGAGCAGGTTGTGGGCGGAGCCGATGGCGTGGAAGTCGCCGGTGAAATGCAGGTTGATCTGCTCCATCGGCACGATCTGGGCGTAGCCGCCGCCGGCCGCCCCGCCCTTCATGCCGAAGCACGGGCCCAAGGACGGCTCGCGCAGGCAGATCATCGCCTTCTTGCCGATGCGGTTGAGGCCGTCGCCGAGGCCGACGGTCGTCGTGGTCTTGCCTTCGCCGGCCGGGGTCGGGTTGATGGCGGTGACCAGGATGAGCTTGCCGTCGGGCCGCTCGCCCAGGCTCTCGATCCAGTCGAGATCGAGCTTGGCGATGTGCCGTCCGTGACTGTGCAGCGCATCGCCGGGGATGCCGACCGTCTCGCCGACCGCCTGGATCGGCAGCATGCTCGCGCGCCGCGCAATATCGATGTCGCTCGTTGCCTCAGCCATCGCTCATCCCCTGCCAGGAGCCATCGTCGGGCGCGGTGCAGCGGCGCGCGTGACGTCGGACGAAAGAAGCCCTGGAACAGTCCTGATGCCAAGGGATGAACGCGTCAATTTGTTCCTGGTTTGCGCCGATACCAACAAGCAAGCTTCGGACATCGGCACCTCGACCATGCGCTGGCGCGGTGGCCCGGCCAATCATCGACTGCGCGGCCCGGTGCCCCGATAAGTCGTCTGGCGGACGCTCGATCGACATCGGAAGACACAAAGGCTATTCAACCTTAAGCTGCCTTAATGAAAAACTTGATAATCTGTGGTTTATTGCGCAGCATGGTATCCAGCGCGGCCAGGCCGCCATTGAAAGGCCGGCGGAACAGGCCTGCGGCCGAGGTTGGACCGCTCTCGGTCGACCAACGGCGAATTTGGCGGTACGAGACGAGGCGCGAAAACGCGATGTGGCGGCGATGATCGACGACGATCGAAGCGGTGAGCCGCAGCAAGCTGGCGAGCACGACGAGCAACGCCCACGGGACCGGCGATGGCCGGAAGGCCGACGGCTGCTGCTCGGCTTCGGCTTGGCGAACGGCCTGATGGTGGCGGGCGTGAACCTGGCGATCGACTCGTTGCTGCCGTTGCTGCCATTCATGCTGCTGTCGATCGGCGCCATCGGGTCTGCTTTTGTGGAGCTACCTGCCGTTCGACGTGCGGGATCGACGACGGCTCGGCGCAGTCGCACTCTGGGTGAGGGGCGCGACCTGCAGCTTCGCAGCAGTGATGGTAAGCCTTTGCCGCCGGTCGTGCCGCTCTATCGCCAGCCGACGGCGGTGCGTCGGCACCGGGTCCTCGACCCGCTGACCGAGCTGCCGGGGCGCGACGCGCTGGCCGTCACCCTCGGTCGCCTCATCGAGGAAGCGCGGAGCGGCGAGGAGCGCGTGGCGCTGATCGCCTTCGATCTCGACCGGATGAAGGACATCAACGGGATGCACGGCTATGCCGTGGGTGACCAGTTGCTGCGGATCGCTGCGCGCCGGCTCGAGGGCATCGCCAGGGATGGCGTGTTTCGGCTCGACGGTGATCGCTTCGTCGTCGTGCGACGCGGGCTTGGCGGCATTGCCGATGCGGAGCTGGCGGCTGTCGCAGCGCTCGATCGGATCGGCCGTCCGATCCGTCTCGGCAAGGCGATCAAGCAGGAGATGCGACCGTCGGCGAGCGTCGGCATCGCGCTCTATCCCGACCATGGCGCCGACTTCGAGGCGTTGATGCGCTGCGCGGAGATGGCCGTCGACGACGCCAAGCGGGCGGGCGGCCGTCGCTGCCGCGTGTTCGATCGCGGCATGATCACAGCCATGCAGTTCCGCAAGGACATCGAGCGCGATCTCGCCGATGCGCTCGAAGCCGGTGACCTGAGCTTGCACTACCAGCCGCAGCTGGATCTCACGAGCGGGCGGATCGTCGGCGTCGAGGCATTGATGCGCTGGAACCATCCAGCCCGGGGGCTGATTCCGCCCACCACCTTCATTCCGATCGCCGAAGCGTCGGGCCTGATCAAGCCGATGGGCACGTGGCTGGTCCACGAGGCCTGCCGCACCGTGAAGAGCTGGCACGCTATGGGTCTCGACATTGCGATGGCGATCAACATCTCCGCGGCGCAGCTGCGCCAGCAGAACCTGCCGGAAATCATGGACCAGGCGTTGACCGAGAACGGCATCGACCCGTCCCGGCTGGAGCTGGAGCTGACGGAGAGCCTGTTCGTCGATCCCTCGGAGCTGATGATGCGCCGCTCGCTCGATCGCCTCGCCGAGATGGGCATTCGCCTGGCGATCGACGATTTCGGCACCGGCTACTCGTCGCTCGCCTACCTCAAGCGGCTGCCGGTGCAGAAGATCAAGATCGACAAGTCCTTCACCCAGGGTATCGGCCGCGAGGAGGTCGACGAAGCGCTGGTCAAGGTGATCATCCACCTCGCCCGCACCTTCGGCAAGAAGGTGCTCGCCGAGGGTGTCGAGACGGAAGCACAGCATCGTTTCCTGATCGAGGAGGGCTGTGACGCGGCCCAAGGCTATTTGTTCGCCAAGCCGATGCCCTACGCTGCCTGCACGCGCCATCTGCAGCTCGACGTCACGGCGCAGGGCGATTTGCTCGATAATCGGCTGCATGCCAGCTAGCAGGGTGCCAGGTGCGCGGTCGGTGCCGATCTCGGCACGGCTCGGCGTCGGATGCGCCGGATCGCGAGTATTTCTTAACGCATTGCCGCTACACCGAACGAGGGTCGCTGGCTCGGCCACCGCGTTGACTCGCCCTGGTCGGCATCTTATCTCAAAGGGCCGCTTCTTTGTCAGCGGCCAGCTTCGCTCTTGCTAGTCATGAAAAAAGGCCTTTCCTCATCATGTTCGGCGCCATCGCCCGGAAGATCTTCGGCACGACCAACGATCGACTGATCAAGGCCAACCTCAAGGTGGTCGAGGCCATCAATGGCTTGGAGCCAGAGCTCGAGGCTCTGGATGACGCGGCTGTGCGCGCGCGGACGGATGCTTTCCGGAGCCGGCTGGCGGCGGGCGAAAGCCTGGACGACCTCTTGCCGGAGGCGTTCGCGACCGTCCGTGAAGCGGCCAAGCGGACGCTCGGGCAACGCCATTTCGACGTTCAGCTCCTGGGCGGCATGTTCCTGCACGAAGGGTCGATCGCCGAGATGAAGACCGGCGAAGGCAAGACCCTGGTATCGACGCTCGCCGCGTACTTGAATGCGCTGGACGGCAAGGGCGTGCACGTGGTCACGGTGAATGACTACCTGGCACGTCGCGATAGCCAGTGGATGGGCCAGATTTTCAATTTTCTCGGGCTCTCCGTCGGTTGCATCGTGCCGGGCATCGGTGAGGCCGAGCGGCGTGCCGCCTATCAATCCGACATCACCTACGGCACCAACAACGAGTTCGGCTTCGATTACCTGCGCGATAACATGAAGCTGTCGCTCGACAGCATGGTGCAGCGCGGTCACCATTTCGCCATCGTCGACGAGGTCGACAGCATTCTGGTCGACGAGGCGCGCACACCCTTGATCATCTCGGGCCCGGCCGAAGGCAGCTCAAACCTCTACACGGCGATCGACAAGCTGATCCCAGCACTCGTCGATGACGATTTCGAGAAGGACGAGAAGCAGCGTTCGGTGACGCTGACCGAGCAAGGCACCGAGCGGATCCAGGAGCTGCTGCTCGAGTCCGGCTTGCTGAAGGAGGGCGACCTCTACGACCCGCAGAACATCTCGCTGGTTCATCACGTGCAGGAAGGGCTGCGCGCGCACAAGCTCTTCACCCGTGATGTCGACTACCTGGTCAAGGACAGCAAGGTGATCATCGTCGATGAGTTCACCGGGCGGATGATGGAAGGGCGGCGCTACTCGGGCGGGTTGCACCAGGCGCTCGAGGCCAAGGAAGCGGTGACCATTCAGCCCGAGAACCAGACGCTCGCCTCGATCACGTTCCAGAACTACTTCCGGCTCTACGAGAAGCTCGCCGGGATGACCGGCACGGCGGCGACCGAGGCCGCCGAGTTCGCCGAGATCTACCGTCTCGAGGTGGTCGAGATCCCGACGCATCGCCAGCTGGTGCGGATCGACGAGGACGACGAGGTCTACCGCACCACGCGCGAGAAGCAGGAAGCGATCGCCGAGGACATTGCTGCTGCGCACGGGCGGGGCCAGCCGGTGCTCGTCGGCACGGTATCGATTGAGAAGTCCGAGTCGCTGGCGGCAGCGTTGAAGACCAAGAAGATCGCCTTCAACGTGCTCAATGCGCGCTATCACGAGCAGGAAGCGATGATCATCGCCCAGGCTGGCCGTTTGGGTGCCGTCACCATCGCCACGAACATGGCCGGCCGCGGCACCGACATTCAGCTCGGCGGCAATGCCGACATGCGCATCATGCACGAGCTGGGCGGCGAGCCGGATGTGGCGAAGGCTGATGCCATTCGCAGCGAGATCGCAGCAGAGGCGGAGCGGGTGAAGGCCGCGGGCGGGCTCTATGTCATCGGCACCGAGCGCCACGAGAGCCGCCGCATCGACAACCAGCTGCGTGGCCGCTCAGGCCGCCAGGGTGATCCGGGACGCACCAAGTTCTTTCTCTCGCTCGACGACGATTTGATGCGCATCTTCGGCTCCGAGCGCATGGACGGGATGCTGCAGAAGCTCGGCCTCAAGGAAGGCGAGGCGATCATTCATCCCTGGATCAACAAGGCGCTCGAGAAAGCCCAGCAGAAGGTCGAGGCGCGGAACTTCGATATCCGCAAGAATCTGCTCAAGTACGACGACGTGATGAACGACCAGCGCAAGGTCATCTACGAGCAGCGGCTCGAGCTGATGCAGGCCGAGGATGTCGCCGAGACCGTTCGCGACATGCGCGCCGAGGTGGTCGAGGATCTCGTCGCCAAGCATATTCCGGAGAAATCCTATCCCGAGCAGTGGGACGGTGCCGGGCTCGAGCAGGAAGCCAAGCGGCTCCTGGCGGTCGATGCCCCGGTGCCCGAGTGGCTGAAGGAGGAGGGGATCGCCGAGGCCGAGATCAAGGCCCGGCTGGATGAGTTGGTCGAGCGACACGCGGCGGAGAAGATCGAGACCTACGGCGCTTCGATGATCCGCATGGCCGAGAAGAGCCTGCTCTTGCAGATCCTCGACCATCTCTGGAAAGAGCATCTGCTGCAGCTGGACCATCTGCGCCAAGGCATCCATCTTCGCGGCTACGGCCAGCGCGACCCCCTGAACGAATACAAGAAGGAAGCCTTCGCGCTCTTCGATGCGCTGTTGAGCCGCCTGCGCGAGACGGTGACCCAGGTGCTGTCACATCTGGAGATCCGCCTGCCGACCCAGGAGGCAGACGGCCGGCCGAGCGCCGGGGGTGTGCCTGCCGGCGACGGACCACAAGGAGCGATCGGCGACCGTGCTGCCGCGGCTGGGGCCATCGGCGGTCAGGGCTCTATCGCGCGCCCGCATGACGACGGCGAAGGCGGTGTTGCGACCGTCGAGCGACCCGGTGTGGCCGCTGCCAGCGCCGACAGCCCCTACGGCAAGGTGCCACGCAACGCGCCCTGTCCCTGCGGCTCCGGCAAGAAATTCAAGCAGTGCCACGGCCGGATCGGCTGATTTCTGCCAGCTCGGCGATCATGCGGCGTCGGCAATTGCGGCTCGTGCCGTCGGTGACGCGCTCGGTCCGGTCCGCCTACTGATCGTTGCCAACGACCGCAGGAGTTGCGGGCGCAGGCCAGGTCGCCACTCATCGGCGCGGGCTCTGAGAAAAGAACAATGATGCCATCCGCGATTCGCGTCTCGCGGACTGCGCCGATTCTCTAGAGCACCTCGATCTGGTCCTGCCGGCATCGTTGGTGATCCGTTGCCAGGCTTGGTAGACGGCTGCATCGTGGTCGGGCCAGAGGCCATGCGACCATCAGCGCTCCTCGATGGGGAGCCACACACGCCCGACGGCGTTGGGCTAAGGCGAGCCGGGCGGTGGAAGATCGGGGTCGTGTTATCGAGGACAGCAATGTCGTTGGCACGGGGCCGGCCGGCCCGATCCATCAAGACGAGAGCGTGAGCTTCAGGGGCAATGTGCTTGCCGGGCTCGTTGATGAATGCCTGCATGGTGTTGGTCGCGACGATGGTCAGGGCCAAGCCGAAGGCCGTCACGGCAGACGACACCGCAGAGATAGACGACCGTGCGGCGCTGGTTGCTGACGCCTGTGTCACAGTTGCCGCGCAGGAACCAGGAACGGCCAGCAGGCCGTGGAGGGAATGGCGATCACACGCCAGATGCGCGGCCACCTTGTAGCTCAGCCCTTGCTTCGCCTGCCGCTACAGCCTCTCGAGCTCCGAAGCGGTGTCGAACGGGGCCGCTTTGTGCCAGGCCGATGCGCACGAGCGCTTGATCCAGAGCCGGTGGGAACAGCTCGAGGTCGGCATCCTTAAGGCGCTCGCTTAGCGGATCGCCCTGCGCTGAGAGTTCAAGCACGTGATTCTCGATGCTCCAGGAGCCAGCTCGCCTCAGTAAGCCTATTCCCCGATCCCTTAGCCCAAACAGCCCAGATGCGACGCGAAAGCGGAGGTTGCCGGAAGCTGCCAGCTGCCGCCCAAGACCAACTCCTCCTTTGGGCCGCATTCCACAGGTGCGCACGGCGCTCCGCGCCTTTGCGGGGCGGCAACCGCCATGGGCCCTCGGATGAACAGTCATAAAGGCAACGACAGCTGGCCTCGCGAGCAAGGGCGGATTCCGTCGTGACTGTCGAACGCACGTCGATGATATTGCTGCTCGCGTCAGAGATCGGCGAGCCGGACGAGGAGGCGGTCGATGGCCGCGCCGTCGACCCATTGCTGACCTTGACCCGAGGGGTTCGAGACGAAAACACCGACGATCTGCTCGCCGTTCGTCCAGGGAATGCCCTGTTGGCCTTGTGCCGCCGGTGCCGTGCTCTGCGCCTGGCGAATGGGCATTGCCTCGCCTGAGCGTGGCAGGAAGACGAGTGCCAGGCCCAGGCTCTCGTCAACGAGCTCGACGAGACCATGCGCGCGCATCCCGTCAGCGTGGCGTACGGCAACCAGGCTGGAGCGTCCAAGCGCGCTGGCCGGCGTCAGGATATGCTCGCTCGTTACATAGAACCCGGGCAGCCCGCCATCGCCGACATGGAGCAGCGCCGCGTCGGTCGGATGGGGCGTGACGATCGCTTGCGATGCTCGTGATATTCCGCTGGCAGGTGAGGGCCCTGCGGCTGGCTCAACCAGAAGTATCGGATCGCCAGGGCCGCCCGGCGCCCGAATTGGTGGCTCGATGCTCGGTGGTCGGGACGCTCCTTGCGGTTCGGCGCCGGTCCTGGTCGCCAGCACGGTCTCGCCTGGTGCCCCCGTTCCGCGCAGCTGTGCGATGGTCGCTGCCAGCGTGGCGGGTTGCTTCGGCTGGCTGCGGCTGGCGCCGGCCAGATGGGTCAGCAGCACGTCCGTGTCGATAGAGGGTGTGCTCGCCTGCCACCGGGCGAGCTCTGCCGATGTCAGCATGGTGGCGCCGCCGGTGTTTTGCGGTGAGGCATCGCTCGGATGCCGCTCGTCGGCGACGGCAAATCGCCGCGTCTCGGTGAGCGTGACCGAGGTCGCCCACATGGCCCCGGACGCTTCATCATGGAGCGCCACCGGCACGGTCGCCTGTCGCTCCGCCTCGACGTCGACCAGCTCGAAGCTGTATGGCGTCATGATCGCGTCCTCGATGAAAGCCGGAGTGCCCTTGAGCTTGGTCTCGATCGCGCGTGCTTCCTGCATTTGCCAGACAGCGCCAATGCCGCCGATGACGCTGCTCGCAACCGTGCCCACCAGGTCCATCAGAGGGTCGCCCGTGGAGCTGATGCCGGGTTCGTCACCTGCTTGGCGGCGCGCTTTCGCGAGCTCCTTCTCCAGCGCCACATGCTCCGGATTGCGACGGCGCTTGACACCGGTCGGGTAGGCCGAATGAACCGTGCGCCGCTCGAGCAAGCGATCACCGGTCGCTGACGAAGGGACGGCGCCGCCAATGACGATCGCGCAAGGCGGTCGCATGGCTGCCGAGGGCGATGCGTCGGGGATCGGCAGGGTGCGCTGAACAACCGGTGCATCCGCGTCGGCGGCGATGAGGACGAGCGGTGCATCGTCCATCACCAGCCGCTTGGCCGCCGCCTTGTCGAGTGCGGCAAGCCGATCCACGAGGTCGCCGCAATCGGCAGCGCTCGGCCAGTCGGCGGCGGCCGCGGCCGGCGTTACCGACGCAGCTGTAGCCGCCAAGTCGAGCGTGGCCGGGCTGTCGGCAACGGTGGTCGGAGCCGCCGTGCAGGCGCCGAGCGCCAGTGACAGAAGACCTAGAACGATAGGGTCGCGCTGCATGTCGCCGCCTCGATCGCCAGAACGGCGATCATCTAGCAGTGACCCGCAGGTAAATTCAACTAATAGTAGAAAATCCTGGTCGCCTCGCGCTTACGCAGCTTCTGCCTCGCGCTCGATTGCAGCGCTGACCGTTGCCAGCACGTCCTCGAGCAGGTCTTCGTCATCTGCCTCGACCATGACGCGGATCAGTGGCTCCGTGCCGGAGGGGCGAACGACCAGGCGGCCGTGTCCATGAAGCCTCTCGTTATTTGCGCTCAGCACGCCGGCAAGGTCTGGCCGTGTCAGATCGACCGCTCTTGCGATGCGGATGTTCTTGAGCACTTGCGGCAATGGCGTGAAGGCTCGGCAGATTTCGCTCACGGGCCGCTCGCTCCGGCACAGCACGGCAAGCACCTGGAGCGCGGCCAGGAGGCCATCGCCTGTGGTCGCGAAATCGGTCAGGACGACATGGCCGGACTGCTCGCCGCCGACATTGAAGCCACCAGCGCGCATCCGCTCGACGACATAGCGGTCGCCGACCTTGGTTCGATGCAGATCGAGCCCGAGCGACCGCATGAAGCCTTCCAGCCCGAAATTCGACATCAAGGTGGCGACGACGCCACCACCCGTCAGCCTCCCGTCATTGGCCCAGCTGCGGGCGATGAGTGCCAGGACCTGGTCGCCGTCAACCAGCTCGCCCTGCTCATCGACGAGCACCACGCGGTCTGCATCGCCGTCGAGCGCGATCCCGAGATCAGCGCCATTTGCCCGGACCGCAGCCTGGATCGCCGCCGGGTAGGTCGAGCCGCAAGCCGCGTTGATGTTCCGTCCGTTGGGCGAAACGCCCATGCTGATCACCTCCGCGCCGAGCTCGAAGAACAACTCCGGCGCGATGTGGTAGGCAGCGCCATTGGCGCAATCGACGACGATCTTCCGCCCGGCGAGATCGAGACCTCGCGGAAAGCTGCTCTTCAGGTTCTCGACATAGCGGCCGCGGGCATCCTCGTAGCGCATCGCCCGGCCGATCTCGGCCGCTGGCGCCTCGCCATTCGCGGCCATGTCCGCCATCTGCGCCTCGATCTCCACCTCGATCGCGTCGGAGAGCTTGAAGCCGTCGGGGCCGAACAGCTTGATGCCGTTATCCTCGAACGGGTTGTGCGAGGCGGAGACCATGACTCCGATATCGGCGCGAAGGGAGCGGGTCAGGAACGCGACGGCCGGCGTCGGCACCGGCCCGGTCAGCATCACCCGCATGCCGGCCGAGAGAAACCCGGCGGTCAGCGCGGACTCGATCATATAGCCGGAAAGACGCGTATCCTTGCCAATGACCACACGGTTTTGATGATCGCTGCGGCGGAACAGGCTGCCGGCCACCCGGCCGAGGCCGAGCGCCACCTCGGTCGTCATCGGATAGGTGTTGCTGGTGCCGCGAATCCCGTCGGTGCCGAAGAGTCGGCGCTGCATCGTCGATAACCCCAAATCTTGGACGCCATCGAGCCAGGCATATCGCGAGGTCGATGCGCGGTCCGGCGTCTGTATCACCCTGATGGTGCCCGAAGCTGTCTTAGCCAGCAAAGATTAATTATGGTTGAACATCGGGGTAGGTCTTGGCGATTTGTGCGGCCCTTTGATCGCCGGCATCTCTTAGGCTAGCCGCGGTCAAGGGAAACCCGTGATGCCGCCCATGGAACCGCCCGAGAGCATAGTCGAGATCATTCCGCCTGGCGCGCCGATCGTCCGACCGGATCGCCGACGCGCCGTGACCCTGCGCCCCTATTCGTCGCTCGATGGCCGGCCGGCCGAGACAACTGGCTCGGTGTCGGATCGCCGTCGCCGTCGCCGAGCGGTCGAGGACGGCAGCAGGGGTCGCTGTCTGAACGTCGAGAGCTGAGCGGGCTGCCAGCCTCGGCAGCGACTTGCAGCCGGGCTTGAACTAAATCGGGCATCGGGCGGTCGAGAGCTGCAGAGCTTACCCATCGTGTTGGCATGCCTGCGGCCACGGGCTGACCGGCCGGTTTGCAGTTTCGCGACGCGCGCGGTGCCGGCTCAGCGATGGAGTTGGTTGGCGACCAGGAAGCTGTAGGCCTCGTTGATCTGCTTGAGACGCTCCTCGGCCACCGGGTCACCACCGTGCAGATCGGGGTGGTGGCGCTTGACCAGGGTCTTGTAGCGCCGCTTGAGCTCCTCCAGCGTGAACCCGATCTCCAGGCTCAGGACCGCCATCATCTCTCCGGCCTTGCCGAGCGCGGCTCGAGCGCCACCACGTTGCGCCTCGCTTTCGCTGTGCCCGGGACCACCGTTGCGAAAGAAGCCGAAGGGATCATGAAAGCGGTCGGTGTCGTCGCCCATCGTTGCGCCGAAACGCCAGCTCGGTCTGTGCCAGGTCGTGTCGGCTCGCCGATGCGCCTCGATCTGATCCTCGTCCATCCCGGCGAAGTAGTTCCAGTTCTTGTTGTACTCGCGGACATGGACCAGGCAGTACCAGACGAATCGACGTAATTCCCGTCGCGATTGCGGTGCCGGATAGGCGCCCTGTGCCGAGCAGCCCGGCCATTCGCAGCAGGGGCCGTCCGGCCCGGATGCGGTGCGCAGGCCGATCTCGACATCCGGATCGAGCTGTTCCCGCGATTTACGTCCTGCTTCCATTCGTCTCTCTGCAACGTCGTACAGCGGTACCGTGCGGCCGGCCATGGCGGCGGCATCGATGCGGAGAGACTATGGGCACTCGAGCGTGAGGCGACAAGGTGGTCGTGCGGGAGAGGAGAGTGCCGTCAGCTTCACGCCTGCCCTGCGCCGCGCGCATCGCCGAACGCCCGCGATCTCGGCCGGCCAGTGCACTGGATCGAGGGTCATGTCGAGCAACGGGGCCAGCGTGGCCTTGGTGGCCATATCGCCATGTCACCTGGGCCGCGGAGTCACGTGAGCCGCACTGTCGCTAGGCTGGCTTCGGCCGAAACGCCAGTCGATCGATCCCTGGCGTTCGGCCAACCAAATCGGCGATCGCGCCATCGGGCGGATCAGCTCGCGTGGCCGCCAGCTGAGACTCGTTTGGGCCGGTATTGGAGCCCAGTCAGAGCCTGTGCTGGATCGCCGCGGCCTCGACCGGCTCTTCGCTCATATTGGCGAGCGCGCGGGCGAGGCTGCAGAGGGCTTCCTGGTGCTTGCGGCTCGGCAGCGAGATGAAGTTGCGTGCCAGCTCCAGCAGCATGCGCTGCTGCGGCGTTGGCTTGAAATCCTGGTTGCCGTCCATGCCTTCGAAGAAGAAGGTCACGTCCACACCCAGGGCATGCGCAATGGTGTACAGGCGGCCGGCAGCAATCCGGTTGATGCCCTTCTCGTATTTGTGCGCCTGCTGGTAGGTGACGCCGATCAGTTCCGCCATCTGCTGCTGCGTCAGGCCGAGCATGATCCGACGCTCGCGCATGCGTGCGCCGACGTGTCGATCGATATCCTGGGCACGTGAGCGACCCGGGCCAGCCTGCTTTTCGGGCAACGCGTTCATCGTCTTGAGTTCCTTGTGCCGTGGAGAACCATATCCGCCAGGCACCTGCCCGGCCCGGGAAGATCGGCAAGCCGTCTTCCGCGTTCCACCAACGGTTACCCCCCAAGGGTTAAGTTTCCCCTAATTCACGTTTTCATGCAGCAATTCTCGCCAAAGCGGGTCGCCAAATCCGCGCAAGGCATACGATACTACTTCACTTATAGGTTCGAATCCTAGTCGCACGCGTTGAATGCTGCGTTCAAAGCTCTCCAGGAGGTTGGGCCCTGGGGTTGCAGAGACCCGCCGGACGCGCCAAACGTTTGGCGGGCGTCGCCCGCACCGTTCGTCAACAGCTTGCAGTGGAGGCTCAGTTTTGGGGCAGGTGAAGACCGAGATCGAGCAGCGGCTCAACGCTGCCCTGACGCCGGAAAGTCTGGTCGTGCGCGACGACTCGGACCAGCATATCGGCCATGCCGGGCATCGTCCGGGCGGTGAGACGCATTTTTTCGTCGAGGTGGTCAGCCAGCGCTTTGCCGGGCAGGGTCGTCTCGCGCGTCAGCGGCTGGTGTTCGCAGCACTCGACGAGCTGATGCGCGAGCGGGTCCATGCCTTGTCGATCAGCGCACGGGCACCGGGCGAGGCGACCGGCACCGGCTGACGACCGGCGTTTCCTTCGAGCTGCAGCATGCTGCGCGAGGCGATCTGCGCCCGTCTGCCAAGGCAGCCGATGAACCGATCGCACGGGCTCCGAGGCTGGCCAGTCGTCTCGACCCGGGACCAAACAACTAGGTTGCTGTGGAGGCGCCGTATTGATCGCCGTAGATCAGGGCCTCGGCACCGCGCAGCTCTTCCTGCAGGTGATGGCGCACCGCCTCGTAGATGTCGCGAATCGACACCATGCCGCACACCTCATCGTCGCGGAGCACCGGCAAATGGCGGTAGCGTCCGGCCTGCATTTTCTCCAGCGCGGCCACCGCTGAATCCTGCGGCGACAGCGTCTCCGGTCGCGGGGTCATCACCTCGGCAAGGGTCGTTGCGTCGGCAGTGCGGCCTTTCGCTACCACCCGGAAGACGATGTCACGCTCGGTGACGATGCCCAAGAGGCGGCCGTGCTCGACCACCATCACGGCACCCACCCGACGCTCGGCCATCAGCTCGGCGGCGGCTTGCGCCGTAGCGTCGCTCGGCAAAGTACAGAGCGCTTGCTGCCCGTCGATCACGCCAGGAATGATTTGCCGTTGCATCGCTTGACCTCCCTTGGGAGCTCAGCCCCGCGCGCCGCATCTGCGGACGATCGCCCGCGCCAGGTCGCGCTCCACCGCACCCATCACCGTTGCAGCTTGAACAGGGGGACGCTGGAGGTCAAGCGTGTTGCCGGGAAATCCCGAGGCGAGCGGCGCCGGCGCCCCGCATGCCCCGGCGCTGCAAGCTCAGCGGCTGTTCTTTTCCGCCTCGATGCCGTCGCGGATGATCTGCTTGGCCTCTTCGGCGTCACCCCAGCCTTCGACCTTCACCCATTTGTCGGGCTCCAGATCCTTGTAGTGCGAGAAGAAATGGGAGATCCGCAGCAGGTCGATCTCCGGCACGTCGGTGTAGTTCAAGGTCTTGCGATGCACGGGCGTGATCTTCGTGGTCGGCTTGCACAGGATCTTGGCGTCGATGCCGGCCTCGTCCTCCATCTTCAAGACGCCGATCGGGACCGACCGGAGCACGACGCCCGGCTGCACCGGTAACCGGCCGATCACCATGACGTCGATCGGGTCGCCGTCATCGGCCAGCGTATGCGGGATGAACCCGTAATTGCAGGGGTAGAACATGGCCGTGTACAGATAACGGTCGACGAAGATCGCGCCGCTGTCCTTGTCGAGCTCGTACTTGATCGGGTCGGCGCCGACCGGCACCTCGACGATCACATTGACCTCATCCGGCGGGTTCTGGCCGATCGACAGCTTCATGTAATCCAAGGCTCAACTTCCTCTTCTGGGTGCCGGACGGGCCGCTCAGGGCCAGGTGACGGCGGGTGGCAGGGACATCAGAATTGCTTCGGGGTTGCCGCCGGTCTTCAGGCCGAACTGGGTCCCCCGGTCGTAGAGCAGGTTGAACTCGACATAGCGACCGCGGCGAACCAGCTGATGCGCGCGCTCCTCGGCCGTCCAGGGTTGGTCCATATGCCGGGTGACGAGCCTCGGATAGACGTCGAGGAAGGCCTCGCCGACCGCGCGCGTGAACGCGAACTGCTTCTCCAGCGCCTCCTCGAGATAGTCGTAGAAGATGCCGCCGACGCCGCGCGGCTCGCCGCGATGCGGAATGAAGAAGTAGTCGTCGGCCCAGCGCTTGAAGCGATCATAGGCGCCCTTCTCATAGCCGTCGCACGCGTTTTCCAATGCGCTGTGGAAGTCGCTCGTGTCCGACTCGACGGGATAGATCGGGTTGAGATCGGCGCCGCCGCCGAACCAGGCCCGGGTGGTGCGGATATGCCTGGTGTTCATGTGCACCGGCGGCACGTGCGGGTTGCGCGGGTGGGCGACCAGCGAGATGCCCGAGGCCCAAAAGCGCGGATCCTTGTCGGCGCCCGGGATCTGGCTCGCGAACTGCGGCTGGAACGTGCCGAAGACGGTAGAGACGTTGACGCCCACCTTCTCGAAGACGCGCCCGTGCATCAGGCCCATGACGCCGCCGCCGCCGCCGTCGCGATCCCAGGGCTTGCGGACGAACCGGCCGGGCGCGAGGTCCGCCGCATCCGCCCCTTGATAGGCGTCCTCGAGCGCCTCGAAGGCGGCGCAGATACGGTCGCGCAGGCTCTCGAACCAGGCCCTCGCCGCTGCCTTCTCTCGCTCTTCTTCGGTCTGCACAGACCTGCCTCCCTGGTAACCATACGGATCAGCAGGTCGTGCTGCCGTTCATTCCGTGGCCGCGGGCCACCCGTCCAGCTGCCGAATCGCCTCGGCGAGGCCGATGGCGGCTGCGGTCACGACGTTGAGCGACCGCAGCCCTGCACGCATTGGGATGCGCACCGCCATTGCCTGCTCGGCGATCGCCGGCGGCGCGCCGCGGCTCTCGCTGCCGACCGCCAGCACATCGCCTGCGCTGAACGCGAAGCGGTGATAGTCCGTTTGCGCCCTGGCACTCAAGAGAATGAGGCGACGTCCCTCGCTGCCCATTGTCCTGGCGAACGCATCGACGCCGGCATGGCGACGCCAGTCGACATGGGCAACGTAGTCCATGCCCACGCGCCGGATACGACGCTCGTCGAGGGGAAAGCCACAGGGCTCGACCACCTCGAGCCTGACGCCGAGGCAAGCGGCGAGCCGGAGCGCCGCGCCGAAATTGCCGGGTTGGTCCGGCTCCAGGAGCGCCAGCCTGACCGGGCCTTCGGTGTTCAAGGGCGCTGTCACAGCGGCATTTCCTCGTGCGTCACGTGATGCCTTCACCTCACGATCGCCGGACGGTTGCACGGCGAGCCTCAACCGGTGCTATGCGGCTGCGCCACAAGCTGTTATGCGACTTTCGGTCGCTTGGCTCGTCTGTGGCGCACCCATATGATTCCGATGGAGCGGAAAAGCGCGCTGCGCTCGTGCTTCGATGACGCATCGAACCGCATTCCGCTAGGTTTTTTCGAAGGTTGAGTGTCATGGCTGCGGAAGCCCAGAACAACTCTGGTGAAGGTGACTCGAGGCGGGATTTTCTCGGGATCGTCGCATGGTCGGGTCTGGCGGTCGGAACCGCCGCTGTGCTGTGGCCGGTCATCGACAGCATGAATCCGTCGGCCGACGTCCTGGCTCTGGCCACGACCACCGTCGACATCTCGGGCATCGACGAAGGCATGGGCATCACCGTGATGTGGCGGGGCAAGCCCGTGTTCGTTCGCCATCGGACGGCCGAGGAGATTGCCGCGGCCGAGGACGCCGATCTGTCGGGGTTGCGTGATCCGGAGCCCGACGTCGAGCGGGTGGAACGGCCCGAATGGATCATCCTCGTCGGCGTCTGCCCGCATCTCGGTTGTGTTCCTGGTGGCACCAAGCCGACGGAGAATCGTGGTGAATATGGCGGCTGGTTCTGCCCGTGCCATGGGTCGGTGTTCGACACGTCGGGACGCATTCGCCAGGGACCATCGCCGACGAACATGCTGGTGCCGCCCTATGCTTTCGAGACCGACACGCGCGTGCTGATCGGCTGATCAGATATCGTTGCCCGTCGGGGGAGCCCGTTGTGGGGCGGGCGTACCGTTTAACCTGATTCTCAGGAACAAAAGATGGCCACAGAAACCGAGAAGCCGGTTTTTCAAAACGGTGTCGCCCGGTGGATCGACGATCGCCTGCCTTTGCTCAGCTGGGCAAAGGCCGAGTTCGTCGACTACCCGGCACCGAAGAACCTGAACTACTGGTGGAACTTCGGCTCGCTGGCCGGGATCATGCTGATGCTGCAGATCCTGACCGGATTGTTCCTCACCATGCACTACGTGCCGCATGCCGATTATGCGTTCAGCAGTGTCGAGCACATCATGCGCGACGTGAATTTCGGCTGGCTGATGCGTTATGCGCACGCCAACGGCGCTTCGATGTTCTTCATCGTGGTCTACATCCACATGTTCCGCGGGCTCTATTACGGCTCCTACAAGGCGCCGCGCGAGTTGTTGTGGATGCTCGGTGTGGTCATTCTGCTGCTGATGATGGCGACCGCGTTCATGGGCTACGTGCTGCCTTGGGGCCAGATGAGCTTCTGGGGTGCGATGGTCATCACCAACCTGTTCTCGGCCGTGCCGCTGTTCGGCGAGAGCATCGTGACCTGGCTGTGGGGCGGCTTCACGGTCGCCAATCCGACGCTCAATCGGTTCTTCGCCCTCCACTACCTCTTGCCCTTCGTGATCTTCGCCGTCGTGTTCCTGCACATCCTGGCCTTGCACCAGTTCGGCTCGAACAATCCTGTCGGCATCGACATCACCAAGAAGGACAAGATCCCGTTCCATCCCTACTACACGGTCAAGGATGCGTTCGGGCTTTGCCTCTTCTTCATCGTGTATGGCGCCTTCATCTTCTTTGCTCCCAACTTCTTGGGCCACTCGGAAAACTACATACCGGCCAATCCGCTGCTGACGCCGCCGCACATCGTCCCTGAGTGGTACTTCTTGCCATTCTACGCGATCTTGCGGGCGATCACCTTCGATATCTTCTGGATCATCCCGGCAAAGCTCGGTGGCGTCATCGCCATGTTCGCCGCCATCGCCGTGCTGTTCTTCCTGCCGTGGCTCGACACGTCGCGGGTGCGCAGTGCCCGCTTCCGGCCGATCTACAAGTGGTTCTTCTGGCTCTTTGTGGCGAACTGCTTCGTGCTCGGCTATGCCGGCTCGGCACCGGCCGAAGGCTGGATTCCGACAATCAGCCTCTTGGGGACCATCTACTATTTCGCCCACTTCCTCGTGATCCTGCCATTGCTGGGCAAGCTGGAGCGCCCGTTGCCCTTGCCCGACAGTATCAACGAGCCAGTCCTCAAGCAGGGCGGCGGCGCCGTGCCGCAGCCTGCGGAGTAAGAGATGCGCGTCCTGACTTTTTCCAAGCTCCTCGCCGTTGCGGCGCTTGCCGGCAGCCTAGCCGGCGGGTCCACGATGGCGGCGGAGGCGCCCGAGCCGATCTCCAAGGATTGGCCCCATCAAGGTGTGTTTGGCAGCTTCGACCGCGCGGCCCTGCAGCGTGGCATGCAGGTGTACAAGGGCGTTTGCGCTGGCTGCCACGGACTGAAATACGTGGCCTTCCGGAATCTCGAGGCCCTCGGCTACGGCGAGGACGAGATCCGCGCCATCGCCGCGGACTACTACGTCGAGGACGGCCCTGACGATTTCGGCGACATGTTCGAGCGCGAAGCCGTGGCCTCTGATCGCTGGCCGTCGCCTTTCGCCAACGAGCAGGCTGCTCGGGCAGCGAATGGCGGCGCCTATCCGCCGGATCTCTCGGTGATCACCAAGGCCCGTGCCGGTGGCGAGGACTATATCTACAGCCTCCTGGTCGGCTACGAGGAGCCGCCGGAGGGCTTCGAGCTGATGGCGGGCATGAACTACAACGAGTATTTTGCCGGGCACCAGATCGCCATGGCCCAGCCGCTTTGGCCGGACATGGTCGACTATCAGGACGGCACGGAGCCGACGATCACGCAGATGGCGGCCGACGTGACCCAGTTCCTGGCCTGGACAGCCGAGCCGGAGCTTGAAACGCGCAAGCAGACCGGGATCAAGGTGATTCTCTTCCTGATCGCGATGTCGATCATTTTTTACGCCTACAAGCGGCGGATCTGGCGCGACGTCCACCACTGATCGTCTGAAGCGGAGTTGAACAAAAGGCCCCGTGGCCGATGTCACGGGGCCTTCGTTCGATCTGCTGGCGACCTCTTCAGCAGCCTTTCAGTGGAGGTGCCATTCACAGCCTTGTTGGTAGTGGGTGGGGCCGATCAGCTTGCGGCGGGCGACGAGGACGGTGTGCAGCTTGCCCTCGATCTTCGCCACCCAGAAGTCGAGGAACTTGTGCAGTTCGGGGTATCTCGGTGCGATGTCGTAATGCTGCCAGATGAATGATTGCAGAACGCCGGGATGGTCGGGAAGGTGGTAGGTGATGTCGGCGGTCGTCAGGCGGTAGCCGTTGAGCTGCATTTCCAAGGGTGAACGAGCATCGGGCATGGGCTGCGGTTCCCTAGTTGGTAGCGTCGGCCCTTTCATTTGTTCGCGCATTTTGCCACTCGTCAAGCAAGATCGATCGGAAAAGTACTCGAATATCAATGTGTTAGCAGCATCCATGGTCTGCTGCTAACAAAAATGCGCAAGCCCCTCTTGCAGTCATGCGGGCGGTCCTTACCTCAAGGACGCAGCGTTTGGCACTCAATGGTGCTGACTGCTAACAAATCTCACTGGGAGTCGAACGACAATGAACTTCAGGCCTTTGCACGACCGCGTCGTGGTGCGGCGTCTCGAGGAAGAGACCAAGACCAAGGGTGGCATCATCATTCCCGACACGGCCAAGGAAAAGCCGATGCAGGGTGAGGTGGTCGCCGCTGGTCCGGGCGCCAAGAACGACAAGGGCGAAATCAGCCCGCTCGACGTCAAGGCCGGTGACCGTGTGCTTTTCGGCAAGTGGTCCGGCACCGAGGTCAAGATCGACGGCGAAGAGCTGCTGATCATGAAAGAGACCGACATCATGGGCGTCATCGAGGGTGGAGCCGCAGCCAAGCAGGCTGCCTGAGCTTCGTCCCATCGACTAAGAGCGTCCCAAAGATACTGAGGAGTTGAGAGTAAGATGGCTGCCAAGGAAGTAAGGTTCGATACCGACGCCCGCACGCGCATGATGCGTGGCGTCGACACCCTCGCCAACGCGGTGAAGGTGACGTTGGGTCCCAAGGGCCGCAACGTCGTGCTCGAGAAGAGCTTCGGTGCGCCCCGCATCACCAAGGACGGTGTGACGGTCGCCAAGGAGATCGAGCTTTCCGACAAGTTCGAGAACATGGGCGCGCAGATGGTGCGCGAGGTGGCGTCCAAGACCAACGACGTCGCCGGTGACGGCACCACGACCGCCACGGTTCTCGCCGCTGCGATCCTGCGCGAGGGCAACAAGGCAACTGCCGCCGGCATCAACCCGATGGACCTGCGTCGCGGCATCGACCTCGCGGTCGCCGCCGTGGTGAAGGATCTCGAGAGCCGCTCGATCAGCATTTCGACCAGTGAGCAGGTCGAGCAGGTCGGCACCATCTCGGCCAATGGCGATGTCGAGGTCGGCAAGATGCTCGCCGAGGCGATGCAGAAGGTCGGCAATGAGGGTGTCATCACGGTTGAAGAGGCGAAGAGCCTCGAGACCGAGCTCGACGTCGTCGAGGGCATGCAGTTCGATCGTGGCTATCTCTCGCCCTACTTCATCACCGACAGCGAGAAGATGCGCGTCGTTCTCGAGGATCCCTACATCCTGATCCACGAGAAGAAGCTCTCGAACCTGCAGTCGTTGCTGCCGGTGCTCGAGTCGGTCGTGCAGAGCAGCCGGCCGCTCTTGATCATCGCCGAGGACATCGAGGGCGAGGCCCTGGCCACGCTCGTCGTCAACAAGCTGCGTGGTGGTCTCAAGGTTGCCGCCGTCAAGGCACCTGGCTTCGGTGATCGTCGCAAGGCGATGCTCGAGGACATCGCCATCCTGACCAGCGGTCAGGTGATCAGCGAGGATCTCGGCATCAAGCTCGAGAACGTCACGCTCGACATGCTCGGCACCGCCAAGCGCGTCGTCATCAACAAGGAAGATACGACGATCGTTGATGGCGTCGGCACCAAGGACGATATCCAGGGCCGCATCAGCCAGATCAAGGCGCAGATCGAGGAGACCACCTCGGACTACGACCGTGAGAAGCTGCAGGAGCGTCTGGCCAAGCTGGCTGGCGGTGTTGCCGTCATCCGCGTCGGTGGTGCGACCGAGATCGAGGTCAAGGAGCGTAAGGATCGTGTCGACGACGCGATGAACGCGACCCGCGCCGCGGTCGAGGAAGGCATCGTTCCTGGCGGTGGCGTGGCGCTGCTGCACGCGCTGAAGGCTTTGAAGACCCTCAAGGCCGAGAATGCCGACATCCAGTTCGGTGTCGACATCGTCCGCAAGGCAATCCAGTCGCCGGCCAAGCAGATCGCCGAGAACGCCGGTGTCGATGGCGCCGTGATCGTCGGCAAGCTGCTCGAGTCGGACGACGCCAACTACGGCTACGATGCCTATGAGGGCGTGTTCTGCGACCTCGTCGCCAAGGGCATCATCGACCCGACCAAGGTCGTCCGCACCGCGTTGCAGGACGCAGCCTCGGTCGCCGGTCTGCTCGTGACCACCGAAGCCATGGTCGCCGAGAAGCCGGAGAAGAAGTCGGCCCCGGCCGGCGGCCCCGACATGGGCGGCATGGGCGGCATGGGCGGCATGGACTTCTGATCCAGCCACTCTTGGCGTTACGGATGGAGGGGCTGCGCGCAAGCGCGGCCCCTCTGCTTTTGTGCGGTGATCGGTTCTCGATGGGCTTTACCGCCAGCGCCAGGGCAGTAGGTAGCTGCCGGCGAGGGTCATGGGCGTGCCGCCCAGCCCGAGCTTGAAGCGGGCGATGCCCGGGTTGGTGACCGTATCGATGCCGCCGAGATCGAGGGCGGTGCAGCCCGCCTCCTGCAGCCGGCGGATGGCTTGCCAGAGCAGCCGGTGATGGGCCCGGAGCGCCCGGCCCTGGGCCGACGTCACGCCGGCATAATAGGTGGCCGCCCGACCGTGGCGGACGAGCAGAATTCCCGCGACCGGGATACCGGCATGCCGGCCCACCATCACCAGTGGCGGCTCGCTGCCCGCTTTGGCGAGCCTGTCGATGAAGCCCGTGCTCGGACCCTGATAGCCGACTTGCCGTCGGTGGCGCTCATTGGCGGCGATCAGCCAGTCGATCAGCGGCCCTGACGTCGCCGCGCGGATCTCCAGCGGCTCGGCCTCAGCCCGGTTCAGCATGTTGCGCCATTTGCCGTCGAGGCCACAGCGCAGCGTCGCCAAGGAGGGTGCGAGATCGAGCCAGGCGGTGCTCGGCCCGGTCCAGACCCGGCGGCAGCCGGCACGGTGCGGCCCGGCGTCGGCATCGTCCGGCTGCCAGACGACGAGGCAGCGCGGGAGGAGCCGCCCGAGGGCGGCGATCGCCGCCTGCTCGAGGGACGGGTCGGCAACGGTGTCGAGCCAGACCGGACCGCGCAGCAGGAGAGCGATCTCGAGCCTGCCGGCGAGCCGCCGTCGGGTCAGCTGGGCGATGGCCCGGACCTCGCCGCCGACCATGAGGGCGAGGCGGTGAACATCGTGCGCCTGCGCCCTGACCGCCTCGCCATAGGCCCAGGACTGCTGGAGCGCGCTCGCCGCCGGGGCGGCGTTCAGCCACTCCTGCCACGCTGCCGCATCGGTGACCTCTTGCCAGATCGCCACGCATCACCCCTTGGGCGTGATTTCTGCTTCGAATGATCTTATAAGTAGAAAATGAAGTGGTTTTCACAACCAATATTCCGCAATCGACCGGCACCGCCGATAGCTGGCTGGCACTTGCCGCCGCCGCGGCCGACGCGTGCGGCGTATGTCCTGGCTTTGCGCCATGTCGTCCTGCCGGCGCTCGTGCTGCTGCTGTTGGCCGATCTCGTCCTCTATCTGCTCTTCGCCGGCGTCCTCGGCCGCTGCTACGGCGTGCTCTGCCTGCTCGGCTGAGCCCGTCGGTGGTGGCCTTGGCGCGGCGAGGCTCGTAGGATCGGGGTCGGTCCCGACTTGATGGAGCATGATGGTGAGCCAAGGTGACATGCGGTGTATCGAGCTTGCCGGTGCCGGTGGGCCGGAGGTCTTGCGGCCGGCGCGGCGACCGATCCCCGAGGCCGCCCCGGGCGAGGTGCTGATCGAGGTGCATGCCGCGGGCGTCAACCGCCCGGACGTGCTGCAGCGGCTGGGCGGCTACGCGCCGCCGCCGGGGGCGAGCGATCTGCCCGGCCTCGAGGTCGCCGGCCGTGTTGCGGCCATTGGCGCGGGCTGCCGCCGCTTTGCCGTCGGCGACGCCGTCTGTGCGTTGGTGAGCGGTGGCGGCTATGCCGAGTTCGTCAATGCGCCGGAGCTGCAGGTCTTGCCCGTGCCGGACGGCTACAGCATGGTCGAGGCTGCCGGTGTGCCGGAGACGTTCTTCACCGTTTGGACCAATGTCTTCGAGCGGGGTGCGCTCAAGCCCGGCGAGTGGCTGCTCGTCCATGGCGGGACGTCGGGGATCGGCACGACGGCGATTCAGCTCGCCAAGGTGTTCTCTGCCCGGGTGCTGACCACGGTCGGCAATGCCGAGAAGCAGGCGTTCTGCACGAAGCTCGGTGTCGAGCGGGCGATCGACTACAAGACGGAGGACTTCACCCAGGTGGTGAAGGAGGTGACCGACGGTCGTGGTGTCGACGTCATCCTCGACATGGTGGGCGGCGACTATGTGGCGCGGAACCTGAAGGCGCTCGCCATGGAGGGCCGGCTCGTCCAGATCGCCTGGCTCGGCGGCTCGAAGATCGAGGCGAATTTCGCCAGCCTGATGCTGAAGCGGCTGACCTGGACCGGCTCGACGCTTCGCCCCCGCTCGATCGAGGAGAAGGGGCGGATCGCCAAGGCGCTCGAGGCCAAGGTCTGGCCGCTGCTCGCCAAGCGCACGGTGCAGCCGATCATCCACACGGTCCTGCCGCTGGATGAGGCGGCGGCCGCGCACGAGCTCATGGAATCGAGCCGGCATATCGGCAAGATCATCCTCGAGACCGGCCGTTCCTGATGCTGAGCCCTGCCCAACGGCGGGCCTGGGCTGAGCAGGGCTACCTCCATCTCGAGGGCTTCGCCAGTGCTGCCGCCTGCGACAGTCTTCGGGCGCGGATGGAGGTGTTGCTCGAGGCCTTCGATCCCGCAGGCGTGACGACGGTCTTCGCCACCGACGACCAGCGCCACGCCCAAGACCGCTACTTCCTCGATTCGGGTGACAAGATCCGCTTCTTCTTCGAGGCTGAGGCGTTCGATGCAGATGGCCGTCTCGCTGTCGAGAAGCCGCGCTCGATCAACAAGGTGGGTCATGCGCTGCACGACCTCGACCCGGTCTTCGATCGCTTCTCCCGCGATCCTTCGCTGGCGAGCCTCGCCAGCGAGCTCGGCCTCGTCGAGCCGCTGCTGCTGCAGTCGATGTACATCTTCAAGCAGCCGGGCATCGGCGGCGAGGTGACCTGCCACCAGGACAGCACCTTCCTGCATACCGAGCCCTCGAGCTGCATCGGCCTCTGGTTCGCGCTCGAGGATGCGACGCTCGAGAATGGCTGCCTCCTGGCGGAGCCCGGCGGCCACCGGCGTCCGCTCGTCGCCCGCTTCCGACGCGACGGCTGGTCGACGCAGATGGAGCAGCTCGACGCGACGCCCCTGCCGACCGACGGCCTCGAGCCGCTCGAGGCCAGGAAGGGCGATCTGATCGTGCTGCACGGCCAGCTGCCGCACCGGAGCAATGCCAACCGCTCAGGCTCCTCGCGCCATGCCTATACGCTGCATTTGATCGACGGCACCTGCCACTACAGCGCCGACAACTGGCTGCAGCGGCCGGCGAGCAACCCGCTGCGCGGCTTTGCTGCCACGGGCTGACCGGCCTCGCGACGGCTCGGCCACGGGTGAGCTACTCGGCGGCGATCGCCAGCTGCTCTGCGGGCGCGTAGCGGTCACCGCCCTGCCGTCGGGCTTCGTACATCGCATTCTCGGCGCGGGTGCGGTGCCGGTGGAAATCGTCGTCCTCGGTTTCGCGCCTTGCGACACCGATGCTGAGACGCAGCGATACACCGCTCGCGACGTCGGGGAAGGGTCGCCGCATCCCGCCGAGCAGGCGCCGTGCCACCACATAAGCGTCGCTCACATGCTTCATCGCGTCGACCAGGGTGAGGAAGGCAGCGCCGTCGAGCCGCGCCATGACGTCGGTCCGCCGCATGTCGCGGCTGAGCCTCGAGCCGATCTCGATCAACTGCGCCTCGGCGAGATCGGCGCCGACGGCAGCCTCGTGCGCGGCGAAGCCGTCGACATCGATGTGCAGCAGCGCCAGACCACAATTGTTGCGACGGCTGCGGGCGACGCTGTCCAGATAGCGATCCTCGAGCATCGCGACGCCCGGCAGGCCGGTGAGCGGGTCGCGGAGCGCTGTTGCCAGCGAGCGGATCTCGCGCTGCTTGCGCATCTTCGCCAGCTGCAGCGTGCGCATCAGCTCGCTGCCCGCCAGCCGGGACTTGCCGAGAAAATCCTGAGCACCGAGGCCCACGGCCTCGCTCGCCACGAGGAGATCGTCGGCGCCGAAGCCGGAGAGCACCACGATCGGTAAGTCCGGGTTGCGCCGTTGCAGCCAGCCGACGCCCTCCAGGCCGCGGGCATCGGGCAGCTCCAGGTCGAGGAGCGCCACGTCGGGCGGTCGCGCATCGATCTCACGTTGCGCCTCGGAGAGACTGGCGGCCATGCGGCGATCGACTGCCGGAAAGTCGTCCAGCGCTACATCGATCAAGGCGCGCTCGGCGGCATTGTCCTCGATGATGAGCAATGAGAGCTTGTCGGGCATGGCATGGCCGTTCTCGATGGGCTGATCGAGCCGACCCTACGCGACAGAAGCGAAGAAACCGTTAAGCCTGCGACGCTCGGCGCTTTGCCTCAGTCGCGCCAGTGATAGGCGATCTCGCGCACGCTCGTGCCGCCGATCTCCAGCGTGTTCTCGGCCACCCGGCGGCCGCCCAGATGCTCGTAGAAGGCGCGCGCCGGGTTGCTCGCCAGCACCCAGACCAGGGTGCCCGAGTGGCCGCGCTTGGCCAGCTCGTAGTGGCAGGCGTCGAACAGCGAGCGGCCGATGCCGATGCCGTGGTGCTCTGGCATGACGTAGAGGACGTACATCTCGCCGCCGGCGAGGTTCTGGCGGCGGGCGCGGCCACCGCTGGCGATGCCGACGATCTCGTCGCCGAGCGTGGCGACGAAGGCCCAGCCACGCGACGCGAAGGTCTGCCGCCAGTGGCGCTCGAAGGCATTGTAGTCGAGGTTGCGCAGGTAGTTGGTCGGCAGCTGGCCGTCATAGGCCTTGCGCCAGGTATCGACATAGACCTTGGCGATGGCGGCGGCGTCGCGCGGACCGGCGCGGCGAATGACGAGGGGCCGGGCGAGATCCGATCGAAACGGCTCCAGCATGGTGCTCGACGTCCCCTCGCTTCTTGCCGGACCGTGGCTCAGTCGAGCGCCAGCCGGCAGCTTGTCCATCGGCCCGACCCGGCACTTTCCATGGCGGCGTCGATGAACGTCATTCCCTTGGCCCCATCAAGCACTGTTGGGAAGTCGAGGGCAAGGGGGTCGGCAGGCATCCCGGTGCGCCGCGCGACCACGGCGTCCGCAACATCGCGGTAGAGCATGGCGAAAGCCTCCTGGTAGCCCTCCGGATGGCCGATCTCGAGCCGTGTCGCGTGTTCGGCCGCGGGCTCCAGCGCACCGTGCAGGCGGCGGGTCTGCAGCTCGGCGAACCCGCCGAGCCGGCGGTGCAGGAGGCTGTTGGGCTCCTCCTGGTGCCATTCGAGGCCACCCTCGGCGCCGAAGATGGTGAAGCTCAGGCCGTGGTCGGCACCGGCCGCAGCATTGGTGACCCAGAGCGTGCCGCGAGCGCCGTTCGACCAGCGCAGCAGCAGGGCGGCGTAGTCGTCGGTGGTCCGGCCCGGCACGGTGGCACCGACATCGGCCAGCACCGAGTCCAGCTCGAGGCCGCTGGCATAGGCGCCCAGATGGTGGGCATGGGTGCCGATATCGCCCAGGATCAGCGAGCTGCCGCTCTTTGCCGGATCGAAGCGCCAGCTGTTCTTTTCGGGTGCCGCCTCGACCAGCGTCGCGTTATGGCCCTGGACATAGGCCAGGTGGATCTGGCGTACGTCGCCGAGCCGGCCGGCCTGGACGAGTGCGCGCGCCTGGCGGACCATCGGGTACTGGCTGTAGTTGAAGGTGGTGCAGAAGACGAGGCCGGTCGCCTTCACCTTGCGTGCCAGCGCTACCGCTTCTGCGGTGGTCATGGTCAAGGGCTTGTCGGAGATGACATCAATGCCGGCGTCGAGCGCTGCGTCGGCCACCGGGTAGTGCAGGTGGTTGGGGGTCATGATGGCGATGACGTCGATGCCGTCGGGGCGCTGTGCCTCGGCCTGGAGCATGGTCTGCCAGTCGGCGTAGGCGCGGGCCTCGTCGAGCCCGATGGCCACGCCCTGCGCGCGTGACTTCTCGGCGTTGGAGGAGAGGACGCCGGCCACGATCTCGAACCGGTCGTCGAAGCGGGCGGCGCGGCGGTGCACCGGGCCGATGAAGGAGCCTTCGCCGCCGCCGACCACGCCGAGCCTTAGGCGGCGGCCGAAATTTCGCAGGACCGTGTTCATGGTCGATTTCCCGTGCTGCTCGGCCCGCTCTTGACGATCTCGGCGCGCAGCTCGAAGGCCAGCGTGCCGCGGTCGAGCTCGACATCGTCGAGGGTGAGCATCTGGTCGGCGGCGACCGCGCGCTTGAGCCGGACATGCTGGGCGAAGCCGATGGGCAGAAGGCCTTCGTCGGCCGAGGTGCCGGCCGGGACGGCGCGGCCGTAGACGGTGTGGCCACCCTCGCCGTCGAGCGTATCGCCGGCGCTCAGCGGACGCTTGGCGGTGGCGGCGACGTCGCCCGCCCAGCGCCAAGGCGCGCCGGTGGGCTCGCCGCGGAGCGCCATGTCGGCGACCGAGATGCCGAGCTCGAGGCCGATCAGGTGGTAGGGGCGCCAGAGCGCTGCGTACTGGCCGGTCGGGTCGGTGGCGAGACCGTAGTCGCGAAAGCAGCCGGCGACGTAGTCCGAGGAGGCCTTGAAGACGACATAAACGCCCCAGCGGAGATCGTCGGGCACAGGCTTGCCCTCGGCGTCGAGGCAGGAGACGGTCTCGACCATGGGCGTGCCGGTCATGCCGGCGGCAGCGGCGCGGGATGCCAGGACAGCCGGCAGGTCGCCGGTCGCGGCCGGCGGGAAGGCGAGGCCGTCCGGTGCCACCTCGAGATCGGTGGCATTGGCGATCGCCACCATCTCGATCGCCGACTTGGTGCCATCGAGGAAGGAGTTGAACATCTTGGGGTTCATGCCGGCGGCCTTGGCGCGCTCGGGCGTCAGGCCGTAATGGTCCCAGACGGTGGCCGGCGTCGATTGGCGGTAGTGCCACTGGTGCTTGGTGCCCTTGCCGGCGGCGACGATCTCGAGCCCGGCGGTGTGCGCCCAGTCGACCAGCTCGACGATGAGCGCCGGCTGGTCGCCATAGGCCATGCTGTAGACCACGTCGCGATGCCGGGCGCGCTTGGCCAGCGCCGGGCCGCACAGCACGTCGGCCTCGACATTGACCATCAAGACGTGGCGCCGGGCCTCGATGGCGGCGAGCGCGTGCGCGGTGCCCTGCACCGGATCGCCGGTGGCCTCGATGATCAGCTCGACGCTGTCGTCGTCGATCGCGGCCTGGGCATTGTCGACGAAGCGGATGCTTTCGGGGTCGAGCCGGGTCGAGGCCGCGACCTTGGCCCGCGCTGCTGCCGGGTCGAGATCGGCGATGGTGCGGATGGCGATGCCCGGCGTTCGGGCCGCCTGGGCCAGGAACATGGTCGCGAACTTGCCGCAGCCGATGAGCCCGACGCCGATCGGGTTGCCGTCCATCGCGCGTTGGCGGAGCCCATTGGTCAGCCGCATTGCCGTCCCCTTTCCCTTTGCTCGACTGTCGCCGCCTTCGTCCGGTGATGCAACGCTGCAACGCGCTCGTGAAGGGGGCTGTTTGTCGTTCAACTGTCACGCGCTGATCGTCGCGCTGTCCCTATCGGTCTCTAGCCTCCGTGGCCGAAAGTTCTCAACTTATCGTTGAGTTCTGCAGCGTGCGGAGGACGCATGTCCGACACCTCGATCGCGCCGGACCTCGAGCTGTGCCTGGCCCGGGATCCCCTGCTCGTGCGCCTGGCGCAAGAGCTCCGCTACCGGGTTTTCTACGAGGAAATGGGTGCCAGGGCCAACCCGGCGACACGCGCGGCAGCGCTGGACGCCGATGCCTTCGACGACATCGCGGATCACCTGGTCGTGGTCGACCGCAGCCGATCAGAGGCGGACCGGCCGTTCGTCGTCGGCTGCTATCGGCTGCTGCGGGGGCAGGTCGCCGCGGCGCATGGCGGCTTCTATTCGGCGAGCGAGTTCGATCTCGGCGTGCTCGAGGACCGCAGGGGTGAGATCGTCGAGCTCGGCCGCTCACTGGTGCACCATCGCGTTGGCGGCCAGGACTTTCTTCATTCACCGTCGCAGGCGCGACGCGCTGATCCAGCGCAACACGCTGGCGGCACGAATGCGCGACGGGGAGAGCTTCATTCTCTTTGCCGAGGGCACGCGTTCGAACGGACTTGACGTGTTGCCGCTGAAGACGTCGCTGCTGAGCGTCGCCGAGCCCTGGGTGATCGATCGACCGATAGCGGTCCAGCCGGTGGCGCTGGCCTACCGCAGATTGGCGGACGTTACACCGCTCTCGGCCGCCAATGCCGCCGCTACGCGGTGGTGTTCGGCGAGCCCGTGATGTCCTGGAGTGTCGCCAGTCGCAAATGCCTCGGTCCGGCGATGCGCGACAGCATTCGGACAGTCCTGAAGTCTCACACGGCTCAGAACACAAGATCTAGTGGTAGAAATCGCGACGAAACCGCAAGACTTGCCGCTTGAGCAAAAAAAAAGGAGGCGAAAACGCCCCCTTCTTGAGATCGGACCTGCGTGTGCGGGCTTTCGCCTCATTTTATAAACACACGTTAACGGATGTTAACACTTGTGCCTAGGCGCCAATTAGGCGAAAGTCATAGCTCGCGTTCAACCATCTGTTTCTTGATCTTGGCGATGGCCTGCGCCGGATTCAGCCCCTTGGGGCAGCTGTTCGTGCAGTTGAAGATGGTGTGGCAGCGGTACAGCTTGAACGGATCCTCGAGATCCTCGAGCCGATCGGCGGTGGCCTCGTCCCGGGTGTCGGCGATCCAGCGATAGGCCTGAAGCAGCACGGCTGGGCCCAGATACTTGTCGCTGTTCCACCAGTAGGACGGGCAGCTCGTCGAGCAGCAGGCGCAGAGCACGCACTCATAGAGCCCGTCCAGCTCCTCGCGGTCCTCGACCGATTGGCGGCGCTCCTTGAGCGGGTCCGTCGTGTAGGTCTTGAGCCAAGGCTCGATGGATTCGTACTGCGCCCAGAAATGGGTGAAATCGACCACCAGGTCCTTGATCACCGACATGTGCGGCAGCGGGTAGACGGCCACATCGCCGCTGACGTCGTCGATGGCCTTGGTGCAGGCCAGCGTGTTCTCGCCATCGATGCTCATCGAGCACGAGCCGCAGATCCCCTCGCGGCAGGAGCGGCGAAAGGTCAGCGTGCTGTCGGTCTCGGATTTGATCTTGATCAGCGCATCGAGCACCATCGGACCGCAATCGTCGAGGTCGATCTTGTAGCTGTCGACCCGCGGGTTCTTCCCGTCCTCGGGCTCCCACCGATAGATCTTGAACGTCTTGAGCCGCTTGGCCCCGGCCGGTGCCGGATGATCCTTGCCGGACCCGACCCTCGAGTTCTTCGGAAGTGATAGTTCAACCATGGGTTGTTCCCAATCGTAGCGTCGGCGATGGAGCTCAGTAGACCCGCTTGGCCGGCGGAATGACCTCGACCTCGTTGGAGAGCGTGAAGTAGTGGACGGGGCGGGGATCGAGCGTCACGTCGTAGCGATCGTCGACCCAGACCAGGGTGTGCTTCATCCAGTTCTCGTCGTCGCGCTCCGGGAAGTCCTCCCGGGCGTGCGCGCCGCGGCTTTCGGTTCGATAGTGCGCCGAGTGGACCGTCGCCACGGCCTGGGCCATCAGATTCTGCAGCTCCAGCGCCTCGATGAGGTCGCTGTTCCAGACCATGGAGCGATCGGCGATCTTGATGTCGGGCATCGAGCCGGTGACCTCGCCCATGGCGGTGATGCCGGCATCGAGCAGGGGCCCGTCGCGGAAGACCGTGGCGTGCTTCTGCATGGTCTTTTGCATCTGGTCGCGAATGGCGCCGGTGTTCATGCCACCGTTGGCGTGGCGGACCGCGTCGAGCCGCGCCAGGGTGGCTTCCCCCGCATCCTTGGGCAGCGGCTTGTGGGCGCTGCCCATCTGCACGGTCTCGGCCGCGCGGTGCGCCGCAGCGCGGCCGAACACGACGAGGTCGATCAGCGAGTTGCCGCCCAGCCGGTTGGCACCGTGCACCGAGGCGCAGGCTGCCTCACCGACCGCCATCAGGCCCGGCACCACGCTGTCATGGTTGCCGTTCTTGAGGTTGACCACCTCGGTCAGGTGGTTGGTCGGAATGCCGCCCATATTGTAGTGGCAGGTCGGGACCACCGGGATCGGCTCCTTGGTCACGTCGACGCCGGCGAAGATCCGGGCGGTCTCGGAGATGCCGGGCAACCGCTTGTGCAGCACGGCAGCATCGAGGTGCTCGAGGTGCAGGTGGATATGGTCCTTGTTGGCACCGACGCCGCGACCTTCGTTGATCTCGATGGTCATCGCCCGGCTGACCACGTCGCGAGAGGCCAGATCCTTGGCCGAGGGCGCGTAGCGCTCCATGAAGCGCTCGCCTTCGGCGTTGGTGAGGTAGCCACCCTCGCCGCGGGCACCCTCGGTGATCAGACAGCCGGCACCGTAGACGCCCGTCGGGTGGAACTGGACGAACTCCATGTCCTGCAGCGGCAGGCCGGCGCGCAGCACCATGGCATTGCCGTCACCGGTGCAGGTATGGGCGGAGGTGCAGGAGAAGTAGACCCGGCCGTAGCCGCCGGTGGCGAGGCAGGTCTGGTGCGCCCGAAAGCGGTGCAGCGAGCCGTCCTCGATGCAGAGCGCCAGGATGCCGAGGCATTCGCCTTCCTCATCCATGAGCACGTCGAGGGCGAAATACTCGTTGAAGAACTGCACTTTGTTCTTCAGCGCCTGCTGGTAGAGGGTGTGCAGGATGACGTGGCCGGTGCGGTCGGCGGCAGCGCAGGTGCGATAAGCCTGCGACTTGCCGAACTCGGTCGACTGGCCACCGAAGGCGCGCTGGTAGATGCGGCCGTCATCGGTGCGCGAGAACGGCACGCCGTAATGCTCGAGCTCGTAGACCGCAGCGGGCGCGTTCCGCGTCATGTACTCGATCGCGTCCTGGTCGCCGAGCCAGTCGGAGCCCTTGACGGTGTCGTACATGTGGAAGTGCCAGTTATCCTCGTTCATGTTGCCGAGGGCTGCGTTGATCCCGCCTTGCGCTGCCACGGTGTGGCTTCTGGTCGGGTAGACCTTGGAGATGCAGGCGACCGAGAGCCCGGCCTCCACCATGCCCACGGCCGCGCGCAGTCCGGCGCCGCCGGCGCCGACGACAATCGCGTCGAAGACATGCTCGGTTATCGGATAGGCCGGTGCCATTAAACTAGCCTCCAGTCGCCAGCATGAGGATTGAAACGATGCAGGCCGTCGCCAGGGCGGCGGCCAGGAGCGTGATGCCGACCAAACCCGCGACCTTCAGCCCTTCGGTGTGGACGTAGTCCTCGATCATCACCTGCACACCCATCTTCGCATGATAGAAGACGGAGAGAACCAGCATGACCATCAAGGACGCATTGAGCGGTGACTGGAACCAGGCGACCCATTCAGCATAGCCGACGCCGGCCATGCTGATGGCGTTGAACAGGAACCAGAGCACCAAGAAGAGGTTGGCGATGGCGGTGACCCGCTGGGCCTTCCAGTGATGGAGCCCGGTGTGCGACGAGCCTCGGGCGCGCAGCCTGCCGATTGCCGATTGCATTGGAATCTCCCTGCCGGTCAGGCGGCGATGAGAACGAGGAGCCAGAAGACGACCGTGAGCACACCTGTCGCCACGAGGACGAAGGCGCCGCTCTTCTTTGCCGTCTCCAGGTCGAGGCCGCGGGCCGCATCCCAGACCATGTGGCGGATGCCGCTTGCCGCGTGGAAGAACAGCGCCGCGGTGTAGCCGATCAGGATCAGCACACCGAGAAAGTTGTGCATCACCGCCTGGACAGTCGCGAAGCTCTCTGGGCCCGCTGCCAGCGAGATCAGCCACCAGGCGAACAGCAGGGTGCCAATGGCCAGCGCCTGGCCGGTGATGCGGTTCAAGATCGACACGGCCATGGTGAAGTGCCAGCCGTAGATCTGGACATGTGGCGAAAGCGGACGTTGCACTTGTGCCATGCGGGCTCCAGCCGCCGACGTCTGCTGCGCAGCGCCGGCTGTTTGTTGCATTGCGGTATTTCAGGTCAGGATAGTACTTCGGGGCCGCAAAGTGTCAACGCGACAGAACATGCCCCTGTCAGGATCGGCGGATTCAGGGCTGATGCGGGCCACCGCAGGGGGAGGGGCGAGCCCTTGGCCATGGCGGCCACTGACCGGCTCTGCTACGCATTGGCGGCTGAACGGCGCACCAGCAGCCTGCTAGGACGAGGCCAGATGACGACATTCCGCAAGCTGACCGATGATTTCTACGTCGCTCCGCAGCTCGAGCCCGACGATTTCGCCGAGGCGGCATCGTTGGGGGTGAGGACGGTGATCAACAACCGGCCCGACGGTGAGGCACCCGACCAGCTGAGCGACGCCGAGGCGCGCGCGGCGGCGGAGGCGCAGGGCCTGGTTTACGTCCATGTGCCGGTCGTCTCGGGCGGCATCTACCCCGATCATATCGCTGAGATGAAGGCCGCGATCGAGGCCAATGACGGCCCCTATGTCGCCTATTGCCGCTCGGGCACGCGCTCATGCTATCTCTGGGCGCTGGTGGGCGCTGCGGCCGAGGAGCCGGACGAGTTGATCGCCGCCGCCGCCAGTGCCGGCTACGACCTGCACGGCATGCGCTCGATCCTGAAGGAGATCAACCTGGGCAACCGCGCCTAGCCGTCGCCTCCAACCAGGCTGCTAGGCGGCCTCGAGCAGCCGCCACCAGAGCAGGCCGCCGCCTGCCAATGCCAGCCAGGGTCCAAAGGCGAGGCTGTCGTCGGCCTGCCGGCGACCCGTCACCAGCGCGAAGACCAGCGCCGCCAGCGCGCCGCCGAGAATGACCAGCGCCAAATCGTCGACGCCGAGCCAGGCGCCAAGCGCTGCGAGCAGCTTGGCGTCGCCGAGCCCGAGGCCCTCCCGCCCGCGCCAGGCGGCGTAGAGTCGGGCGGTGGCAAAGAGCAGGCCGTAGCCCAAGACGGCCCCAGCCAGGCTGTCGATCGGCTGCACCACACCCGGAATGGGTGCAGCGAGTGCTGCGCCGATACCGAGGCAAGCCAGCGGCAGGGTCAGGATGTCGGGCAGGCGGCCGTGCTCGATGTCGATGAGTGCCAGCAGCAGCAGCCACAAGGCGACCCCTGCGAGCAGCAGCGCGGTGAGCGGCGGCAGGCTGAGTGCTGCGACGAGTGCGATGAGGCCGCCGAGCAGCTCGGCGAGCAGCGGCTCCCAGCCGATTGCAGCGCCGCAATGGCGGCAGCTTCCACCTTGCCGCAGCCATGACCAGACCGGCACCGTCTCGGCGGCGCCAAGCTGCGATCCGCAGGCAGGGCAGCGCGAGCGACCGAGGAGGAAGTGCCGATCGAGGGTCGGCCAGCGGGCTGCCGTCGCACCCAGGAAAGAGCCCAACGCTGCTCCGACGAGCCCGATGAGCACGACCTGAAGGACGGCGGCGGTCGCCAGCAATGGCGGGCCGGAGCGGCTAGAGCGCGATGCCGTCCCGCGGCGGCCTGGCTGCCGGAACGGCCAGATCGCCGGGTATCGGCCGTGGCACCGGCAGCGGTGTCTCGTCTATCGTAAAGCTCACGGTCTCGGCCGTTGGCGACGACGACGTCTCGCGGCTGGTGGTGAGCGGCCGCGGGTCGGCTGCCGGCGGCGGGATCTGCTGCGTCGGATCGGGAAGCTCGCTCGGCGGCACCGGCTGTGGTTCAACGGGCCGGCCGCTACTGTCGACCGGCGGCAGCGCCGAGCGCATCTGCGCTCGCAGCTCCTCGCTGATGATGCGGGCATCCTCGGAGTTGCGGATGACCCGGGGCGTGATGAAGACGATCAGCTCGGTGCGGACGCTCTGATTGCTGGTGCTGCGGAAGAGATTGCCGAGCACCGGAATGTCGCCCAGGAGCGGCACCTTGTCGGTCGAGTCCGTCGAGCTGTCCTGGATCAGGCCGCCGAGGACCACGGTCTGGCCGCTGGTGACGTTGACCTTGCTCGAGATCCGCCGCTGGGTGATCGTCGGGTTCTCATTGACCCGCTCGGTTGTTTCCTGGACGCGGCTGACCTCTTGCGCGATCTCGAGTGTCACCACGTTGTTGGTGTTGATCCGCGGCTTGACCTCGAGGATCACGCCGGTGTCGCGGTACTCGATATTGGCGACGATCGGGGCATCCGGGTTCTCGATCCCCTGCGACGTCCGCGTGACCAGCGGGACCTCCTCACCGACCGTCAGGATCGCTTCGCTGTTGTCCTGAACGACGAGCGAGGGCGATGAGAGGACCTGCACGTCGGTGACCCGCGATAGCGCGTCGATCGTGATGTTCGAGTTGCCTGGTGTGAAGATGAAGTTGAAGCCGGGCAGGGCGGCCAATGGCGAGAGCAGCGAGTTGTTGCCGGTGTTGCCGGCTGGCGACGAGGAGTTGAAGCCGCCCTGGAAGCTGCCGGCCGAGAAGTAGTACTGGACGCCGTAGCGCAACAGATCGTTGAGCACGACCTCGGCGATCGTCGCCTCGATTAGAACCTGCAACGGCGCCCGGTCGAGCCGGCGGATGGTGTCCTCGATCAGGTTGAAGGCCTGCGGGGTCGCGCGGATGACCAAGGCGTTGGCGGTCAGATCGGGGACGATTTTTACGTTGGCGAGCAGGTCGTCGCCACCGCCGGACGACGATGCACCGAAGGATGTATCGAACCCAGTGTCGAAGCCCGCGTTGTCCGGTGACAGGCCGATGTCGGTCTCGAAGTCGTTGTTGAAGTTGTCGTCGAACGGGTCGTCGAGATCGGCGCCAAATGCCACCGGCTCGACAGCAGGTCGGGAGCTGAGTGCATCGCCGAAGCTCTCGTTCAACAGGTCAGCCATTTCGGCGGCCGGCGTATGGTCGAGCTGATAGACGAAGAACTGCACGCTCGAGCCGCTGCCGCGATCGAGCCGCTGGATCCAGCGCTCCGCCTCCACCAACTGATTGGGCTGCGACGCGATGACGATCACCGCGTTCAGCCGCGCCATCGGCAGGAAGCGGACACCCGCCGTCTGATCGGCAAGAGCACCAAGCGGCGTGAACAAGCCTTCGAGCTCGGGGATCACTGTTTGCGGCGTGGCCGTCTGCAGCGGGAAAATGCCGACCGAGCGGCCGGCCATCCAATCGACGTCGATCTCGCCCAGCGTGCGCATGACATTCTGACGCTCGGCCGCGGTGCCGACGAACAGGACCATGTTGCGCGCGTCATCGACGCGGATCTGCTCGGGCAAGGACAGCATCGGCTGGATGAACTGGGCAGCGCCGCTGGCACTGATATAGCGAAGGGGCACGACGGTGACGCCGGTGCCGACGATCAAGGGCGGCGGCACCTCGCTACCGATGGTGCTGATCTGCGCTGCCCCGACCTGGGGTGCGCCCAGCAGCACGGCATAAGTGCCACCGAGATCGACCAGCGTGGCGCCGTGCATCTGCAGGATGGTTTCGAGCACGGTGAGCAGGTCTGGAACCGAGAGTGCTGCCGTTGATGCCAGGACGACCGTGCCATCGACGGCCGGGTCGATGGTGTAGTTGGCGCCGAGCAGCTCGCCCAGGATGACGTCGACCACCTCGCGCAGGCTCGCACCATCGAAGTTCAGTCGGTAGCCTTCGCCGGTGACGGGCGTGCTGCGCTCGCTGCCGGCGGCCACCGGGTCGGTGCCGAAATAGAGCTGCGCCTGCGGCGCTGCCGACGTGGCCGCACCTTGAGTCGTCCGAGTGGGGGTGCCCGGTTGGGTGGCGGCATCGGTCGGGGTCGAGAAATCCGCGTCGCGGATGCTCGCACCTGCGGGGCCGCCTTCCTGAACAGGGAAATCGCAACCCGCGGTGAGCAGCACGGCACCAATGAAGAGAGCCCGCAGACCACTGGACAAGACCGACATGTGCATAGGTTCTTCTTTGTTTGCCAGGAAAGGCGGTGCCTGCGACGCAGAAGCACCAGATTTACAGGTGGATTGGCTGTTCCACAACCAAAGCGTTTTCATGCGCCCATTACGTGAAATCTTCGATCTTGTTCGCGTATTGGTTGATAGAATTATGCCCGTCCCATATACAGACGGTCACAAGCCGGATTTATTCAATGTTCGATTGAGCGTCGTGGCCGGCCGGCCGCGCGGAAGGCGGTCTTTACAGCAATGACGGTTGCGTGGAACAAGGCCCGTCATGAGGGTGCATCGGGATCTGCGCAGGCTTCCGCCCGAGGCCGAGGGATGCGCCGTCGCCATCGGCAATTTCGACGGTGTGCATCGTGGTCATCGGGCAGTCGTGGAGGCGGCACGCGAGCTGGCGGCCGGTGCTGCCGGCTTGGCGGTGCTCACCTTCGAGCCGCATCCCAAGGAAGTGGTGAGCCCGGCTGCGGCGCCGCGGCGCCTGACGCCGTTGCGACGCAAGATCGAGCTGTTGCGCGAGCTCGGCTGCGATCATCTCTTTCTCGTGCGCTTCGACCGGGCGCTGATGGCCATGCCGGCGAGCGACTTCGTCGACGAGATTCTCGTCCGTCGGCTGGCCATTCGAGCACTCACCTGTGGCGAGGGCTTTCGCTTCGGGCACAAGCGGCAGGGCGACGTCGCCTTGCTGGCGGCCGCCGGTGCCGCCCATGGGTTCGGCTTTCGGGCGATGCCGCCCTTGCTCGACGACGGCAGCCCGTGCTCGTCGACGCGGATCAGGGCGGCGCTCGATGCCGGTGATCTCGATGTGGCGAACCGGCTGCTCGGCTATCCCTTCACCTTGTCGGGCGTGGTGCGCGGCGGCGACCAGCGCGGCCGGACCATCGGCTTTCCCACGGCCAACATCGCGCCCAATGTCGAGCGTCAGGCACTACCGGCGACGGGTGTCTACGCGGTTCGCGCCGGGCGCCGAATGCCCGCCGGCACCGTCTGGTATCCTGGTGTTGCGAATCTCGGGCGCCGCCCCACATTCGACGGCGACCGGGTGCTGCTGGAGGTGCATTTGTTCGACGTCCAGCCGGACCTCTATGGCGAGCGGCTCGACGTGGCGTTCCTGGAGCGTTTGCGCGGCGAAGCCAAGTTTTCCGGCATCGACGCGCTCAAGGCGCAGATTGCCCGCGACTGCAACGAGGCTCGGCGTGTGCACGGCCTCATTCATACCTGACTTTCGGATCACCGCTCGATGACGCAGGACTATCGCGACACCGTCTTTCTGCCGCGGACGGATTTCGGCATGAAGGCCAACCTGCCCAAGCGTGAGCCCGAGTGGCTCGAGCGCTGGGATCAGCTCGACCTCTATGCTCGTTTGCGCGACGTGGCGGCCGGGCGCGATCCGTTCATCCTGCATGATGGCCCGCCTTACGCCAACGGCCACCTGCATATGGGCACGGCCTTGAACAAGATCCTCAAGGACGTGATCAACAAGAACCAGCAAATGCTGGGCCGCAATGCGGTCTACGTGCCGGGCTGGGATTGCCACGGCCTGCCGATCGAGTGGCAGATCGAGCAGCGCTACCGCAAGAAGGGCAAGAGCAAGGACGACGTGCCGATCATCGACTTCCGCCGCGAATGCCGCGAGTTCGCACAAGAGTGGATCGACATTCAAAGGCGTGAGTTCAAGCGGCTGGGGGTGGTCGGCGACTGGCAGGACCCTTATGCGACGATGAACTTCAAGGCCGAGGCCGACATCTATCGCGAGGTGGCGAAGTTCCTCACCAACGGCTCGCTTTATCGTGGCAAGAAGTCGGTGATGTGGTCGGTGGTCGAGAAGACCGCCCTGGCCGAGGCCGAGGTCGAGTATCACGACCACACCTCGACGACGATCTGGGTGGCTTTCCCGCTGACCCGGCCATCAGAGCCATGGCTCGAAGGAGCGTCGGTCGTCATCTGGACGACGACTCCCTGGACCATTCCGGCGAACCGTGCCGTGGCGTTTGGCGAGGATATCGACTACGCGCTGATCGAGGCCGAAGGCCGTCGGCTCGTTCTGGCGGAGGCCCTGGTCGAGCGGACCATGACCGCGGCAGGCATCGCCAACTGGCAGCTCATCGAGACCTTCCCCGGCAAGGCGCTCGAGGGTGCGGTGGCCGCGCATCCGCTCAACGGCCTGGGCGACGGCTATCGTTTCGACGTGCCGCTCTACGCTGCCGATTTCGTCAGCGAGGAGGACGGTACGGGTCTCGTGCACATCGCACCCAGCCATGGTGCCGACGACTTCGAGCTCGGCCGGCGTCACGGCCTCGAGGTGCCGGACACGGTGGCCGAGGATGGCGTCTACACCGATGCCGTGCCGGGCTTTCCAGGCATTCATGTGTTCAAGGCGGCCGAGCCGGTGCTCGAGGCCCTGCGTGCCAAGGGCAGCCTGCTGGCGCATGGCAAGCTGGTCCACTCCTACCCGCACTCCTGGCGCTCGAAGGCGCCCTTGATCTTTCGTGCCACCGCTCAGTGGTTCATCCCCATGGAGGGTGAGCTGGACCTGCGGGCGACGGCGCTGCGGGCGATCGACGAGACGACTTTCGTGCCGACGCGCGGCAAGACCCGGCTCCGCTCGATGATCGAGACCAGGCCGGACTGGTGCATCAGCCGGCAACGGGCCTGGGGTGTGCCGATCGCCGTCTTCGTCCACAAGGAAAGCGGCGAGCCGCTCCGCGATCCGGCGGTGGTCGAGCGCATCGCACTGGCCTTCGAGGCCGAGGGCGCGGATGCGTGGTGGACCCATGATCCGCAGTCCTTTCTGGGCGATGCTTATGCGGCCGAGGACTACGACAAGGTCGACGATATTCTCGACGTCTGGTTCGAATCCGGCTCGACTCATGCTTTCGTGCTGGAGCAGCGGCCGGAGCTGCACACCCCGGCCGATCTCTATCTCGAGGGATCGGACCAGCATCGTGGCTGGTTCCAGTCGTCGCTTCTCGAAAGTTGCGGAACCCGCGGCCGAGCGCCTTTCGCGGCAGTGCTGACCCATGGCTTCGTCGTCGATTCTGACGGCCGCAAGGAGTCGAAGTCACTGGGCAATGTCACGTCGCCGATCGATCTGATGAAGACGCACGGCGCCGACATTCTCCGGCTCTGGTCGGTCTCCGTCGACTTCGTCGACGACATCCGGATCGGCAAGGAGATCCTGGATGGCGTCGGCGACAATTACCGGCGGCTGCGCAACACGCTGCGCTTCATCCTCGGCAATCTCGATGGCTTTCACGAGAGCGAGCGACTGCCGGCGGCGCAAATGCCCGAGCTCGAGCGCTGGGTGCTGCACCGGCTGAGCGAGCTGGACGAGCAGGTCCGCCGCTGCAACGCGGCTTATGACTTTCCCCGGCTCTACTCGGCGCTGCATCATTTCTGCGCAATGGATCTGTCGGCCTTCTACTTCGACGTGCGCAAGGATGCTCTCTACTGCGACACCCGCGACAGCGCCCGGCGGCGGGCGACGCGGACGGTGCTCGACCAGCTCTTCCACTGCCTGGTGCGCTGGCTGGCACCGGTCCTGTCGTTCACCACCGAGGAGGCCTGGCTCTCGCGCTATCCGTCCGAGCGCGGCAGCGTGCATCTCGAGCTGTTTCCCGAGCTGCCGGCAGCGTGGCGTGATCCAGCACTTGCCGCGCGCTGGGAGCGGGTGCGCCGGGTACGCCGGGTGATCACTGGGGCGCTCGAGGTGGAGCGGCGGGAGAAGCGCATCGGCGCCAGCCTGCAGGCGGCACCGGTCGTCCACCTTACAGCCGAGGACGAGGCGGCGATCGATGGGCTCGACATGGCCGAGCTCAGCATCACCAGCGGCATCGAGATCCAGGTGGGCGAGCCGCCAGCCGGTAGCTTCACCGTCGCCGAGGTGCCGGGGGTGGGTGTCACGCCGAGCCTCGCCAATGGCGCCAAATGCGGTCGGTGCTGGCAGGTGCTGGGCGAGGTCGAGGTGGCCGGTGACCTCTGCCGGCGCTGCGCCGACGCCGTCACCGCGCGCGCCGCCTGAGCGGCGCAGCGCCTGTGACCCCGCTCACGCCGGCGGCCCGATGGCTCGGCCCGATCCTGTTCGTGGTCATTGTCGTCGCCGATTTCGTGACCAAGCAGTGGGCGCTGAGCGCCTTGACAGGACAGGGCCGCGTGCCGGTCACCGACTTCTTCAATCTGGTGCTGGTCTGGAACACCGGCGTGAGCTTCGGCATGTTTCGCTCGGGCGGCGAGGCCGGTCGCTGGCTGCTCACCGGCCTGGCGCTCGTCATCACCTGCGTCCTGCTCTTCTGGCTGCGGCGCGAGCGACGTTTGTGGCCGCGCCTCGCCATCTGGTTGATAATCGCCGGGGCGCTTGGTAATGTGGTGGACCGCATCCGGTTCGGCGCTGTCGTCGACTTTCTGGATTTTCATCTCTTCGGCTATCACTGGCCCGCGTTCAATATCGCCGATAGCGTGATCGTCGTGGGCGCAGTGCTTCTCGTGGTCGACAGCTTGTTCGGTGGCGGTCGAAAGCTAGATCCTGGAGGGGAAGAAACGTGACGTCGCAAAGGCGCCAAGGAAATGGAACTGGGCGATTTGAACGACTGCTTGGACTGTGCAGCCTGGGGCTCGGTGTGCTGGCGATGACCGCTTGCAGCGGCACCGTGCAGGAGCGGTTGGGGTTCGACCGCCGCTCGCCGGACGAGTTTCAGGTCGTGCGTCGGGCACCTCTGGTCATACCGCCCAGCTACAATTTGCCGGAGCCCGGCACGCCGAGCCCGGCCCAACAGCGTCAGTCGTCCTCGCGCGATGCCCAGCAAACCCTGTTCGAGGGCTTTGCGACGACACCTGAGCTGGAGCCGAGTGCTGGCGAGCTCGCACTGCTGGAAGCGGTTCCGGGCACGGCCCAGCCCGGCATTCGCGAGATCATTCTCACCGAGAACACCGAGATCACCCAGCTGGACGAAAGCCGCTTCCTGTTCATCTTGGATTTCCAGCGCCGCAACATGGAAGACGCGAACCAGCTCGACACGCCGCTCGATGCGCAGGCCGAGGCCGAGCGTCTCAACGCGGAGGGCGTCAGCACGACTGTCATGACCCGGCGCGTCGGCTCGACGGTTGTCCAGTAGCCGACGCGGTGCCGACTACAGCCATGGGGGCGTATTGTTGAGGAGCTTGATAGTGGCCGCAACGGCAGGTGCCATGACCATCGGCTTGAACGTGGATGCGATCGCTGCCTCGGGCAGCGGGATGTTCCATCCGGACACGTTCATGCTCGACAACGGCATGCAGGTGGTGGTGATCGAGAACCATCGAGCACCGGTCGTGTCGCATTGGGTGTGGTACAAGGTGGGCACCGCCGACAGCCCGATTGGCAAGTCCGGCTTGCCGCATTTCGTCGAGCACCTGATGTTCAAGGGAACGGAAACGATAGCACCTGGCGATTTCTCGAAGATCGTGGCGCGGCATGGCGGCAACGACAACGCCATGACCTCGGCCGATTTCACCGCCTACTTCCAGAACATCGCCCGTGATCGGCTGGAGATGGCGATGGAGATGGAGGCCGATCGGATGGCCAATCTCCAGCTGCGCGAGCCAGATGTGCTGGCCGAGCGCGACGTCATCCTCGAGGAGCGGCGCTCGCGCGTCGACAACCAGCCAGCCGCGTTGCTCGGCGAGCAGCTCAACGCGGCGCAGTATCTCAACCATCCCTATCGCCTGCCGATCATCGGCTGGCATCATGAGATCGAAAGCTACAGCAAGGGCGATGCGCTGGCGTTCTACGACAGCTGGTATGCGCCCAACAACGCGATCTTGATCGTCGCCGGCGCCATCACCGCAGCTGAGCTGCGGCCTATGGCCGAGCGCACTTATGGGCAGATTCCGGCGCGCGAGGTGCCGGAGCGCACCCGGCTCGGCGAGCCGCCGCAGATCCTCGAGCGACGGATCGAGCTGCAGCACGAGCGGGTCGAGCAGCCGGCATTGATGCGCTCCTATCTAGCACCGAGCTTCGCCACGGCCGAAGGCGGCGACGCTTATGCGCTCGAGGTCCTGGCCGAGCTGCTCGGCAGCGGCGGCACCAGCCGGCTCTATCGCTCGCTCGTTGTCGAGCAGGGCCTCGCTGCCAGCGCCGGTGCCTACTATCGCGGCTCCAGCCTCGATCTCACGACCTTCCGCGTGCATGCGAGCCCGCGGCAGGGCGGCGACCTGCCGACGCTCGAGGCGGCGCTCGATGCCGAGATCGACAAGCTGCTCGAGCATGGTGTCACCGAGGCCGAGGTCGAGCGCGTCAAGCAGCGGATGATCGCCGAGGCGATCTATGCGCGCGACAGCCTGACGACGGCCGTTCGGGTGTTCGGCAGCGCCTTGACCACGGGCTCGAGTGTCGAGGAGGTCGAGGCTTGGCCCGAGAGGGTTGCAGCGGTGACCACCGATGCCGTCGAGGCCGTGGCCCGTATCGTCTTCAATCGTGACCAGTCGGTGACAGGACAGCTGCTGCCGGCCAAGGCCGCGGCAGGAGCTGCTGCGACCGACGGCACCACGGGATAATGTCCATTGCTTTTTTTCGCGTTCTCGTCGCCCCGCGCCGTGCCGCCGCCTTTGCGTTGGGCTGCTTGATGGCGGTGCAACTCGCGGCCGGTCTCGCCAAGGCCGAGACCCAGGTCGAGCTGGTCGAGACCCAAGGCGGCATCACCGCCTACCTCGTCAACGAGCCGGCCGTTCCGCTGCTCGCCATGACCTTTCAATGGCGAGGCGGTGCCGCCGCCGATCCGCTGGGTGCTGAAGGCCTGTCGCGCATGGTTGCGGGCCTGCTCGACGAGGGTGCCGGCGAGCTCGACAGCCTCGCTTTCCGCACGGTCCTCGAGGACCAGGCGATCCGTCTCGGCTTCGCCCATGAGCGTGACGCTTTCTCGGGTCGGCTGCTGACACTGACGGAGAACCGCGAGCAGGCATTCGATCTGTTGCGCCTGGCGCTGGCGGAGCCGCGCTTCGATGCCGAGCCGGTCGAGCGAATTCGCGGCCAACTCACCGTCGATATCCAGCGTCGCCGGAGCGATCCGAGCACGATGGCGGCAAGGGCCTGGTTCGAGCATGCCTTCGGCGCGCATCCTTATGGGCGGACCACCCAAGGCTCGGTCGACTCGATCCAGGCGATTACGGTGGACCAGCTGCGCGACTACGTGACCGCGCGGCTGGCCCGCGAGAATCTCATTATCGGTGTGGCAGGCGACATCACGGCCGAGGAGCTGGCGCCGCTGCTCGACCGCACGTTCGGGCATCTGCCAGCGACCGCGAGCCTGCCGGCTCTGGACGCCGTGACCCCGGCGGTGGGCGCCGTCCTGGTGCAGCGGATCAACGTGCCGCAGAGCGTGGTCACGCTGGGCCTGCCCGGCATCGCCCGCGACGATCCGGACTACTACGCCGCCTATGTCGCCAACTACATCATCGGCGGCGGCGGCTTCGCGTCGCGCTTGACCGAGGAGGTGCGCGAGAAGCGCGGGCTCGCCTATTCGGTCTATTCCTATCTGGCCGATACCGAGCTCTCGCCGCTCTGGATGGGCGGCGTCGCCACCAAGAACGAGCAGGTGGCGCAATCCATCGACGTCATCCGCACCGAGCTGGCGCGCATGGCCGGCGGCGATGTCGGCGCGGAGGACCTCGCCAACGCCAAGACCTATCTCACCGGCTCCTTCCCCTTGCGCTTCACCAGCAACGAGCAGGTGGCCCGCATCCTGGTCGGCATGCAGGCCGACGATCTGGGCATCGACTATCTCGATCGCCGCAACGCGCTGATCGAGGCGGTGACGCTGGACGATGTCAGGCGGGTGAGCGCGCGGCTCTTCGAGCGCGAGCTGCTCGTCTCGATCGTTGGCGATCCGAGCGACATCGAAGCGACCAATGGCAGCACCGGTGGCGCCGGCTGAGGCCGCCAGTGTCCAGGCTCATGGAGCGGCGCCGCGCATTCGCCGCTTGCCGGAAGCGCTCGTCAACCGCATCGCCGCCGGCGAGGTCGTCGAGCGGCCGGCATCCGCCGTCAAGGAGCTGGTCGAGAACGCCATCGATGCCGGGGCCGGGCGTATCCGCATCGCGCTCGAGGGCGCCGGCCGGCAGCTGATCCGGGTCGAGGATGACGGCCACGGCATGGCTGCCCACGAGCTGTCGCTCGCCATCGAGCGGCACGCCACCTCCAAGCTCGACGACGACCAGCTGGTCGATATCCGCACCTTGGGCTTTCGCGGCGAGGCCTTGCCGTCGATCGGCTCGGTCAGTCGTCTGACGCTGACCAGCCGCGCGGCGTCCGAGGCGCATGGCTGGCAGCTGCGCTGCACTGCCGGTGTGCTCGAGCAGCCGGAGCCGGCGGCAGCGCCGCAGGGCACCCAGGTCGAGGTGGTCGATCTCTTCTTCAACACGCCCGCCCGGTTGAAGTTCCTCAAATCCGACCGGCGCGAGGTCGAGCTCGTCCGCGACATCGTCGAGCGGCTGGCGATGGCGCATCCCGGCATCGCCTTCACGCTCGAGAGCGAAGGGCGGCGGGTGGTCAATCTGCCGGTCGCCACGTCCGCCGAGCGGCTGGCGGCCTTGCTCGGCCGCGAGGTGGTGGCGAACGGGATCGAGCTTGGCGCCGAGCGGGCGGCTTCCGATGGCGGCCAGCCCGTGCGGCTCACCGGCCTCGCCGGCCTGCCGACGCTGAGCCGCAATCACGCCCGGCATCAGTTCCTCTTCGTCAACGGTCGTCCGGTCCAGGATCGCCTGCTCAAGGGTGCCTTGAAGGCGGCCTATGTCGATCTCATCCCGCATGATCGCCAGCCCATCGCAGCCCTCTTCCTCGAGCTGCCGGCCGAGGCCGTGGACGTGAACGTCCATCCGGCCAAGGCCGAAGTGCGGTTCAAGGACGCAGGCGAGGTGCGCGGCCTGATCGTCGGTGGGCTCAAGCGGGCGCTGGCCGAGCACGGCCACCGGGCGTCGGCCAGCGTCGCCCAGGCGGCGTTGGGCCGGTTCACCGTCGTCGGCAGCGGTGGTCTCAGCGGCAGTGGTCTCGGCGGCGGGAGTGGCGGCCCGCATCGTGGTGCGGGGCTGTCACCGGGCTTGGCCGAAGCCGCGACCGCATGGCAGGCACCGTCAGGGGACCCGATACCGGGCTTCGACCTGGGGGCGCCGAGCGTGCGCGACGACGGCGATCGGGATGCCGCGTTGGCCGGTGAGGGGGCGGGCAACGACTATCCGCTGGGTGCCGCCTGCGCTCAGCTGCACGACACGTATATCGTGGCCCAGAGCCGCGATGGGCTGGTTCTCGTCGACCAGCACGCGGCGCACGAGCGGCTGGTCTACGAGCGGATGAAGGCGGCGCTGGCGGCGGGCGGCGTCAAGGGTCAGGCGCAGCTGATCCCAGAGGTCGTCGAGCTCGATCCGAGTGCTCGATCAATGCTCTTGGAGAAGGCCGAGTTGCTCGCCCGTCTCGGTCTGGTCATCGAGCCGTTCGGTGACGCGGCACTCCTGGTGCGCGAGACGCCGGCGCTGCTCGGCAACCCGGCGGTGGCACGCTTGCTCGATGACGTCGCAGCGGACCTGGCACGGCTCGATACGGCGCTACCGCTCGAGGAGGCTCTCTTGAAGGTGCTGGCCTCGATGGCGTGTCACGGCAGTGTCCGCGCCGGCCGGCGGCTCAATCGCGACGAGATGAATGCGCTCTTGCGCGACATGGAGGCGACCGCCTATTCCGGGCAGTGCATTCATGGTCGCCCGACCTATATCGCGCTTGCAAAGGCCGATATCGAGCGGTTGTTCGGACGCCGCTGAGCGGCTGAAAAACACTGGTTCACCGCGCTCGAGTGCGCTAACCCAACGACGAGAAACGCCGCCTCACGGAGCTTCGATGACCTACATCGTTACGGAAGCCTGCATCAAGTGCAAGTACATGGACTGCGTCGAGGTCTGCCCCGTGGACTGTTTCTACGAGGGTGAGACGATGCTGGTCATCAACCCCGACGAGTGCATCGATTGCGGTGTCTGCGAGCCCGAGTGTCCGGCCGAGGCCATCTTGCCCGACACCGAGTCCGAGGCGGAGAAATGGCTCGAGCTGAACCGCGAGTATTCCACCGGTCCGTGGCCGAACATCGTTCGAAAAGGCGAGGAGCCGGCCGACGCCGACGAGTACAAGAACATGCCCGGCAAGTACGAGAAGTACTTCTCCGCCAAACCAGGCAGCGGTAGCTGAGACCCTTCGCGACTGGTGCCAGATCTGTGCCGGCTGCCGCTGGCACTGACTCTGATTAACGTTTTTTCATAAAGTCGTGCGGCACGGCCGCAGGATTGCTGAAACGCCATGTGTGGCATTTCAGACAAATTTGTGCTATATGCAACATGCCGTGTTGGTAGAAGAGGTTCTCAAGCCCTCGTCGACGTCCCGTGGTCCATCAGATGCGTAGTTTCTGCCGCATCCGCTCGTCAGATGCGAGCGGATTCTTTGCGCCTCTGAAATGATCGTCGGACGCGTCGGCCCTCGCGGCCTTAGGCAACAACAGTTTGCGGAGAAACGGCCCGATGGCAAAGGAATTGGCATATGATGTGGGGGATTACATCGTCTACCCCAGTCACGGTGTAGGCCAGATCACCACGATCGAGAAGCAGACGATCGCCGGCATCTCGCTCGAGATGTACGTCGTCTCGTTCGTCAACGAGAAGCTGATCCTGCGCGTTCCGGTCGAGAAAGCGCCCAATTCCGGCATGCGCAAGCTCAGCAGCCGCGAGAAGATCCAGTCGGCCCTCGATGCATTGAAGATCCGAACGCGCCCACGGCGCAACATCATGTGGAGCCGCCGCGCACAAGAGTACGAAGCTAAGATCAATTCCGGCGATCCGGTCTCGATCGCCGAGGTGGTGCGCGAGCTGCACCGCGCCGACGACACGGACCAGTCCTACAGCGAGCGGCAGATGTACCGTGCCGCGCTGGAGCGCCTGGCCCGCGAGGTCGCGGCCATCGACTCGGTGGACGAGTCGGAGGCGACCAAGAAGCTCGAGAAGGTGCTGCTGGCGGCTGCCGCCTGAGCCGTTCTCCCCGTCACTGAAAAAGGGGCTCCTGATGGGGCCCCTTTTTTTCGCCTACCGGCCGGCTCTCTGGCAGGCTCTGGGGCGTCGGGCGTCAGGCAGGGTCGACGTCCTCCCAGCGGCGGCTGGCGATGCTCTTGACGATGGTGTCGCAGACCGCCTCGACGCGGTGGCCCTCGGCGAAGTCGGGCCAGGCCGGCGTTCTGCCGGCGATCGCGTCCAGGAGGTGCGCCGCCTCGGTCACCTTCAGGTCATTGAAGCCGATGCCGTGGCCCCAGCCCGGGGTGAAGCGGCCAAACGGCGGGTGCGGCGGCCCGGTGAGGATCGTTCGAAAGCCGTTGTCGTCCTGCCGGTCCGACGGCTTGAAGAGCTGGATCTCGTTGAAGCGCTCCTGGGTGAAGCGGATGCCGCCGGCCCGCCCGTAGATCTCGATGTCGACCCCGTTCTTGCGGCCCCAGGCGATGCGCGAGCAGCCGATATGGCCGACGGCACCATTCGCCAGCCGGATCAGCACCTCGCTGACGTCGTCGTTCTCGACCTGGCGCATGGCACCCTCGGCATCCCGCCGCTCGGGGATCGCGGTGTGCCAGCCGGCCGCGACGGCCACGATCGGACCGACGAGATAGTGGGCGAGGTTGACGAGGTGGCTGCCCATGTCGCCGAGCGCCCCGGTGCCGGCCTTCGCCGTCTCGCAGCGCCAGGAGAAGGGGAAGGCGGCCGGCCCCATGAAGTCCTCGTCGAAGATGGCGCGGAACTGGGTGATGGCCCCGATCTCGCCGTTCTCGATCAGCTTCTTGGCAAACGCCATGGCGGGCGAGCGGATGTAGTTGTAGCCGACCAGCGTCGTGGTCCCGGCCGCCTTGGCTGCCTCGACCAGCTCGGCCGTGTCGGTGCCGTTCAGCGCCAACGGCTTCTCGCACCAGACATGCTTGCCGGCGGCGAGTGCGGCCAGCGCCATCTCCTTGTGCATCGTGTTCGGCGTGGTGATCGACACCAGCTCGATCGCCGGGTCGGCGACCAGCTCGCGCCAGTCGGTGGTGGCGCGGGCGAAGCCGAAGCGCGACCGTGCCGTCTCGGCGCCGGCCGCATCGACGTCGGCCACCATCTCGAGCCTCGGCCTGAGCTTGGGCTCGAAGCTGTGGCCGACATTGAGCAGCGCCTGGGCGTGGCAAGCGCCCATATAGCCCGTGCCGATGACGCCGCAGCCGATGCTGGCCAGGCGGGCCTCGCTCAAACGGTGCCGCCCAGCTCTGAGGAGAGGTCCTGCAGCTCCTTGCCGCCGGCCATCAGGTTCTGCAGCTCGTCGAGATTGACCTCGTCCTTGGCGTAGGTGCCGAGCGTCTGGCCGCGGTTCAAGACGGTGAACCGATCGCCCACGGCATGGGCATGGCGGACATTGTGGGTGATGAAGATGACGCCCAGGCCCTTCTGCCGGACCTGGAAGATGTATTTCAGCACCATCGAGGTCTGGCGGACGCCCAGGGCCGAGGTCGGCTCGTCGAGGATCAGCACCTTGGCGCCGAAATAGACCGCGCGCGCGATGGCGACGCATTGCCGCTCGCCGCCAGACAGCGTGCCCACGGCCTGCTCGGGGTCGCGAACGTCGATGCCGATCCTCGACATCTCGTCCCGCGCCACCTGGTCGGCCTCGGCGAAGTCGAAGAAGCGCAGCGGCCAGACGCCCTTGGTCGGCTCCCGTCCCATGAAGAAATTGCGGGTGATCGACATGAGCGGGATCATCGCCAGGTCCTGGTAGACCGTGGCGATGCCGGCATCGAGCGCCTCGCGCGGGCTGTTGAAGGCGACCGACTCGCCGTCGACCTTGAAGACCCCGGAGCTCGGCTTGTGCACGCCCGAGAGCGTCTTGATCAGGGTCGACTTGCCAGCACCATTGTCGCCCAGGAGGCAGTGCACCTGCCCGGGGTAGACCTTGAGGCTGACACCGCTGAGTGCGATCACCGAGCCGAAATGCTTGGCGATGTTGTCGACCTCGATCAGCGGCGTGCCGGTCTCGTCGGGCATTTTGTGGTGCGTGGGGGTGTCGCTTTCGGTGGCTGTTGCGGTGGCCATGTCAACGCTCCCCCGTGGCGCGCTTGCGAACGATGTTGTTGAAGAACACGGCGACCAGCAGCATGCCGCCGAGGAACACCAGGTACCAGTCCTGGTCGATCTGCGTGTAGGTCAGGCCGATCAGCACCATGCCGAAGATGATGGCGCCGAAGAAGGCACCGATCGCCGAGCCGTAGCCGCCGGTGAGCAGGCAGCCGCCGATGACGGCCGCGATGATCGCCTCGAATTCCTTTTGGAACCCGCGCCTGGCATCGGTGCTTCCTGTGTCCATCACGGTGAGGATGGCGACGAGCGCCGCACAACAGGCCGTGGTGATGAAGAGTGCCGTCTTCACGCTGGCCACCGGCACGCCGGAATTGCGCGCCGAGTTGCCATCGCCGCCAGAGGCGAAGATCCAGTTGCCGACCTTGGTCCGGGTGAGCACGATCGTCGCCAGGATGGCGATGCCGAAGAACCAGATGATGTCGACGGAGATGCCGGTGACCTTGGGCGTGCCATTGGCGAAGGTGTCGATCATGCCGCGCTCGGCCAGCCAGGCGAAGAGCCCGGTGAAGGCCTGACCGGAGAACAAGGGTGCCAGCGGGCTGCCCTCGACCGCCTCGCGGATGCCGCGCATCTGGGTCGAGCCACCGGTTGCCCATTTGAGGCCGACCAGCGTCAGCCCGCGCAGGATGAAGAGGAAGGCGAGGGTGACGATGAACGATGGCAGGCCGGTGCGCAGCACGATCTGCCCGTTCAGGGTGCCGAAAGCTGCCGCCATGGCCATGGTGACCAGGATTGCCAGCAACAAGGGCAGCTGCATGACGGTGACCGCGGTGCCGAAGATCAGCCCGGCAAAGGCCACCATCGAGCCGACCGAGAGGTCGAACTCGCCGCCGACCATCAAAAGTGCCGCGCCGATCGCCAGGATGCCGAGCTGCGAGGCGGGCGACATGAAGGTCAAGATGCCGGAGAGCGTGAACATCTGGCCGGATGCTACGATCCCGAAGAAGATCGAGACCAGGATCAGACCCGCCAACGCCCCGAGCTCCGGGCGTCGCATCAAGCGCGTCAGTGTCGACGCTTGCTTGAGCCGCTCGTCGCCTGCTGCAACTGCCATTCCCGCCTCCCTTGGCGTTATTATTGGCGTTCAGATAGTCGGCGGGATCGGCGACAATGGCACCGATCCCGCCGGGAAGTCTCGGCTACTGGCTCAGCGAATGCCCTGGGCGCTGAGCTCGACCACCATGGGCGCCTGATCGGCGGTCACCAGGTTCGGGCCGGACGGCACGTCACCGCCGGGCATCAGGCCGTAGCGGTCGTTGAGCGCCAGGAACGCCACCGGGAGGTAGCCCTGCAGGAACTGCTGCTGGTCGATGGCGAAGGCGGCCTCTCCGGCGGCGACCGACTCGAGGAAGCTCGCCGAGAGGTCGAACGAGGCAACCAGGACGTCACCACCGCGGCCGAGCTCCTGGACGGCGACGACAGTCGGCTCACCGGCAAGCGGCGCGCCCAAGGTCATGACCGTGTCGATGTCGGGATCGCTGTCCAAGGATGCCTTCACCTTGGCGTTGATCTCGGCCGGGTCGTTGGTGGTGGGCAGAACCGTCACGTCGTGGCCGAAGCCGGCAGCGAAGCCCTCGCAGCGCAGATCGAGCGAGACATTGCCGACCTCGTGGTTGACGCAGAGGCCCTTGGTGCCACCCATCTCGGCGAGCCGGGCGCCGGCGATCTCGCCGGCATCGTACTCGGACTGGCCGACATGCAGGAGCGCGCCCAGCTCATGGGCGACGTCGGAGCCGGAGTTCATCGAGATGACCTTGATGCCGGCGTCGACCGCACGGCTGATCGCCGGGCCGAGCGCATCGGCGTCGGGAATCGAGACGATCAGGCCGAACGGCTCCTGGTTGACCGCGGCATCGATCAGCTGGCCCATGGCCACCATGTCGAAGGTCTCGGGCGCGCGGTAATCGACGTTCACGCCGTAGTCCGTGGCCGCCTGCTCGACGCCGTTCTTGACCACTGACCAGAACGGATCGGCGGCTTGCCCATGGCTGACCACGATAATGTTGGTTTCGGCCATGGCCGTGCCGGCCAAGAGAACGCCGGCCAAAGCGGCAGCGAGTGTCGTCTTCGTCTGCATTGTTGCCTCCTGATTGCATGACGCAGGTGCCAACCGTACCGGCAACCTCTTCTCAGGTCGAACGGAACGTTGTTTCCATCTGCTTGCATTTATGGAATGCACATTCTATCAATTTTATCAAGAGTCTTGGAACGAAAATTCCAACTCTTCGCCGATTGGAACGAATGTGCCGGCAGTCAAACAGATGTCCGCAGCACCGCCGGACAGCTTCGCCGATCTGGAGCAGCTGATCACGGCTCGGCACGAGAGCCTGAGCGCGCGGCTCAAGGACATCGCGGCCTATGCACTGGCGCATCCCAACACCATCGCGCTCGAGACCGTTGCAACGGTCGCCGAGCAGGCGGGGGTTCATCCATCGGCCCTCGTTCGCTTCGCCCAGGCCTTGGGCTTCGACGGCTTCAGCGACATGCAGCGGCTGTTTCGCCTGCGGCTGGTCGAGCAGATGCCGAGCTACGCGGACCGGCTGGCGCAACGCGAGAATGGGGAGGCGGCCTCCGGCGACACGCTCGACCGCCTGGCCGCCGCGGCGCACCGGGCGATCGACCATCTCGCCGCCGAGACGCCGCGCGCGCAGCTGCAGGCCGCGGCCGGCCGCATCGCCGCTGCCCGGCGGATCGAGATCGTGGCCCAGCGGCGCAGCCTGCCGGTCGCCAGCTACCTGCTCTACGGGCTCTTGAACCTCGAGCGTCCGGCCCGGCTTCTCGACAACCAGGGCGGGATGCTGGCGCAGCAGCTGCGCTCGCTCGACCCCGACGACGTCATGCTGGCGGTGAGCTTCAAGCCCTATGCGCCCGAGACGGTCGAGGCCGTTCGGGCGGCCGCGGCCCGGCGGCTAGGCATCGTCGTCATGACCGACCTGCCGGTGAGCCCGCTCTCCGCCTTCGGCCGGCCGACGCTTTTTGTTCGTGATGCCGAGCTGCAGCAGGTGCGCTCGCTCATCGCGGCGATGTGCCTGGCGACGAGCCTGGTGATCGAGACCGGCCATCGGCTGGTCGCCGAGCGCGGCCTAGAGGGCAGGCGCGGGCGACAAAAGGAATAGTTGTTCCAGGCTTGATCAGCTTTGGAATGCATGTTTCATTCGTGGCCGAGACCAGCAGGGGGGCAGCAACGCATGTCCAATCAAGAAACCGCGCTCGACGTCGTCACGATCGGTCGATCGTCGGTCGATCTCTACGGCGAGCAGGTCGGCGGCCGGCTCGAGGACATGTCGGGCTTCGCCAAGTATGTCGGCGGCTGCCCGACCAACATCGCGATCGGGACCGCCAAGCTCGGGCTCAAATCGGGGCTGATCACGGCCGTCGGTGACGAGCACATGGGCCGCTTCATCCGCGAGGAGGTCGAGCGCTGGGGCGTCGACACGCACTTCTTGAAGACCGACCCGAGCCGGCTGACCTCGCTGGTCATTTTGGGCATCCGCGACAAGGACACGTTCCCGCTGATCTTCTTTCGCGAGAACTGCGCCGATTCGGCGCTCGAGCCCGCCGACATCGACGAGGCCTATATCGCGAGTGCCAAGGCCGTGGTCGTCACGGGCACGCATTTCTCCAGGCCCAATCTCGAGGCGATGTCGCGCAAGGCCGCCGAGCTTGCTCGGGCGCATGGGCGGAAGGTCATCTTCGACGTCGACTACCGGCCGGTGCTCTGGGGCCTCACCGGCCACGGGCTCGGCGAGGAGCGCTTCGTCGAGAGTGCCCAGACCAGCGCCCACCTGCAGGCCATCCTGCCGCTCTGCGACGTCGTCGTCGGCACCGAGGAGGAGCTGCACATCGCCGGCGGCACGACGGTGACGCTCGATGCCATCCGCAAGGTGCGCGAGCTGGCACCGGCGGCGCTCATCGTCTGCAAGCGCGGGCCGATGGGCTGCGTGGCCTTCGCGGGTGCCATCCCGGACGACATCGAGGACGGGGTCAAGGGGCCGGGCTTTCCGGTCGAGGTCTACAACGTGCTGGGCGCCGGCGATGCGTTCATGAGCGGGTTCCTGCGCGGCTATCTGCGCGACCTGCCGATTGAGGAATGCTGCCGGCTCGCCAATGCCTGCGGCGCCTTCGCGGTCTCCAGGCACGGCTGCGCGCCGGCGATCCCGTCCTGGACCGAGCTCAGCCATTTTCTCGCGCACGGCTCGCCGGAGCGGGCGCTGCGCCACGACCCGACGCTCGAGCGCCTGCACTGGAGCACCAACCGCGAGCGGCATTGGCCGCAGGTGCTGGCCTTCGCCTTCGACCACCGCAGCCAGCTCGAGGCGATGTGCGACGCTGCCGGCGTCAGCCACGGGCACATCCCGTACTTCAAGGATCTGTGTTTCCAGGCCTTGCAGGAGGTGCGCGGCGAGCGCACCGATCTGGGACTGCTCCTGGATGGCCGCTACGGTGCCGACACGCTGGCCAAGGCGACCGGCCAGGGATTGTGGATCGGCCGGCCGATCGAGCGGCCCGGCGCCATTCCGCTGCGCTTCGACGACGGCCCCGATCTCGGCCGGGTGCTGCGCGAATGGCCGCGCGAGCACTGCGTCAAGTGCCTGGCTTTCTATCACCCGGACGACCCGGCGGCGCTCAGGGACGAGCAGATCGAGCGGCTGCAGATCCTCCAGGACGCGGCGCGCAGCACCTTTCACGACCTCCTGGTCGAGATCATCGCGAGCAAGTCCGGGCTGCCGGAGGACGATCGGACCCTGGTGTCCGCCATTCGCCAGCTCTATGCGGCCGGCATCTATCCCGACTGGTGGAAGCTCCCGGACCCTGGCAGCGACGCTGCATGGGCCGCCGTCACCGCGGCGATCGAAGCACACGACCCGCATTGCCGGGGTGTCCTGCTGCTCGGCCTCGATGCGCCGGAGAGCAGCCTGGAGGCCGGGTTCGCGCGGGCGGCGGCGCATCCGATCTGCAAGGGCTTTGCCGTCGGGCGCAGCATTTTCGGTACGGTTGCCGAGGACTGGCTCAATGGGCGGATCGACGATAACTTGGCGATTCGGCGGATGGCCGAGAGCTATGCCCGGCTGATCGCTGCATGGGACACGGTCGTGGCGACAAGGGATTGTGGAGGAGACGTCGATGCCTGAGCTGCTCTTGAAGAACCACGCGGCCACAGCCGACGGTCTCGTGCACGAGGTGACGCCGGCGAGCGCAGGCTGGGGCCATGTCGGCTTTGCCGTCTATCGTCTGGAAGCCGGCCAGCGGCTGGAGCGGCTGGGCAGCGACGACGAGGTCTGCCTCGTGCTCTTGGGCGGCAAGGCCACGGTCGAGGCCGGCCCGGAGATCTTCCGGTCCATAGGATCTCGCGACAACCCGTTCGCGGGCAAGCCCACCGCCGTCTACATCCCCTGGCAGACCGCCTGGGCCGTGATCGCCGAGACAGCACTCGAGCTCGCCGTCTGCTCGGCGCCGGGCGGCGGCGACTTCAAGATCCGCCTGATCGGGCCCGACGACGTCAAGGCCTCGACCCGCGGCAAGGACACCAACACCCGGCACGTCGCCGACATCCTGCCCGAGACCGAGCCGGCGCAGTCGCTCTTGGTCGTCGAGGTGATCACGCCTTCGGGCTGCTGGTCGTCCTATCCCAGCCACAAGCACGACACCGACAACCTGCCGCACGAATCGAAGCTGGAGGAGACCTACTACCACCGCTTCGACCCGCCGCAGGGCTTCGGCTTCCAGCGCGTCTACACGGACGACCGCGCGCTCGACGAGACGATGACCATCGAGGACGGCGACGTCGTGATGGTGCCCAAGGGCTACCATCCCTGCGGCACGGCGCACGGCTACGACCTCTATTATCTCAACGTCATGGCCGGCCCGAAGCGGGTCTGGAAGTTCAACACCGAGGAATGCCATCGCTGGCTTCTGGGGTGATCGGGCATGCTTGTCGGGCCGGACGGATGCGCCTAGGAGACGGCGTCTTGTCGTCGAGCGAGTAGGGGATCGCGGTCTTGCCGGCTGGTGCGTATCGCGAGTCCTTCAGGCTGGCCTGGCCGCTCGTTGTCTCGAATATCTCGGTGCCGCTCCTGGGCATGGTCGACACGGCCGTGGTGGGGCGGCTCGATGAGCCCTATGCCTTGGGCGGCGTGGCGCTGGGTGCCAACCTGACCTCGGCCGTCTACTTCGCCTTCGGCTTTCTCCGCATGGGCACGACCGCACTCACCGCGCAGGCGCTGGGTGCGGGCGACGGCCGGGAGATCCGGGCCACGGCCTGGCGCGCCTTCATCCTCGCCGCCGCGATCGGCCTTGTCGTCATCTTGACCTTGCCGCTGGCGCTTCGTGCCGGCAGCCTGCTCTTCGCGCCGGAGCCTGCGATCGATGCCGAGCTGCGCGGCTACCTGCAGGTCCGGCTCCTGGGCGCACCCTTGGCACTCGCCAGTGCCGTGGTGCTCGGCTGGCTGCTCGGCATGCAGGACAGCCGCGGGCCGCTCGTGCTGCTGATCGCGACCAACCTCGTCAATGCCGGGCTCGATATCCTCTTCGTCTGGGGGCTGGGCTTCACGGCTCCGGGCGTGGCGCTGGCCACGGTGATCGCCGAGGGCTTCGGGCTGCTGCTCGGCCTCTGGCTGCTGCGCCGCCACCTGGTCTCGGCTGGGGCAGGCGACCTTGCCGACGCGGGCGCAGGTGCTGGCGGCGGCACCCTTCAAGCGGCTGTTTCAGCTCAATTCGGATCTCTTCCTGCGCACCGTGGTCCTGCAGGCGGCCTTCTTGAGCTTCATGGCGCTGGCCTCGCGGCAGGGGCCCGTGGTCCTCGCCGCCAACGCCATCCTGATGCACTTTTTTCTCCTGGCCTCGCATTGCCTCGACGGCTTCGCCTTTGCGGCCGAGGCGATGGTCGGCCGCGCCGTCGGCGCGCGTGATCCGCGGGCGCTGCGTGACGCGGCGCGCGCCGGCTTCGTCAATGCCGGGCTCTTGGCCTTGCTGGTCGGTGCTGCCTTTTGGCTTGCGGTGCCCTGGATCGTCGGGCTGCTCACGGCGATCGAGCCGGTTCGCGATGCGGCGCTCGACTACCGTATCGTCGTGGCCCTCATCCCGCTGATCGCCGTCTGGGCCTTCCTCTTCGATGGGATCTTCATCGGTGCGACGCGCACGGCCGAGCTCAGGAACGCCATGGTGGCATCGCTGGCGGTCTACGGGCTCGCCGCCGCGATCCTCGTGCCGTGGCTGGGCAATCCCGGTCTCTGGGCGGCGATGCTCATCTTCCTGGCAGCGCGCGGCGTCTTCCTGGCGCTGGTCTACCGCCGCGCCGGTTTCGGTGCCGCCTTCGTCGGCGGCGTTGCACCTGGCTGACGCCCAAAGGGTGCGGCTAGCAGGCGGGTGAACGGCCGGTCGGCCATCCGTTCGACGCCGATCTTCATCGCCGCGAACCGCTGCGTCATGCTCTTCGAGCCGAAGAGTGGGTCCCAGAAGCTGAAGATGGTGCCGTAATTGCTGTCCGTGTCCGCCCTGATCGCGTGGTGATGAACCCAGTGGATCGAGGGCGTGATGATGACCCGGGCGAGGCGGCGCTCCAGCCAGTCCGGGATCCGGGCATCGGAGTGCTGGAAGATGGCCGCGGTCAGGACCAGGCCCTCGAAGACGATGACGGCGATGAGGTCGATGTCGAGGGCGATGATCACCATGGCCCGGACCAGGGCCGAGAGCACCACCTCGCCGAAGTGAAAGCGCACGGCGCTCGTCGTATCCAAGAGCTCGTCGAGGTGGTGGACCTGGTGGAAGCGCCAGAGCAGGGGCCACTCGTGGTTCGCCCGGTGCCACCAATAGATCCAGAGATCGAGGATCAGGATGTCGACGGCGAAGCCGAGCCAGCCATCCAGGAAGGCCGGACGCAGGCCGAGCGAGAAGCCGGTGGCCCAGTAGGTGATCGGCAGCACGATCAGGGGTGACAGGATGGTGTTGAAGGCGAAGAGACCGACATTGCGTGTCAGACGCAGCCAGGCCTCGCGCGTGCTGCGGCCGAGGCGGACGAGCAGCGGGCTGTCGACGGCCGGCCGGATCCGCTCGGCGAAGGCGAAGGCGATGAAAGCGGCGAGCACCAGCGTCGTCTTCAACGCCAGCGCGGTTTCGAGCGTCATCTGCATGGGCCCACATATGGTCTCGGATGCCGGCATGGGCCAGTCGTCAGCGACATCTTGAACTGCCTTCGAGCACTGCCCACCTCAAATGAGTGGATGCCTTTTCGGGTCCGCACGACGATTCGCCGCTCGGTTGCATCGCAACGGGCCCAACAACTGGTTGCTCCTGGAGGACTGGTCATGCGCAGCTTCGATCTTTCACCGCTCTTTCGCTCATCGGTCGGCTTCGATCAGCTCGACAAGATGTTCGACACCGCCTTTCGCGAGGCGTCTCGCGACACCTCCTATCCACCCTACAATATCGCCAAGGTCGGTACCGACAACTATCGGATCACCATGGCCGTTGCCGGCTTCGCCGATGCCGATCTCGACCTTACGGTGCACGACAACGTGCTCATCGTGAAGGGTCAGATCGCGAAGCCCGAGAAGGAGGTGGAGTTCCTGCATCGCGGCATCGCCCAGCGTGCTTTCGAGCACCGCTTCCAGCTCGCCGACCACATCAAGGTCGAGGGTGCTGATCTGACCAACGGGCTCTTGGACATCAATCTTCGGCGCGAGGTGCCGGAAGCGATGAAGCCGCGCAAGGTCTCGATCGGCGGCAGCTCCTCGCGCGTGGTCGAGCATGCCGTGGACAAAGCCGCAGCGAGCAAGCGGATTTCCGGCGCCAGCGTCGCCTGACGGACGCGCCTAACGCCAGCTTGCGGCCATTGGGGCGCTCGGCTATAGCGCCGGCCTATGCCGAGCGTCCCGCTGCCGCTGATCGGAGTTTCTGCCTGCCGGAAAGTGGTGGGCCCGGCGACCGTCCATAGTGTCGGTGACAAGTATGTCGATGCGGTGCTCGGGGCAGCCGGCGGCCTGCCGCTCATCGTGCCGGCGCTCGGTAGCGCGCTGCCTTTAGACGATTTGTGTGCCAGGCTCGACGGGCTGTTGCTGACCGGCAGCCCTTCGAACATCGACCCGACGCTCTATGGCGGCGGCAGCCGGCCGCCCGGCGACCCGGCGGACGCGCATCGCGACGCCACGACGCTGCCCTTGGTTCGGGCGTGCATTGCCGAAGGGGTGCCCGTGCTCGGCCTTTGCCGGGGCATTCAGGAGGTGAATGTGGCCATGGGCGGAACGCTCCACGGCCGCCTCCAGGAGGTGGCGGGGCGGCAGGATCACCGTTCGGACAAGACGCTTGCTCATGCCGAGCGATACGATCCGAGCCATCAGGTGCGGCTGCGCGCTGGGGGCGTGTTGGCGCGCCTCTTCGACGGTGCTTTGGACCTCGAGGTCAACTCGTTGCACGGCCAGGGCATCGACCGGCTGGCACCTGAGCTCGTCGCCGAGGCGGAGGCGCCGGACGGCACGATCGAGGCGGTCTCGATGCCGGGTGCCAAGGGGTTCGTTCTGGCGGTACAATGGCACCCGGAATGGCGGGCTGCCGAGATCGAGCCGCATCGGCGCCTGTTCGTCGCGTTCGGCGACGCCTGCCGGGAACGGCTGCGGGCACGGCAGAGCAGAGAAAGGATCGCATGAGTGATCTCGAGGAATGGCTCAAGGCGCGTCGGGTCACCGAGGTCGAGTGCATCGTCGCCGACGTCAGCGGCATCGCCCGCGGCAAGATCCTGCCCGGCGACAAGTTTCTGCGCTCGCTCAAGGATGACGGGCTGCGGCTGCCGGAGAGCATCTTCACCCAAACCGTCACCGGCGATTACCCTGAGGGCGACGTCATCGATCCGGTCAACCGCGACATCCGCCTCCGGCCCGACCCGTCGAGCATTCGCCTCGTGCCCTGGTACGTGGAGCCGACCGCGCAGGTCATCGCCGACTGCTTCAACCATGACGGCACGCCGGTCGACATCGCGTCGCGGCAGGTCTTGCGCCGTGTGCTCGGCCTCTATGCGGCGAAGGGCTGGCGGCCGGTGGTGGCGCCCGAGCTCGAGTTCTTCCTGACCAAGATCAACACCGACCCGGACTACCCGCTGGAGCCCCCCATCGGTCGCTCGAAACGCCCCGAGACCTCGCGCCAAGCCTACGGCATCGAGGCGGTCAACGAGTTCGACCCGGTGTTCGAGGACGTCTACGACTGGTGCGAGGCGCAGGAGATCGACATCGACACGCTGGCGCACGAGGCGGGCGCCGCCCAGATGGAGATCAACTTCAACCACGGCGATCCGCTCGAGCTCGCCGACCAGGCGTTCTTGTTCAAGCGCACGCTGCGCCAGGCCGCGTTGAAGCACGACATCTATGCGACCTTCATGGCGAAGCCGTTGGAGAGCGAGCCCGGCAGCTCGATGCACATCCACCAGAGCGTCTACTCGGTCGAGACGGGCGAGAACCTGTTCGCCAAGGAGGACGGCACCTATTCCGAGCTGTTCTTGAACCACATCGCCGGCCTGCAGCGGTTCATCCCGGCAGCGATGCCGCTTCTGGCACCCAACGTGAACTCGTACCGTCGGCTGCGCCGCTATTCCGATGCGCCGATCAACGTGCAGTGGGGCTGGGAGAATCGGACCGTGGGCTTGCGGGTGCCCGAGTCGGGCCGCCAGTCGCGCCGCGTCGAGAACCGCGTGGCCGGCGCGGACGCCAATCCCTATCTTGGCCATCGCCACGTCGTTGGCGTGTGGCTATCTCGGCATGGTAGAAGGATTGGAGCCCACCGATCAGGTCAAGGGCAGCGCCTACCGCCTGGCCCAGACCTTGCCGCAGCAGCTGCCGGATGGCTTGAAGAAGCTCTCCAGCTCGCCGCAGCTCAAGGAAGCCTTGGGTGAGGCGTTCGTTCGCGTGCTGATCGCCGTCAAGCAGGCGGAGCACGAGGCCTATCAGAGTGTCATCAGCTCCTGGGAGCGTGAGCATCTGCTCTTGAACGTGTAGGCTACTGCCTGCTGGCCGCCGCTGCCTGGTGGCCGCCCGATGCCGCACTTGTTGTCTGCGGGGCGTGCAGCACCTGAGTAGGCAACCGCGCTCGATTTCGAGGACACTTTCATGTCGACCAGTGCTGAGACGGACCGTTGGCGTGAGCTCGATAGCCGCCACCACTTCCATCCGTTCACCGTCTTTCCCGAGCTTCACGCCAAGGGCAGCCGGATCATCACAGGCGCCGAGGGTTGTCATATCGTCGACAGCGAGGGCAATCGGATCATCGACGGCATGGCGGGGCTGTGGTGCGTCAATGTCGGCTACGGCCGCGAGCGGCTCGCCCGCGCCGCTTATGACCAGATGCTGGAGCTGCCCTACTACAACGCCTTTTTCCAGACAGCGACAGTGCCGGCGGTGGAGCTTGCCGCCAAGCTCGCGGAAATCCTGCCCGAGGGGTTTAACCGGCTCTTCTATGCCAGCTCTGGCTCCGAGGCCAACGACACCATCGTCAAGTCCGTCTGGTACTACTGGAACCTGATGGGCAAGCCGGAGAAGAAGACCTTCATCAGCCGGACGCTGGGCTATCACGGCGTCGGCCTCGGCTCGGCTAGTCTCACTGGCATGGGCTTCATGCACGAGCCCTTCGATCTGCCGCTGCCGCGCTTCGCGCATATCGGCAATCCCTATTGGTTCGCCGAGGGCGGTGATCTCGATCCTGACGAATTCGGCAAGGTCGCGGCCGGCTGGCTCGAGGCCAAGATCCTCGAGCTGGGTCCGGAAAACGTCGCGGCCTTCGTCGCCGAGCCGATCCAGGGTGCGGGCGGCGTGATCATCCCGCCCCGAACCTACTGGCCGGAGGTGCAACGCATCTGCCGCGCGTATGACGTGCTCCTGGTTGCCGACGAGGTGATCTGCGGCTTTGGCCGGACCGGCAACTGGTGGGGCAGCGACACTTTCGAGATCGCGCCTGACATCATGCCTTTGGCGAAAGGCCTGTCGTCCGGCTACCTGCCGATCGCTGCCGTGGCCTTTCATGACCGCATGGCCGATGTCCTCGCCGCCTCAGGCATCGAGTACGCGCACGGTGTCACCTATCACGGCCATCCGGCTGCTGCGCGCGTGGCACTGGAGAACATCAAGATCATCGAGGAGGAGGGGCTCGCGACGCGCGCGGCCGGGCCGATCGGCGCCTATTTCCGCGATCGGCTGATGACGCTCGCCGATCACCCCTTGGTCGGCGAGGTTCGCACCTGTGGGCTTCTCGCCTGCCTCGAGCTGGTCGAGGACAAGGCGGCGCGGCGGCCTTTTCCGGCAGAGCGGCGCGTCGGCCTCGCCTGCCGCGAGCATTGCATCGAGAACGGTTTGGTGATGCGGGCGATTCGCGACGGCATGGTGCTTTCGCCGCCCTTGATCATCAGCGAGGCGGAGATCGACGAGATCGTCACCAAGGTGGCGCTGGCCTTCGATCTCACGCTGGCACAGGTCAACGGCTGAGCCGGGCGGCGACACGGATGACAGCCTCGCAAATCGGCCTCGTGCTGGTCCTCGTCGGTGTCCTCGCGGGCTTCATCTGGGGCCGCTATCGCCATGACATCGTCGCCTTCACGGGCCTGATGGTGGCTGTGCTCATCGGCATTGTGCCCGCCGAGAACGCTTTTGTCGGTCTCAGCCACACGGCGACGGTGACCGTTGCCGCCATGCTGGTCTTGACCAAGGGGCTCACCGACAGCGGTGCGACCAACTACCTGGTCTCGGTCGTCGGTCGGTTCACCTCGACGGTCACCCGGCACGTCGCCTCGCTGGCGGGGGCCACGGCACTTCTGTCGACGGTCATGAACAATGTCGGTGCCTTGGCGCTGACCATGCCGATCGCGATGCAGACGGCGGCACGGGCCGACCGCTCACCCTCGCTGCTCTTGATGCCGATCTCGTTCGCAGCACTGCTCGGCGGCCTGGTCACGCTGATCGGCACGCCGCCCAACATTATCGCGGCCGCCTATCGAGAGAGTGCCGAGGGCCAGAGCTTTCACATGTTCGACTTCGCTTGGGTGGGCCTGCCCGTCGCCATTGTCGGCATCGCCTTCATCTCGACCATCGGCTGGCGGCTCTTGCCCGCCGATCGACGGCGTGCCGCCGGCCTCGAGGCGTTCTTCCATATCGGCGACTATGTGACGGAGATCCGGGTCGCCGAGAAGAATCCGCTGCTGGGCAAGAGCATCGGCGACGTGGCCGATCGCTTTGCCGAGCTGGACGTCGCCATCCTGGGCCTCTTGCGCAACGAGCGCCGCGTTCCGAACGTGCCGCGTCGCTTCCAGCTCATGGCCGGCGACGTGCTCATCGTCGAGGCGTCACCCGACAACCTGCCGAAGCTGATCGAGCGGTTTCAGCTCGCCATCGGCGGTGACGCGCCGACCCCGATGAGCATGCTCAGCAATGACGATGTGCGCCTGGCCGAGGTGGTGATCAAGCCGGGCTCCGAGCTCGACGGGCGCAGCGCCGGCCGCTCCAGGTTGGCGCAGCAGTTCAACGTCAATCTCCTGGCCGTGGCGCGCGAGGGCAGCCCGACCCGCGACCGGCTCGACCGCATCGTCCTGCGCGCCGGCGACGTGCTGTTGCTGCAGGGCGAGATCGAGCGGCTCGCCGAGGTGACCCGGCTGCTGGGCTGCCTGCCCTTGGCCCAGCGCAAGCTGCAGGTCGTCCAAGGCAAGCTGGCAGCACCGACCTTGCTGATCTTCGCCGGCGCCATCCTGCTGACCTCGGTGGGTCTGGTGTCCTTGCCGATCGCCCTTGGCTGTGCCGTCATCTTGATGACCGGCATCGGCGTGATCCAGCCGCGCGAGCTCTATGATGCGATCGATTGGCCGGTGATCATTCTCCTGGCCTCCATGATCCCCATCGGCGATGCCTTGCAGACGACGGGGCTAACGACTGTGATTGCCGAAGCGATCGCCGGCTTTTCCGCCCAGTATGGGGCAGTGGCGGCGCTCCTCGTGGTTTTTATTTCGACCATGCTGGCGACTGATATCCTGAACAATGCGGCGACCGTGGTCATCATGGCGCCGATCGGCGCCGGCGTCGCCGCGGTGCTGGGCGCCAATCCCGACACGTTCTTGATGGCGGTGGCAATCGGCGGCTCGTGCGCTTTCCTCACGCCGATCGGTCACCAGAACAACACGCTGATCATGGGGCCAGGCGGCTACAATTTCGGCGACTACTGGCGCATGGGGCTGCCGTTGCAGGTGATCATCGTGCTGACCGCGATCCCGCTCTTGGTCTATTTCTGGCCGCTCGGCGGCTGACGACAGAAGACAGGCATTGGCGCTTGGCCCGTCGGTCGCTGGCTGATGGGGCGCGACCGACGGGCTGGGCTCCGCCTGTCCTACAAGCGCGCTTCCTCATTTTGCGCGACCATACCAGCCAGCCCTTAAGCAATACCTAGCGATGTGCGGTAACCGTGCACCCCTGGGCGCACTGTCGCAAAAACGGGTCGTTAGGTCGTAGGCCAACAAGAGCCGTGCCGTTGCCGCCTCTACTTTCAGCTCAATTCTGGCGGTCGGCGGGATTGGTGCACCTATGAGCGATGAAGCCGAACTCGATCTGCGTGAGCTCGACGACGAGGAGCTGGTCAAGCAGATTCAAGACGACCTCTATGACGGCCTGAAGGACGAGGTCGTCGAGGGCGTGCAGATCCTGCTGGAGCGCGAATGGGCGCCCTACCGGGTGCTGACAGAGGCGCTGGTCGGCGGTATGGCGATCGTCGGTGTCGATTTTCGCGACGGTATTCTCTTCGTGCCCGAGGTGCTGCTTGCGGCGAACTCGATGAAGGCCGGCATGTTCGTTCTCCGGCCACTGCTCGCCGAGACGGGGGCGCCTACCGTCGGCAAGATGGTCATCGGCACGGTGAAGGGCGACATCCACGACATCGGCAAGAACCTCGTCTCGATGATGATGGAAGGCGCCGGCTTCGAGGTCGTCGATCTCGGGATCAACTGCGATGCCGACAAGTACTTGCGTGCTCTCGAGGAGCACAAGCCGGACCTCTTCGGCATGTCGGCGTTGCTGACCACCACGATGCCCTACATGAAGGTCGTGATCGACACGCTGGTCGAGCAGGGTATCCGCGACGACTATGTCGTGCTGGTCGGCGGCGCGCCGCTCAACGAGCAGTTTGCCCAGGCCGTCGGCGCCGACGCCTATTGCCGCGACGCCTCGGTGGCGGTGGAGACGGCCAAGGCGTTCATGGTGCGCAAGCACAACCAGCAGCCTGCCTTCGCCTGAGGCGCAATCGCCTGTCGCTGCGGCGCAAGCATCTGGCAGAGCCTGCGGCTATTCGGTGGCTCGGACGTCTTCGACCTGATCACCGAGCTTGGACATCGACCGTTGCAACGGACGCTTATTATCGCTTGCGGTGCGCTGGCCCGCGAGATCATTGCGATCATCGCCGTCGACCGGTTGGCGCATATCGACCTGCGCTGCCTGCCGGCGACGCTGCATAACCGCCCGGAAAAGATCGCCGATGCGGTTAGAGCCGCAATCCAGGAGGCGCGGGGCGCCTATGGCCGCATCTTTGTCGCCTATGCCGATTGCGGCTCGGGCGGTGCATTGGATCGCGTGCTCGAGGAGGAGCAGGTCGAGCGTCTTCCGGGGCCGCATTGCTATGCGACCTTTGCCGGTCAGGATCGCTTTGCCATGCTCGCCGATGCCGAGCCCGGCACCTTCTACCTGACCGACTTCCTCGCACGACAGTTCGAGACGCTGGTGATCGAAGGCCTCGGGATCGACCGCCATCCCGAGCTTCAGCAAGCCTACTTCCAAAACTACCGTCGTCTCGTCTATCTAGCGCAGACCGACGACGCCGAGCTGACTCGGAAGGCCAAGGCGGCTGCGGTGCGGCTCGGTCTCACCTTCGAGCGCATTGCCACTGGCATGGGCGAGCTTCGGGCGTTGATCGAGAAAGCTGCCGAGGAAAGCGAGCATGGCCACCCTGACGATCGTCTATTGGCGCGACATTCCAGCCCAGGTGATCGCCAAAGCCGGGCGCCAGATGGCCAAGCGCCAGCTTCCCGAGCGGTTCGAGCAGGCGATCGATCGGGCCGCGATGCGCGCCGGGCTCACGGGCACCGACGCGTATCTGGAGCAGTGGCGGAAGTCTGAGCCGGAGCCCTGCGCTGACGATCTCGAGGCCGCCGCCGCCGCGGCGCTGGAAGAGCTGGAGAGAACGTTCACGGGCGACTGGCTGCGCGCCCACGCCGCCAATGGCGGCTTCGCCCCCGAGGCGTAGCCTGGCGCCTATTGACCGGCCAATCGGCCGTCTTATCCTCTCGATCATCTGTCGACGGAGCAGCCCAACCGCATGATGACCGACGCCCGAACGCTCGACGACCAGGCTGTTCTCGATGCCGACATTTGCATCATCGGCGGTGGTCCGGCTGGCCTCACCATCGCTCATTCCCTCCTCGGCAAGGGCCTGAGTGTCGTCCTGCTGGAGGGCGGTGGCACCGAGTGGCAGGACGGCGACCAGGCACTCTACTGGGGCGAGAGCATCGGTCGGCCCTATCTGCCGCTCGATTCCTCACGCATGCGCTACCTCGGTGGCAACAGCCATGTCTGGGGTGGCTGGTGCGCACCGTACAGGGCGCACGCATTGGAGCACTGGCCATGGATCGAAGACTCCGGTTGGCCGCTCGATCCGACGGAAATCGCAGGCTATAGCGAGCAGGCAGCGCGGCTCATCGGCCTGCCGGACGAAGGCTGGGATCCTGACCACTGGGCCGAGCGCGCCGGCGTCTCGATGCTGCCGCTGCGGCCCGACATGTTCGGCACCTATGTCGAGCTGATCAAGAAGACCCGGTTCGCCGCCGAGCTCGGCCCCGCGCTCGAGCAGGATGCCAGCACCCAGGTGCTCCTGCATGCCAACCTGCTCAGCATCGAGACCGATCCCGGTGCGCGACACGTCACCAGCATTATCGCCCGGCCGCGGGAAGATGATCGACGCTTCGAGGTCCGTGCGCGTCAATTCGTGCTCGCCATGGGCGGTATCGAGAACCCGCGGCAATTGCTGCTCGCCAACGCCGTGGTGCCCGCCGGGCTCGGCAACCAGCACGACCTCGTCGGTCGCTATTTCGCCGATCACGTCACCTTCTACGGCGGCATCCTGCAGCCGCCCGATCCGGGTTTCGACCTGGGTCTCTACGACCGCCATCGGTTCGACGACTTCGAGCTGATCAGCCAGCTCAGCATGCCCTACGAGACGGCCGCCGAGCAGCGTCTGCTCAAGGCCAGCATGCTGCTGCGGGCGGTCTACGATCCAGCCTGGGACGGCCCCGGCATGCGCGGCGTGCGGGCCTTCAGGGCCGCCGCTCTCAAACGCGAGCTGCCACCGGAGGGGCTCGGCCAGCATCTCGGCAACATCGCCCGTGACATGGGCGGCATTCTCGGCCTCGGCAGCCGGGCGCTCCAGGCGGGCCAGCTGCCCATCGATCACATCGAGCTTCTGACCAGCGTGGCGCCAGCGCCGAACCGCGATAGCCGGGTGCTGCTTGCCGATACCACGGACGAGATCGGCCAACGACATGTGGCGCTCGACTGGCGGCTGTCGCCGATCGACAAGCGCAGCGCTCGGTTCATGCTCGAGACCTTCGCGGCCGAAGCCGGGGCCGCCGGCATCGGGCGCGTGCAGATCACGCTGAACGACGATGATGAGGATTTCGACGACGTCTTCGTCGAGCCTGCCTGTCATCACATGGGCACCACCCGCATGGCCGACGACCCGCGCCAGGGCGTCGTCGACAGCGACTGCCGGGTGCATGGCATCGACAATCTCTATTGCGCCGGCAGCTCTGTCTTCCCCTCGGCCGGCGACGGCTCGCCGACCATGATGCTGCTCGCTTTGGCGCTGCGGCTGGCCGATCATCTCGAGGAGGTGTCCGCATGATCACCCGTCGCGCCACGCTCGCGGCTGGTCTCGCTGTCGCCACCGCTTCCGGCTTGCCTGCGTCGGCGGCAACCCTGGGCAGCAATGGCGGCCGGGTTGCGGCCCTGGTGGCTGCTCTGCGCTATCCGGCGAGTGCCGCGGCCGTCGGCACGGCCTACCTAAAGGCCTTCCCGATGGATGCCGACGCCGAGCTGCTCTTGAATGCGATTAGCGCCGACGAAACGATTTGCCGCCGGCTCGATCCGCATTGCTCGGACCCGGAAGGGCTTGCGCTCGCTATCGCGGAAGCGGTTCGCGCTGACTTCATCCACCGGCGCACGGTGAAGCTCGACGGCTGGGTGGTTGCCCAGACCGAGGCGCGGCTCTGCGCGCTCGCCGCCCTCGTCTGACACGGCAGTTCGGCGCGCAGCTGTCACCCGCTAGCTGGGACGGTAGAGCGACCAGAGACCGGTCGCTCGGCTCAGCGCCGGGGGCCCCAGTTACGGGCGACGTGGCTCAGGCGGCTTGCTGGCCGCTATCGAGCTCGCTTGCCAGTGCGGCGAAGCGGCCGAGCACGGTGGCGATCTGCGCCGGCTCGTGGGCAGCCGAGACGCTGCAGCGGAGCAGGCAGACGCCGCCAGGGGTGCCGCCCGGCAGTGCCAGATTGACGTAGACGCCGGCCTCGATCAGCCGGTTCCAGGCCATGACGGCGGTCGCCTCGTCGGGCATCCGAATGGCGACGATGGGGCTCAAGGGCGAGCAGATCGAGAAGCCCAGGGCGGTCAGGCCCGAATGAAGCTGCTCGGCATTGGCCCAGATCCGCGTGCGCAGCTCCGGCCGTTTCTCGATCTGGTGGAGCGCCTCGGTCACCGACGCCATGGTGGACGGGCTCGGCGAGGCGCTGAACATGTAGGGCTTGCTGGTGAGCCGCAGGAGGTCGAATTTCGGGTGGTTCGAGACGGCGAAACCGCCGGATGCGCCCAGGCTCTTGGAGAAGGTGCCGACCACGAAGTCGACATCTTCCTCGACGTCTTGTGCTTCGGCGACACCGCGGCCGCGCTCGCCGTAGACGCCGAACGAGTGGGCTTCGTCGACCAGGAGCCAGGCGCCGTGCTTCTTCTTGACCTCGACGAACTCCTTCAAGGGAGCCGTATCGCCGAGCATGGAATAGATGCCCTCGACGATCACCAGCTTGGCCTGGCCCTTGCCGGCGAGGCGGGTGAGCCGGCGATCGAGATGCTCGGGGTCATTGTGCCGGAAGACGACGGTCTCGGCGGCGCTGAGCTTCGTTCCGTCCCAGATGCTCGCATGGTTGTCGGCGTCGGCCAGAATGAAGTCGTCCGGACCGGCGAGCCCGCAGATCGTTGCGAGATTGGCCTGATAGCCGGTGGTGAAGACGATGGCCTTGCGGCGGTCGAAGAAGCGCGCGAACGCCGCCTCGAGGCTGGTATGCCGGTCGTAGGTGCCATTCGCGATGCGCGAGCCTGTGGTGCCGGTGCCGTCGCTGTCGAGGGCTGCCTTGGCAGCGGCGATGCACTCGGGCTGGAAGGTCAGGCCGAGATAGTTGTTGGTGCCGACGAGAATGGTATGGCGGCCGTCGATCAGCGCCTCGGTAGCCGAAAGGATCTTGTCGACCTTGACGCCAAAGGGATCGCCGCCGATGCCGAGCAGCGCGCTGTGGCGCTCCTCGATGACCGCATACTTGTCGAAAATGTCCATGCGCTCGCGCATCCTTCCCTGGTGGTCACTGCGGTCCGTTGCTCACGTCTGCTCGAGCTGTCCGGCAGCGAGGTCGATCAGGTCGCCGATGGTCTTCAACTCGCCAACCTGGTTCATCGGGATGTCGATGTCGAATTTGTCCTCGATTTCCATGATCAGGTCCATGGCAGCGACCGAATCGATGTTGAGGTCGGCACCGATCTCACTGTTTCGGTCGATCGGCTTGCCTTCGGGATTATAGCGCTGCACCAGCGCCATGACCGCTTCATCGATCGATTCTTGCATTCGTCTCGTCCTTTGCGACGCAATGGCTACAGCCATGCTATAGCCAGCCCGCCTGGCGATACCATTCGAGTGTGCTCGAAAAGCCTGTCTCGAATGTGATGTTGGAGGCAGGCTTCGGCAATGCCGGACCGCCTGAAACCCAGTTTGGGTGCGCAAGCTCGCCGAGCTTGTCAACCGCCAGCGGCAAGTCCAGCGCGAAACGCCGAGCCAGCATGTCGGCGAGGCGGGCCGGCGAGCCCAGCAGCCGGACGGGGACCCGGATGAGGCGCACGCGTCGCCCCGACGCTCTGCTCGCGATCGCGGCGAGGTCGCCCCAGCCGTAGCCTCCTGGCCTGCCGTCATCGGGCTCGAGTTGTCGCGGGAGATCGAGCGCACCGGAGAGATGCGCCGTGATCAGATCCGCGAGGTCGGTCACGTAGAGCAGTGAGAAGCGGGCGCCGCGCGGTCCAGGCGCCACGAGCAGACCGCTCTTCAGCTGCTTGAAGATCACCAACGTCGCCCGATCGCCTGGGCCGTAGATCGCTGGTGGCCGGATGATCGTCACCCGATCGGACCCGAGAATGGCGATTGCGGCGTCCTCGGCTGCGCGCTTGCTCGCCGCGTAGGCCGACACCTCGGGATGGCGGGCCGCCAGGGACGAGACCAGCGTCAAATGTCCCTGGCCCGGCGCCATGGCCCGTGCCAGGCGTTCCGTCCCGGCCGTGTTCACCTCGGTGAAGGCTTCCAGGCGCGGTGACTTCACGACACCCGCAAGGTGCACGACGTGGTCGGCACTGTCGACGAGCTGCCGCAAGGCTGCCTCGTCGGCTAGATCGCCATCGACGGTCACTGTTCCCGGAACTGTGCCGCGGCGGGACAATGCCCGCACGCTCACAGGCTGGGCGCCCACGTCGATCGCAGGGCCAGCCAGGCGATCGACGAGGTGACGCCCGACAAACCCGGTGGCACCGGTGATGGCGATCGTCTCGGCCACCGCTCTCCCCTTGACCAAGCGCAGGCCGCTCGGTGGCGAAGCCGTGCCGGATGACTCCGTCGTTACGTCGTCCAGGCTCGCTTGCAGCGGCTAGCTCGCCTCGGCGAGGAGGGGAGCAGCCGCCTGTCGCACCATCTCGGGTGTCATGTCGCGTGTCGTCGGGGCATCGAGGTCACGCAGCACGCCACGCAGATAGTGATCGCGGGCGGCGGCGCGGCTGAGCTTGCCCGAGGTCGTGAAGGTCAGTGAGCGAGGCGGTGCCAGCACGATCTCGCAATCGACACCGGCGAGGCGGTTGACCACAGCCGCGATCGACTGGCGGAGCTGCTCCTGCTCGGCCAGGCCCTGTTGGCGGCATTCGACGACGACCACGAGCCGCTCGCGGTCCATGTCGTCGCCGACCGAGAAGGCAGCCACGTCGCCGGCGCGAACCGCGTCCAGCTTCTCCACGGCCCACTCGATATCCTGCGGCCAGATGTTCCGGCCGCCGACGATGATCAGGTCCTTGGTGCGGCCGCTGACCACGAGCTCGCCGCCGACCATGTAGCCCATGTCGCCGGTATCGAGCCAACCATCGCCCTTGAGCACCGCTGCGGTAGCCTCGGGGTTCTGGAAATAGCCCTGCATCAGGCTCGGGCCCTGGATGCAGATCCGTCCGACATGCCGCTCCGGCAGGCGCTTGCCCGCCTCGTCGCGAATCTCCACCGCATAGCCCGGCATTGGCGCACCGCAGACGACGAAGCTGCGGCTGCTCGAAGGCGGCGAGGTCTCGCCGGCCGGCAAGGCCAGATGCTCGCGCTCGAAGGTGTCGCCGCGCGCTACGCGGTCGACCCGAACGCCGCGGCCGAGCGGGCTGAAGGTCACCGCCAGCGTCGCCTCGGCCATGCCGTAGCTCGGCACGAATGCACGGGCGTCGAAGCCCATCGCCTCGAACGTGTCGGCGAACGCGGCCAGGGCCTGCGGACGGATCATCTCGCCACCGATACCGGCGACCCGCCAGCGGCTGAGATCGAGCTCGCGTGCCGTGCCATTCGCGGCCCGCCTGGCGCAAAGCTCGAAGCCGAAGGTCGGGCCGAAGGAGATCGTCCCGCCAAGGCGCGAGATCAGCTCCAGCCAGACCAGCGGGCGCCGTGCGAACGCGGTCGTGCTCAAATAGTCGACAGAGACCTGCGTCATCACCGGGGTCAGGCAGCAGCCGACCAGGCCCATGTCGTGATAGAGCGGCAGCCACGAGGTGCACCGGTCGCCGGGGCGCAGCGCCAGACCGTCGACGGCGATGGAGCGGGCGTTGGCAGCCAGCGCTGCCTGGGTGACCAGGACGCCGCGGGGAAAGCTGGTGCTGCCGGAGCTGTACTGGATGTAGCAGACATCGTCGGCGCCGAGCGGCTCGAGCGTCGCGTCCGTCGCGGGCCAGGTCGCCAGCTCGTCGGCCGTGGCCGCGAGCTCGACCGCGGTGCCGACCACGGCTTCGCGCAGGATGCCGATCAGCTCCGGCCCGGCCACCGCCGCACGGGCGCCAGCAGCTCTGAGCATGCCGCGCAGCCGCTCGACATAAGCGTCCTTGCCGCCGAAATTGATGCTCAAGGGCAATGGCACCGGCACAAAGCCGGCATATTGACAGGCGAAGAAGACAGCGAGGAAGTCGCTCGATGTCTCGGCGATGACGCCGATCCGATCGCCGCGGACCAGCTGGGTCGCCGTGAGCCGCCGCGCCAGGCCCAGCGCTTCCTCACGAAGCTCGCGGTACGGCAGCGCTCGCTCGAGCGAGCCACGGCTCGAGAAGAAATTGACGCCGGTGTCGCCCCGCGCAGCGTAGTCCAACCCCTCGACCAGCGACGTGAAGTCGCCGGCGCGGAATGGCAGTCGCGCGTTCGAAGTGGGCGTTGCCTCGATCATCAATAGCTCCGTAACACTGTTGACCACCGGTCCCTGATGGACATCACCAAGGTCGGCGACAGTAGGCGTGTGAGGGGCGAGCGAGCGGTCGTCAGCCAAGGTTCAGTCTCGCTTTCTTCCTGTCCGACTTGCCTTCGCCTTCCGGCCCAAATCGTGTAGATCATGGACGAGAGGCGTTGCAGAGGACGTCAAGCCGGTGCGAGGGGCATTCCCAGAGCGTCGCGACCATTTCGTACCTCGTCGACCTCTCCTTTATTGGTATCCGCCGACAACCTCGAATCACGTTACGTTGCAGTTTGTTACAGCGTGTCGCTGACACCACAGGTCAGCAGTTCAGCGAACGCGCTTTTTCGATTAGCGCGAACTCATGGGACTGACCACCCGCTTAGATGGAGAATGCTGCGCTGCAGCAAAGATCCTGCGACGTTTTCACGCTCGATGTGGCGCATCGGTGACGGCCGGACCTGGCGAGACACCGGATTGACCTTCAGTTAGTGTGGCCTAGTACCGGTTGAAGAGCCCAACTCGCCACGTCGATCTAAACCGTACGTGAGCCAAACACATCGAGGAACGAGGATGCGCCCGCTTTCGATCCGTCTGGCCGGCGTTGCGCTGGCCGCCATCATCGTGCTGCCCGCCACAGCACCTGCCGCATTTGCGCAGGCCACGACGACCGAGTCGTCATCTGCAATCGAGGCTGACGCCGCGGAACGTGAGCTGTTCGCGCTCAATCTCTATCACGAGGCGCGCTCGGAAGGACGTGACGGCATGGTGGCCGTTGCCTGGGTGGTTCTCAATCGGGTGGCTGACCCGGATTTTCCCGATACCATCACGGCCGTGATCAACCAGCCGACACGACGCAGCTGCCAGTGGGGTTGGACCTGCGACGGGCGTTCCGACTCGCCGACCGAGATGGACAAGTGGGAGCTGGCCCAGGACGTCAGCGATGCCATGCTGAGTGGTGCTCGGCCCGCCGATCCAACCGGCGGCGCCGTCTTTTTTCACGAAACGTTTCGCCAGACGCCCGGTTGGCTGAGCAACGGCGCGACGCGAACCGCCACCATCGGCGAGCATCACTTCTACGCGACCAACTGACAGGAGAAGCTGCCGCTGGTGCTCCGGCAGCCGATCAGGGGCGCTGCCGGGCGCCGCGGGGCAGTCGTCGCTCAGAGCAACGAATGTACTGACCACCCACCTCGCTGGTGTTGACCAGCCGGCAGGCGACCAGCTTCCCGCGCTCATTGTTGACCATCCAGAACCGATCGCCGGCCAGGGCCTCGCCGTCCAGGGTGTCGCTCGCCGGCCCTGAAGCGGGCTCGAGTCGCTCCGGCGGTGCTGCGACGCTGCCGCGCAGGATCTCGGGCATCGTCGAGCCGGGCGAAGGCTCGGCCGGCTGCGCACCGCCTGCCGCCGGTGCGAGCATGATGGCCATCAGAGCAAACGCCATGCTGCGTGGCGCCTGACCCAACCACGAGGCCCGCTTGTCGCATCCGGCCCTGACTTGCCGTACCGGCATCTGTCTTCCTCCTGAGCGGGGCGCATTCACAGCACCTCCGAATTGGCATCCACTCCCCTTTTTCAAGCATTCTGGCTGCGGTCCAGGAAAGTGCCTTCGTTGCCCGGACCTATTCGGGTAAGCCGGCCGTGTGACAGGCTAGAGCCTGCAAGTCGGAGGATGACCGCTTGAGCCGCCGCAAACTGATCTACCTGCCGTCGGTGCTGCTGATCACCGTCGGTCTCTTGGGCATGCTCTGGTTCAAGATCTTTCCAGCACAGCCGCCCGATGACGAGGATGCGCTTGCCATGGTCATCTACGACCATGACCGGGCATTGCTGATGGCAAGCGAGCGTGAGGGTGAGGAGACGCGGTTTCTCACCGTCCTGATTCCGTTCGATCGCACGCGCTTCTTCATCCAGAATGGGGCGCCCAGGGGCTTCGAGTACGAGCTGGTGCGGGCTTTCGAGAAGCACCTCAACGAGAAGCGGCAGCGCGGTGAGCCGCAGGTCCAGGCGATCTATGTGCCGACGCGGTTCAGCCAGCTCGTCCCGCTGCTCGCCGAGGGTGTCGGCGATATTGCTGCCGGTGGGCTCACCATCACGCCCGAGCGTGCGGCCAAGGTCGGTTTCAGCCGACCCTACATGGACGACATCGCCGAGCTGGTGGTTGCCCATGTCGGGGCGCCACCCCTTGCCGGGCTGGACGATCTAGCCGGTCGCCAGGTCGTCGTGCTGCGCGGCAGCTCATATGTCGAGAGCCTGGCCGCGCTCAACGACGATTTCGCCGCGCGCGGGCTCGAGCTCATCGAGATCGTCGAGGCGGCGCCGGAGCTGCAGACCGAGGACCTGCTCGAGATGACGCATGCCGGAATCCTCAACTACACCATTGCCGACGAGCACATCGCCGAGCTTTGGGCCGGGGTGCTCGAAGGCATCCATGTCTACGAGGACATCGCGGTGGCGGAGGGTGGTGCGATCGCCTGGGCCATCCGCCAAGGCGCGGACGAGCTGACCGAGCAGATCAACGACTTTCTCCAGACGGTGCGGCGCGGCACGCTCATCGGCAATGTCCTCTTCAACCGCTATTTCGATAACCAGCAGTTCATCGCCAACCCGCTGAACGACGACGGCCTCGACGATCTGGTCCGCTTTCGTGAGCTGTTCCAGCGCTACGGCGAGGAGTACGGGCTCGACTGGCGCCTGGTTGCCGCGGTCGCTTTTCAAGAAAGCCGTCTCGATCCCGACGCCCGCAGCTCGCGTGGTGCCCTGGGCTTGATGCAGCTCTTGCCGGACACGGCCGCCTATGTCGGCGTCGACGATGCGACGGCGGTCGACGCCAACATTCTCGCCGGTGTTCGTTACCTGGCCTACCTGCGTGACGAAGTGTTCAACGACGAGACGCTCGATGATCAGGCCCGCCGGCAGTTCATGCTCGCCGCCTACAATGCCGGGCCGCGGCGCGTTCGTGAGCTTCGCGAGATGACCGCGGACGAGCTGGGCCTGGATCCCGATCGGTGGTTCTTCAACGTCGAACGTGCGGCGCAGGCGCGGATCGGCAACGAAACGGTCCGCTACGTCACCAATGTGAACAAGTACTGGCTCGCCTACCGGCTCGGCGACGCGATCCTCGCCGAGCGCGAGGCGCAGCGCGGTGCTGTGAACTAACAGGCTGCTCAAGGCCCGCGTCTCGAGCCGACGAAAGGCCTCGTGCAGACCTTGGATAGGCTCTCAGGGCAGCTATGCTGAAGGCATCATCTCGGGAGTTTCGCCATGGACGTCATCCTGGTCCTCAATGCCGGCTCATCGTCGATCAAGTTCGCGGTCTTCGAGGCTGCGCCGTCACTGGCTGCTGGCAATGGCGAGCTTCTGCGTGGCCAGATCGATGGGATCGGCGATCAGACACGCTTTCGCGCCAAGACACCGGACGGCACGGTCGTCGGCGATGAGATGCCCGATTTGGGCTCGGCCGCTGCGGACGACAGCCCGCACGAGCGTGGCATCCGCTCGCTGCTTAACTTCATCGAGCGGTTCGACGCTACGCTGTCGGTCCGCGCCGTCGGTCACCGCGTGGTCCATGGCGGCCCCGACTTTGCCCTGCCGATGCAGCTCGATGACGAGGCGCTCGAAGCGCTCGATCGCTTCGTTCCCCTGGCGCCGCTACACCAGCCGCATAACCTCGCCGGCGTGCGCGCGGCGATGCGGGCGTTTCCTGAGGCCTTCCAGGTCGCCTGCTTCGACACGGCGTTTCATCGGCGTCAGCCCTGGGTCGCCGACACGTTCGCCTTGCCGCGGCAGCTCTATGCCGAGGGCGTTCGGCGCTACGGCTTTCACGGCCTCTCCTACGACTATGTCTCGGGCTATCTGCGGCAGTCGCATCCAGAGCTTGCGGCCGGGCGCGTGGTGATCGCTCATCTCGGCAATGGCGCCAGCCTTTGTGCTGTCCAGGATGGCCGGTCCATGGGCTCGACCATGGGCTTCACCGCCGTCGACGGCATGCCGATGGGCACCCGCACCGGCCAGCTCGATCCGGGCGTGATCCTCTATCTGCTCGACGAGAAGGGGCTGTCTGCCAGAGAGATCGAGACGCTGATCTACAAAGAATCGGGGCTTCTGGGGCTTTCCGGCATCAGCGGCGACTGGCGACGGCTGGAGGAAGCGGGCGAGGGGCCGGCGCGCGAGGCCATGGCCTATTTCACCTATCGGGCGTTGCGCGAGATCGGCGGCCTCGCCAGCGGCATGGGCGGCATGGATGCGCTCGTCTTCACCGCCGGCATCGGTGAGAACGCGGTGGGCTTGCGGGCGGATATCGGGGCGGGCTTGGCCTGGCTCGGCGTCGAGATCGACCAGGCGGCCAACGCGGCGGGCCAGGAGGTCATCTCGACGGCAAGTTCGAGGATTGCGGTCATGGTCGTCGGCACCGACGAGGAGGGTGTCATCGCCCAGCACACGCGCAAGCTGCTGGTCGGCGGCTAGGCTGCCTCGCGACACTCCTCCAGGGTCAGGTAGCGGGCGTTCAGCCCGAAATAGTCTTCCTTCCGGCAGGTGAAGATGATGATCTGGTGCCGGCTGGATGCCTCCTCGAGGATGGTCTTCATGCGGGCCAGCCTGACGGCATCGGCGTAGACCAGCGCGTCGTCGAGGATCAAGGGCGGGCTTTGCCCGTGCGCCTCGGCGAGGAGGTCGCCGATGGCGAGGCGCACCAGAACGGCGAGCTGCTCGCGGGTGCCGACGCTCAGGCTGCGGAAGGGCTCGGCGGCGTCGCCGCGGTGCAGCGTGTCGAGCTGCAGCGTGTCGGGGGCGAAGCCGACGCTGGCGTCGCCCATCAGCTGGCGGAGGTAGGGGGCGAGACGCGCTATCAGCGGCTCGACCAGGGCGTCCTGTCGGGTCCGGTCGACCTCAAGCAGCGTCTGGTGCAGGAGCCGCCAGGCCTTGGCTTCGCCGAGCAGGCGCGTGTAGCGACGCTGGGCCAGCTCCAGCCGACCCTGGACCATGGTCTTCTGGTCGCCGATGCCGCGCCCGCCGGCGCCTTGCAGCTCGGCCTCGAGGCGGTCGACCTCGCGGTCGAGCGTCCGTGCCTCGCTCTCGAGCTGGCCGAGCCGTCGGGTCGCCTGCTCGACCTCCCGGGCTGCGGCCTCAGGTGCTGCTCGCGCCAGCTCGCGCTCGAGCCGTGCCGCCTTGTCGGCGCTCGCGTCAGCCGCGGTCCTCGCCGCCTCCAGTGCTGTCGAAAGCTCGGCGTCCGCGAGTTCCTCCCGCTCGATGGCCAGCTGCTCGTCCAGTCTGGCGGCCTCGGCGGCAATGCGTGCTTCAGCGAAGATCCGGTGGTTGGCATCCTTGGCGAGCTCGTTCTCGGCAGCCGCCGCTGCCTGCCGTCGCGCGGCCAGAGCCGTCAGGCGCTCTCTGGTCTCGTTCAGCAGGCGGTCCGCGGTCGCCCGCGCCGCGTCGAGCGCGGCGTCGTCGCTCTCGGCAAGGGCAACGTCGTGCAGTGCCGCCAGCCGTGTCCGCGCTTTGACGCAAGCCGTGTCGAGAGCTGCTGCGTCCTTGAAGCCGCTGGTCTGGAAGAGTTCGGCCAGGCGTAGGCGCGCTGCTTCGGCGTCCTGGGCACAACGCTCCTTGGCGGCGAGGCGGCGTCGGGCATCGGCGGTGCTCGGCAGGTCGAGTGCGGCCAGCTTGGCGCGCAAGGCCGTCTCGCCATCGTGCAGGGTTGCGCGCAGGGCGCCCAGCCGCTCGCCGCCAGGCGTCACGTCGATCTGCCCGAAGCCGTCGATCGTCAGCGTCGCCGGCTCGGTCAGCTCGAGTGGTGTGGCTGGATCGATCGCTTGACCTCGAAGGCTGGCGCTCTTGGCCGCCGTATCGGGCCGGAGCACCAACCGGGTGGCAACGGCGCGCAGGCCGGCCTTGGCCTCGCCGAGAGCGGTCTCCAGACGCTCGAGCTCGACGAGGGCTTCAGCTGTGACCGCTTCGCCCTCGGCGCGAGCGCTCTGCTCGCTCGCCGCCAGCTTGGCTGTGCGAATCGCCTCGGCTGTTCGCTCCAGCGACGCCAGCTCGTGCTCCAGCCGCCGGCGCTCGGCCTGCCGCTCCAAGGTGCTCCGCTCGGCTTCGGCGGTTTCCAGCACCTTCCGGCACGTCGCCTCGGCGTCATCCGCTTCCTGCCGTCGGCGGCGCGCCAGGTCGAGCGCCGGCTCGGCCTCCAGCTTCTCGGCTTCGAGCTTGGCGCGATCGGCCGTCTTCGCCGCACCTTCGTCCAGCAATTGGCGACGGCGTTTCAGCTTTTCCTCTAGCCGCGCCAATTCGCTCTGGGTTGCGCGCCGCTCCGCGGCCCGGGTTCGCAGCTCCTCTTCCAGCGCGCGCACGCTCGCCATGGCCGAGCTCGTGCGCTCGACCTCGCGTTGTGCTCGGCCGAGCTGGTCGGCCGCAAGCCAGGCCCGGCGCTTCTCGATGGTCTGGGCGAGGCGGTCCAGCAGCGCCTCGATGCGGCTTTCTCCCTCGGTGAGCTCATCGAGCTCGGCTTCGAGCGCTCCGACCTCTTTCTCGAGCTTGTCCAGCTCGCCGCGCGGCTGGCTTCTGGCACCGGTCCAATGCTGGTCGCGCCGCCGTCCCACCTCGGCGATCAGGCGAGGAGCCTGGTCACCCCTGGCGACCATCGCCACCTGGTCGGCGAGGGCTGGCTCCAGTCGCCTCAGCGCGGTCGGGCTCGGCTTCTGCTCGGGATCGAAGGTCGTGCCCTGGTCGACCCAGAAAAGGCCGGCGAGGCCCATATGCTCCAGCTTGGCCGCACCACGGCCGGGCCATTCGAAGGCGAGCAGCTTGGCCAGAGCCAGCTCGGCGGCATCACCCTCCAGCGCGCCCTCGGGTCCTTCGAGCCGGACACCGTTGCGCCGGAAGTGCTTCTCCAGCCGGTAGGCGCGCTCGCCGACGCTGAAGGCGACGGCGACGAAGGGTGTGGCATCGAGGCCCAGCGGTTGGATCGCCTCGCGCGCTTCGCCGGACGTGTTGTGCTTCATGAAGAAGGCGCGCTTCAGCGCATCGAGCAGGGTCGATTTGCCCTCCTCGTTGTCACCGGCGACGATGGTGATTCCGGTAGGTGCCGGCTTGACCACATGGCGGCCGCGGAGCTTGCGGAAATCCTCGACGACCAGCTCTTCCAGCCGCATCAGCTTCGTTCCAGCCTTTGGCATGTGGCATGGAGCAGACGAAGGGCGGCTGGCGCTGCCGGATCGTCGCTGGCGACCAGGGCAGCGACGGCCTCCTTGATCAGCGGCTCGGTGGCGAAGGCTTCAATATCTGCAGCGCTTGCTGAGATTGTGAGGCCTTCATCGCGGTGCTCTAGGTGGCGGAGCCGCGCTTCGAGGCGTTCCAGTGCGGCATCCAAAGCTGCCCGGCCAGCGAGATCGAGCGTGCCGTCGAGCGTGAGCCTGAGGACGGTCTCGGCCGGCATCTCGATCCCCGCCGTGATCGCCTCGAGCTGATCGGCGACAACGGCCTGGTCGGGGAGAACGCCCAGATCGACGCGGCTCGTCTGCCAGGCATGGCGACCGGTGCGGCGGCGATCGACCGCGATCGGTGCACCCGGCTCCGACAGCGTGACGAGCAGCACCTCACCGAGGCCGCTCTTGGTGAAGTCGTCCGGCTCAGGCGTGCCGCTGTACCAGGTGCGCGGCCCGACCTGCAGCACCGAATGCCAGTCGCCCAACGCCAGATAGTCGAGCCCGATCTGCTCGGCGCGGTTGAGCGGGATGGCGTTGGGGCTCGCCGCCTGCCCGGCCAGGAGCTCAGGCACACTGCCATGGGCGAGGCCGACCTTCACGGCACCTGCGGGCAGATCGGCGCTGTCGAACCATGACGTGGGGTCGCCCGACACGTGCTTTTGCACGAGCGGTGCCGGCAGCACGACGAGCCTGCCGCCCTCGAGCGACACCGGCTCGGGCTTGGCGAGGATTTGAACAGTGTCCGGGCAGTCGCCGGAGCTTTGGAACCGATCCCAGACGCCGCCGGGGCGGGCCGGGTCGTGATTGCCCGGCAGCAGCAGCCAGGGGCCGGCGAACCCCGCCATGCGGTGCACCATGCGCCGCAATAGACCGGGCTCGGCGTGCTCGCTCTCGAGCACGTCGCCCGCCACCAGCACGGCTTTGACGTCAGCCTCGCTGGCGAGATCCGCAATGCGCTCGATAGCGGTGAGGCGGGCCTCGCGCAGCACGGCGCCGACATCGCCCTCGAACCGGCTGAACGGTTTGCCGAGCTGCCAGTCAGCGGTGTGCAGGAGCTTGATCGCCATGCCGCGAAACGTGCCACGCGGCAGGTTCTCGATCAACTATCGCGTGATAGGCCCTCGGTCGCGAGATTGGCGATGTAGCTGGCCCACAGGCTGCGCTGCTCGGCACCCAGCTTCAAGAGGTAGCTCCAGCTGAAGATACCGGTCGAATGGCCGTCGTCGAAGACGATGCGCACCGCATAATTGCCGACCGGCTCGAGCCGGACGATCCCGACACGTCGCTTGCCGGGCACCGTCACCTTCTGCGACGGGGTGTGGCCCTGCACCTCGGCGGACGGGCTCTCGACGCGCAACAGCTCGGCCGGATAGGTGTAGGTCTTGCCGTCGTCGAAATCGATCTCGAGGCACTGCTCCGCCTGCTTGACGCGGATCTCGAGCGGCCAGGCGGCAGCCTCGCTCATCGGCTCAAGAGCCTTTCGGGTCGGGTCGGTCGGCGCGCACCTCGTCCGGGATGATGTCGGCCTCGTCGACCGGCCGGGCATCGTCCACCAGCATGATCGGGATGCCGTCGCGGATCGGGTAGGCCAGGCCCGCCTGCTCGCTGACCAGCTCGTTCCGCGTCCGATCGTAGCGCAAGGGCCCCTTGGTCAAGGGGCAGATCAGAATCTCGAGCAGCTTCGGGTCGACCGCTGCCCCGCTCGTCGGCGAGACGGTGTCCTCCGTCGATGCCATGGGTCTTCTCCCTCCAACAACGCTGCCTGAACGCTGTTCATACTATCAGTGACGTACCGATGTCTCCAACGCCCCGGGCATCGTCGACATTTGCATGAGCGCGGTCAGCAGCGATGCCTGCGCGTTGAGGTCCTCGGCCTCGAGCACCGCCTGCTTCTCGTTCGGCTCGAACGGGCAGATCATGGCGAGTGAGGTGACGAGGCCGCCCAAGGGTGCCGTCTCGATCGTTTGCCAGTCGGCCTCGATCTCGTGCAGCTCGAAGAATCCGCGGAGTGCTCCAAGCAGGTCGCCACGCAGCGAGTCGGCGGGTGGCTCGGGCTGGAGATCGTGTTGCCAGCGGCCGAACTCCGCTGCCACCTGCCGATAGGGTGTCGTCACGCTCAGCTCCTCGGCCACGTCGAACCGCGCAACGCCGGTCAGCGTGATCAAGAAGCGTCCGTCCTCGGTCTCGCGGAAATTGCCGATCCTGCCGGCGCAGCCGGTGCGGTAGATCGGCGAGTGGCCGTCGGGCCCGGGCTCGCCGGATGGCTGGACCATGCCGATGACATGGTCGGTCTGCATCGCGTCCCGCACCATCTGCAAGTAGCGCGGCTCGAAGATGTTCAAAGGCAGGTTGCCGCCCGGCAACAAGAGTGCCCCGGTCAGGGGAAAGATCGGAAATCGACCGGGTAGGCTCTCGATTGCGGACATGAAGACCTCAAGAAAAAAGCACCGTGGACAACATGCGGCGCCCGCGCACGGTCTGCGGATGGGTCGGCCCCAGGGCATTGAAGAACTTGACCAGCTGTTTCCTGGCACCGTCTTCTTGCCATTCCCGATCGCGCTTGACGATCTGGCAGAGGTGATCCATCGCGGTCTCGATCTGGCCGCGCAGGAAAAGAGCGGTGGCCAACTCGCAACGGGCGTCGTGGTCGTCCGGATTGCCTTCTATACGCGCCAGCAGCACGGTCGGATCGCCGAGTGTCCCAGCTTCCTTGGCCAGCTCCAGCGCCGCCTTGGCGCCACTGATGGCTGCATGGCTGGCGAGGTTGTCTGGCACCTGCTCCAGCAGCGCCTCGGCCTCGGCCGACTGGCCGCTGGCGAGCAGCACCCGGGCGAGGCCGCCCAGTGCCTCGGGGTTCGCCTCCTCCTGCTCGAGCACCGCACCGAACAGATCGCCCGCGACCTCGAGCTCACCAGCGTCGAGCGCCTCCTTGGCGGCGGCGAGCTGCGTTTCGGTGTCTGCCGGGCCGAGCGGACCGCCGACCAGCTTCTCGATCAGTGCCTTGATCTGGCTCTCCGGCTGGGCGCCGGCGAAGCCCGTCACCGGCTGGCCCTGCAGGAAGGCGTAAACGGTGGGCACCGACTGGACCCGCAATTGCTGGGCAAGCTCGGGATTCTGGTCGATGTCGATCTTGACCAGCTTGACCTTGCCGCCCGCCTGCTTGACCACCTTCTCGAGCACCGGCGTGAGCTGCTTGCAGGGGCCGCACCAAGGTGCCCAGAAATCGACCAGCACCGGCTGGCGCATCGATTCCTGAATGACATCGCGAGCAAAGCTCTCGAGGTTGCCGTCCTTGATCAGGCCGGCGTCAGCACCACTGTCGGCAGGCGTGGCCGACAAGCCACCGATCAAATTCATCTGGGCAACCTCTCTTCAAGCAAGTGCATCTTCAAGTCGCTTTGGCCACGCGGCCATGCGGTCGCGTCGGCGAACGGGGTGCCAACGGCGTTTCGCTTACATGGAAAGGGAGCGGCCGTCATGCAAGCCGATGGAACGGCCTTGCAAAAACCACGACCATCCATTACATCCGCGCCGTTGCCGGTTTCGGCACGAGCGGGCGTAGCTCAGGGGTAGAGCACAACCTTGCCAAGGTTGGGGTCGTGAGTTCGAATCTCATCGCCCGCTCCAAATTCACATTACCGTACCCTGTGGACGCGCCGGCCGAGGCTGGTGCGGCATTGTCGCTTACGCAGCCGGCCCGACCGCGATAGTCTCGCCGCAAAGCAAAGGGGGCGGGATGAGAACACTTGCAGCGGCCGTAGCGCTCGGTGTGCTGGCATTCGGTAGCGTCGGCCAAGCCCAGGAAGCGCCGGAGGCCGATTACGACGAAATCCAGGCCACGATCGATCGGATGCAGCGTCGGATCGAGAAGATGGGCGAGGCGGCGTCTCAGCGTGACGAGATGCTGGAGTTCCTCGAAGAGCAGATCGATCGCGCGGCCGGTAGGATCAGCGGCGGCGATGAGACCCAGGAAGCGCTGCGCCAGCGGGCCGCCAACCTCAATGTCGAGCTCGAGTCGCTGAGCGAGGAGCGCGAGGCGCTGGCCGAGACGGTCGACGAGCGGGCGACACTGGTCGCCAACCTGGAGGAGCAGATCGCGCGGCTGACCGAGCTGCTGGCCGGCGAGCGCCGGCTGATCGGCACGCTCGAGACGGATCTCGGCGCGCGCGAGGCGACCTTGGCCGCGGCCGAGGCGGATCAGGCGGCACTGGAAGCCACGCTCGACGAACGCGAGGCAGCATTGGCCAGCGCCGCCGAAGCGGCCCGGACGGGTGCCATCGACCTCGCCCAGGAGCGCGCCGCGCGGCGCCAGCTCGAAACGCGGCTTGCGGCACTGGAGGCCGAATCGGAGCGGGCGCTTGCCGACCGCGAGACACAGGTGGCGAGCCTCGAGACGACATTGGACGAGCGGGAGACAGCACTAGGGGTCGCCAGGGGGCGGATCGCCCTTTTGATCTCGCAACTGAACCAGCTCAGCAACCAGCTCACCACGGTCGAGAGCCTGCTCGACACCTCGGAGTCGCAGATCCAGGAGCAGCAGACGACCATCGTGTCGCTGGGCCAGCGCCTGGAGAAGGCGTTGATCGATCAGGTCGAGGAGCTCTCGCAGTATCGCTCCGAGTTCTTCGGCCGGCTGCGGCAGATCTTGGGCGATCGGCCGGAAATACGGGTGGTCGGCGACCGTTTCGTCTTCCAATCGGAGTTGCTGTTCGCCTCGGGCGCGGCCCGGCTCGATCCGGCAGGGCTCGACCAGATGCGGGCGCTGGCCGACAGCCTGCAGGAGGTGGCCGCCAGGATTCCGCCCGAGATCGACTGGATCTTGCGGGTCGACGGCCACACCGACAGCGTGCCGGTCGGCGCGTCGAGCGCCTTCGACTCGAACTGGGAATTGTCGACCAGGCGGGCTATCTCGGTGGTCGAGTTCCTGGTCAGCCAGGGCATCCCGCCCGAGCGGCTTGCCGCTACCGGTTTCGGCGAGTACCACCCGCTCGATCCGCGCGACGACGAGATCGCCTATCGGCGCAACCGCCGGATCGAGTTCAAGCTCACCTCAGGCTGATGGGACGCGCGCATGGCCCCGGAGCGGACCAGACATCGGATCATCCTCGACTGTGACCCTGGGCAGGATGACGCGATCGCCATTCTGTTGGCGTTGGGCTCGCCCGACGAGATCGAGCTTCTGGCGGTCACCGCCGTCGCCGGCAACGTGCCCCTGGCGCTCACCGAGAAGAACGCGCGCAAGGTGCTGGAGCTGGCCCGGCGCTCCGACATTCCCGTCTACAGGGGCTGCCACCGGCCGCTGGTCGAGACCTTGGAGACGGCAGAGTACGTGCACGGCGAGACCGGGCTGAACGGTGTCGATCTGCCGGAGCCGGTCCTGCCGCTGGCCAAGGGTCACGCCGTCGATGCGCTGATCGAGATCGTGATGGCGGCACCAGCGAAGTCGATCACGCTCTGCCCGACAGGTCCGTTGACCAACGTCGCCATGGCGATCCTCAAGGAGCCCGAGTTCGCTCGGCGGCTCGAGGCGATCGTGTTGATGGGGGGTGCTATCGGGCTCGGCAACGTCACGCCAGCGGCCGAGTTCAACATCTATGTCGATCCGCACGCGGCCAAGGTGGTTTTCGGCAGCGGCGTGAAGCTCACCATGCTGGGCCTGGACGTGACCCACAAGGTGCTGGTCAACCGGCCGCGGCTCGAGGCTTTGCGCGCTCTCGGGACGCCGGTCGGGTTGGCGGCAGCCGGCCTCGTCGACTTCTTCAACCGCTTCGACAGCGAGCGCTATGCGGCTGACGGTGCGCCGCTGCACGATCCTTGTGTCATCGCCTACCTGATCGACCCGACGCTGTTCTCGGGCAAGGCCTGTCACGTCTCGATCGAGACGGAGGGCAGCAGCAAGGGCCGAACCAATGTCGACTGGTTCCCGCGCGAGCGGCGCGACGCCAATGCCACGGTGATCGACGCGGTGGATGCCGATCGCTTCTTCGCGCTTCTGACCGAGCGCCTGGCGGCGCTCTGAGACGGGCTCTGAGCGGCTACGGCTACTTGCCGAGTAGCATCGACGGCCCACAAACATCTAGCTCGCTCTTGTTCGGCAGGCCGAGCACCAGGCTCGGGAAGTAGACGCACAGCGCGAGGCCGAACATCTGCAAGAGCACGAAGGGGATGATGCCCTTGTAGATCATCTGGATGGTGACGCCCTCGGGCGCCACGCCCTTCATGTAGAAGAGCGCGAAGCCGAAGGGTGGTGTGAGAAAGCTCGTCTGCAGGTTGGTCGCCAGGAGAATGGTGAACCAGACCAGGGTCACCACGCCGATATCGCCGGAGACGCCCTCGAAGCCCAAGAGGTGGGTGCTGAAATCGAGGCCGGCGATGATCGGGCCGAAGACCGGCAGGACGATGAGCGTGATCTCGATCCAGTCGAAGAAGAAGCCGAGGAAGAAGACCACGCCCATGATGACCAGGAGCACGCCCCAGGGACCGGCGCCGGTCTGGTGGATGAAATCGTCGATCAGGATGTCGCCGCCCAGCGTGCGGAAGACGAGGCTGAAGCAGGTGGCGCCGAGAAAGATGCCGAACAGCATCGCCGTGGTCAGGGCAGAGCGGTGGCAGACCTCCTTCATCACGGTCCAGGACAACTTGCCATTGTAGATCGCGAGCAGGGTGGCGCCCAAGGCACCCACGCCGGCCGCCTCGGTCGGCGTCGCGAAGCCGGCGAAGATCGAGCCCAGAACCACCACGATCAGCATCACCGGCGGCACGAAGCTGGTCAGCAGCATGCGCACGTAGTCGCCGCCGGCATCCGGGCCTTCCTCGTCCGGCAAGGGCGGGGCCAGCTCCGGCTTCAAGTGGCTGATGGTGAAGAGGTAGATGCAGTAGAGCCCAGAAAGCAGGAAGCCGGGCACGACCGCCGCGATGAAGACGGTGCCCACGGGGATCGACATGAGGTCCGCCATGATGACCAGCATGATCGATGGCGGGATGAGGATGCCGAGCGTGCCGGAGGCGGCGATGGTGCCGGTCGCTAGCGGGATGTTGTAACCGCGGTTCATCATCACCGGCAGCGCCATGAGCGTCATCATCACGACCGAGGCGCCGATAATGCCGGTGGTCGCCGCCATGATGGTGCCCATCAAGGTCACCGAGAGCGCAAGCCCCCCAGGAATCCGGCGGGTCAGCACCTGTAGCGCCTGGAGCAGGTCGTGGGCGACCCCGGAGCGCTCCAGCATGGTGCCCATGAAGGTGAACATCGGGATGGCGACGAGGACCGGGTTCTCCATCGTGCCGCCGAAGATGCGGTTCGGCAGCACGTTCATCCGCGCCCAGTTCATGGCGCCGAGAAAGTCACCCAGAACGGCGAAGCCGAGGCCGATGCCACCCAGGATGAAGGCCACGGGATAGCCCGAGAACAGCAGTACGCCCAGGGCCGCGAACATGAAGATCGGCAAGAGCTCGATGAAGGTCATGGATCTTCTCGGTCAGTCCGTGATCGGGCCGCGGGTGGCGACGTCGGGCGGCAGGTCGGCATGGTGGGTGCCGGCGTATCGGCTGCTCTCGTTGCGCAGCTCGGGCGGGCCGAAGAGATAGACGATGCAGCGCAGCGCCGCGGCGAGGCCGCTGGAGCCCAGGATGATGAAGCCGATCGGCAGCATCGCCTTGATGATCCAGCGATGGCTGAGCCCGGTCTGCGCTGACGAGACCTCACTGGTGCTCCAGGCGCGACCGGTGAAGGTGAAGCCGAACTTCACGACGACCACGCAATAGGCGAAGAGAAAGACGACGGCACCGATCAGCTCGAGCCAGACGCGGGTGCGTGGCCGCAAGCGGTCGCGCACCAGCTCGATGCGGACATGGGCGTCCTTGACGTAAGCGAAGCCCAGGCAGAGCAGGAACAGCGTGGCGTGCAAGTGCCATTCCATCTCCTGCAGCTTGGTCGAGGAGAAATAGAAGATCGAGTTGACGAACTCGCCGGAGAAATCGAGGATTTTCCGCTGCGAGATGTCGTAGAAGATGATCAGCATCATCGGGATGAAGAGCAGTGCCGCGACCGAACCGATGGCATTGACCAGGCGCTCGATATCGTCGGCGGTCTCGAGGGCCGCGTGATGCGGCGAGGGGCCGCGATGCTTGAGGCCCTGCATGAAGATCAACGCGATCACGACCGCCAGGACGATCTGCAGAAGGGTCGACCAGCTGCGAAAGAAACGTGTCGGGTTGACGCCGATGCTTTCCAGCATGGCGCTGGCGCCGGCCTCCTCGAGGAAGAACAGCGACATGGCGAGCATCAGGGCGAAGAGCACGGGAAAGCCGCGCCCGCCCTTGAGCGCTGCCGCAACCGCGAGCGCGAACGCCACGATCAGCGCGTAGCCGGCAGCGTTGCCGACGGCCGCGGCGGCGAGCACCGAGACCGCCAGGCTGAGGCCCAAGAGAGCATTGGCCAGTGTCATGGACTGTCACCCGACGCCCCCGGAGACCTCCTGCGTGTCAGGGGTCTCCGCTGGGCAAGACGGCCGGCCTCGTCGCGAGACCGGCCGTTTGTTTTCGTCAATCCGAGCGCGATACGGCGCTGCGTGCGCTCACTGCAGGTAGCCGATCTCGTTCCACTTGGCGTAGTTCGCGCGGAACGTGCTCAGCGATTCCCACACCCGGGCGAAGTTCGGGTTGCTCGCCGTCTCCTCGGCCACGACCTCATCCCAGCCGGCGCGGAGCGCATCCAGGATCTCCGGCGGCCAGGTGTGGATCGTGACGCCCTCGGCCTCGATCTTCTCGAGCGCCTCGAACTGGATGGCCTCACCCTCGGCCAGGCCATAGGCGACATTGGCCTCGCAGACCGTCTCGAAGACCGCCTGGGTCTGCTCAGACAGCGCGTCCCACTCGTCCTTGTTCATCATCAGATCGAACAGCGTCGACTGCTGATGCCAGCCCGGGAAATAGTAGTGCTTGGCAACCTGGTAGAAGCCCAGATTGTAGTCGATCGCGGGCATCGAGAACTCGGTCGCGTCGATGGTGCCGAGCTCGAGCGCCGGGAAGATGTCGCCGCCGGCGAGCAGCTGGGTCGACACGCCCATCTTCTCCATCACCCGCGCACCCAGACCGAAGAAGCGCATCTTCAGGCCCTGCAGATCCTCGATGGAGTTGATTTCCTTGCTGAACCAGCCGGAAGCCTCAGGCGCGATGACGGCACAGATCAGCGACTTGATGCCGTATTCGCCATAGATCTCGTCCATCAGCTCCTGGCCGCCGCCGAACTTCATCCAGGCGTAGTATTCGCTGGCGCGCGGGCCGAACGGCACGGCGGCGAAAAGCGCCAGCGCCGTGTCCTTGCCGGTCCAGTAGCCGGGGGTCGACCAACCGGCCTGCACCGCGCCGGAGGAGACGGCATCGAAGGCCTCGAGCGGCGGCACGATGGCGCCCGGCTCCTGGAAGGTGACGTTGATCTCGCCGCCCGAGACGGCGGCGAGGCGCGACTCGATCTCCTTGCCCAGCGTGCCGAGCTGGATGAGCGAGCCGGGATAGGTCGACTGCATGTCCCAGTTGACACTGTCGAGCTCGGCCACGGCGGGTGCTGCCAGGCTCAAGGCGATGGCGGCGGCCCCCAGGCCTTTGATTGTCTTGTGCATTAATGAACTCCCTGAATTCATGTGTTGTTGCAGCGGAAGCTGGTCATTGATGGGGCTGCACAGAGCCCGGCGACGGCTGCGCAAGCAGCCAAGCTGACCAAGTGGGTCAGCGAAAAATCGCCCATACCATTCCCGCATAGCTGCCATGCTCATACAGCGGAACCGTCGCGCTCGTAACCCTGCTTCTGGCGGGCAGTGTATACCGGTGCCGAGACCAGACGCCGCACCTATTGCGGCGATTGGTCTCTTATTGGACGCGTCCGAGCCTCGCTCTCTCGGCCTTCAGGCAGACCAGCAACTCGGCGAGTGCCTGCGGCCTGGCCAGATGGAAGCCTTGCGCGACGTCGCAGCCGAGATCGGTGAGGAACGCTAGCTGTGTGCTTGTCTCGACGCCTTCGGCGATAACAGTGAGCCCCATCGCATGGGCCATCTCGATGATGCCGCGCACGAGCAAGCGGTCACCCTCCTCGACATCGATCCGTTGGATGAGGCAGCGGTCGATCTTCAACCGATCGAAAGCCAACCGCCTAAGCCGGGTCAGCGACGCCTGGCCGCGACCGAAATTGTCGCAGACGACGCCGATTCCCAGACGACGCAGGGCGTCGATGCTGCCACTGACACTATCGAGGCGGTGATCGCTCAGCATCGTCTCGCTCACCTCGATCGCCAGCCGATCCGGGGATATTGCGAGCTCGTCGAGCAGCTGGTCGATCTCGGTGGCGAAGTCCGGCCGCTCGAGCTCGGCGACGCTGACATTGACGGCGATGCTGCCGGCGGTGACGCCGGCTTCGTCGAGGCAACGCATCGCCTCGAGCGCCTGCCGGCGAACGATCTGCCCGAGAGCAACGATCAGGCCAGTTTCCTCGGCTAGCCCAATAAAGTCTTCCGGCATGAGCGGCCGGCCGTCGAGCTGCCAGCGCACCAACGCTTCGAGGCCGACAAGGCGGCCCGAGCCGAGGTGACGTTGTGGCTGCAGGTCGATCGAGAAGCTCTCCGCAGCATTCGCCTGCTGCAGCGCCTCGCGGATTTGGCGCCGCTCGTTGAGCCTGGTGACCAGCGCTGGCTCGAAGAACCGAAAGGTGCTCCGGCCCGCGGCCTTTGCCGCGTAGAGAGCGATGTCGGCTTTCTTCATCAGCTCCGCAGGCTCGCGACCGTCCGCGGGGAACAGGCAGATGCCGATGCTGCCACCCGCGCGGACCAAGTGCTGGTCGAGCATCATCGGCTCGCGCAGCGCTGCGAGGATCTTCTCGGCAATGTCCGCGGCATTGGCAGCCTTGTGCAACCCGCGAGCGATGACGGCGAACTCGTCGCCACCGACCCGGGCGATCGTGTCGGTGTCGCGAAGCACGGACTTGAGGCGGTCACCGATCAGGCGCAGCAAATGATCACCGGCCTGGTGGCCGTGGGCGTCGTTGATCTCCTTGAAACCGTCGAGATCGAGCAGCATCAGCGCGCCATTGGTGCCTGGCGTTCGACGTTCACCGAGATCGCCGGCGAGCCGCTCGAAGAGCACGTGCCGGTTGGCGAGGCCGGTGAGCGGGTCGCGCTCCGCCAGCTCGCGTATCCTGGCCTCGGCCAGCTTCATCGGGGTCAGGTCTTGAATCAAGGCGAACCATCGCTGCTCCTCGCCGTCGAGAACGACGACGTTGAGCAGAACCGGCACGTAATGCCCGTCGGCATGACGGTAGGCTGTCTCGGTGGTGTAGGAGTCACCTGCGGAGCGGCGAAGGTCGGCGGCCGCGACCTCTTCCGAAACACTATCGGGCGGCACCAGCTGTCGCCAGTCGAGGCCGCCGCGCAGCTCGCTTCGATCGCGACCGAGCATTTTCAGAAACGCGGCATTGGCGTCCTCGATGAAGAAGCCGCGGCCGTTTGTGATGCCGATCAAACCCGACGTCGTCATCGCTTCGAGCTTGGCGTGCGCCTCACTCAATGCCTGCATGGCCCGCCGCTGCTCGGTTACATCGCGAGCGGTGCCGCGATAACCGCGAAAGTCACAGCTCTCGTCGAAGAACGGATCGCCGCTGACCTCGATCCAGACGGGTGGCCCATCGCTTCTCGCGTAGGGATAGACGAAGCGGCGAAACGGACGCCGTGCCTCTAGGTCGGCAAAATGCATCTGCCAGGCTGGCTCGGTTGCCGGAGCCGCGCTGGCAAAGTCCCACCGGGTTCGCCCGAGCAGCTTCTCCGGCAGGATCTTGAAATGGGCCGGCCAACCGTTGAGGCTGACGAGTCGATGCGCTTCGTCCGTTTCCCATAGCCAATCCGATGCCGTCGCCAGATAGGCGGCGAGCCGCGCCTCGCTCTGCCTGACGCGTTCTTCGGTCGCAACGCGCTCGGTGTGATCGAGCGTGAGCGCGACGAGACCTGTCACAATGCCGTTCGTGTAGACCGGGGCGCAGACTTCCTCCAACTGGCGCATTGTGCCAGCGCGATTCAAGCGAAACTGGGCGCGCACGGTCTCGCCGGCTCGAACGCGCGGCAATACGCTCTTGATGAAGTCAACGAGCTCGAGCGGCAGGTCCAGCTCTTCGAAGGACTTGCCCACGATGTCGCCCCAAATCGCTCGATCATGGGCGTTCTGTGCGACATGGCGGCCATCGAGATCAGAGATGACGAAAGGAAAGGGAATCGCATCGATGGCGGCGCGCAGCTTGCCCTCCGCCTCGGCAAGGCGGCGCTCCGCCCTGGCCCGGTCGGTATGGTCGATCGCCAGCCCGACAAAGCCTGAGATGCCCTGATCCGTCTGCACCGGGGCGTAGATTTCCTCGATGTCCCGCAACTCGCCGTCACGATGGTAGCGTATTAGTTCACGCACCGTTTCGCCCGCGCGGATACGCTCAAGCGCTCTTGGTACGTGGGCAAGGATCGCTTGCGGCAGGCCCGTTTCAGCAAAGGTCTTGCCGATGGCATCGCCCCACAACTCCCGATCGCTGCGATTCTGCAGGATGTGCCTACCCTCAGCATCACAAATGAAGAACGGAAACGGCAGCGAATCGATGGCCGTCTTGAGCCGGGCTTCGCTTTCCTTAAGGCGGATTTCCATCTCGATCTGGGCAGTCCGGTCCACGGTCATGCCGACGCTGCCAATGATCGCGTCGCCGTCCATGATCGGGGCGATGGTGGACTCGACCCAGCGCTTACCCTGGCCGTTGGGATGCGATCGCCAGGAAGCGTGATTAACGGTCCCACCAGTGAGCACCCGTTGATGCTGCCGTTGCCAAAGCGTGGCTTGCGCGGATGGCAGCCCGGTGTCGCGCGCGGCACTCCCGATCAGATCGCCGAATGCGCGACGGTCCCAGATATTCTGCTCGACATACCGGCCTTCTGCGTCGGTCACCCAGAAATGGAGCGGCAGGCTGTCGAGAGCGGCGCGCAGCGTCTGCTCGCTCCGCTGGTGCCGTTGGGCCATGGCTTCCGCTGTCGCTGCACGCCGTTGCGCCACGGCGTCGCCAGCCACGACGAGCGCAAGCTCGTTGAGCGCGTCGAGGCTCGCCGTATCTGGTGAGCACGCGGCGCCGGTGAAGCCGCCGACGACACCGGCAGTCTCGCCATCCGCGCTGCGAATCGGGGCCGCGATCACCGCACGAACACCGTCGGGCAGGTCTCTTCGGGCTAAAGGAATGCTGTCGCAGCTGGTGGCCGGCAGCGGCTCGCTGCAGGCGACAACGGCACCGTTCGCAGCGACGGCCGACGCCAGGGCGAGGACGTCCTCGACGCGAAGCGATTGCGTGCCATGGCCGGCAAGCGCCACGATCTCATCGCCGTCGGTGAGGGCTGCAAAGCCATTCGGCATGCGCAGGAGCCGTGCCGCCAAGCGGGCGGCGGCGCTCATCGAGGCGCCAGTTGCCTCAGCTGATCGGCTCGCCGTGCCTGGCCGAGATTGGCCCATTCACTGCTCCGCCCGGATCGCGGTCGAACCCGACAGGTGCCGCCATTGGCATCACCAAGCCGCCGTTCCGACCCCCGCTCTCGACCGATCGTAGCCGGGAGCGCCAAAGCACACAATAAGTTGGTTTAACTCCGCAGCAGCTTTCCGCCGCGGCCAGTCACGCCATGCCGATAGCGGTCTTGTAGGTTTCCAGCAGCTCTTCCTGCTCGACACGATCATGCGGCTTCATTTTCCGCAGCCGCAGCAGCTGACGCATGATCTTGACGTCGAACCCCTCGCCTTTGGCTTCGCTCAGCACTTCCTTGATTTGTTCTTGGACCTCGCTCTTCTCTTCATCGAGCCGCTCGACCCGCTCGATGAAGCTCAAGAGCCGTTCCGCCGTGACCCCGCCGACATCGGCCATGGTGTGCTCAACTCCGATTAACTGGAAGTAGCGTATTGCTAGGCTACGGCAGGGCAAATTGGTGATCGAAGGAAAAGCCGTCAACAAAGCGGCTTCGCCTTCGATCACCGCCCGTGCCGGCAGGATTGTTGCCGTTTGCGGGGCGTCTCCCTTGCCCTACTTGGCCTGGAGCGTCAGCCGCGAGCAGCCCGCTCCTGCCCGGCACGCCATGCGCACCGAGCAGCGGCTGGATAGCAGAACCGGAGCGGCTGCTCCAGTCGCTTGACGTGTCCGAATGCCGCAAGGGCGAGATCAGGTCTCGAGCAGCCGCCTGGCAATCACCTGCGCCTGGATTTCAGCAGCACCTTCAAAAATGTTGAGGATGCGAGCGTCACAGAGCACCCGGCTGATCGGGTACTCCATCGCATAGCCATTTCCGCCATGCACCTGGAGCGCGTTGTCGGCAGCAGCCCACGCCACCTGGGCGGCGAGCAGCTTGGCAAGGCCCGCCTCGAGGTCGCAGCGGTGCTCGGCGTCCTTCTCGCGCGCCGCGAAGAGTGTCAGCTGGCGGGCGATCTGGATCTCGACCGCCATCCAGGCCAGCTTGCCCGAGACGCGCGGGAAGGCGAAGAGCGGCTTGCCGAACTGGATGCGCTCATTGGCATAGGCGAGGCCCAGCTCCAGCGCGTTGCGGGCCACACCGACCGCCCGGGCCGCGGTCTGGATACGGGCACCCTCGAAGGTCGCCATGAGCTGCTTGAAGCCCTGACCCTCGACGCCGCCCAGCAGATTGTCGCTGGCGACGCGAAACCCGTCGAAGCCGAGCGTGTACTCCTTCATGCCCCGATAGCCCAGGACCTCGATCTCGCCGCCGGTCAGCCCGTCGACCGGGAAGGGGTCGGCGTCGGTGCCGCGCGGCTTTTCCGCGAGCAGCATCGAGAGACCGCGATAGCCGGATTCGTCGGGCTTGGTACGGCAGAGCACGGTCATCAGGTCGGCGCGGGCCGCATGGGTGATCCAGGTCTTCGCACCCGTGATGCTCCAGCCCTCGGCGTCCTTGACCGCGCGGGTCTTCAGCGAGGCCAGATCGGAGCCCGTGTCGGGCTCGGTGAAGACCGCGGTCGGGATGATCTCGCCGGACGCGATCTTCGGCAGGAAGTCCGCCTGCTGCTCAGGCGTGCCACCGAGCCTGATCAGCTCGCCGGCAATCTCCGAGCGGGTCGAGAGCGAGCCGACCCCGATATAGCCGCGGCTCAGCTCCTCGGTGACGACACACATCGCCACCTTGCCGAGGCCGTGCCCGCCATGCTCCTCGGGCAGCGTGAGCCCGAAGACGCCGAGCTCCGCCAGCTCCTCGATCAGCTCCATCGGGATCAGCTCGTCGCGCTCGTGCCAGCCATGGGCGACGGGGATGACCTTGTCGTCGCTGAACCGCTGGAACTGGTCCCTGATCATGTCCAGGGTCTCGTCGCCGAGCCCCCAGGCACCGAAATTGCCCTCCTCGATCAGCTCGGCGAGGCGGGCGCGATTGACCGCCGTGTTGCCGCTGCGAACCAGGTGCTGGACAGCTGCATTCCCGGTGAAAGCAGCAATAGCCGCATCGCCGAGATAGAGATCCTGCGGGCGGACCGCCTCCACCTGGCTCATCGGGATGCCGCCCTCGATGCGCGTCAAATACTCGCCGAAGGCCATGCTCAGCATCAGCTGCTCACGCTCGCCGAACGAGCCTTCGGCCTCGAGCCGCTCGGCCCAGTCGCGCATGTGGTAGAGGGCCTGGCGATAGACCTCGAGCCAGGCGAGACCGTGCGCCGCGAATTGCTCGCGATCGAGCAGCGCCGCATCGATCTTGCCTGTCGGGGCGACAACCTGGCGAACGGCACTCTTGGCCGCGGCGAACAGGGTGTCGACGGCGGTGAGTGCTGCCGCTGTCGATTGCCAGAGGTCGTCTCCGGCCTCGTTTCGTCGGATGTCCGAAAGTGCCGTTGCCACGTGTCAGTCCTCCAGAACTTCCTCGAAGGTGCGCAGGCCGGGCCGCTTGGCGTTGACGAGGACCGCCATATTGCCGGGCTTGTGCTGATTCTTGAGCATCAACTGGTGCGCTCGCGGGATGTCGGCCCAGCTGAAGACCTCGCTCATGCACGGATCGACATGCCGGTTCACAACGAACTTGTTAGCTGCGGAGGCTTGTTTCAAGTTGGCGAAGTGGCTGCCCTGCAGACGCTTCTGGTGGCTCCAGAAATAGCGGGCGTCGACGGTGAGCTTGTAGCCCGTCGTGCCAGCACAGATGACGACCATGCCGCCGCGCTTGCAGATCAGGGACGAGACCGGGAAGGTCGCGGCGCCGGGGTGCTCGAAGACGATGTCGACATCGTTGCGCTTGCCGGTGATGTCCCAGATCGCCTTGCCGAACTTGCGCGCTTCCTTGAGCCAGGTGCCGTAGGCTTCGGCATCGTTGGGATCGGGCATCTCGCCCCAGCAATTGAAGTCCTTGCGGTTGATCGCACCCTTCGCGCCGAGCGACAGCACGAAGTCGCGCTTGTCCTCTTCCGAGATAACGGCAATGGCGTTGGCGCCGGAGGCGGCGACCAGCTGGATGGCCATCGAGCCGAGGCCGCCCGCACCGCCCCAGACCAGCACGTTGTCGCCGGGCTTGAGCGTGTGCGGCTGGTGACCGAACAGCATGCGGTAGGCGGTCGCCAGCACCAGCACGTAGCAGCCACATTCCTCCCAGGTCAGATGCTGCGGCCGCTGCATCAGCTGGCGCGACTGGACCTTGCAGTACTGGGCGAAGGAGCCGTCATTGGTCTCGTAGCCCCAGATCCGCTGGGTCGGCGAGAGCATCGGGTCGCCGCCGTTGCACTCCTCGTCGTCGCCGTCATCCTGGTTGCAGTGGACGACGACCTCGTCGCCGACCTTCCAGCGATGCACCTTGGAGCCGACGGCCCAGACGATGCCCGCGGCATCCGAGCCGGCCACGTGGTAGGGCTGGTCGTGCGTGTCGAGCGGCGAGCGCGGCTGGCCCAGCATTGCCCAGACGCCGTTGTAGTTGACGCCGGCTGCCATCACGAGGACCAGCACGTCCTCGTCGCCGATGGTCGGTGTCGGCACGATCTCCTCGCGCAGCGCATTGATCGGCTCGCCATGACGCTCGCGGCGGATGGCCCAGGCATGCATGTTGGCCGGAACGTGGCCAAGCGGCGGGATCTCGCCGAGGTCGTAGAGATCCTTGACTGGTGCGTCTCTGATGTCTTGCTTCATGGGAATGACCTGGGCAGAGGCGTTCATGCTGATGGAACTCTCGCGCTTGGGTGAATCATGGTGGTGCTTGATCGAACGAGCCATGGCGCCATTGGTGGGTGTCGGCACCGGCCGGCCATGGGTTCCGGTCGCCAGTGATTCGAAGAATTCCACCGGCGACAGATCGATGCCCTCGCGATGGGCGATCGCGAGCAGCTCCTCTTGACGCTTGCTCGGAATGGCGCCGCGGCGAACCCAGCCGCTGACTGCCGTTTGCCAGATGCCCAGAAGCTCGGCCACTCGCTGCTGCGAGCCGAACTTCTTGATGATGGTCTCGACATTGTTCCGTTGCATCGTGTCTCAATTCCGACGCCCGAGGAGAAGAGGCTCGAGCTGTTGAACATTTGCTGCAGTGCAGGGCAGGTGTTACAAAGCCCGCCGTGCCGAATATGCTGCGTTTCTTGCTGATTCGAGTCAACACAATAAATGCTTTGACGGCAATGCAGCAAAAATGTTACCCGCTGAAAGGTGCTAGCCGCGCTGCTTTGCGGACCGCAGAGTGACATAAACAGTCGGGTTGGAGGTGTTGAAGATGAGCGCTGCCGGAGAGAATAACACTTCTCGTGATAAGCCGTGGCTGTTTCGCACCTATGCCGGGCACAGCTCCGCGGCGGCCAGCAACGAGCTGTTTCGCACCAACCTGACCCGCGGCCAGACCGGCCTATCCGTCGCGTTCGACCTGCCTACCCAGACGGGCTACGACAGTGACCACGCGTTGGCGCGAGGCGAGGTCGGCAAGGTCGGCGTGCCGATCACCTCGCTCGACGACATGGAGATGTTGTTCAAGGACATCCCGCTCGAGCGCATGAACACCTCGATGACGATCAACGCCACGGCACCTTGGCTGTTGGCGCTCTACATCGCGGCGGCCGAGCGTCAGGGTGTCGATCGCAAGGTGCTGCAGGGCACCGTGCAGAACGACATCATCAAGGAGTATTTGTCGCGGGGCACCTATATCTTCCCGCCGGCACCGTCGCTACGGCTGATCGCCGACGTGGTGGCGTTCACCTATGTCGAGGTGCCCAAGTGGAACCCGACCAATGTCTGCTCCTATCACCTGCAGGAAGCCGGTGCGACGCCGGTGCAGGAGCTGGCCTATGCGCTGGCGACGGCGATCGCCGTGCTCGATACGCTCAAGGCGGGTGGCCAGGTGCCCGAGGCGGACTTTCCGACCGTGGTCGGGCGGGTCAGCTTCTTCGTCAATGCCGGCATCCGCTTCGTCACCGAGCTCGCCAAGATGCGCGCCTTCGTCGATCTCTGGGACGAGCTCACCCGCGATCGCTACGGCGTCGAGAACGAGAAGCTGCGGCGGTTCCGCTACGGCGTGCAGGTGAACTCGCTGGGCCTGACCGAGCAGCAGCCGGAGAACAACGTCTACCGCATCCTGCTCGAGACGCTGGCGGTCACGCTCTCCAAGAAGGCCCGGGCTCGTGCCGTGCAGCTGCCGGCCTGGAACGAGGCGCTCGGTCTGCCGCGGCCCTGGGACCAGCAATGGTCGCTGCGCATGCAGCAGATCCTGGCGCTGGAGACGGACCTTCTCGAGTATGGCGACATCTTCGACGGCAGCCATGTGATGGACGCCAAGGTCGAGGAGCTCAAGGCCGAGGCGTTGACCGAGCTGGCGCGGATCGACGCCATGGGCGGGGCGCTGGCCGCGGTCGATTCGGGCTACATGAAGAGCCGGCTGGTCGAGAGCAGCGCGGTCCGGCTGCAGGCGATTGCCGCCGGCACGCAGAAGGTGATCGGCGTCAACAGCTACACCGAATCGGCCCCGTCGCCGTTGACCACGGGCGAGGATGGCGGCTTCTTGAAGATCGATCCGGCGGCCGAGGCCGAGCAGATCGAGCGTCTCGAGGCGCATCGATCGCGGCGTGATGCCGCGGCCGTCGCCGAAGCGCTCGCCGAGCTGGAGCGCGCGGCGAGGGAAGATCGCAACGTGATGCCCTCATCCATCGCTTGCGCGCATGCCGGCGTCACCACCGGCGAATGGTCGGAATGCCTGCGCCAGGTGTTCGGCGAGTATCGAGCGCCCACCGGCATCGCCGGGGCCGAGACCGCGACCGACAGCGACGCTTTGGCACCGGTCCGCGCCAAGGTCGACGCGCTTGCCGGAACGCTCGGGCGGCGGCTCAAGATTCTCGTGGGCAAGCCGGGCCTGGATGGCCATTCGAACGGTGCCGAGCAGATCGCCGTTGCCGCGCGCGATTCCGGCATGGAGGTGGTCTACGAGGGCATTCGCCTGGCACCCGCCCGGATCGTCGGCGCAGCACTCGAGGAAGCCGTGCATGTGGTTGGGCTGTCGATCCTCTCGGGCTCGCATTTGCCCCTGGTCCAAGAGGTGATGGAGCGGATGCGCAAGGACGGCATCGGCGACATTCCTGTCGTGGTCGGTGGCATCATCCCGCCAGACGATATGCAGACCCTGCTCGCCATGGGGGTTGCCCGCGTCTACACGCCCAAGGATTTCGCGATCCATCAGATCATGGACGACATCGTCGAGATCGTTGCGGCGACGGAAAGCAAGGCGGCTTGACGCCTTAGGACCGTTCAATTCGTCTGGGCCTAATCAAGTTCCGCTCGAAATCTGAGCCGGACATAGTCTGCCGTCCAGTTGCCTTCGGCGTCGCACAGCGCCGGTTCCAGCAGAGCCACGGCGCGCTGCACGAGATCGGCACGCCGCGCTGCTGGCGCGTGCCGCAGAAACGGATCGCCGAAGGTTTCGAGCCAGCCGGCCATGCCGGTCGGCAAGGGGGTCGGGCGGGGGATCAGCTCCATCGCGACGACCTTGAAGCCGTGCCGTTCCAGCCGGTGGGTGTAAGCGGCGGGGCTCGGGAAGAACCATGGGCGAATGGCGAGCGCCGGGATGCCGGCTTCGCCCAGCACGGCCCGGAGCGCCGTCGTGATCGCTGCGACATTGCCCATGCCGCCGAGCTCAGCCACGAACCGGCCGCCGGGGTGAAGGGCCCGGACGACACCGGCGATGACCTCGTCGGGCCGGGTCATCCAGTGCAGGGCCGCATTCGAGAATACCGCATCGAATTCGTGCTCGAACGGCAGCTCATGGCCGTCGGCCAGCACGACCTCGAGGCCACGCGCCCGCGCCGCGTCGACCAACTCAGGTGACGCGTCGGTGCCGACGACATCGATGCCGGAAGCTGCGATCTCTGCCGTCAGGGCGCCGTCGCCGCAGCCGAGATCGAGGATGCGCTCGCCCTTGGCCGGCGCCAGGAGGTCGAGCACCGGGCGGCCGAGTGTCGCAACGAACCCGGCATGGTGCTGGTAGCCCTCGGCGTTCCAGTCTTGGCCTGCTGCCTGTCGCTGTTCCATGCGAGCGAGCATGGCGGCATGGCCACATCAGGGCAAGCGGGGTCCTGGCTGCCACAAAACTATCGTCCTTTCGGCGCATGGGAGCCCCACCCATGCCACGCTGGAGCAAGCGGTGCCTCGACTGGCGTCAAGCTGTCGTCTTTCCGGCGCCAGAGGTGGTCATCGTCGACAGCCCGATCCGTCGCGCCATCGACGGCGATCTCGACGTCCAGTCGCTGACGCCCGTCACCCATCCCGAAGTCTGGCGGCTCGGCACGAGGCGCAGGTCGAACGGCGCTCCGACATCGACGCGGTGCTTTCGCCGTTGCATCGCCTGCCGTGACCCTCAATTGCGCGCGGCTACGTCAGCTGGGTTGGTCGCCCAGCGGCTGGGAGCGCCTGACGGAAACCGTGGCAGCGCTCAGCGCTGCCGGGCTAGCGCGCCGATCCGCAGGCGCAGCGCGTTGAGCTTGATGAAGCCCTCGGCGTCCTTCTGGTCGTAGACGGTGTCGGTCTCGAAGGTGGCGTAGTCCTCGCTGTAGAGCGATTGCGGCGCATGGCGGCCGACGACCGTGGCGCTGCCCTTGAAGAGCTTGAGCCTGACCGTGCCGGTGACGTTCGCCTGGCTCTGGTCGATGGCGGCCTGCAGCATCTCGCGCTCCGGCGCGAACCAGTAGCCGTTGTAGATCAGCTCGGCATAGCGCGGCATCAGCTCGTCCTTGAGATGCATGGCATTGCGGTCGAGGGTGATGCTCTCGATGCCGCGATGCGCGGCGAGCAGGACGGTGCCGCCGGGCGTCTCGTAGACGCCCCTCGACTTCATGCCCACATAGCGGTTCTCGACCAGATCAAGGCGGCCGATGCCATTGGCGCCGGCGAGGTCGTTGAGGCGCCTGAGCAGGTTGGCCGGCGAGAGCTCCACACCGTCAACGCTGACCGCATCGCCGCGCTCGAAGCCGATCTCGACATAGGTCGGCTGCTCCGGGGCGAGCTCCGGGCTGACCGAGCGCGTAAACATGCCCTCGTCCGCCTCGACCCAGGGGTCCTCCAGCGCCAGGCCTTCGTAGGAGATGTGCAGCAGGTTGGCGTCGGTGGAGTAGGGTGGCTCGCCGCGCTTGCCGCGCGGGATCGGAATCTGCCGGCGCTCGGCATACTCGATCAGCTTGTCACGACTGCTGAGATCCCAGATGCGCCAGGGTGCGATGACCTTGATGGATGGGTCGAGGGCATAGCAGCCGAGCTCGAAACGGACCTGGTCATTGCCCTTGCCGGTGGCACCATGCGAGACGGCATCCGCGCCCACCATGTGCGCGATCTCGATCAGCCGCTTGGCGATCAGCGGCCGGGCGATCGCCGTGCCGAGCAGATAGGTGCCCTCGTAGACCGTGTTGGCGCGGAACATCGGGAAGACGAAGTCGCGAACGAACTCCTCTTGCAGATCCTCGATGTAGATCTCTTTGACGCCCATCATCTCGGCCTTGGCCCGGGCCGGCTCAAGCTCCTCGCCCTGGCCGAGATCGGCGGTGAAGGTCACGATCTCGCAGCTATAGGTGTCCTGCAGCCAACGCAGAATGACGGAGGTGTCGAGACCGCCCGAGTAGGCGAGCACGACCTTCTTGACGCTGCCGTCCATAATCAATCCTCGATGACGAGAGAGCCTGTGGCTCAGGCGTTGGTGTCGACGGTCGTGCCGCGGTTGGTGCCGTCGTCCGGCTGGCCCGGGCCTTCCGGGGCAGGCCCCGGCGCCTTCTTGGTGACGCCGACCATGGCCGGCCGGAGCAGGCGATCGCTGATCACCCAGCCGCTCTGCATGACGTCGGCGACGTGGCCGGGCGGCAGGTCGGGCGTGGGCACCTCGAACATCGCCTGGTGGCGGTTGTGGTCGAACTTCTCGCCGCGCTCGGGTGTCACCTTCTTGATGCCGTGCTTGTCGAAGGCGCCGAGGAGGGTGCGCTCGGTGAGCTCGACGCCAGAGAGCAGCGTCTCGACCAGATCGGACGACTGCCGCGCATCCTCGGGCACCGCGGCGATGGCGCGGCGCATGTTGTCCCCGACGTCCAAGAGATCGCGGGCGAAGCCGGCCATGGCGTATTTCCTGGCCTCGTCGAGCTCGCGGGTATGTCGGCGCCGGAGGTTCTCCATCTCTGCCAGGGTGCGCAGCAGCTTGTCCTGCGCGTCCTTGAGCTCGGCTTCCAGGTCGCGGTCCGGCTGTTGCTCGCTATCCGGAGCCGGCGCCTCGGCAGTCTCCGGATGGATGTCCTCGGGCTTGTCGTTCTCGTTCTGCATCAGTCTTTCTCGCTATTGGGGCTGCCCAAGAGGCGGCTGATCACTCGGGCCGTATGATCGACCATCGGAATGATCCGCGAATAATTCATTCGGGTCGGGCCGATCACGCCGATCGCGCCCACCACGGATGGCGGTTGCCCACTGTCGTCGCCGGCGCGGTAGGGGGCGATGATCACCGAGCAGCCGCTATGGGCGAAGAGCTCGTTCTCCGCACCAATGAAGATCTGCACGCCTTTACCCGCGTCGGACAGCTCGATCAACTTGAGGAAGGCGCGCTTGGTCTCGAGCGCGGTGAACAGTGCTCGGATGCGCTCCAGATCGAGGAGGTTGCTGACATCGTCGAGCAGGTTGGCGTGGCCACGCACGAGCAGCGTGCCGCCGTCATCCTGGTCGGCGCCGCCCCAGGTGGCGAGGCCGGACGCCACGACCTTGGCGGTCAGCTCGTCGACCTCTCCCTGACGTGCCTGGATCTCGCGCTCGATCTCCAGGCGGGCCTCGGCGAAGGTTCGCCCGGCCAGCCTGGCCGTGAGGTAGTTGCCGGCCTCGACCAGGGTCGCGGGCGACATGCTGACCGGCACCTCGATCACGCGGTTCTCGACCATGCCGCCGTCGGTCACGGTGACGACCAGCGCCCGGCCGGGGCTCAAGGGCACGAACTCGATGTGCTTGTAGGGGCGCTTGGTGGTGGGGGCGATGACCAGCCCCGCATAGCGCGAGAGCCCGGAGAGCGTCTCGGTGGCGTCGGCCAGAACCGCCTCCATGCTGCGGCCGGCGACGGCGCACTGGCTGTCGATGCGGTGGCGGTCCTCCTCGGCGATGCCGCCGATCTCGAGCAGGCCGTCGACATAGAGGCGCAGGCCGGCCTGGGTCGGCAGGCGGCCGGCGGAGGTGTGCGGCGCGCAGAGCAGGCCCGCCTCCTCGAGGTCCGCCATGACGTTGCGGACGGTCGCGGGCGACAGCTGGTCGTCGAGGCGGCGCGAGATCGTGCGTGAGCCGACCGGCTCGCCGGTCGCCATGTAGGCGTCGACGATCTGGCGGAAGACCTCGCGGGATCGCGCATTCAGCTCGACGATCATCACCAATGCCAGAGAGAAACGCAGGACCGGCAGCAAATTGCCGGCATCGGCCATGTAGTCAGGCTATGGGGCAGCTTCAATGCGGCGCCGATTGCGATGCCATGCGACAACGGCCTCAGGGCAGCACCCATCGTCTCCCACAAGCGTTCCCAGGGGAGATGCAGCCCTGATCGGCGCCGGAGCGTCGCCCCGGCGAGCGAGCTCAGAACTGGCGGCGTGGTGGCCGGCCGAAAGAGTCCCGTCGTGGGCCGCCTGGACCGCCTCGCCCGCCGCCGGGTCCGCCGCGATCCTCGGCGACGCGAACGGCCAGGGGGCGACCACCGAGATCGAACCCGTTGAGCTGCTGGATCGCCGCAGCGGCGGCATCCGGCGAACCCATCTCGACGAAGCCGAAGCCGCGACTGCGGCCGGTTTCTCGATCCGTTGCCACCTTGGCGGACACCACCTCACCATGCTGACCGAACAGGTCGGACAGCTCTTCCGAGGTGGTGCTGAAGGGAAAGTTCGCGACGAATATTTTGCTGCTCATCGAGCGGCTCCCGGGTAAGTAAGCAAGGAGTCGACGCCAGGGCTATTGAGCCTGTCGCTGCTTCTCGACGGCATCTTTCGAGGTGGGCGTGAAACACCCACCATTCTCTCGCCCAAGAGCGAGCAACCGCACGACGTCAGCATGGTGAAGCGCCGAGAGGGTCTCGCGACGGATGGTCCGTTCGGACGCGATTTTGCAATTACGCGGCGAAGACGGGACACGGACAAGGTCGAAAACGGCCCTCAGCACTGACAGACAGCTTATGTATATCCACGCTCGGTTGATGAGGCGAGTGGAGAATTTGTCATCTCGGCGGCTTCGTGCTCGCTATGGCTTTCGACGGCGGCTTCCTGGGCAAGCGCAGCGGCGACCGGGCTCGGCTGCGCCACGTAGATATGATGGCCTTGCGCTTCCATCGGCACCGAGCCCCGACGGGTCATGCGGAAGAGCGCAAAGGCGCCGACGCCCAGATGCACGATCGCAAGAAAGAGCGCGAAGCCGGCGGGACCTTGGATGTCGATTGCCGCGGCAACCGTGAGCGGGCCGGCCACCAATCCGAGGCCGGCGACCAGCACCAGCGTGCCGCTGGCCGCCACCATGTCGTCGGGATCGAGATAGTCATTGGTGTGCGCGATGCAGAGCGCATACATCGGCAGGCACATCCCGCCATAGACGAAGAACGCGGCAATCACGACCCGGAAATCTCCCGTGCCCATGATGCCGATCAAGCCGGTCGCGAGACCAGCGATGATGGTCGTGCCGGTCAACACCTTGCGGCGGTCGAGCTTGTCGGAAAGCCTGCCGATCGGCCATTGCATGATCACGCCACCCAGGATGGTCAGGGCCATGAAGTAGGATATCTCGGCGATCCCGAGACCGGCGGCGCCCGCGAAAACGGCGCCCATGCTGAAGAATGCCCCTTGACTGAGCCCGACCCCGAACATGCCGACAAAGCCCAACGGCGAGCTTCGATAGAGGCTGAGCAGGCTGAAATGGCGGGCCGCCGCCATTGCTGGCGCCGGGCTTGCACTCAACAGCATCGGCACGACGGCGATCGACAAGAGCACCGAGACGATGATGAAGAGGCGAAATCCGGCTGGATCGGCGATGTTCAAGAGCAGCTGGCCGGCCGCCCACGCCGCGAGCTGAACGACCATGTAGATGGACAGCAGCGATCCGCGGTTTTCATTGGTCGCGGCTTTGTTGAGCCAGCTTTCGCAGATCACATAGGCGCCGCTGATGCAAAAGCCGGTGATGAAGCGAAAGGCGAACCAGGCGACTGGCTCGACGAGAAAGCTGTGCGCGAGGATCGACGATGACGCGACAGCAGTCAGCGCCGCAAAGACGCGGACATGGCCGACGTTCGCCACCATCTTCGGCGTGAAGAACGCCGACACCAGAAAGCCCATCGAGTAGCCAGACATGATGATGCCGGTTATCGATGCCGGAAAGCCCTCGATCGTAGCGCGAACGCCCAAGAGCGTGTTCTGCAGGGCCAGGCCGAGGACGAGCAAGGCGATGCCGAGAAGCAATGCCCAGTTGCTGGAGACCGTCTTGAGCATCGACGTCGAGCCCTTCGTTCCTAAGACTGCTGGCTGTGCTAGAAGCAGGTATCGAGTGGTGCCGAGAGACGCCCGGCTGCCGATCCTGGGCATGCAAGCCGCGCACGCCGACCATCAAGCCGCTCGATAGTCCTCCAGCGAAGCCGGATCAACGGTCATGCGTCTCGGGATCGATACCGGTGGCACCTACACGGACGCGGTCATCCTCGATGGCGACGATGTGGTCGTTGCTGCCGCCAAGGCGCTGACCACGCCGGGCGACTTGTATGTCGGCATTGCGGCGGCGGTCTCGGCCGTCCTCGCGGGCCAACCTCCTGCTCTTGCAGGAGACATCAAGCTCGTCGGGTTGTCGACGACCCTGGCGACGAATGCGCTCGTCGAGGGGCGAGGCGGCGACGTCGGTCTGGTCATGATCGGCTTGGGGTCCGAGAGCCTCGCGCGCGGCGGCTTGGCGGCGGCGGTCGGCAAGGCGCCGGTGGCCTTCGTCGACGGTGGCCACGATGCTTTCGGCGCCGAGCGACGGCCGCTCGATCTGCCGGCCCTCGATCAGGCGATCGACAAGATGCGCGGGCAGGTGGCCGGGGTTGCCGTGACCGGAGCGTTCGCGGTCAGGAACCCGACACACGAGCACCAGGCAGCGGCGCGCATCGTCGCTCGCACGGGCCTGCCGGTGACGCTGTCGTCCGAGCTGACCAGCCGGCTCGATGCGCCGAGCCGGGCGCTCACGACCTTCATCAATGCGCGGCTGATCCCACCAATTGCGCGGCTGGTGGCGGCGGTCGAGCGGCGGCTGGACGAGCTCGGCATCGCCGCACCACTGATGGTCGTGCGTGGCGATGGCGCACTCATGGCGGCGACGGTCGCCAAGACGCGGCCGATCGAGACGGTCCTATCCGGCCCGGCGGCGAGCGTTGTCGGTGCTGCGCATCTCTGCGGGCTGGAGCGAGCCGTCGTCAGCGATGTCGGCGGCACGACGACGGATATAGCGATCCTCGACGCCGGTCGGCCCCGCCTCGCCAAGGCAGGCGCTGTCGTTGGTGGCCACCGCACCATGGTCGAGGCCATCGATCTCGTCACCACCGGCCTCGGCGGTGACAGTGAGGTCGGCAGCACTGCCGATGGCGGGCTCAGCATCGGGCCCCGCCGCGTCGTGCCGCTGGCGCTGCTGGCGCACCACCACCCGTCCGTCCTGGCTACCCTGCAGAGCGAGATCGAGCGGGGCGTTTCGCGCGCCGGCGATGCACGCTTCGCGCTACGGCTCGACGGACCGTCAGATGACGCGTCCGCGAGCCGCAGCCAAGCGCGTCTTCTGGCCTTGCTCGAGGGTGGCCCCCGATCGCTCGAGGTGGTGGTGGATCGTGAGCATCTGGCGATCCCGCTGGACGCGCTGTGCCGTCAGGGCCGGGTGGTGATTGGCGGGTTCACGCCCAGCGACGCAGCCCATGTGCTGGGCTTGCAGACCGGCTGGTCAACCGAGGCGGCGCAGCTCGGGGCTCGCCTGGAGATGCGCAAGCGGCCGGCACCGGACGGGGCAGAGGCGGCGGGGCCAGTTGAATTTGCCCGGATGGTCTTGGAGGTGGCGAGAACCGCCAGCGCTCGAGCACTGGTGGGTGCGACCTGGGAAGCGTCGGGCGGCAGCGTTCAGTCGCTCGACGCGCTGCTCGAGGCAGCACCTCTCGCCCGCGTTCTCGAGGGCAGGCCTGCCGAGGGGCCGTTGGCGCTTGCCCTGACCCTCGACCGGCCGGTCGTCGCGGTGGGTGGACCGGCAGCACTGCTCTACGAGGGTGTTCCGGAGCGGCTGGGCAGTCGGCTGGTGCTGCCGCCGCATTATCAGGTCTGCAACGCCATCGGTGCCGTCGTCGGCGATGTCGTGCGGCATGTCGATCGCATCGCTGCGAGGATGAGCGAGGAGCGCCTGACGCTCTATCTCGGCGACCGGGTCGTCGAGCTTGCCGACGTCGACGCCGCTCGCGCAGCGCTCGCGGCCGATGCCAGGGAGGCGGCGGCATCCGCGGCACGTGAGGCAGGCGCCATCGCACCGGTCGTCACCGTGTCCATCGAGGAGGATCGAGCGACACTTGCCGGCGGGCACGACATCGTCACGGAGATCCGAGTGCGCGCCACGGCGATTGGTCGGCCACGCTACGGCGCTTGATGATCGGCCGTTATCTGATGAGGAAGGCCGTCGCGATCGAGAAGTAGATGACGACGCCCAGGATGTCGGCAATCGAGGCGATCAACGGCGCGCTGGCGGTTGCTGGATCGAGCTTGAGGCGGCTGAGCAGGAACGGCATCGACATGCCGATCAGGCTGCCCATGGTGACGATCAACAGCATCGATCCGGCGACCACGGCCGCCACTTCCCAGCCACCGCGGTAGCCGGCGATGGCCGAGATGGCGACGGCCATGGTGAGACCGAGCAGGGTTGCGACCGAAAGCTCGCGAAACAGCATGCGGCCCCAGTCCTTCATCTGGACATCGCCCGTGGCAAGCGCGCGGACCATCAGGGTCGAGCTCTGCGAGCCGGCATTGCCGCCGCTGCCGATCAGAACCGGCAAGAAGAAGACGAGAACGACATAGGCGGCGATCGTGTCCTCGTAGAAGGCCAGCCCGGCACCGGAGAGCAGGTTGCCGAAGACCAGCAGCACGAGCCAGTAGATCCGGTTCTTGTAGAGCAGGCCGATACTGGCCGAGGCGATGCTGTCGACCATCGAGCCGACGCTGCCGACTTTTTGGAAGTCCTCGGTCGCCTCGGCCTGCAGCACGTCCGTCGCGTCGTCGTGGGTGACGATGCCGACGAGGCGTCCGTTCGCATCGACGACGGGCACAGCAATGATGTCGTACTTGGCGATGCTGCGGGCGACCTCTTCCTGGTCGTCGTCGACGTTGACCGCCCGGGTCTCCCGCTCCATCACGGCGCCGATCAGCTGCTTCGGGCTCGCGAGGATCAGGGTTTGCAGCCGTAGCGAACCGATCAGCCGGCGATCGTCGTCGATGACGTAGGCGCGGTAGATGGTCTCCTTGTCCGGTGCCTCGCGGCGCAGCTTGCTCAGCGCCTCGCGCACGGTGAGGTTGGCGGTCAAGGTGGCATATTCGGAGGTCATGATCGCCCCGGCCGTGCCTTCCTCGTGCCCCGCCAGTCGGCGAATATCCTCGCGCTCGGCCTGCGCCAGGCCCGGCAGGAGCGCATTTTGCTGCTTGGGCGTCAGGCGGTTGTAGAGATCCGCCCGGTCATCACTCTTCATCTCGCTGACGATCGCCGCGAGCTCGCCCCGCTGCAGCATTTTGGCCAGACCGACCTGGGTCTCCGGGGTCAGATAGCCGAACGTTTCGGCACCCAGTTCCAGCGGCAAGGAGAGGAGGGCCGATCGGGCCTCGTCCAGGCTCATCTCCTCGATCAGCTCGCCGAGGTCTGCTGGATGCTGCGTCGCGTCGAATGGCGGCTCGGTCGGCCGCTCCATGCCAGGCGTGTCGTCGACCATCGTCCATCTCCTCCAGGCTCTGGGCCACCCGGAAGAGACGTCGGCCCTTCAGGCCTGGCTCATCCGGGGCAACGCCCGCGACCAATGCTCAACGCGTCAGAGGCCGGCGAAACGTGTCTCGCGGGCTCGGGTTCGGCTGGCGACTCGATGGCTGGTCGCTCGTCGACGACCATGGCTCGCGGGCCACTGCCCGAGGTGGCGTCCATCGTTAACGTGCTCTCATTCTCTTTCGGATAGTGTGCCACGCGACTGCGGGTTGCGACGTGACATCCGCAGCGGGTATGGCAAAACGCGCCCGGCCGATCAAGCAGCGCCACTGTCGGCTCGGTGATAGCTCGCCGGGTTGGCTCGGCGGCTGTCGGCGGGCACGGCACAAGGCGCTAGCGAGCAGGGCAAAGGATCGTCGATGGATTGGTTGAATCTGCTCGTTCTGGCCGTCGTGCAGGGCATCACCGAGTTCTTGCCGATCAGCTCCTCGGCGCATCTGATCTTGGTGCCGCAGCTCTTCGGCTGGGCGGATCAGGGCCTGGCGATCGATATCGCTGTGCATCTCGGCACTCTTCTGGCCGTGATGACCTATTTTCACGGCGAGGTTCGGCGCTTGATCGTCGGCGGCATCAACCTGGTGACCGGTCGGGCCGACGGCGACACGCGGCTCTTGCTGCAGATCGTCGTCGCCACCATCCCGGTCGTCGTGCTCGGCGCTCTGCTGAAGGGGGTTGTCGCTGGTGAGCTGAGGAGTCCGCTGATCATCGCCGCCACGACGATCGGCTTCGGCGTCGTGCTCTATTTCGCCGATCGCAAGGGCGACGCGGCCGAGCGCACCCTTGCCGGCATGACCTACCGCGACGCGTTGCTGATCGGCCTGTTTCAGGCATTGGCGCTGATTCCAGGGGTGAGCCGCTCGGGCATCACCATGACCGCAGCGCTGTTTCTCGCCTTCAGCCGCACCGAGGCCGCGCGCTTTTCGTTGCTCCTGTCGATCCCGACGATCATCGCGGCGGGTTTGCTGGGCGGGCTCGAGCTCTGGCAGAGCGGTGATGCGACGCTGCAAGCGGATGCCGTCTACGCTGCTGCCTTTTCGTTCGTCGCGGCGCTGCTGGCGATCTGGGCAATGATGGCGTGGCTCAAGCGGTTCAGCTTCACGCCCTTCGTCATCTATCGCCTTGTCTTGGGAGCCTTCCTGCTGCTCTGGCTCCTCTAGGGAGCCCTGCAGCAGCGCACGCGCTTCGACCGATTGCCGACGGGTCTTTGCTCAGGTCGGCTGTCGACAGCTGGGCCTTGTGGTGGGCAAGAAACCGCGCCGAGACCTGCCGAGCATCGATGCTCAGCCGGCCTTGCGGGCTTCCGTGGTGTCGTCCTCGTCCTCGTGCAGGAACGCGCGGGATGCCTCGTCGGCCTGCGCCAGCCCGGCCTTGCGCACCGCCTCGTCGGGCAGCTTCTCGAGCGGCGTGTATTGTGGGTGGTGGTGGGCCTTGTACGGGTTGTTGGTGGCCTTGTTGTAGCAGCAGATCAGCAGCCGGCGTGGCTTGTCCGTGGTGTTGGCGGCCGAGGCGTGCAGCGTGTTCGAATGGAAGAAGAGCGCGTCACCGGGCTCCATCTCGCAATGCACGAGCTCGAGCTGCTCCATCGCATGCTCGACCCGCTCGACATCGGCGCCGGTCTGGCCGGCCACCCGTCCGTGCTCGATGCGGCCCAGCAGATGGCTGCCCTTGAGCACCTGCATGCAGCCATTGGGCCTGGTCTGCGGATCGATGGCGATCGCCACCGACAGCATGTCGGGGAACAGGCAGCCATTCTGGTACCAGTAGCCGTAATCCTGGTGCCATTCCCAGCGGCCACCATGCCCCGGCATCTTCATCGTGAGCTTCGAATGGTAATGGTAGACCTCACCGCCGAGGAGCTTCTCGGCGCCACCGGCAACGCGCTCCGATCGGGCGATTGCACCGAACACGTCATCGCCCGGATGGTTCCAGAGCGCGAGCGCGGTGGAGCCGCCTTCGCCGTCGGCGATCTTCAGCACGTTTCGCCGGATGGCGGGATCGGTCTCGATCATCGACCGTGCGAGCTCGACCTCATCGCCCGCAAGAAAGCCGCGCTTGATGACGTAGCCGTCCCTGGCAAACGCCGCCGCGTCGTCGGCCGTCAGCGATCCGAACATGTCTTCCCCCCTTTTGCGACCCTCGGAACTGAACGGGAAGCACCATTCCCGATCAGCTTTTTATGCCAAAGAGCGCGTGACATGTAAGGAGAAGCGTCGGCATTGCGACAGCTTGACTACTCCTTCACCGCACCCGTCAGGCTCGAGACATAGTACTCGACGAAGAACGAGTAGAAGAGTGCCACCGGGATCGAGCCCAATAGCGCGCCTGCCATCAGCGAGCCCCAGTGGTAGACGTCGCCGACGACCAATTGGGTGAGCACGGCCACTGGCACGGTCTTGTTCTCTGCCGACTGGATGAAGGCCAGCGCATAGATGAACTCGTTCCAGGACAGCGTGAAGGCGAAGATGCCGGCCGAGATCAGGCCCGGGACCGCGAGCGGCAGGGTGATCTTCCACAGGATCTGGAGCCGCGAGGCGCCATCGATCAGGGCGCATTCCTCGAGCTCGTAGGGGATCGACTTGAAGTAGCCGATCAGCAGCCAGGTGCAGAACGGGATGAGGAAGGTGGGGTAGGTGAGGATCAGCGCCCAGGGCGAATCGTACACGCCGATCTGGAAGATCATGGTGGCCAGCGGAATGAACAGGATCGAGGGCGGCACCAGGTAGGCCAGATAGATGGCGAGCCCGACCCAGTTCGAGGCCTTGAAGCGCAGGCGCTGGATGGCGTAGGCCGCGAGCACCGAGGCGAAAACCGACAGGAACGTCGCGACGATGGCGACCGTCATCGTGGTCATCAGCCACGATGGATAATCGGTCTCGAACAAGAGCTTGTTGATATTGGCGAGCGTCGGTGAGCTGACCCAGAAGGGATTGTGCTCGGCGTAGTTGTAGAGCTCCTCGTTCGATTTGAGCGTGGTGATCGTCATCCAGTAGAAGGGGAAGAGCAGGATGATGACGAAGGCGATCAGCGGGGTGTAGATCGTCACCACCCGGCGTGGCAGCGAGGCCCAGCTGATGGCACCCTGGCGTTCGCCGCTGTCGTCGTTCTTGCCGTCGTTGGCCGTGATTGCGGCTTCAGTCATCGCTACCCCCCTGCTGCCACTTGCGCCGGGCGAGGGCCAGGTAGCTGAAGACCGTTGCGGCGACCAGGAACGGGATCATGGCGACCGCGATGGCCGCGCCTTCTCCGAGCTGGCCGCCTGGAATGCCTCGCTGGAACGCCAGCGTTGCCATGAGATGCGTCGAGTTCACCGGCCCGCCGCGGGTGATGGCGTAGACCAGCTGGAAGTCGGTGAAGGTGAAGATCACCGAGAAGGTCAGCACGACCGCGAGGATCGGCATGAGCATCGGCACCGTCACGTTGACGAAGCGTTGCCAGGGCGTGGCGCCGTCCAGCATCGCCGCCTCGTAGAGCGAAGGCGATATGGTCTGCAAGCCGGCCAGAAGGCAGATCGCGACGAACGGGATGCCGCGCCAGATATTGGCGACGATCAGCGAGATCCGCGCGTTCCAGGGGTCTCCTAAGAAATCGATGTAGGTTTCCCGCCAACCGAGCACGTCGACCAGCACGTAGGAGATGATCGAGAACTGAGCGTCGTAGATCCACCAAAATGCGATGGCCGAGAGCACCGTCGGGACGATCCAGGGGATCAAGATGATGGCCCGCAGCAGTGACTTCATCGGCAGATGGTGGTTCAGCAGCAGTGCCAGCCAGAGCCCGAGCGCGAACTTCCCGATCGTTGCGACGACGGTGTAGAGCAGCGTGTTGGTGACCGACATCCAGAAGATCGGGTCACCGGCCAGCCACGCATAGTTCTCGAGACCGATGAACTCGCCGGTGCCGCCGATCCGCGTGTCGGTGAAGGCCAGCCAGATGCCGAGTCCCAAGGGGTAGGACAGGAACACCATCAAGAGCCCGACACAGGGCAGCATGCAGATGATGATGAGGAACCACTTGGTGTCGAACAACTTGGCGAGCCACGATTCCTCGGCACGCTGAAACGCGGAATCTTGGGCCGTTATCGCCATGCTCTTCTCCAGGGTTCCGGCAACGGCGCGCCATCTACCCGCTCACGGGTGACAGCGCGCCGTATCGGGCTCTCAGCTCAGGTCTTGTAGTAGCGGCTGGCGCGGCGTGCGGCTTCGGCCGCGGCCTCCTCGGGCGTCGCCTGGCCCGAGCACACCGATGCAATCATCTGCACGACGATGAAATCGGCGAGCACGGCCGCACTGGCCGCACCCAGCGGACCCGAGTAGCCGTCCCACAGCGCATCCTTCATCACGTGCTTGTAGGCCTCGTGCTTGGGATCCTCGGTCCAGACCGGGCTGGCGTCATAGGCCTGCAGCGGGTGGTTGAAGTAGCCGATGCCCTTTTGCAGCCACTCGCCGTACTGATCCGATTCCATCATGAAGGTCAGGTAGGCCTTGGCGGCGTTCGGGTAGGGCGAGTGCTTGAAGACCATCGAGTTGAAGACCAGGCTCCGCTCGGTCGGCATGCCCGCGGGTCCGATCGGCATCCTTGCATGGTAGATGTCGTCGGCCATTGCCTTGATGGCCGGGTCCTCGGAGGTCTTGGCGGCGTAGTAGATCGAGATGCCGTTCTGGGTGAGCGAGATCTCGCCGGAGAGGAACGCCTTGTTGTTGTTGGAGTCCAGCCAGGACAGCGTGCCCGGGATGAAGGTCTCGTAGAGCTCCTTGCCGTAGGTCAGCGCTGCCACCGTCTCCGGGCTGTCGATTGCCAGCTTGCCCTCGTCGTCGACCATCCGGCCGCCGAACGCCCAGAGCAGCCAATTGCACCAGGCGTTGCCGTCGCCGGCCGCGTTGCCCAGGGCCAGGCCCATCGGCGTGCCGTTGGCCTGCAGGTCCTTGGCCATGGCGAGGAAGCCGTCGGTCTCGGCGGGCACACCGTCGAGGCCGATCGCCTCCAGCATGGACTTGCGGTAGACGACCCGGCCGCCCGAGGCGCCGACCGGCATGGCGATCCAGGCGCCGGTGTCGGGGTCGGTGCCGTAGCGCTCGGCAAGCGGCCACCAGCCGCCGTACTTCTCGCCGAGATAGGTCGTGATGTCGGTGAGATCGACCAGCTTGTCCTTGTAGAGATGCGGATTGTCGGAAAAGCCGATGATCAGGTCAGGCCCCGAGCCGACATTGGCGGCAACGGCCGTCTTGGTCGGCACGTCCTCCCAGCCCTCGAACTCGACCTTGACCGGAATGCCCGTCTGCTCGGTGAACTTGGCGGTGTTGGCGAGCCAGATCTCTTCGTCGGTGGCGACGAACTTGGTCGGCCGGAGCAGCGTGAGGCTGGCACCGTCCTCGATCGGCAGATCGGGCGGCGCCACGTCGGCTGCCGGGATCTGCGCCATGAGCGACGTGCTGCCGAGCAGTGTCGCAGCACCCACTCCGGCGCCGAGCTTGATGGAGTCACGGCGTGTGAAACGATTGAACATTAGCACCCCCTGAAGGTGTTTTTGGTTCTGGTCTTGGTCTAGACCCGATGCGTTGCACCTTGCCTCAGACCAGCGTTGGCTGCAACAGAACGATAACCAGCGCGGTCCAAGTGTGCCGCCGACGATCTTCGAGGGGAGCGACAGTGCGTATTCTGATCACCGGAGCGGGTGGCTTCATCGGCCGCAAGCTGACCGAGCGGCTCCTGGCGAGCGGCAGCGTCGACGGCCAGCAGATCGACACCGTCACGGCCGCCGACGTCTTCGGCCTCGAGCTCCTGGCCGACGATCCGCGGCTGCAGAAGACCACGCTCGACATCAGCGATCACGTGGCGGTGGCGCAATTGCTGGCGCCGGGCTTCGACCTCGTCGTGCATCTGGCCGCCATCGTCAGCGCCAACGCCGAGGAGGATTTCGACCTCGGCTACAAGGTCAATCTCGACGGCACCCGCTACATTCTCGAAGGCCTGCGCGCGCTCGGCACCTGCCCGCGGCTGATCTTCGCCAGCACGCTGGCGGTCTTCGGCGGGCCAGTGCCGGACGCCATCGGCGACGAGTTCCACCTGACGCCGCAGACCTCCTACGGAACGCAGAAAGCCGCCTGCGAGCTGCTGGTCGCCGACTACACGCGCAAGGGCTTCATCGACGGCCGCTCGCTCCGGCTGCCGACGATCGTCGTCCGTCCCGGCAAGCCGAACAAGGCCGCGTCCACCTTCGCCAGCTCGATCATCAGGGAGCCTTTGGCCGGCCAGGAGGCGGTCTGCCCGGTCAACCTGGACTCGACCATGTACATCCTGTCGCCACGCCGGGTGATCGATGCCTTCGTCAAGACGGCCGAGCTGCCGTCGGACGCTTTCGGGCAAATCCGCAGCCTGACGCTACCGGGTATTGCCGTTCGCATCGGCGACGCGCTCGACGCGCTGCAGCGGATCGCTGGCGACGAGGTGGCCGGCCGGGTCAAGCAGGTGCCCGATCCGAAGATCCAGAAGATCGTCGACGGCTGGCCGTTCAACTTCACCTCGGCACGGGCGCTGGCCATGGGCTACGAGGCCGACGCCTCGATCGACGAGATCATCCAGGCGCACATCGACGACGAGCTGGGCGGCACGATCGCGAGCTGACGACAGCGTCGCTCGCGCGCCAGGCGGGCTCAGGTCGGCTTGTAGACGCGGGTCGCCTCCGGGTCGTCGGTAGCGAACGGGAGGGCTGCCAGGTCGTCCCAGACGGCCTGCGGCACCTCGAAGCGCGCCCATTCCAGGGTTTGCGCCACCCGCTCGGGCTTGCTGACGCCGCAGATGGTGGACGCGATCCGCGGCTCGCGCATCGAGAACTGCAGCGCTACCGGCCCGGTCGGCACGCCATGCCTGGCGCAGACGGCCTCGACCTTGCGCACCGGCTCCAGCATCGCGTCGGAGGCCTCCTGGTAGACGTAGCGCGGATGCTCGGCCGTCCCCTTGGCGAGCACGCCGCCGGCATAGGGCGCCGCGTTGAGGACGGCGATGCCGCGCTCCTGGGCCAGCGCGATCATCGGCTCGGCGTTGCGGTTGGTGAGCGTGAAGCGGTTGTGGGTGATCAGCGCGTCGAAATCCCAGTCCTTGAGGATCGGCATCATGACGTCGATGCGGCCGGCGGCGAGGCCGACGGCGTCGACCAGACCCTCCTCCTTCATCTTGAAGAGCTCGGCGATGGCGCCGCCCTTGGCGGTGATCTCGCCGAGATCGGCCGCGTGCTCGGGGTCATGCAGGTGCAGCAGCTGAATGCGATCGACGTTGAGCGCCTCGAGGCTTTCCTCGAGCGAGCGCCGGGCGCGGGCTGCATCGAAGCGCAAGGTCTCCATGTCGCGGTCCAGCTTGGACGAGATGACGAAGCCCGGCGGCAGGCCGCCCAGCTCCTTGATCACGGCACCCACCCGTGCCTCGGAACGGCCCAGTCCGTAATTGCGCGACGTGTCGAGGAAGTTGACGGGGCCTGCCAGGATCGCCCGAACGGTGGCGTAAGCCCGCTCCTCGTCGACGGCGTAGCCATAGGTGCCCGGCATGTCGCCGAGGCCCGACGTGCCGAAGCAGATCGGTGTGACCCGCAGATTGGTTCGCCCGAGCTTGATCGTGTCGATCTGACCACCACCGGCCATGTGCAGCCTCCCTCTCTCGATTCTTCCGCCAGCATATCGATCGGCTCGGCAGGCTGCCAGCGCTTGCTCGCCAACCGCAAATGATATACATTTATCTAGATGTATATCAATGAGGTGTGGTCATGCGGGTCGCCAAGTGGGGCAACAGCCTGGCGCTCAGATTGCCGGCCAAGCTGGTCAAGGAGCTGCAGCTGGTCGAAGGCGACGAGGTCGAGGTGCGGCCAGCGGGAGCCGGCAGGTTGGAGATCGTGCGCGACTCGGATCGTGAGTGGGCGCTAGCGACCATGCGCAGGCTGCGGCGGCCATTGCCCGAGGGCTACAAGTTCGATCGCGACGAGGCGAATGAGCGCTGAGGTCTTTTTCGACACCAATATTGCGATCTACGCGTTCGGGGACGAAGGGCGGCGAACGGTCGTCGCTGAGCAGCTGATGCAGTCAGGCGGCTGCATCAGCGTTCAGGTCTTGAACGAGTTCACTCATGTTGCTCGCCGCAAGCTGAAGATGGAATGGTCCGAAGTGCTCTTGGCGCTCGAAGCGATCCGACGGATGTGCCGAGGGCCAAGCCCATTGACCCTCGAGCTGCACGGCGCCGCGCTCGCGATCGCCGAACGCTACGGCTACCGGATCTACGATGCGCTGATCATCGCCTCGGCCGTGGAGGCCGGCTGCCGCACGCTCTACTCGGAGGACCTGGCCGACGGTCAGGAGATCGCGGGCGTGCGGATCGTCAATCCTTTCGCCTGATCAGCCCGGGCGGTTGGTCGCCCGACTGCCTCACCCCATGGTCGGCATCTTGAACTCGGCGCCGGCGCGGATGCCGGTGGGCCAGCGGGTCGTGATGGCCTTTTGCTTCGTGTAGAAGCGGATGCCTTCCATGCCGTGGGTGTGGTGGTCGCCGAAGAGCGAGCGCTTCCAGCCGCCGAAGCTGTGGAAGGCCATGGGCACCGGGATCGGCACGTTGATGCCGACCATGCCGATCTGCACATCGTTGGCGAAGGCGCGGGCGGCGTCGCCGTCGCGGGTGAAGATGGCCGTGCCGTTGCCGTATTCGTGGTCGTTGATGATCTGCAGCGCCGATTGGTAGTCGGGCTTGCGGACCACCGAGAGCACCGGGCCGAAGATCTCGTCCTTGCAGATGCGCATGTCCTCGGTGACGTTGTCGAACAGGCAGCCGCCGATGAAGTAGCCGTTCTCGTAGCCCTGCATCTTGAAGTCGCGGCCGTCGACGACGAGCTTCGCACCTTCCTCGATGCCGAGATCGACATAGCCCCTGACCTTGTCGAGATGCTCACGGGTGACCAGCGGCCCCATCTCGACGCCGGGCTCGGTGCCGGGGCCGATCTTCAGCTGGCGGACCTTGGGCGCCAGCTTCTCGATCAGCGCGTCGGCGGTCGCCTCGCCGACCGGGACGGCGACCGAGACCGCCATGCAGCGCTCGCCGGCGGAGCCGTAGGCCGCACCCATGAGCGCGTCGACCGCCATGTCGAGATCGGCGTCCGGCATGACGACCATGTGGTTCTTGGCCCCGCCCAGCGCCTGGACGCGTTTGCCGGCCATCGTGCCGGTCCGGTAGATGTACTCGGCCGTGGCGGTGGCGCCGACGAAGCTGACGGCGGCGATGTCCTGATGCGCCAGGATCGCGTTGACCGCGTCCTTGCCACCGTTGACGACCTGCATGATGCCCTTGGGCGCGCCGGCTTCGAGCATCAGCTCGGCCAGCAGCATCGGGCAGGACGGGTCCTTCTCGGACGGCTTGAGGATGAAGGCATTGCCGCAGGCGATGGCGAGCGGCGCCATCCAGAGCGGGATCATCGCCGGGAAGTTGAAGGGCGTGATGCCGGCGGCGATGCCGACCGGGTGGCGGACCGAGAGCAGGTCGACGCCGGCGCCGACATTGTGGCTGAACTCGCCCTTCAGGAGCTGCGGGATGCCGCAGGCGAACTCGACCACCTCGAGGCCGCGGGTGATCGAGCCCTTGGCGTCGTCCAGCGTCTTGCCGTGCTCGGCGGTCACCCGCCGGGCCAGCTCGTCCATGTTCTGCTCGATCAGCTCCTTGAAGCGGAACATGACCCTTGCACGGCGAATGACGGCGGTATCGGCCCAGGCCGGTTGCGCGGCCTTGGCCGCATCGACGGCGGCCTGAACCTCGGCTGCGGCGCCCATGCTGACCTGCGCCGTCTGCTCGCCGGTGGCCGGGTTGTAGATCGGCCCGAAGCTGCTGCTCGTCCCAGCGTAGGCCGCGCCGTTGATGAAATGCCCGATGGTCGTGGTCATCGTCGTCTCCTGCCTGCCGCTATCGGTCCTGCGGCTGTCATGCTTTGGCCGGCTTCACTACCGCTTCGCGGCCCTGCCGTACAGCCGGGAAGGTGACGGCTGGTCGGCTGCGGAGCAAACCGAAGCCGTCGGATCGTCGTATCCGAGCGCAATCGCATCTTTGACAAACGAGGCATCCGCCGATGGTCGCTCGATCGGGCAGTCACCATGACGTCGCCCTCTACGACGGTGTGGCCGCCGACTGGTGGTCGGGCTCCGTGCGCTGGCTGCGGACGCTGCACAATCTGGTGCCGGCCCGGCTGCGCCATTTCGATCCGATCGTCGGCAGCTGGCGCGGGCAGCGCGTTCTCGATCTCGGCTGCGCCGGTGGCTTCATGGCCGAGGCCATGGCGGCGCGCGGTGCCACGGTCACCGGCATCGACCCGGCCGTCGACGCGCTCGGCGCTGCCCGAGCCCGCGCCGACGCCACGGCATCGGGCATCGCGTATGCCGCCGGGATCGGCGAGCAGCTGCCATTTGCCGACGCCGCCTTCGATATCGTTGTCTCGGTCGACGTTCTGGAGCACGTCCGGGACCTGGATGTAGTGATCGCCAATGTGCGGCGGGTGCTGCGCCCGGGCGGGCTCTTCCTCTTCGACACCATCAACCGCAATCCGCTCTCGGCGTTCGCCGTCGTCACCATGGCCGAGCGCGTGCTGGGGCTGCTGCCGCCCGGCACGCACCAGGCGTCGGGCTTCATTCGTCCGGCCGAGCTTGGTGCTGCCCTTCGCCGCCACGGCTTCGCCGTCGGACCCATGGCCGGGCTCGGGCCACGCGGTGTCGACCGGCGGCTCGACATCACCTTCGGCTACGTGCCGTCGACCGCCATTCTCTATATCGGCCATGCGCGTCTGGCCGATGATCGGGCCGGCCCTCGAGCGCTACTGGTTGACGACGCGTCGTCGCGTCGCAATTCCTAGCCGAGCCGTATCCAGATGAGCCGGCCCCGACGGACCGGGTCCCGGCCGCGCCGCTCGGCTGGCTCGCCCCTTCGATGGAGCCGACATGGACGACCTCGCGCGCCGTTTTGCCGAGCAGGGCTACGCCTTTCCGCTGACCGTGCTCTCGCCCGGCGAGGCTGCCCGGGCCGCAGCGGCCTATCAGCCGTTTCAGGCGCGGGCGCGCGCGGTTTTCGGCCGGGAGCAGCGCTTCAAGGCGCATCTCCTGGTCGGCTGGCTCGACGCCCTGGTTCACGACAGCCGAGTGCTGGACCCGGTCTCGGCCATTCTCGGGCCCGACCTGCTGCTCTGGTCATCCGATTTCTTCGTCAAGCAGGCGCATGACCCGGGCTATGTCTCGTTCCACCAGGACACGACCTATGCCGGGCTCGAGCCGTTCGACGGCATCGTCAATTGCTGGATCGCCTTGACGCCCAGCCGCAAAGAAAATGGCTGCCTGCAGGTGGTCGCCGGCAGCCACAAGCTCGGCCAGATCGCGCACACCAACACCCATGCGGCGGACAACATGCTGTTCTTCGGCCAGACGGCCGAGCTCGACATCGAGGCCGAGGACGTCGTCGATCTCGAGCTCGACCCCGGCCAGATGTCCCTGCATCACATGGCGATCGTCCACGGCTCGCAGCCCAATGCGAGCGACGTGCCGAGGCTGGGAGTCGTGCTGCGCTACATCGCGCCCTGGGTGCGGCAGAGCAAGGGGGTCGATTCCGCCACCCTGGTCCGTGGCAAGGACGGGTACGGCCATTTCGAGCACGAGCCGCGTCCGGATGCGGACTGGTCGCCCGCGGCGATCGCAGCGTTCGAGACGGCCATCGGCCGCCCGAGCGCGCTCGGCTGAGCCGGGAGTCCGATGCTTGGAGCTCTGGGCCGACCTCGCCGCCAAGCTGGCGTTCGTCTGGCCCTATCTTCCGGGCTTTCTTCGCGCGAGCTGGCTCGCCTTTCAGCTCGCGATCGTCACCATCGTCGTCAGCTGGCTCTGCGGCCTCCTCGTGGCGCTGGCCCGGCAGTCGCCGCGCCGACCGGTTCGCTGGGCCGCACAGCTCTATATCTGGTTCATTCGTGGCACGCCCACGCTCATCCAGATCTTCATCATCTATTTCGGCCTGCCGCAGCTCGGTCTCCGGCTCTCGCCTTTCGTCGCCGGCGTGCTGGCGCTCGGGATCGCGAGCGGCGCCTATGTGGCGGAGATCATCCGCACCGGCCTGAACGCAATTCCCCAGGGCCAGTTCGATGCGGCGCGGGCCCTGGGCCTTGGCACGGCCGACATGCTCCGCTTCGTCATCCTGCCGCAAATCGTCCGCATCATCGTTCCAGCACTCACCAACGAAGCGATCAACACGCTGAAGAACACGTCGCTGCTCTCGACCATCACCGTGGTCGAGCTGACGCTGCACGCCCAGTCGATGATCGCCGCGACCTTCCGCCCGTTCGAGTTCTACATCCTGGCGGCATTTCTCTATCTCGCCATGACCTCGGTTCTTGCCTGGTTCGCGCGTTGGTACGAGCGACGGCACGACCTTGCCCGTTAGCCCACCCTCAGCTGAAGGAAATGAAATGCACCGTCGCCGCTTGCTGCAGACCGGCTTCACCGGGCTGGCGCTCGCCAGCGTTCCGGCGCTCACCAGCCGACCCGCGGCCGCTGCCGAGCTCGAGCTTCTGGAGCCGGGCGTGCTCTCGACCGCGACCGAGGGCAGCTTCGCGCCGTTCAGCATGCGCGATGCCAGCGGCGAGCTGCAGGGCTTCGAGCTTGCCGTGATCCGCGAGATCGCGAGCCGCCTCGGCCTCGAGCACAGGCCGGTCGTGATCAGCTGGGATTCGATCCTCGTCGGTCTGCTGAGCGATCGCTACGACATGGTCAGCAACCCGATGGGCATCACCGCCGAGCGTCAGGAGTCGGTCACGTTCTGCGATGCCTGGGTCGAATCCGGGGCCAAGCTCGTGGTTGCCGAGGAGTCGCCGATCCAGGCGCCCGAGGATGCCAAGGGCACGACGGTCGGGGTGATCGTGGCCTCCACCTTCGTGCCGATGGCCGAGGCATTGGGTGCCGAGGTCAGAACCTACCGTGCCGATCCGGATGCGTTGCAGGATGTCGCCAACGGCAATATCGACGCGGCCATCACCGACGCCGTGGCCGGCGCCTATGCGATCAAGACGGCCGGTCTGCCGCTCCGCCTCGTCGATCCGTTCATCGAGAGCTACCAGATGGGCTGGGCCGTCAAGCCGGGCAAGCCGAACCTGGTCACGGCGATCAACGGCGCGCTCGCCGAGATGGTCGCTGATGGCACGTTCGCCGAGATCGGCATGGCCGAGATCGGTCTCGACCCGACCCCTGCCGACCCCATCCGCAGCCGGCTCTGAGCGGCGCGGCCGAGCCGCTCAGCCTTCCAGCGCACCGGTGTATTCGCCGCGCGCCGGGTAGTTGTTGGCGATGACGAAATCGAGCGCGCTCAGCAGCTCGCCGAAATTCGGCCGGGCGAACGGCATGGTCTGGACCGAGGCCCAGTACAAGGTGCGATCCGGGTGGACGAGGAAGACGCCGGGCTCGGCGAAGAGCGGCGGCTCCTCGATACCGACCGAGGTCTTGCCGCGGCTGGTCGAGATGTAGAGGCCCCAGTCGCGCGCGGTCGCCAAGGGCAGGTCGAAGGCGAAGCGCAGATCCTTGGCGTCGATCTTCTCGGCCATGGCCTGGGCGCGCTCAGGGCCGTCGCTGCTGATCGCGAGCGTCTCGACGCCGCGCTCGGCGAAGGCCGCGGTGCGGTTCTCGAGATCGGTGAGATACTTGGCGCAGAGCGGGCAGTGCAGGCCGCGATAGAAGCACAGAAGTGCGCCTCGCGTTCCGGTCATCTGATCGAGGTTGAAGCTGCCTTGGCCGAGCAGCTCGAGCTCGAGTGGCGGGGTCTTCTGGCGGGGAACCAGCATGGCGTATCCTCTTGCGCTTGGCGGTGCCGCTTTTGTCGCTCGCGACACTCACGTTTGGAAGGCCCTTACGGCCCTGCCGGTGAGCGGCCCAGCGGTAGCGCTACCGACACACGCAAGGGTGATCGGCTGCCTCCATCTAAAGCGTGGGTTGAGGAAGTTTAACGGTGCGGACATGGAATGTTCTTGGTCGATGCCGATATGCGGCGCTGTCGTTCGCTCTCAATCGATCGGGGGAGCGGCTATGAGCGCAACAGCAATGGGCAACGAACTGATGCTAGCGAAAAACAACGTAACCTGGCGTAACAAGGCTGGACGGCTCGCGGTGGCGGCCCTGGTCGGCACGACGGCGCTCATGCCATTGGCGCCCGGCCTTATCTCGCCGTTGAACGCTGCGACCCTGCCGAGCGGTGAGCTGCCGGGCAGCTTCGCCGATCTCGTCGAGCAGGTGTCGCCGGCCGTGGTCAGCGTCGTCACCACCCAGCCGGCCCCCAGTGTCGTGAGCCAGCCCGGCATGCCGGGCATGCCGGAGGATAGCCCGTTCGCGCCGTTCTTCCGCGACTTCGGCTTGCCGATGCCCGAAGGGCAGGCGCCGCGGCCGGAGGCGCCGCAGCGCGACGGCAGGGCCATGGGCTCCGGGTTCATCATCGATCCCGAAGGCTATGTCGTGACGAACAATCACGTCATCGGCGAGGCGACCAGCATCGAGGTCGTTCTGCAAGACGGAACGCGTCTCGATGCGACCTTGGTCGGCCAGGACGACAAGGTCGATCTGGCACTGCTCAAGGTCGAGAGCGATGCACCGCTGCCGCACCTCACCTTCGGCGATAGCGACGGTGTTCGGGTCGGTGACTGGACCATTGCCGTCGGCAACCCGTTCGGCCTCGGCGGCACCGTGACCGCCGGCATCGTCTCGGCGCGTGGTAGGGACATCAATTCCGGACCTTATGACGACTATCTGCAGCTCGATGCGCCGATCAATCGCGGCAACTCGGGCGGCCCGACCTTCGACATCAACGGTCAGGTCATCGGCATCAACACGGCGATCTTCTCGCCCAATGGCGGCAATGTCGGGATCGGCTTCGCCATTCCGTCCAATCTGGCCGAGCCGCTGATCGCCGAGCTCAAGGAGCAGGGTTACGTCAGCCGTGGCTGGCTCGGTGTGCAGATCCAGTCGGTGACCCCGACCATCGCCGAGAGTCTCGGCCTCGAGGAAGATCAAGGTGCGCTGGTGGCGCAAGTGACGCCGGACAGCCCGGCCGCCGAGGCGGGGCTCGAAGTCGGTGACGTCATCCTCGAGTTCGCGGGCGAGCCGGTCGAGACGGTTCGTGACCTGACCCGCGAGGTGGCGCTTGCAGACGTCGGCGAGGCGCAGGATCTGCGTGTCTGGCGTCAGGGCGAAGACGTCGCGTTGAGCGTGGCGCCAGGCCAGGCGCCGAGCACGGACATGGCGTCGGCGCCCGTCGCACCGACGGACGTGCTGGGGCTGAAGCTCGCGAAGCTCGATGCCGCCGCGCGTGCCGCGGCCGGCTTGAGCGAGGATGCCAAAGGCGTGCTCGTGCTCGAGGCTGTTGGAGACGCTGCGGAATGGATGTCGCCGGGCGACGTGATCCTCTCGGTCGACAACCAGCCGGTGGCGAGCCCGGAGGACGTGGTCGAGCGGGTGGCCGCGGCCGAGGCCAGCGAGCGCAAAGCGGTTCTCGTCCTCGTCAATCGCCAGGGCGAGCAACGCTTTGCGACGCTCGAGCTGCTGCACGCTTGACGCAGCTCTAGGTCGTGATCTTGCGGACGGCGGTGCGCATCGAGCATCGCCGTCCTGCAGCTCAATAGAGCGCCGCGTCCTTGGGGATCACAGCGCCACGATGGCGGACCACAATCGCTGCAAGTCGTATGGCGGCATCGACCGACTGGCCGATGCCGTGGCCTTGAATCCGTGATGCCAGGTAGGCGCCGTTGAAAGAATCACCGGCGCCGGTCGTATCGACCGGGTCGCTGACCCGCACGGGCAGGGCCTCGAAAGCCTCGCCGTCGACAAGGAAATGCAGGCTTGCCTCGCCATCCTTGACGATGACCTCGTCGGCACCGAGCCCATGCAATCGCTCGAGCGTCGCTCTGGGCGTGCGATCGCCAAAGAGCGCCTGCTCGTCGGCAAAGCTCGGCAGGATGATCGAGGCTGCCTTCGCCGCCGCCGTGATGACGTCTCGCGCGGCCTCCTTCTCGGGCCAGAGACGTGGGCGATAATTGGGGTCGAAAGCAACGGTGGCACCCTCCCGTCGCCGTTGTGCCAGGCGCTCGAGCAGGGCTGCGCGATCGGCATCCGAGAGGATCGCCAGGCTGATGCCGGAGAGGTAGAGCACGTCGAAAGCGTCGAGGCGGGCCAGCCTTGCGCGACCATCCGGCCCGGCGAACACGTCTCTGGCGGCCGCCGCGTTGCGCCAGTAGAGGAAGCTGCGCTCGCCCTTGGCGTCGGTGCGGATGACGTAGAGGCCCGGTAGCCGGCCCTCGAGCCTGGCGACGAAATCGCAGTCGATTCCTTCAGCTTGCCAGCCCTTGATCATCTCGTCGCTGAACGGATCGTCGCCGAGGCCGGTCACATAGGCGACGCTGCCGGCCGTTGCCGGCAGGCTCCGGCGCAGGTAGACGGCGGTGTTCAGCGTGTCGCCGCCGAAGCCCTGGCGCATCAGGCCGGGCCCGGCCTCGCCCAGCTCGATCATGCATTCGCCGATGCTGGCGATCTTCTGCACCAGGCTTTCTCCCTAGTTCGCTCGGCCGAGGCTCAGCTCGATCGGCAGAGGGATGCCGCAGCGCGCGTCGGGCAGCAAGGGATTCACGCGATCTGGATCGTGCGATCAGGAAAGAAGGCGCGAAAGGCGAAGGCAGAATTGACGCTGTAGGCCGCGTCCGCCCACCCCCTTCTAGTGCAAGAGCTCGAGGCTCCAGGCCTCGTCACCGATGTGCACGACACGGGCCGTAGGCGGCAGCTCGTCGGGCAAGGCGCCTGGATTGAGCAATGGGTGGCAGCTCCAGGCGGAGGTGGCCTTGCGCGTTGCAATGAGCCATGATCTCTGCTGTCGTTCCTGCCGTACCAATAGTCACTCGCTGCGCTAATCGGCTACGCGAGCCCCATCCCGACGGCTCGATCGATGCGGTCCGGGTCCGCTCCGTCATCGTCCACCTTTGCTGTCGCCACTCTTGTTGTCGATTGATCCATGAATGTGATGAACCTCCTGTTGATCGCCGCCATGCTGGCGACGCTCGTCGTGCTGTTCATCGGCATTTTCGGGTTCTTGCGCGGCGGCGAGTTCAACGCGCGTTACGGCAACAAGCTGATGCGAGCGAGGGTCGGCCTGCAATTCCTCGCACTGGTCATCTTGGTGGTGCTGTTCTTGTCTCAGTGACCGACTTCCGGCGCTGTGCGATTTGTCATTCTCGGACCGGCTCTAGCGCAAGAGGTACAGCGAATGGTCACCTTGACGAAGATCTACACACGAGGCGGCGACCAGGGGAAAACCTCGCTCGGCGATGGCGTTCGTGTGCCCAAGCACAGCCAGCGCGTTCAGGCGTATGGGACGGTCGACGAGCTGAACGCGACGGTTGGGCTCGTTCGCATGCACACCAGCGGCGAGCCTGACGTCGAGGCGATGATGAAGCGCATCCAAAACGACCTCTTCGACCTCGGCGCCGATCTTTGCACGCCGGGTGAAGATGCGAGCGACCAAAAGACGCTGCGTATCCAGGATACGCAGATCTCGAGGCTCGAGCAGGAGATCGACGCCATGAACGGCGAGCTCTCACCCTTGACGTCGTTCGTGCTGCCGGGCGGCACGCCGGCCGCCGCCTACCTCCATCTTTCGCGCACGGTCTGTCGGCGGGCCGAGCGGATGGTGAGCGCGCTCTTGGAGCTGGAGCCGGTCAATTCCCTGGCGCTGCGCTACCTCAATCGCCTGGCTGATCACTTTTTCGTCGCCTCGCGCTTCGTCAACGACAAGGGGCGCCTGGATGTGCTGTGGGAGCCGGGGGCGAATCGCTGACGCAGCCGCCATCGCCGGGGGGTGTTGGTTCGTTGACAAGGCTGTGACCGGGGCATATTGCTCCCTATTGCAGTGCACAAAAAACGGGCTGACGCCATCGGCTCGTTTTCGATTGTGAAGCAGAGGTTGGGTTCATGAAGGTGCTCGTGCCCGTCAAGCGGGTGGTCGACTACAACGTCAAGATCAGGGTGAAGGCGGACCAGACCGGGGTCGAGACCGCCAACGTCAAGATGTCGATGAACCCGTTCGACGAGATCGCCAACGAGGAGGCGATCAGGTTGAAGGAGAAGGGCATCGCAACCGAAATCGTCGCGGTCTCCCTGGGTGAGCAGAAGTGCCAGGAAACGCTGCGCACCGCTCTCGCCATGGGCGCTGATCGCGCGATTCACGTGGTGAGCGACACCGAGCTCCAGCCGCTGGCCGTTGCCAAGTGCCTCAAGGCCGTGGTCGAGCGGGAGCAGCCAGAGCTCGTGCTGCTGGGCAAGCAGGCGATCGACGACGACAGCAATCAGACCGGGCAGATGCTCGCGGCACTGCTCGGCTGGGCGCAGGCGACCTTCGTCTCCAAGCTGGATCTGCAGGACGGCAAGGCGGTTTGTGGCCGCGAGGTCGACGAGGGCATCGAGACCATCGAGATCGCCCTGCCGGCGATCATCACCGTCGACCTTCGCCTGAACGAGCCGCGCTACGCGTCGCTGCCCAACATCATGAAGGCGAAGAAGAAGCCCATCGATCCGCTGACGCCCGAGGAGCTGGGCGTCGATGTCGCCCCGCGCCTCGTCTACACGCATTTCGAGGAGCCGCCGAAGCGCCAGGCCGGCGTGCGGGTCGAGGGCATCGACGAGCTGGTGGGCAAGCTCAAGAACGAAGCGGGAGTGCTCTGATGGCCGTTCTCGTCCTGGCCCAGCACGACAACCAGAACCTCGATCCGGCAACCTTGCACGCCGTGACCGCAGCGAGCCAGCTGCCCGGCCCCTGTCACATGCTGGTGGCCGGCCAGGACTGCGCCGCAGCGGCCGATGCAGCGGCGAAGGTGCAAGGTATCGACAAGGTGCTGCGGGTCGAGCATGCGGCCTATGCCAACCCCGTGGCCGAGGATCTGGCGCCGCTGCTCGTTGCCATGGCCGATGGCTACGACCACCTGGTGGCGGGCTCGACGACCTTCAGCCGCAATGTCATGCCGCGAGTGGCGGCAATGCTCGACACGGCGCAGCTGAGCGACATCGTCGAGGTCGTGTCACCGTCGACGTTCAAGCGCTACATCTATGCCGGCAACGCGCTGACCACGGTCGAGAGCAAGGACGCCAAGCGGGTCATCACCGTTCGCACGACGACGTTCGATGCGGCTGCCGCCGAAGGGGGCTCGGCAAGTGTCGAGACGGCAGCTGCCGTCGATCCGGCCGGTCTCGCACGGTTTATCGGCCGTGAGGTGCAATCCAGCGCCAGGCCCGATCTGGGCTCCGCCCGGATCGTCGTCTCCGGCGGTCGTGGTGTCGGCTCGTCCGACAATTTCCAGATCATCGAGCAGCTTGCCGACAGTGTTGGCGCTGCCGTCGGCGCGTCGCGCGCCGCCGTCGATGCCGGGTATGCGCCGAACGACTGGCAGGTCGGCCAGACCGGCAAGATCGTGGCACCCGACCTCTACGTCGCCGTCGGCATCTCTGGTGCGATCCAGCATCTGGCGGGGATGAAGGACAGCAAGGTCATCGTCGCGATCAACAAGGACGAGGAAGCGCCGATCTTCCAGGTGGCGGACTACGGTATCGTTGGCGATCTTTTCAAGCTGGTTCCCGAGCTGACTGAGAAGCTCGGCCAGCTCAAGGACTAAGCGGCAAACGCAGGAGCGGCTTCATGCCCGTCTACACCGAGAAGGACTACCCGCCGCTACCCGAGATCCGACGCATCGGCATCATCGGCGCCGGTCAGATGGGTGGCGGTATCACCCAGGTGGCGTCTGTGGCGGGTCTCGACGTCGTGCTCGTGGACCTCAACGAAGCGGCGATCAAGGCGGTTCTCGAGCTGATGGGTCATCTCCTCGACCGGCAGATCAAGCGGGGCACGCTGAGCGAGGCCGAGCGAGATGCGGCGTTTGCCCGGGTGAAGACGGCGACCACCATGCAGGCGCTCGGTGACTGTGACCTCGTGGTCGAGGCGGCGACGGAAGACGAGCAGGTCAAGCGCAAGATCTTCAAGGAGCTGATCGAGCACATCAAGGACGACGCCATCGTCGCCTCCAACACCTCGTCGATCTCGATCACTCGGCTGGCCGCTTCCACGGACCGGCCCGAGCGGTTCATCGGCATGCATTTCATGAACCCGGTGCCGGCGATGAAGCTGGTCGAGGTCATTCGCGGCATCGCCACCGCCGAGGACACCTACCAGTCGATCAAGTCGCTCTGCGAGAAGCTGGGCAAGACCGCCGTCACCGCCGAGGATTTCCCGGCCTTCATCGTCAACCGCATCCTGCTGCCGATGATCAACGAGGCGGTCTACACGCTCTACGAGGGCGTCGGCACGGTCGAGAGCATCGATACGGCGATGAAGCTCGGCGCCAATCATCCGATGGGCCCATTGGAGCTGGCTGATTTCATCGGCCTGGATACCTGCCTCTCGGTCATGCAGGTCCTCTATGACGGCCTCGCCGACAGCAAGTACCGGCCTTGCCCGCTCATGGTGAAGTATGTCGAGGCGGGCTGGCTCGGCCGCAAGGTCAAGCGCGGCTTCTACGATTATCGCGGCGAGACGCCGGTTCCGACACGCTGAGGAGCACGGGCATGCATGCGCCGAGCTCGACTGCCTTGATGTCGTATGGCTGGAACCTCTGGCAGACGGCGATCTCGGCACAGATGACGATAGGCTTGCGCCTCTGGTCACTGGCCCTGCCGAGCGAGCGCGAAAGCGCCTGGGGGCAAGCCGAGATCTGGCGCATGGTGAGCGAGAAGCAGGCGGCGATGCTCGAAGCCGGTGTCGCAACGCAGCGTGCCATGCTGAGCGCCAATCCGGCGCTGCTGCCTGTCCTCGAGGCCGGTCTCCGGCCCTACAGGAAACGCACGACGGCCAACGCCAAGCGTCTTAGCCGCCGGCTCTAAATCCCCTCATAATCCCTCTACGTCGAAGCACTTGAAGACGAAGGCCAGAACCTCGGCGTGCTCCTTGAGGGAATCGAAGCGGCCGGATGCGCCGAAGTGCCCGGCGTCCATGTTGGTCTTGAGCAGCAGGACGTTGTCGTCGGTCTTCGTTGCCCGCAGCTTGGCCACGTACTTGGCGGGCTCCCAATAGGTCACCCGCGGATCACTGATGCCGGCCGTCACGAGCATCGCCGGATAGGCCTTGGCCGTGACGTTCTCATAAGGGCAGTAGCCTCGGATGCGCCGAAAGTCGTCCTCGGACGTCAGGGGGTTGCCCCATTCCGGCCACTCGATCGGGGTCAGCGGCAGGCTGTCGTCCTGCATCGTGTTCAGCACGTCGACGAAGGGCACCTCGGCCACGACACAGCGCCAGAGCTCGGGCCGCATGTTGGTGACCGCACCCATCAGCATGCCGCCGGCCGAGCCGCCACGAATGGCGATCTGGCCGGCCTTCGCGTAGCCGCTGTCGATCAGCTTCTCTGCGCAGGCGATGAAATCGCTGAACGTGTTTTCTTTCTTCTCCAGCTTGCCCTCGCGGTACCAGCGATGGCCCAATTCGTCGCCGCCCCGGACATGGGCGATGGCGAAGGCGAAGCCACGATCGACGAGCGACAGGCGCGCCGAGCTGAAGGATGGCGGCATGCCCATGCCGTAGGAGCCATAGCCGTAGAGAAACAGGCGGCCCGAGCCGTCCTTTGGGTAGTCCTTGCGGCGGACCACGGAGATCGGCACGCTGGTCCCGTCATCGGCCTTGGCCCAGAGCCGCTCGCCGACATACAGGCTCGCATCGTAGCCGCTCGGGATCTCCTGGACCTTCAGGGTCGCGAGCCGCCGCTTGGCCAGATCGTAGTCATAGACGGTCGCCGGCGTCGTCAGGGACGAGAAGCCTAGGCGCAGCCGGTCGGTCTCGAACTCACGATTGTCACCGAGCCCGGCCGTGAAGACCTCCTCGCCGAAGTCGATGGCATGCTCTGCACCGTCATAGCGGCGCACCCTGAGAGTCGCGAGCCCATGTCGGCGCTCGGTCACCACCATGAAGTCGGCAAAGCAGGTGACATCGATCAAATAGTCGTCGTCGTTGCCGGCGATCTCTTCGCGCCAATGGCGCTCATCGGGCGCATCGACCGGTGCCGAGACCAGCCGGAAGTTCTCGTGGCGATCGTTCGTTCTGATCCACAAGCGGTCGCCGGCATGCTCGATGCTGTAGCGATGCTCGTCCCGCCGCGGCGCCACGAGGCGTGGCTCTGCCTCGGGCGAGGCGGTCTCGATCAGCCTGATCTCGCGGGTCACGTGGCTGCCGGACGAGAGCACGGCGAAGCGCCGGCTCTGCGTCAATCCGAGGCCGACGAAGAACGCCGGGTCGGCCTCCTCGTAGACGATCGGATCATCGGCCGGCTGCTTGCCGAGGCGATGCAGCCGCACCCTGTACGGGCGCAGATTCTCGTTCAGCTCGACATAGAGGAAGCCGTTGCTGTCGGCCGTCCAGACGACCCCACCAGACGTGTTGGCGATCGTCTCGCCAACGGCCGTGCCGGTCGTCAGGTCCTTGATCTGGATGACGTAGCGCTCGGAGCCGTCGTCGTCTGTGGCATAGGCGAGGCGCTGGCCATCGGGGCTGACCGCCAGGCCGCCCAGATTGAAGTAGCTCTTCTCCGCTGCCAGGGCCGGCTCGTCGAGGATGACCGACGCCGGGCCACCCGTCCGTGGTGCTCGATACCAGGTGCGATATTGAGCGCCGGGGTTGAATGCCCAGTGGTAGAGGTAAGCGCCGTCCGGCACCGGCACCGAGCTGTCGTCGTCCTTGATTCGGCCCTTGAGCTCGGCGTGCAGCGCGTCGATCATTTGCCGCTGCGGCGCCATGACAGCATCGAAATAGGCATTCTCGGCCTCGAGATAGGCCAGGATCTCGGGGTCCTCGACTTTGGGATAGCCTGGATCTCTCAGCCAGGCGTAACAATCTGTCCAACGGACGCCATGACGCTCGAGGCTCAACGGCACTTGCTTGGCGACCGGAGGTGTCGCCGGCATCGAGGTCTCCGTCGTCATTCAGATCTCCGAGGATGTTCGCAAGCTCGGCCTCTCAGTCTAGTGCGGCATTCGGCGTGTCAAGGAGCCGGCTGCAACGCGAGGTGAAACGGCATGACGGGACAGGTGACGGGCGGCCGCATCGCGGCTCTCAATGTGTATCCGGTGAAGGGCTGCGGGGTGGTGGCCGTCGAGCAGGCGACGCTCGGTCCGCTGGGCTTGCACGAGGATCGGCGCTGGATGATCGTGGAGGCCGCGACCGGCCGTTTTCTCACGCAGCGGAACCTCGCGGTCCTGGCGACGGTACGGCCACGGCTGCAAGCTGGTGCGCTCATGCTCGAATTGCCGAACGGGCCCGTCCTCACGCTTGCCCTCGCGGATCGCGGCGACCAACGACGTGTCGTGGTCTGGCGCGACGAGGTCGATGCAATCGAGCCCGACAAGGCGGCCAGCGATGCGCTCAGTCAGTGGCTGGGGCGTCCGGTCGCCCTGGTTCGCTTCCCCGAGAGGGCGGAGCGACCATGCGATCTCGACTATGCACCGGCTGGCAGCCGGGTCGCCTTCGCCGACGGCTTTCCGCTGCTCGTCACCTCGACAGGCTCGCTCGACGCCTTGAATGCGAAGATCGTAGAGCGCGGTGCCGAGCCAGTGCCCATGCAACGCTTTCGCCCGAACATCGTCATCGAGGGCGTCGACAGCGGGGCGGAGGACCGATCGCGATCGCTGGTCATCGAAGACGGGCCGCGGCTCGATCTGGTCAAGCGCTGTACGCGCTGCGTCGTCACCACGATCGATCAGACGACCGGCACCAAGGCGGGCAAGGAGCCGATCCGCACGCTCGCTGTCCTTCGCGCCGACAAGGCCTCGGGCGGTGTCTGGTTCGGTCAGAACGCCGTGCCCCGACTGGCTCCGGGCGAGGCGGCGCAGATCCAGGTCGGTCAAGCTTGCCGGCTGGAGCCGTGACGCGAGGTCAGGCGTCGATTCGGGTGATCATCCCACCCCGGAGCCGGAAGAAGGCGTCCTGCGGTTGATCCAACTCGAGCATCGCCGCCGGCGGCAAGCCGGCATAGGCGACCCGAACGGCACGGCCGAGGGCTCCGTGTGCGACGACGACCAGGCGCGCGCCCGGTGTGATCGTCGCCAGCCAGGCGATCGCTCGATCGAGGATGTCCTGCTGCGTTTCACCACCCCCAGGCGGCGGTCGCGTCCATCGATCATCGATCCTGGCCTGCCACAGCTCTGGATCCTTGGCCTCGATCTCGGCGGCGGTGAGGCCGTCCCAGCGGCCCCAAGCCATCTCGGTCAGCTGCTCGTCGGTTGTGATGTCGCCGCTGCGCCGACCGAGCGCCTCGGCGATGATGGTCGTGGTCTGCAGCGCCCGGCCGAGCGGGCTCGAGATCAGCCGATAGCCGTCGGCCGGCTCGAGCAGCAGCCTCAGCCGCTCGCCGTAGCGCCGCGCCTGCTCCAGGCCGCGCTCGGTCAGTGGTGAGTTCAGCCGCCCTTGGACCCGACGCTCGCGGTTCCACACGGTTTCGCCATGGCGGAGTAAAAAGATGTCGGCGTCGTCCGTATGAAGAGGGTTCATCTGCTCAGCGCTGCTGGCCGCGGGTGCCTGGGGGCGGAACGAAGCCGCCACCGCCGGCGCCTTCGATGCCGCCCGGCAGCGAGCTCGGCAGGCTGCCGGGCTCGGGCGATGCAGGAAGGGATCTCGGTTCAGCTGCCTCTTGGTTCGGCAGGCGTCGCAAGGTGCGCTCGTCGCTTGATCGTCCAGCGCTGGCTGGTTCGCGGCGGAGTTGGTCTTGCAGTTGCCGTCTGGCCAGCGGGTCTGCAGCACCGCTGCGGCTCAGGCGGTCCACTTGACGGGTCACGTTGGGCGGTGGCCGATCGATGCGAGAGCTGCCTAATCGGTCGTCGCCAAGCGCCGGCGCTGTCATTCCGACGCTGTTTAGCGCTATGAACAGGATTGTGATCACTATCATGCTATGCCAGCCGCCTGACGGACGTCTCGCCCTCTTGACGGCGTTCATCAGCGCGTCATCACTTGCTCTCACGTACGCCTCCGCCATCTCACCCCAGCGACACCGCGCAACCTAGTGCTCGTTCCAGGGTTGCCAATCGCCTGCCACCATTCGGTCATGCCATGAACAGTGAGGTTTCGCAGCCACCGGTCAAAGGGAAGAGTCCGCGCGATCCGCGGCTCGATTTCTTCCGCGGCATCGCGATGCTCATCATCATGGTGGCGCATATTCAACGAAATCCGTGGGGAAGCTGGATTCCGGCGCGGTTCGGCCCGTCGGACGCCGCCGAGATGTTCGTTTTCTGCTCGGGCTATGCTGCGGCGATCGCCTTCGGCGCCACGTTCATCCGCGTCGGCTTCTGGATGGGGGCATGGCGCATAGCGCTTCGCTGCTGGCAGGTCTATTGGGCGCATCTCGGTCTGTTCTTCATGATCGCGGCCATATCCGTTGTCGCCAATGACTGGTTCGGCACCGCGGACAAGAGCTATATCGACGGCCTCAATCTCGGACCTTTCTTCCGCGATCCGGCCAGCCAACTGGTCGGACTTTTGACCCTAACATATGTCCCGAACTATTTCGACATCCTGCCGATGTACATCGTGATCTTGATGATGGTGCCGCTGGTGATCGCGCTGCAGCGGGTGCACGTCTACGCCGCGATCGGGTTCTGCGTCGGCCTCTACGCGCTGGTCTGGATGTTCAACATCAGCTTTCCGGCCGAGCCATGGTCGGAACGGCGCTGGTTCTTCAATCCGCTGGCGTGGCAGCTGCTGTTCTTCACGGCCTTCATGTTCGCGCGCGGCTGGATACAGCCGCCGCCGTTCAAGCCTTGGTTGCTCGCGACCGCAGCGGTCTACGTATTGATCATGATCCCGATCAGCCGCTGGCAGATCTACACCCAGGTGCCGGCGTTGCACGCCATTCACGATTTCTTGTGGATGCGCGACAGCCCGCAGGCCGGGATCGTCAAGACCAACCTCAGCCCATTGCGCTATTTGCACATTCTGGCTTTGGCCTACTTGGCGGTTTGGGTGGTGTCCGGCCGTGAGCAGGCGCTCTTGAACTGGCCCTTCAGGCTGATCGTCAAGGTCGGGCAACAGGCGCTCGCCACCTTCCTGACCAGCATGGCGCTGGCCTGGATCCTGACGATCGTGCTCGACCAGCTCGGCCGCGATGCGCTCACCGTGGCGCTCGTCAACCTCTTCGGCCTCGCGACCATCGTCGTCGTCGCCTACGTCGTCGGCTGGTACAAGCAGGAGCCCTGGCGGCGTCCGAGGCCAAGTCCGGCGCAAGTGTCCGAGCCGCCGGTCGGCGCACTTTCTCGCGCGCAGACCTAGCCGCGCAACCCCGGCATTTGCGGGCTTCTCAGGCCAGGGTTCGGGCTCTTTCTCGCTGGCCCTGAACGCCGCTTTCTCGGCATCGGTGTTGCGCTGCCTTCACCAGGCTGGACTCGACGATCCGCCGGGACATCGGCTGCCAGCCGTCGTGCTTGGCAGCCTAGTCGGGACGGGCAAACAACTTGTCGAGCGCACCGGCGCCGGGTTTTCCGATGCCTGAATGCAGGCCGCGTTGGCAATGCGGCCGGAGGGGCTGCTGCCTCGACGACGCGGGCCCACACGGCCTTCTTGCTCTTTCGTCCCACGAGATGGTGGCAGCCAGACCGGCTGTCCTCCTCATCCTCGGGCGATAGCATCGTGCGCCGGCAGTGCAGATTCGCGCTTTTTCACCAGCTCGTGATGATAGTCTGTTGGGCGAACGAATTGGCGATCTTTCAGTTGGTCCAGCTGTGGTCCGCGCGACCGTGCCGGTCGGCCGATGGCGATAGGGAAGGGTGCGGAAATGATGATCCAGCACGATGCCAATGCCCGCTACGCATCGGCCCCCGGCAGTGCTGCCTGCCAGCCGTCCGGCAGGATGGCGTCTCGGGCGCCGGCCGAGAAGGTGCCGACCATCGGCCTCGGCACGCTCATGCAGCCGCCGACGTTGCGGCTTGTCGCCCGGCGCGTCCACGAGCGGCTCTGGTCGAGACGCGAGGCGATCGGCTTTCGCCGCGACCTGGATTTGCCCTTCACGGCGCCCGAGGCCAAGCTGCCGCTCGACATCGTCGAGCTGGGGCCGGACGAGCTGCCGGGCATGCTCGATCCGAGCCTTGCCAGTGCCAGCGCGCTCGACAGTCTCGAATGTGCCAGCCGCCGGGCCCTCTGGCAGCGCCATTTCGGCCGCTGCTTCGTCGCCAGGGCGCCGGACGGTCAGGCCGGCTTCCTGCAGTGGCTGTTCGATCATCGCGACAACGCTGCGCTTGCCGCTCATTTCGGTGACGCCTTTCCGGTGCTGGCGGAGGGCGAGGCGCTGCTCGAAGGCGCCTACACACCAGCCGCGTTCCGCGGCCAACGGATCATGCCCGCCGCCATGGCGCGTATCGCCGAGCACGGCGCCGACACGGGCGCGCGCTACGTGCATACCTTCGTGGGCATCGACAACATGCCGTCCCTCAAGGGCTGCGTGCGCGCCGGCTTTCCCCCGCATCAGTGGCGCACCCAGCACCTCCGGCTGTTCAGGCGCCATACCGACTTCGCCGCACTGCCGCCGAGCTTTGAGCGAGACTACGCCGCCATCTGCAGCTGAGCCGCCTGCTAGCGGGCCGGTTGAGAGACCGGTCGGGTCAGTCGCAGGAAGCGGTGGATCAGGAGGATGGCTGCGGCGGCGAGGCCGAGCGCGAAGCCGAGCCAGACACCGCTGCCCTGCAGCGGTGTCATGAGGCCGAGCAGGGTTGCCGTCGGGAAGGCCAGGATCCAGTAGCCGAAGAAGGCGATCAGCAGCGGCACGCGGGTGTCCTGCAGGCCCCTGAGGGCGTGAGCGGCGGTGACCTGCAGGCCATCGACGATCTGGAAGACGGCAGCGATGGCGAGATAGGCCGACGCGAAGGCCAGCACTTGCGCCGCTTCGGGGCTGTTGTCGAGGAACGGGCGGATCAGCGGGCCGGGCAGGAACCAGAAGGTCAGCGCGGTGCAGCTCATGAAGGCGATGGCCAGCAGCATCGACGCCTGGCCGGCGATCCGGCTGCCCGCTGGATCGGCCCGACCATAGGCCAGCGCCACCCTGGCGGTCACGGCCTGGCCGATGCCCAAGGGCACCATGAAGGTGATCGACGAGATCTGGATGGCGATCTGGTGGGCTGCGAGCTCGAGGACACCGATGAGCCCGAGAATTTGGGCCGAGCCGGCAAAGATGCCGACCTCGAGCAGGAAGAAGAGGCCGATCGGCACGCCGATTCGATGAATGGCGCGAAAGATGGGCCAGTCGGGGCGCCAGATGCGGCCGAAGATATGGTGTCGGCGAAACGGCAGGCGGTAGGCGACGACGGCGCCGAGGCCGAACGCCATGACGATATTGGTCAGGGACGAAGCAAGCCCGGCGCCCAGCACCTCCAGTCGCGGCAGGCCGAACGCGCCGAAGATGAGCCCGTAATTGATCAGCGCATTGAAGGGGATGGCGAGGAGCGTGATCAGCAGCACGGCGCGTGTTCGCTCGAGTGCCGTGGCGTAGGAGCGGAGCACGTTGAAGACCAGGATGAAGAAGAGCCCGGGCAGGACGCCACGCAAATAGAGCTCGGCGGTCTGGCTCAAGCCCGGGTCCTGGCCGATCGCCTCGAACAGGCCGCCGATCCAGGCGAGCGCCGGGATGGCGAGCAGCGTGAACGGCACGGCCGCCCAAAAACCCTGCCGCACGGCGCGCCGCATCTCGCGCACCTGTCGCTTGGCCAGCGCCGCGGCGGCGAGCGGGGTCACCGCGGTGCCGATGCCGATGCCGAGCAGCATGACCGGATGGAAGGCGCTGAGCCCCAGCGCGGTTGCCGCCAAGGCTTCCGGACCGAGCCAGCCGAGCATCACCATGTCGGTCGTGGTGATCGCCATTAGACCCACCATGGAGAGCACCAGCGGCAGGGCGATGCGGGCGAGCGCTGCCATCTCGACCGCATAAGGTCGAGCCGCAGCGAGCCGCCGTGATGCGGGTGCGGAGGAGGCGGGCATGGGATCGAGCCTTTGGCAACGCCCGCATGGCGAGCGGCGAACGCTGTTTATAGCGCCCCTTGACGTCCCGTCGAGCGGCGTCCGGCCGCCGGCGTCGGCCAACCGGGAAACGGAGCGGCGATCGCCAACGACAGCGTTGCGAGGCGTGGGTCGATAGGGGCGAGAATGGCCCACAGCTCGACCAGGGGCACGGGCCACAGGAGCCGAGTCAGCGAGAGAAGCGACGTCGGCGGTCGCCGGGGCAGGCGCCGATGCATGCGCGTGTCGTTTGCAGCGGTCGCAGAGTTCTGCGATGAGGTGACGCAGCAAACGAACCGCCCGCGTCAGGCGCTCCGTGTCGGTGTCGCGCCTCGACTTCAGCAGCCCCGAACGGGGAGCTGCGGTGCCGCGCCGGCCGTCCGAGGGAGCAAGAGAACAGCCATGACCGAACCAGCACTGACCGTTCGCCTGAATGCAGCCGACAACGTCGTCGTCGCGCGCCGGGCCATCGGCGATCGCGTGAGCCTTGCCGACGAGGGCGTGACGACGACGGCCAAGATCCCCGCCGGCCACAAGATCGCGACGGCAAAGATCGCCAACGGCGCACCGGTGCGCAAATACAACCAGATCATCGGCTTCGCCAATGCCGACATCCTGCCCGGTGACCATGTCCACGTGCAGAACTGCGTGATGGCGGACTTCGATCGCGACTATGCCATCGGCAGTGCTGTGCAGCCGACCGCCATGATCGCCGAGGCCGAGCGCGACACGTTCATGGGCTATGTTCGCAAGAACGGCCGGGTCGGCACGCGCAACTATATCGGCATCCTGTCATCGGTGAACTGCTCGGCCTCGGTTTGCCGCTTCATCCAGCAGCATTTTCCGAAAGACGTGCTGGCCAAGTATCCCAATGTCGACGGCGTGGTGGCGCTGACCCACTCGACCGGCTGCGGCATGGCCGATCGGGGCGAGGGCTTCGCCACCTTGCAGCGCACGCTCTGGGGCTATGCGCGGCACCCGAACTTCGCCGGCGTCATCATGATCGGCCTGGGCTGCGAGGTGAACCAGATCGACTTCCTGCTCGAGGCCTATCAGCTCGAGCGTGGGCCGCTGTTCCAGACGATGACCATGCAGGACACCGGCGGCACGCGAAAGACGGTGGAGCGGGCGACCGCGATGATCGAGGAGATGCTGCCGCATGCCAACGAGATCGCCCGGCAGCGGGTCTCGGCGGCCGAGCTGTCCGTGGCGCTGCAATGCGGCGGCTCGGACGCCTATTCGGGCATCACCGCCAACCCGGCGCTGGGCTACGCCACCGATCTCCTGGTGGCGCAGGGTGGCACCGGCATCCTCGCCGAGACGCCCGAGATCTACGGGGCGGAGCACCTCTTGACCCAGCGCGCGGTCAGCGAGGCCGTGGCCAAGAAGCTGATCGAGCGGATCCACTGGTGGGAGGAGTACACGGCCTCCAATGGTGGCGAGATGAACAACAACCCGTCGCCCGGCAACAAGGCGGGCGGGCTCACGACCATCCTGGAGAAGTCGCTGGGTGCGGCCGCCAAGGGTGGCACGACCAACCTCACCGGCGTGTTCAAGTATGCCGAGCCCGTGAACACCAAGGGCTTCGTCTTCATGGACAGCCCCGGCTACGATCCGGCCTCGGTGACGGGCCAGGTCGCCTCGGGTGCCAACATCGTCGTCTTCACGACGGGGCGCGGCTCCTGCTTCGGCTACAAGCCCGCGCCATCGGTCAAGCTGGCGACCAACACGCCGATGTATGAGCGGATGGTCGAGGACATGGACCTCAATTGCGGCGACATCCTCGACGGCGGGGCGACGATCGAGAGCAAGGGGCGAGAGATCCTCGATCTCCTGCTCAAGGTCGCTTCGGGCGAGGAATCGAAGTCCGAGGCGTTGGGTATCGGCGACCACGAGTTCATCCCCTGGCAGATTGGCGCCGTGATGTAGACGCGCCGGCGCCGGCTCGCGCGGTCCTCCAGGCCATGCGAGCGCGCCGCGGACAGCGAGGTGCGAGATGGCAGCCGACATCGAGCGCAAGCTCACGACGATTCTCGTTGCCGATGCGGTCGGCTACAGCAAGGCCATGGCCGCTGACGAGGCTGCCGCGCTCACGGCCTTGCGCAGTGCCCGGGCCATCTTTGCGCGGCTGATCGAGCGGCATCGGGGGCGGATCTTCAACAAGGCTGGTGACGGTCTGCTCGCCGAGTTCGCCTCGGTGGTCGAGGCCGTGCAATGCGCCGTCGAGGCGCAGCGTGAGCTGGCCGGCCGCAACGCCGCACCCGGCGCCACCAAGTTCCGCATCGGCGTTCATCTGGGCGACGTCATGGTCGACGGCGACGATCTGTTCGGCGATGGCGTCAATCTGGCCGCTCGCCTGGAGAGCATGGCCGAGCCCGGCGGTGTGCTGATCTCGCAGCCGGTCTACGATCAGGTGCACGGCAAGCTGGAGCTCGGCTTCGAGTATCTGGGCCAGCGGCGACCGAAGAACCTGGGCGCCGAGGTGCCTGTCTACCAGGTGGCGCTCGGCGATGCGGCCCGGGGCTGGGCGCGACATGCTGATGCCAGGCACAAAGGCCGGCGGGCCGAGGCGGCATCGGCGCGGCCCAGGGATCGCGAATCGGTGCGTCACGCATCCGGCGACGACCGTGCCGCGGGCCCTGCTCTCGACGAGCAGGGCAAGGCCGCAGGCTGGGTCCGCTTGCGGTATCATGCGAAGGTGCTGGGTGCGGCCTGGCTCGGTCTCGTGGCGATCGATGTCTTCACCGGTGGTGGCGCCTGGGCGCATTGGCCGGGCATTGCCATGGCGACGCTACTCGGTCTCGAGGCGGCACCGTTGCTCACGCGCGGCTGGTTCACGGCCAGCTATGCCCGATTGGCCATCATCGTCGCCGCCCTCGCCTTGATCAACCTCGCCACCTGGAGCGGCACGCTCTGGGTCGGCTGGCCAGCGCTGGCGTTGATCGTCTTTGAGGTGATCCGCCGTCTGCGGCACGGGCGCTCGGCCTGATCTCGGCCGCTCAGCCGGCGGTCGACCTGGCGATCAGCTCCGCACAGCGCCAGCCGATGAGCAGGCTCGGCGCGTTGGTGTTGGCGCTGGTGATCACCGGCATGACGGAAGCGTCGGCGACGCGCAGCCCGTCGATGCCGTTGACCTTGAGCTCGGGGTCGACCACGGCATCGTCGTCGGCGCCCATTCGGCAGGTCGATGTCGGATGGAAGAAGGTGTGGGTGCAGCGGCGGACGAACTCGGCCACGGCCGCTTTGCCGCGCACCGCCGGTCCGGGGAAGACCTCCTCGCCGCAAAGGCCACCATAGGCCGGGTCCTCACCGATCGCGCGGCAAATGTCGACCGACCTGACCAGGGCGTCGAGGTCACGCTCGTCCGAGTAGTAGGCCGGATCGATCACCGGCGGCGCCTGCGGATCGGCCGAGGCCAGGCCGAGCGTTCCCCGGCTATGGGGGCGGGCGAGGCCCGGCAGGATGGAGTAGCCGTCCTCCGGCGCGATGCCGCAATCGCCCAGCGCGAACGGCCGCGTGTGCTGGTGCAGCATCAGGTCCGGGCCGTCGAGACCGTTCCGCGAGCGCCACCAGAGATAGATCTCCGAGCGGTTGTAGAGCGATTCGGGAGCGCTGCCCTTGCGCCGGTAGACGATGCCACCGATCAGCAGGTGGTCCTGGAGGTTGCGGCCGACCTCCGGCCGGTCCACGGCCACGGCAATGCCGTGCTGGCGCAGGACGTCGGCGGGCCCGATACCGGAGAGCATCAGCAGCTTCGGGCTCTCGATCGCGCCGGCAGCGAGGATGACCTCCCGCTCCGCTCTGATGTCGACGGGCTGGCCGTTATGCAGATAGCGAACGCCGACGCAGCGGCCGTGCTCGATCAATAGTTGAACAGCCGGCGCATCGAGCAGGATCCGCAGGTTCTCGGCAGCGGCTGCCGGGGTCAGGAACGCCTTGGCGGCGGAGACCCGCCGGCCATCCCGGATGGTCAGATCGGCCCAGCCGACGCCCTCCATCGTAGCACCATTGATATCGGGCACGAAGGGGAAGCCCTGGGCTTCGGCCGCCGCAGCGAACGCCTCGGCGGTCGGATGGCGGCGGCCGGGAGCTGGTGTCGAAACGTGCAGCGGGCCGCCGACGCCGCGATAGTCGTCGGCCCCGCCGGCGAAGTCCTCCATGGCCTTGAAGGTCGGCAGCAGGGCCGAGTAGCCCCATGCCGAACCTGCGGCCTTCGCCCATGCGGCGAAGTCGCTTGGATGTCCGCGAGCGAAGATCAGGGCGTTGATCGCGCTCGAGCCGCCGAGCACGACGCCGCGGGGCCAGCTGTGCACGCTGCCAGCGGTGCCGGCCTGCGGTACCGTCGCATAGCGGCGGCAGGCCGGGCCGTCGAGCGTATCCGGCCAGTGGAGCGGGTCATGCAGGTCCGGGTGGCCGTCGTCGCCGCCGGCTTCGAGCAACAACACGCGTGCGTCCGTAGCGCCGGCCAGTCGAGAGGCTGTGACGCAGCCGGCAGAGCCGCCGCCGACCACGATGTAGTCGAAGCCATCCCGCTGCGGCTCCAGCTCTTTGGTCGAGCCGGCGAGTCGGCGGGGCCACGCCGCGATCGCCGAGCCCGCTCGATCGTTCATCGACCGCCTCCCGTTGGCGCGCTTGTCCAGGCGCATGTCCGCCAGCTGCCAGCCGGGCGCGGCACGCCGACAGCCAGTGGCTTATCCAGCTCACTGCGGGCCGCCCCGGCCTCCCCATCGGCGACGGATGGCGTCGCAACCGATGCCAGGATGGCCGCTTTGCGGCGCCTCGGCAATCCGCTCCGCAAGGCGGTGGGGTCTTTGCAGTCGGACTGCCTCGGTTGCCGGGAATCCCCTGGCTCAGGGTGTCGAGCAATGATATGGCAATGGGTTGCGCAGACCGCGCTGCCCAGGAGGGGCTCCATGGCCAAAAGTCAAAAACGCAGCAACCGCGAGATCAAGAAACCCAAGGCCAACAAGAAGGTCGCAGCCGCGCCGGCCGCGGGTTCGGTAAGTGGCACGATGGCCAAGGCGAAGCCCGGAGCGGCCGTGCCGAAGAAAGGCTGAGGACGGCCTTCTAGCCCTTGGCCCATACCAGCACGGCGGTGACCGTCACGACCGACACGGCGTGGGTCACGAGCACGATCGACGAGGCGCGCTTGGCGTAGGTGCCGTAACGCTCGGCGAGCACGAACACTGACGCGCCCGTCGGCAGGCTGGCGGTGACGATGGTCGCCAGCGCCAGATCCGGGCGGAGCGGGATGAGCCAGAGCACGGTGGCGGCCATCAGCAGCGGATGGATCAGCATCTTGGTGGTGGTGGCCGCGATGATCTCGGCCCTGGCATCGGCGATCTTCGTGCCGACCAGCGAGGCGCCGAGCGCAAAGAGCGCGCACGGGGCCGCTGCAGCACCAAGCAGCTCGAGGAAGTTGCCGACAGGCGGCGGGATGGTCAGGCCGGCGAGGTTCCAGGCGAAGCCGCCGAAGACCGCGAGGATGAGTGGGTTGCGGGCGAGATTGACAGCGACGGTGCGGAACGTCGCCAGCACAGTGGCGCCGCGGCCGGTCTTGGCCTCGAGGATCATGATCATGAGCGGGCCGGTGAGCAGGTTGTCGAAGGTCAGCGCCAGAACGGCCGGCAGGGCTGCCTCGGGGCCCAGCGCCGTGATCAGCAGCGGGATGCCCATATAGCCCGAGTTGGTCCAGATTCCGCCCATGCCGGCGACGCTGGCCTCGGCGAACGGCAGGCGGAACCACCAGCGGAAGAAAATGGTCGTGATGAGCCACAGAACGACGGCGACCGCGTAGAAGGCGGCGAGGAATCGCCAGTCGAACAGATCCTCGAGCGGCGCGCTCGCCACCTTGAAGAACAAGAGTGCGGGCAACGCGAAGTAGAAGACGAAGCCGTTCAGCCCATGCACTGCCGTCTCGGCCAACAGCCGCCGGGCCAGGGCGACATAGCCGCAGAGAATGAGCGCGAAGAACGGCAGAGCGACCTCGAGGAGGACGGACAAGCTCGCTTCCCTCGGAATGGCTGGGCCAGAGACTCTGGCCCCGGAATGGCTGGCGCCGGCTGCCGGTCGACCCGGGCTCTTGGACAATGCGCCGCGTCGCTATGGCGGCTTCGGCGCCACAAGTCGAGCATCCAAGCAGGTTGCGGGCTCTTTGCGCACCTGCCGCGTCGGTGCTGGCTCTTGCGAGCGGAGCGGGGCAATTCTATTCCTGGCATATGACGAAGCGCGATGATCTACCATTTAGCGATTGCCATCGCTCGAGCCCTGCGGAGGCGAGTTGCGCCTCCTGATCGGGACGGTGGCCCTGGTTTCGGTCACGATTGCGGCGCTGGTCTTCGTGGCCTTGCCGATGATCCTCGACGAGGAGCGCCTGGGCGAACGGGTGCGTGATGCGGCGATGGCCTGGAGCGGCCAAGAACTTGTCGTCGACGGCGATCTCGATGTGGCACTCTTTCCGCAGTCCTTGCTGACCGTCTATCGACCCCGCGTCGGCGGCCCGGAGGCGGCTGTCGAGCTGGTTGCGGACCGAGTCGACCTCGAGGTCGGCCTGCTGCCGCTCCTGCTCGGACGGCTGGAGATCAGCGAAGCGACGATCGTTCGGCCGGTGCTTGCCGTTGCCGGCCCACCGACCGAAGCGCTCGAAGCCCTGGCGGGACGGCTGACGGCGAGCCGTGCCGGCTTGCCCATCGAGCGGATCACCGTTGTCGATGGCAAGCTGTCTTCAGTAGCGCATATGACGGTCGTCGATGGGATCGAGGGCAGCATCGAGCGGCAAAGTGCGGGCGGGAGCACGCGCTTTCAGGCTGAGGGATACTGGCTGAGCGATGCAGGCGAGAGGCCCATCCTGGTCAACGGCGAGCTTGCCGCGACGCCACCCGGCCGGGCCCTGCCGTTGCAGCTCTTGGTGCAGGTGACAGATGCCGATGCCACGCGGAACCGACTGGCGTTTCGTGGCCAGATCATTCCGCCATCGGCCGGGCTGGGTGTTGCCGGTGCGCTGACGCTCGATCTCGATGCACCTGCTTGGTTCGCCACCGATCGCCTGGATCCGGCACTTGCCGTGCTGGCCGAGGCACCGCTCGCACTCGAGGCCGAGATGGCGCTCGCTTTCGACCCCGATGCCTCCGACGGGGGGGCCGGCTGGACGCTAACGCTGAGCGAGGCCAGCCTTGCCTGGCAGGAGCAGGCGCTCGAGGGCTCGCTCACCCTGGCGAGTGGTGACCGGCCGTCGATCGCGCTCGATGTGACGGCCGACCTGCTGCGGCTGCCCGAGCCCGCCACAGCCGTCGGGTCGTTGCCGGCAGCATTGGTTGCCGCCCTGCCAGCCGATCTCGCGGGCTCTGTCTCGCTCGAGGCCAGCCGTGCCCAGTGGCGCGAGCAAAGCTTCAGCCGCGTCGCTTTAGACCTTCGCCTCGATGGCACCGGGGTGATCGAGGTGGCGCGTGCCAGCGCCGTGTTGCCCGGGCCGGGCGACGCATCTTTTACCGGGAGCCTGGCTGCCTCGGACGGTGGCCCGGAACTCGTTCTCGCCGGCCGGCTCGAAGCCGCATTGCAGGAGCCGGCGCAGCTATTCGCGGCGATCGCAGAACCGCCGGCGCTTCTCACAAGCTCGAGCACGCTCGCCATCGAGACCGACCTCGAATGGCGGCCGGCTCAGGTCACTCTACAGAACACCGATCTGCGCCTCGACGGCGCGCGTGTCGTGGGTGGCCTCGCCTGGCGAGCTGCGGCACCCGGCCGGCTGCCGCAGCTCGCCGCGCGTGGTTCCATCGACCGTCTGGCGGTCGACGATCTCCTTGATGAGCCAGCAGCGGTGGCGGCGCCGGAAAGGCTCTTCGACCTTGCAGCGACCACGGATCTCGCCCTTGATCTTCGGGCCTCGCGAACGAGCCTCGGCGATGCGCGGTTCGGTGGCCTGACCCTGCGTCTCGACAGCACGGCTGGCAAGATCGATCTGGAGCGCCTGGCGCTCACCGACATCGGCGGTAGTGCCGCCATGCTGAGCGGCCAACTCGACGCGGCTGACCGGCGTTTCGGCCTGGATTTCTCCTTCGACGTCGCCTCCTTGCCGAGGCTGTTGCGCCTGATCGGCCGCGATGCGCCCCAAGCACTGTTGCTGCTCGGGCCCTTGAATCTGCGTGGCGGCCTCGTGGGCGACCTCGGGCGTGTCGACATCGCGGGCACGCTGCAGGGTGATCTGTTCAGCGCCGACGCCAGCGGGGCCCTGGTTGGTTGGCAGGGCGCACCGACGGGCCGCCTCAGCGTCGATCTCGATGTCGGCGATGCCGCAGCACTGTTGCGCCAGCTGAGCGGCATGCCGGTGACTGATCAAAGCCTCGATGGGCCGATTGGCGCCGTGCTCGGCCTCGATCTCGACCAGGGAAAGCTGCGCGGCGGCAGCGCCGAGCTGGCCCTGGGTGAAGCGATCGTCGCGCTGAACGTGATCCCGAGCGCTGATGCTGGTCGGCGGCTCGACCGGCTCGAGCTGCGCATCGATCCCGTTCGCGGCGAGACGCTGGCGGGGCTCTACCAGCTGGCGACCCCGCTATTGGACCTCGTTCCGGGGCCGCCAGCCGCCTGGCTTGGCAACTGGCCGCAGCAGCAGCTGGATTGGCGCTGGATGCGGCAGCGGGACCTGGAAATCGCGCTCGAGCTTGCCTTCGACAATGCGTCATTGCCGCCAGTCGAGATTGAGAGCCAGCTGCGCGATGGACTCTTGACCATCCCGGCGTTCCGCTGGGCGGGCGAGGTTTCGACGGTCTCGGCGGGCCTTGCCATGAGTGCTCGAGAAGAAGCGCGCGGCGTCGAGATTGCGCTCGACCTCGCCCTCGAGCGCTTCGGTGCTGACGCCGTCTTCGAGCGCATCGGCGTTGCGCCTGGCACGCTGAGCGGCACGCTCGATCTCGAGGCCCGGCTCAACACCACTGGTGACAGCATCAGCGCGCTGGTTGGCAATCTAGCGGGCCAGGCGGCAATCGTCCTGACCGACGGGATGATCGGTGCTGCGCCGGCGGATGGGATCATGATCGATCGGATGAACGCCGGGCTCGCGGTCGAGCGAGGCGTCGTCCGGCCAGCGCCACCGGGGGTCGACTTTACAGGTCCCGACGGTGATGGACGCGTCGATGGCTATCTGGATCTGCTGGCCTGGTTGATCGATCTCGATCTCATTCTCGGCGGCGAGGCGGGCGACGCGCTCGTCCACCAGCGATTCCTGGGTGATCTCGACGACCCGGCGCTCTTGCCGCCACGCGACTCAGGGTCTCCCAACGGGCCGGAGAAGTCGCCTGCAGGAAGCCCTTAGTGGCGCTGCGCCCCTAGCGCCGTGCAGACGAGCAGGACATGGCGGAGCGCGTGCCGCGGAGCAGCTTGGCGCCGGGCAGGTCGCGCAACATGCCCTCCACTTGCCCGCGGATCTGCCCAAAGCGCATCACATTCTCGATTCGCCGGTCGAGGAATTCCCAGGTCTCTTCATTGTCCGGAGAGATATCCTCGAGCCAGTAGAGTAGGGTCGAGACCAGAACGGTGGCCAGCGTCGCGCGCCGGCTGTAGCGGCTGAATCCCTTGTCGCGCGAAGCGGGAAAACCGGCAGCCTCCCAGATCCGGTCGACCGTGCGCCACAGTGCCTTGCCGGCGGTACCGATATTGGCGGGGTTGCCCCGAACCAGGGCCGCCCGGCGCATGGCTTCCTTGTGATCGTCCAAGACCTCAATTCTGGCCCTGACCAGCGTGGCGATTCGCTGGCGGACCGAGATGCGGTCGAGCATGTCCTCGTCGACGCGCTCGAGCATCTGCCGGTCGGCCCAATCGCCGAGCCAGGCGAGCAGGCCGTCGCCGCCCTTCGGGAAGAGGCGCCTGGCGGCGATAGCATCGAACCCGGCATCCTCGGCTGCCTGCAAGAGCGTGCGCCTGCTCCAGCCGTCGAAGGCGGCATGCACGAGCGCTGCCTCGAGGATGCTGTCTTTTTGCGCGATTCGCATCGTCATGGCATCGCTGGTGGCTGCGTCACTCATCGCGCGTCTCGTCTCCGACTGTGGCTTGTTGATCAGCAAGATAGGCGGCAAGTGCCGGGACTTCACCATCGAAGGCGAGATGTCGCGGGTCGACCAGCCGGTGGGTGTAGAGAATGCCGTCGAGGTGATCGACCTCGTGCTGCAGGATGCGGGCGAAGAGGCCCCGAGCTTCACGCTCGATGTGCCGACCCGTCGCGTCCAGGGCGGTGAGCGCCATACGTCGATGGCGGGGGACGAGGCCGCGCAGGCCTGGGATCGAGAGGCAGCCCTCGAAGGCCAGATCCGTCTCGTCGTCGAGCGGCGTCAGGCGCGGATTGATCAAGACGAGCGGCTCCGCCGACCGATCGACAGAGTCCTCTTCGCCGGGCACATGCGCCAGGATGACCCGATCGCCGGCATAGACCTGGGGGGCAGCGAGCCCGAGGCCACGGGCATCGGCCAGGGTCTCGCGCATGTCCGAGATCAGCGCTCGAACCGCAGGCGCGGTCGGGTCGGCAATAGCGGCGGCCACGCGGAGCAGAACCGGCTGGCCGAGCGGAGCGATCTTTCTCAAGGTCATGCGCACCAAGTAGGCGCCGATCGGCCAGCCGCCAAGAGACAGCGCACAGCACTTGCTCGCCGGGACTGGCTCGGGTATATCAAGCGCCAGCCCTCACTTGAGGGAACCCCTTTTGTTGTCCCAGCGTCCTGGACGGGAGCCGACGCTGAGACGTTCTCAGGAGACCGGTCATCGTCGAGGTTCAGGTTCGCGACAACAATGTCGATCAGGCGCTGCGCGCGCTCAAGAAGAAGATGCAGCGTGAAGGCCTCTATCGCGAGATGCGCATGCGCCGGCACTACGAGAAGCCGTCCGAGCGGCGCGCCCGCGAGAAGGCCGAGGCGATCCGCCGTTACCGCAAGCTGATGCGCAAGCGGGCCGAGCGCGACGAGGTTTGAGCGTTAACCGCGTTCGCGCGGTAGCTTTTGACCAACCGGCACCTGACCGGGGCAATGCGCTGATCAGGATATAGCTGGATCACCGGGAGAGGTTCCTCTTCCGGTGATGTTGTTTTCAAGGCCCTCGGTCCCGGTAGACGCGCCAGACGTTACTCGGCAGCGCTGTTCGAGAATCCCGAGCGCATATAGGCGATGATCGCCCAGATCTCATCCTCGGTCAGCGCGTTCTTGAACGCCGGCATTTCGGTCCTGAATGCCGTGCCCCCTTCTGAGATGGCCCAGATGAGGTATTCATCACCGGCGATCGGCTTCTGAACGAGGTAGGTAAGAAGAGCTGGCGACGGGACCAGGCTGAGACCTTCTGCACCGTCGCCGTAGCCGATCGTACCATGACACTGGGCGCAGTGCGCCGCGTAGAGGTCCGCACCTTGCGCGATTGTTTCCGGCGTCCGCTCGACCGGGCTGGTGGCACCGCTATAGGCGGCCGGCACATCCCCGTTCATGAAGGTCCAGTGGCGCAGCATACGCTGGTTTTGCGTAACCCCCATCCTGCCGGGGCTCCACCGGTCTCGCTGCATGTCTTGCGGCCACATCTGGTCCCAGTCCGCTGTGCCCGGACCCCACCAATCTTGCGGCCCGAACGCGCGTTGCTGCGCGCTTCCGGCCAGCGGGGCGACCCAAACCGCAACCGCAACGGCGACCACCAAGGCCAGCACTGATCTGGGCATCTCGACCTCCCGCTTGATAGACCGCTGAAGATCCGCCATCTCGTCGTCGTTGGCCATGATTTGGATCAACGGCAGGATGACAGCAGCGTCATCCGGCAGCTCGCAGGTCGGTGCGCGCGCTTCAGGGTCGGATCGGCCGGAACACATGCACGAAGAGCACGGCTATCGCCGTCACGATCAGGTCCATCCAGTCATGCGAGGCAGCGTCGCGCCTTGCCACCAAGGCGATCGTTGGCGCCGGTTGCCGCGATTGCGGGCTATTGGTCGTTCAGCGCCGTCAAAGACTCTCAACGCATGCTGGCTTACGTCGAAGAACGCTGCGCCAAGCCAAGAGTGGCGTCAGGTCAGGTCGGCAGCTCGAGCTGGTGCGCTGCCAGCACCGCTGACTGACGCTTCTCCAGGGCCGCGACGTCGAAGTCGCCCACCAGCTCCAGGAACTTCTGGTGCCAGTTGATCTCGGCATTGAGGTGGAGGAACACGGAGCCTAGACCGATCGCGGCACGGTCCATGAAGACGAACTCGCGCGGCGGCGTCACCCCGCCCACTTCCTTCAGCTTGCGATGCACCTTGCCTGCCACCTCGCGGCCTTCGCGGCCGGCGCTGGTTTCCTGGATGCGTCGCGGGCGATCCTCCATGAGCGGGCCATAGATGAACCTCGCCCACTGGTTCAGCACATCGATCGCCTCGTTGCTGAGCCCGCTGAACCCCCAGCTCTCATAGGCCTGGACGGCGAGATCGCGATCGTCGCGCATCAACGCCCAGAAGAGGTCGATCACACCCTTGACGAAGGGCGGCGGGAAGAGGCGGACGCAGCCGAAATCGAGGAGGTTGATATCCAGGTTCGGCCGCACCGTGTAATTGCCGAGATGCGGGTCGCCGTGGATGACGCCATAATTGTAAAAGGGCACGTACCACGCCTTGAACATGTTCAGAGCGATGGCGTTGCGGATCTCGGCGTCTGCTTCCTTGAAGGCGAGCAGCTTCTCGCCGTCGAGCCATGCCATCGTCAAGAGGCGGCCCGTCGACAGCTCGTCGACGACGGTCGGCACATGGATGTTGGGCTGATCGGCCAGAATGTCGACGTACAGACCCATGTTTCGGGCCTCGTGCGCGTAGTCGAGCTCCTCGTGAAGACGGGCGGCGATCTCTTCGTAGATGCGGTCCGGGTTGATCGCCTTGTCGTAGCGTCGGTAGATGGCGAAGATGAGCTTGAGCTGCGAGAGATCCGCATCCACCGCTGCTGCGATGTTCGGGTATTGCAGCTTGCAGGCGACCGTTCGGCCGTCATTCAGCGTCGCCTTGTGCACCTGGCCGAGCGAGGCGGCAGCCGACGATTCGAGCGGGAAATGGGCGAAATTCGCCTCCCAGTCGGGACCCAGCTCGGCGACCATCCGGCGGCGCACGAAGGGCTTGCCCATGGGCGGCGCGTTGGACTGCAGCTGAGCGAGCTCTGCGGCGTACTCGGCCGGCAGGGCCTCGGGAATGGTGGCCATCATCTGCGCCACCTTCATCAGCGGGCCCTTGAGACCGCCCAGCGCCTCGCGCAGCTCGCCCGCCTGGGCCAGATCGTTGCTGCTGCCGGTCATCCGCCGCCCGGCGAAGCGTGCCGCCGCGGCCCCGAAGGTGCCGGAGACCTGGGCGTAACGACGCACCCGCCCGCCGAACGAGCTTTCGGTGTTGCGCCGGTCGCTGCCCGTCGGGCGATCGCTCAAGCTGGTGCTCCCTTGGCAGTGGTGTCTGGCTCGCCAGCCGTCTCTTGCTTGGCCGCCACGTCCGGGGCAACCGCCTCGAGCGCCTCGTCCAACTCCGCGATATAGCCCTCGATGATCTGCAAACCACCGGCCCAGAAGGCCGGATCGCTGGCATCAAGCCCGAAGGGGGCCAGGAGCTCCTTGTGGCGCAGCGTGCCGCCGGCCTCGAGCATGGCGAGATAGCGGGGCTCGAAGCCCTCAGGCGCCTCCTCGAAACGCTTGTAGAGCGCATTCACGAGGCAATCGCCGAACGCGTAGGCGTAGACGTAGAACGGTACATGGACGAAGTGCGGCACGTAGCTCCAATAGTTGCGGTACTCGTCTGGATAGTTGAATGCCGGCCCGAGGCTCTCCTTTTGCACGTCCATCCAGATGTCGCCGAGATCGTCGGGTGTCAGCTCGGCAGTCTTGCGCGCGTCGTGCACGCGGCGCTCGAACTCGCAAAAGGCGATCTGCCGGACGACGGTGTTGAGCATGTCCTCGACCTTGCCGGCCAGCAGCACCCGCCGCTCGACCGGGCTTTTTGCCTGGGCGAGCACCGCCCTGAAGGTCAGCTGCTCACCGAACACCGATGCGGTCTCGGCCAGGGTCAAGGGCGTGCCGGCGAGCAGCAGGCCCTGCTTGGCCGCGAGCAGCTGGTGGACGCCATGGCCGAGCTCGTGGGCGAGGGTCATGACGTCGCGCGCCTTGCCCTGGAAGTTCATCAGCACGTAGGGGTGCACGCTGGGCACGACCGGATGGCAAAAGGCGCCGCTGTCCTTGCCGGGCCTAACCTCGGCGTCGATCCAGCTGCGCTCGAAGAACCGGTCGACCATCTCGGCCAGCGTCGGCGAGAACGTGCGGTAGGCGTCGAGCACGACGACCTTGGCGTCGGCCCAGCTCCGCCGTTGGTCGCTATCCTCGGGCAACGGCGCGTTGCGGTCCCAAAACTCCAGCTTGTCGAGGCCCATCCAGCGCGCCTTGAGCGCGTAGTAGCGATGCGACAAGCGGGGATAGGCGTCGCGCACCGCGGTGATGAGCGCGTCGACCACCTCGTCCTCGACCTGGTTGGCGAGATTGCGCGACGAGATCGGCCGGGCGAAGTGGCGCCAGCCATCCTCGATGGCCTTGTCCTTGACGATCGTGTTGGTGATGCGGCTGCAGAGGCGGATATTGCTGGCGAGAACGCCGCTGATGGCTTCGGCTGCGTCGCGACGAACGTCGCGGTCCTTCGCCGACATCTTGTCGAAGATCTGCGCGCTGGTGAGTTCCTCGCCGCGAAACGGAAAGCGCAAGGCGGACATGCTCTCGTCGAACAGCCGCACCCAGGCGCTGCGGCCGGTGACCGAGCGCTCGTGCAGCACCTTCTCGATCTCGTCGGAGAGCTGATGCGGGCGAAAGGCTCGGACGTTGTCGAGCCAAGGCGTGAGGCTCTGCAGCGATGGCGACGCCTCGAGCTTGGCGGCGAGCGCTGCGTCCTCGATGCGGTTGAGCTCGAGGGCGACGAACAGCAAGTGCGTGGTGATCGCGTTCACCCGCTCCTGCACGCCCTGCATGAACCGGCCGATCTTCGGGTCGTCTCGATCGGCAGCGTGGCTCAGCGAGGCGAAGGCATAGACCCGCCCAAGCGTTTCTTGAACGGTCTCGTAGCGCTTGAGCATGGCAGCGAGCTCGTCGCCGCTGCGCTCGCCCAGTGTTCCGGCATAGGTCGCGGCGATGGCCTCGGCTTCCGTGCCCGCCTCGGTGAGCGCCGCCTCGATTCCCGGGTCATCGATGCCGGCAAATAGATCGGACAGATCCCAGGTCGGCGACACGCCCCTTTCGGTCTCCGGCGCTGTGCTCGAGCTGCCAGTCGGCTCTGCCATCGACCAATGTGGCGCGATTTCCGTCATCAAGCTTTCCTTCAAACCTAGACAGCTCAGATATATGCCCTGCAACATGCAGGTCCAGCGTACGTCTTGGCGCGGCTGGACGCTTCAGGCAGGCGGCAATGGCGCAGCTGCCCGACCGACCGGCATCGTCATTGACCCGAACGGGATAAGCAACTCCATGTCCAGCGTCGCTTTCGACACGAATCTTCTCGCAATGTTTCAAAAGCACGCTGCGGAGGAGGGTGACAACCCGTTCTTGTGGCAGAAGCAGGACGGTGTTTATCGGCCGTGGTCGTGGCGCCGGGTCGCCGAGGAGGCGGAACGCCTGACCCGCGCTTTGGTCCAACTCGGCCTGGAGCCCGGTGATCGGGTCGTGCTGGTTGCCGACAATCGCCCCGAATGGTGCATCGCCGATCTGGCCGTGCTCGGCGCCGGCGGCATCACCGTGCCGGCCTACACGACCAACACCGTGAGCGATCATGCCTACATCTTGAACCATGCCGAGGCCAAGATGGTGGTGTGCGCCGGCGGGAGCATCGCCAAGCCGCTGGTGCCGGCGATCAAGCAGGCACCGAGCGTGCGGACGGTCCTCTTCATCGAGCCGCTGGTCGAGGCCGACGAGCTGCCGGTCTCCGCAATCAGCTGGAACGATGCGCTGGCTCTGGGCGACCGCTCGCCATCCGTCGACCGAGGTGCCGCACTCCAACCGGACGACACAGCGTGCTTCATCTACACCTCGGGCACCGGCGGCACGCCCAAGGGCGTGATGCAGACCCACAAGAACATCATGACCAACCTCGAGGGCGCCTATGAGCTGGTCAAGCAGCTCGGCCTCGGCAATCGCGAACGGTTTCTCTCCTTCCTGCCGCTCTCTCACAGCTACGAGCACACGGCTGGGCAGTTCTTCCCGATTTCGATCGGTGCCGAGATCTATTACGCCGAGGGGGTCGAGACGCTCTCGACCAACTTGATCGAGGCGAAGCCCACGATCCTCACCTGCGTGCCCCGGCTCTACGAGGTGTTGCGGCAGAAGATCCTGGCAGGCGTCCACCGGCAGGGCGGGGTCAAGGCGAAGATGTTCGACCTTGCGCTGAAGCTCGGCACCAAGCGCTACGAGCAGGAAGGCCGGCTCAACCCGGTCGACGGTGCGCTCGATATCCTGCTCGAGAAGCTGGTGCGAACCAAGGTGCGCGAGCGTTTCGGCGGCGAGCTCAAGGCCATGGTGTCCGGCGGCGCACCGCTCAATTACGATGTCGGCATGTTCTTCGTGGCGCTCGGTCTGCCGGTTCTGCAGGGCTATGGCCAAACCGAGGCGGCGCCGGTCATCAGCGCCAACCCACCGCACCGGCCGCGGCTCGACACGGTCGGACCGCCCTTCAAAGGCGTCGAGCTGAAGATCGCCGACGACGGCGAGATATTGGTCCGTGGCGGCAATGTGATGCCGGGCTATTGGAAGGACGACGAGGCCACGGCGCGGACCATCGTCGATGGTTGGCTGCATACCGGCGATGTCGGGGTGATCGGTGCCGACGGCTACCTCAAGATCACCGACCGCAAGAAGGACATCATCGTCAATTCCGGCGGCGACAATGTGTCGCCGCAGCGGGTCGAAGGCGTGATGATCCTCGAAGCGGCAATCGCCCAGGCGTTCATCTTCGGCGACAAGAAGCCCTATCTGGTGGCGCTGATCGTGCCGGATCAGGATGCGGTCAAGGCCTATGCTCGCGAGGTCGGCAAGCCGCCCAATTTCGCCGAGATCACCAAGGACCCAGGGTTTCGCCAGCATATCGGCGAGGCCGTAAAACGGGCCAATGCCAGCCTCTCGGCGATCGAGCGGATCCGCAAGTTCGAGGTCATGTCCGAGCCGTTCTCGGTCGAGAACAGCATGATGACGCCGACCTTGAAGCTGCGCCGGCCCTTCATCATCGAGCGGCACGGCGAGCTGCTCGAGAGTCTCTACAAAGCTGGACGTTAGGTCGCGAAGCTAATCGGCGGTGGCCGCCCGCCGCAGCCGATCGACCAGTGCCTCGCCGAGACCCGTCTCCGGCAGCGGCATCACGGCGATCCGCCGGGCTTCGACAGCGTCCAGGGCGCGCAACATGGCGTAGAGGTTATGTGCCGCCTCGGCGAGGTCGCCCGCAGGGCTGAGATTGAGCGTCCTTGCCGCGCCGGCCAGCGGTTCCGGCCCGAAAGCGAGCAGGGCTTCATCCGCGTCGACACTCCGGGCATCGAGCCTGACGGGCGTTGTCGGCGCGTAGTGCTTGGCGAGCAGCCCAGGCGAGCGGTGCGGCTCGCTGCTCGCTTGCTGGCTTGCCGCCAGCGGCCCGATCACCGCCTCGATCGCTTCACGCGTGATGCTGCCCGGTCGCAGCAAGCGGACGGTGTCGGGCTGGCTGAGGTCGAGCACGGTGCTCTCGATGCCGACGGCGACGGGGCCGGCATCCAGCACGAGCGCGATCTGGCCGTCGAGATCTGCCAGGACGTGCGCTCCCCTGGTCGGGCTGACACCGCCCGATCGGTTGGCGCTGGGGGCGGCGACCGGGCCTGCTACGGCCTTGAGCAACGCCTGGGCGATCGGATGGCCGGGAATACGGATGGCCACCGTGTCGAGCCCGGCGGTGGCGGCGGGGGCGATGCCCGAAGCCGGCCGCAGCGGCAGCACGATGGAGAGCGGGCCCGGCCAGAACGAAGCTGCCAGGCGTTCGGCGCGAGCGTCGACGACAGCGAACTCGGCGATTTGCCGAGGCTCGGCCAGGTGCACGATGAGCGGGTTGCTCGAGGGCCGGCCTTTGGCCGCATAGAGTCGGGCGATGGCCGCAGCGTCGGTGGCAAGCGCGCCAAGCCCGTAGACGGTTTCCGTCGGAAAGGCTGCGAGCTGGCCCTGGCGCAGGGCTCGCGCGGCCTCGGCGATGCCGCTGGCCGTGGCGTCCACGCGGCGGGTCATCGGCGAAGCGCGCGCCAGCCGATGTCGCTGCGGTGGAAGCCCTCCGGCCAGTCGATTTGTCCGACGGCGGCATAGGCTTGGTCGCGCGCGGCCTGCAGGGTCGGTCCGAGGCCGGTGACGGCGAGCACGCGCCCGCCATGTGCTTGCCAAGCGTCGTCGACCCGTCGGGTGGCGGCGTGAAACACCAGCAGCTCCGGCTCACCGTCGAGCGGCTCGAGGCCGGTGATGACCGAGCCGGCAACCGAGCTGCCGGGATAGCCATTGCTCGCCAGGACCACGGTGAGCGCATGGTCGGGCAGCCAGCGGACGTTCATGCGGCTCAGCATGCCGTCGGCAGCACCCAGCAGGAGCTGGCCGAGATCGGTCATCAGCCGGGGCAGCACCGCCTGGCATTCCGGATCGCCGAAGCGGACATTGTACTCGAGCAGCTTCGGCCCGTCCTTGGTCAGCATCAGCCCGGCGTAGAGGAAGCCGCGAAAAGGCGTGCCCTCGGCGCGCAGGGCCTCGATGGTCGGCCGGACGATCTCAACCATGACCTGCTCGGTCAGCTCGGGCGTCAAGGCCGGGGCCGGGGAATAGGCGCCCATGCCGCCGGTGTTCGGCCCGAGGTCGCCGTCGAAGGCGCGTTTGTGGTCCTGGGCCGTGCCGATCTCGAGCGCCGTCTTGCCGTCGGCGATGGCAAAGAGGCTGACCTCCTCGCCCACCAGATGCTCCTCGATGACCAGCGTCTGGCCGGCAGCGCCGAAGGCGCCGTCGAAGGCGCTCTCGACCGCCTCACGCGCAGCGTCGCGGGTCTCGGCAATCACCACGCCCTTGCCGGCGGCGAGCCCGTCCACCTTGACGACCAGCGGCAAAGGCGCCGTCTCGACATAGGCGAGTGCTGCGTCGCTTTCGGCCCGCTCGAAAATGCGGCAGGCGGCGGTCGGCAGATCGTGTCGGGCGCAGAACGCCTTCATGAAGGCTTTTGAGCCCTCGAGCTGCGCTGCTGCCTTCGATGGCCCAAACGCCTTGATCCCGACCGCCTCGAGCCGGTCGACCAAACCCATGACGAGTGGCAGCTCGGGGCCGACGACGACGAGATCGACCGCCCGCGCCTTGGCCGTTGCAATGATGCCGTCGAGGTCATCGGCAGCGACGGCGATGCATTCGCAGAGCGCCCTGATGCCGTCATTGCCAGGGGCGCAGAGCAGCTCGGTCGTGAGCGAGGAGGCCTTGAGCGCCCAGCACAGGGCATGCTCGCGGCCGCCGCCGCCGATCACCAGAAAACGCATGGGCTGGGGCCTGGGCTGGGCGTGATTGAATGGGTCGAGGCCCGCGCTGGCGCTTGCCGGGCGGGTCCGGGTTCCGATAGACCTATTGCGTTGGGAAATCGAGTCGCCCGTCCGCAGATCGGTCGGTGCGGCGCATGGATGGAAGTTGGGCTAGATGCAGCGGGTCAGGATCGGCGTCTTGGGGGCGAGCGGCTATACGGGCGCCGAGCTCCTGCGTCTTCTCGTCGGCCACCCGGCAGCCGAGATCCGCTGGCTCACCGCGGACCGCAATGCCGGCCAGCCGCTGGGCGCGCTGTTCCCGCACTTGGCCCATCTGGGCCTGCCGCCACTGGCCAAGCTCGATGCGGTCGATCTCGATGCTGCCGATGTCGTGTTCTGCTGCCTGCCGCATGGGCTCACGCAAGGCGTCGTCAAGAGCCTGCCGGCGACGATCCGGGTGGTCGACATCTCGGCCGATTTCCGGCTCCGCGACCTCGCCGCCTACGAGGCGACCTACGGCAAGCCCCACGAGGCGCCGGAGCTGCAGGCGAGTGCCGTCTACGGCTTGAGCGAGCACTACGCCGCCGCCATTCGCGAGGCGCGGATCGTCGCCAATCCAGGCTGCTACACGACGACGGCGGAGCTGCCGCTCATTCCGCTGCTCCAGGCGGGGCTGATCGAGGAGGACCGCATCATCATCGATGCGAAGTCGGGGATCACCGGGGCCGGTCGGGCGGCCAAGGAGGCCAATCTCTTCGCCGAGGTGAGCGAAGGCTTCCACGCTTATGGTGTCGGCACGCATCGCCACGTGCCGGAGATCGAGCAGTGCCTCTCGGATTTCTCCAGAGCGCCGATCCGGGTCACCTTCACGCCGCATCTGGTGCCCATGAACCGCGGCATCCTGGCGACGATCTACACCAGGCTCACAGCCGGCACCGGTGTCGCCGAGCTGCAGGCCACGCTCGAGAGCGCCTATGCCGGTGCTCCCTTCGTCAAGGTGCTGCCGCCCAAGTCGCTGCCCGCCACGCGCCATGTCCGCGGCAGCAATCTCTGCCTCCTGGCCGTTCACCCGAGCCGGATCGAAGGCGAGGCCATCATCCTCAGCGTTATCGACAACCTCGTTAAGGGCGCATCGGGGCAGGCGATCCAGAACATGAACCTGATGTGCGGCCTGCCCGAGGACATGGGCTTGGGCCAGGCACCGATGTTTCCTTGAGGTGAGCGAGCAAATGAGGTGAGCGGCCAGGCGGTTGATCTGGCCCTGATCGAGGCGGCGGCCGCGACCCTCGCCGGCCAGCTGGAGCCGACGCCGCTCCGCCATTCGCGAACGCTCTCGGAAATCACCGGTGCCGAGCTCTGGCTCAAGTTCGAGACCAGGCACTACACCGCCTCGTTCAAGGAGCGGGGCGCCTTGAACAAGCTCAGCAGCCTGAGCGAGGCCGAGCGGGCGCGCGGCGTGATCGCCATGTCGGCCGGCAATCATGCCCAAGGTGTTGCCTATCACAGCCGCCGGCTGGGCATCGACGCGACGATCGTCATGCCGGAGACGACGCCGTTCAGCAAGATCCACAACACGGAGTTGCTCGGCGCCGAGGTCGTTATCTCGGGCTCGAGCGTCGACGACGCGGCAGCGCATGCTCATGCGCTCGCTGCCGAGCGCGGCTTCGTCTTCATCCATCCGTTCGACGATCCGCTGATCGTTGCCGGACAAGGCACGATCGGGCTGGAGATGGATGCGGCGGCTCCACCGCTCGATGCCGTTGTCGTGCCGATCGGCGGCGGTGGCCTGATCTCGGGCATTGCCACGGCGCTGAAGGCGCTGCGTCCCGAGGTCGAGGTGCTGGGCGTTCAATCGGCGCGGTTTCCGGCCGCTTATGCAGTCAGGTATCCAGGAGCGGAGCCGGGACCGCACGGGCGGACGATCGCCGACGGCATTGCCGTGAAGCAGCCGGGCAAGCTGACCGGGGCGGTGATCGAGCGGCTGGTCGACGACATCCTGCTGGTCGACGAGCCGCATCTCGAGCGGGCGGTGCTGCAGCTGCTCGAGATCGAGAAGACCGTGGTCGAGGGCGCCGGTGCGGCAGGCCTTGCCGCCGTGCTGGCTCATCCCGCACGGTTCGCCGGTCGCCGCGTGGGCCTGGTGCTCTGTGGCGGCAATATCGACAGCCGGTTGTTGAGCGCTGTCATCATGCGCGGGCTGGTGCGCAGCGAGCGGCTGATCAGGCTCGCGGTCGCGGTGCCGGACAGCCCCGGCAGCTTGGCGCGGCTGACCCGATTGATCGCAGATGCGCGTGGCAATGTGGTCGAGGTGACGCACAAGCGCGCCTTCTCCGAAGGCTCGGTCAGGGACGCTATTGTCGACTTCGTTGTCGAGACCCGCGACGGGCGTCATGCCGCTGCCATCACCCGAGCACTCCGCGAGGGTGGCTTCGAGCTGCTGGTCGCCGACAGCGAAGGATCGAGCGTCGGGTAACCGCGACCAGGGCGCGTGAATCCGGACGCAGCCAGTGGCAGAAAGCTTTACTCGAAAGTCAATATAGGATATAAAGCCTATTCATAGTTTGCTCAGCTTCCTGCGGAGACGACGGTGCGGGTTTTGGTGCTCGAGGACGACCCGACCGACGTGCAGGCGCTGCGTCGGGAGCTGGCCGGCAGGTTCGAGATGGTCGTTGCAGATTCGCTGGCCCAAGGCTTGGTCAGACTGTCGACGCCTGGGCTCACGCCGGACGTCATCGTGACCGATCTCAACCTGCCCGATTCGGCGGGTCCGCGGACCTTGGAGCTCCTCCGAGAGGCCGCGCCCGATATTCCGATCGTGGTGAGCACCGGCGACCTGAACGGCGGCGTGCGCAAGCAGCTCGATCTCCTGGGCGCCGCCCATCTGCACGACAAGAACGACGGCCTGCCGATCCTCCGGGTGCTGCTGCAGCACACCGAGTCGTTTCATCAAACCATGGTGCTCCACAAGTCGCAGGTGCAAAGCGAGGTCGATCGTGTCGCCCGCTCCGCTGCCGAGGAAGCGGCCAAGAAGGCGATCGACGAGCTTGTCCACCGGCTCGGCCTCCATGACGAAGAGGGATTGCGCATGGCCGTTCGCCTGGCCCGTGGCTGGGATGCGGCCAAGGCCCGGTTCACGGCCGCCATCGCCGCGGGCCTCGGCAGCGCGCTGCTGCTCGCCGTGGGCGCCGGCATCATCGCGATCGTCCGCAATCAGGGCAGCAAGTAGCGAGGCTCGGCCGGTGCGCGCTGCAGCCTGCCAGCTCAGGCAGCATCGATCCGGGGCGGGGCTTCGGTTGCCGGCCGCTGGCCGGGCTCCAGCTCCTCGGGCTGCTTGCCGTAGGCGGCGATACGCTCGAGCACCTCGTCGATCTGCCCGGACTCGAGGATCGCCGGGCGGGTGACCTGCAGGCAGCGCCAATAGCACGATGCCAGGTTCTCGACCTCGAGCGCCAGATTGAGGGCCTTCTCGAGGTCGGCGCCGAGCGCGATCATCCCGTGATTGGCGAGCAGACACGCATTGCGCCCCTCGAGCGCCGTGAGCGCGTGGTCGGAGAGCTCTTGCGTGCCGAAGCGCGCGTAGGGGGCAACGCGCACGGAATTGCCTCCGGCAACCGCGATCATGTAATGGAAGGCTGGAATCTCCATCCGCAGGCAGGCGAGCACCGTGCAATGCGTCGCATGATTGTGGACGATGGCGTTGATCTCCGGACGCTGGCGCATGATGTCGTAGTGGAAGCGCCATTCCGTCGACGGCAAGCGTCGGCCGGCATAGCGACCCTCGTGATCGAGCAGGACGATGTCAGCGGGCTCGATCCGGTCGTAAGGCATGCCCGAAGGCGTGATCAGCAGTCCCTCTGGCACGCGCGCGCTCACATTGCCGGAGCTGCCATGGTTGATCTCGAGCGCGGTCATCTGCAGGCAGGTATCGATGATCTGGCGGCGAAGCTTGGCGTGCTGGTCGGTTTGCATTGGCGAGGCGTGCCTTTGGCTGATGGCTGTCTTGGGGTCGGTCGGCGTCAGCAAGGCGCTGAAGCCGCGATCGCGCGGTTGCCGGGCTTGGTGATCCGCGCCGGCTCTGACCGCGTACCTTTAACCCGAGAGCGATCTGCGGGGAATGATGACGACGATTGCACCTTTGGGGATGCTGGCTGCGGCCTACGGACGTGATGTCCGACTTGCGCATTCGGCGTCGGTGACGTTCAAGGGGCGCATGAGCACCTCCGGCACGACTCCTGATGGTGGACTGCTCCTGGACATCGAGAAGGTGGCCGGGCGCCAGGACCGCGAAGCATTCGGCCGGATCTATGGGTTCTATGCACCGCGGATTGCGGCCTACCTGCGTCGGGTCGGTGCTCGCGCCGAGCAAGCGGAGGATTTGGCGCAGGAGGTCTTGCTGACCGTTTGGCGCCGCGCGCACCAGTTCGATCCCGACAAGGCTGCGCTGAGTACCTGGATTTATACGATTGCGCGGAACAAGCGGATCGACGCGCTGCGCCGGGAGCGGCACCCCGAGTGGGATCTCGACGATCCGACGATGGATAGCGGTGAGGCGCCTAGGGGTGACACCCATACCGAGACCGAGTTGGTCAAGGACGAGATCAGGCGGGCGATTGCCAGCCTGCCGCAGGAGCAAGCCGAGCTGCTGCGGATCTTCTATTTCGAGGACAAGACCCACAGCGTCATCGCCGACGAGCTGGGTCTGCCTCTGGGAACGGTGAAATCACGGTTGCGGCTCGCAGTTGGCAAGCTGCGTGGCCTGCTCGAAGGTGTAGCATGACGAGCGAACATATCAGCGTCGACGATCTCCTGCTGGCCCATGCCGCCGGTCGCTTGCCCGAGCCGGTGGGCTTGGTCGTGGCCACGCATCTCGCCCTGGCGCCGGAGCGGCAGAGCACCTATCGCGAGTATGAGGCGCTTGGTGGGGCGATGCTGGAGGATTTGCGGCCGGCGTCGCTGAGCGACGGCGCGTTCGATCGGCTGCTTGCCAGGTTGGACGACGAGGGCGACCCGATCCAGGTCTCCGCCGGGCGGCCCGGACGTGCGAAGAGCAGGCGTGCCAGCAAGAAGCACGAGGCGGCAGCGGTCGATGCGTCGATCCCGGCACCGTTACGAGACTATATCGGCGGGCGGCTCGATGACCTTCCGTGGAAGCATTACGGCGCCGTCTCTGAGGCCAGTCTGTCGCTGGACGAGACGACCTACCGGACGAGGCTGATCGTGCTGAAGGCTGGCCGCGCGGTGCCCAAGCACACGCATGATGGCCAGGAGATCACCGTCGTCTTGAAGGGCGCCTTCAATGACGGGATCGGTCGCTACGGGCGGGGTGACATCTCGATCGCCGACGCGCATGTCGATCATCAGCCGATGGCCGAGGCGAGCGAGGATTGTCTCTGCCTCACGGTGACCGATGCACCGCTCAGGCTGACCGGGACGTTCTCGCGGTTCCTCAATCCGTTCCTTCGCTTCTGACGTCATCCTGTTGATCGTCGCCCATTAGTAGGCGGCGGTTGACGCCTGGGGCGTCACCCTGCGGCCACGCTTTGCGCGCCTCCGCTATTCCGACCGCAACTGATCTTGCACCGGGCCGTGATGCCCGTCACGGTGTCGTTCGGCCCATCAATATCTGTGGGCCCGACCTAGACGTGTGATCGAGTGGCGAGAGGGCGCGTTCCTGGCATGACCGTAGCGGTGCTTGGGCTGACAGAAGATCGAATGTTGCGCGGGGCCGATGCGATCCCGCTGCCGGTGCCCGGCGAGCCGCCGCTGGTCACCCGCTTCGCCCCGAGCCCGACCGGCTATCTGCATGTCGGCCATGCCTATTCTGCTCTTTTTGGCTTCGAGGCGGCACGGTCGTCCGGTGGCCGCTTTTTGCTGCGCATCGAGGATATCGATCAGCAGCGTTGTCGGGCCGAATTCGAGCGGTCGATCTTCGAGGATCTGAGCTGGCTCGGCTTGCTTTGGCAGGGCGACGTGCCCCGGCAGAGTGCCCGCATCCAGCTCTATGCCGGGGCGCTCGAGCGGCTGCGCGCGCTCGGGGTCGTCTATCCCTGCTTTTGCACCCGCAAGCAGATCAGGATGGAGGTCGAGCATTCGGGGCGCGCCCCGCACGGCCCCAATGACGAGCTGATTTATCCCGGGATCTGCCGCGGCATCGCAGCCGACGAGAGCCGGCGGCGGATCGACAATGGCGAGCCCTTCGCCTGGCGTCTCGACAATGCCAAGGCGCTGTCGCTCACCGGCGAACTCGCCTGGTACGATTGCCGCGCGGGCTGGATCGAGGCGCGCCCGGAATCGTTGGGTGATCCGATCCTCGCCCGCAAGGACACGCCCACCAGCTACCACCTCGCCGTCGTCGTCGACGACCACCTGCAGGGCGTCAATCTGGTGACCCGCGGTGAGGATCTCTTCCATGCCACGCATATTCACCGGTTGTTGCAGGCGCTGCTCGAGATCACCGCACCGCGCTACTACCACCACAATCTGGTGGCCGACAGCCGTGGCGAGCGGTTGGCCAAGCGCAATCGGGCAATCACGCTCCGACATCTGCGCGACATCGGCCGGACACCGGCAGACATCTGGAAGATGATCGGCCTGAAGCAGCATTCCTGACTTCGAGAGCAACGTGCGGCGGCGGTTCGACAACTGGAACGTGTGGCGCTGCTTGGCGGTGGTCGGCGTTCTCAGCCTGCTCGGCGCTTGCGCTGTCACCACCTATCCGATCGACGAGCCGACCTTGCCCGAACGGGTCCACGCTGCGGAGGGCTCACCCCGGGCGGTGATCCTGGCACTGCATGGCTTCAACGACTACAGCCATGCCTTCGACGGTTTCGCACAACATGCAGCGACACTCGGCTATCGGGTCGAGGCCTTCGATCAGCAGGGTTTCGGCGGTAGCGCCAATCGCGGCTTGTGGCCGGGCAATGCCGCTCTTGCCGCCGATCTGCGCGGCCGTATCGCCATACTCGCCGAGGCCTGGCCCGACACGCCGCTCTTCGTGCTGGGCGAGAGCATGGGGGGTGCCGTGGCCGTGGTCGGCCTGGCCCAAGGTGCGCCGGAGGTGGATGGCCTCATCCTGTCGGCGCCGGCGGTCTGGGGCGGCGATGCCCTGAACCCCTTCTACCGTGCTGTCCTCACGGCGGCGGCAACGATGATGCCGGATCGAGCACTGTCCGGGCGCGGCCTCAAGCGGCAGGCCAGCGACAATATCGAAATGCTGATCCGCTATGGTCGAGATCCGCAGGTGATCAAGGAGACACGCCTGGATGCCGTGGCCGGGCTGGTCGGCCTGATGGACGAGGCGGTGGCCGAGGCGTCGGCGCTGGACGTGCCCGTGCTGGTCCTCATGGGCGAGCGGGACGAGATCATACCGCCAGAGGTCATTGCTGGCTTCATCGACACTCTCGACCTCGAGGCCTGCCAATCGATCGTCTATCCTGACGGTTGGCATATGCTGCTGCGCGACCTGCAGCGTGAGCGTGTCTGGTCCGACATCATCGACTGGATCGAGGACGGTGAGACCGAGGACGCGCGCGTTTGCGGCACCGATGTCGCCGTCGAGGCATCCTAGGCGACGGTGATACGGGCGGCGTGGATCACGCCGACATCGTCGATGCCTTTGAGCTTCGGCGGCGGTCGCTCGGCAAAGGTCACTGCTGTCGCGGCCGCAGCCACGGCAGGTGTTGCCCAGATCTCGCTTGGTGCTGCCGCCGCCGAGAGGCGCGCTGCGAGGTTGACGGTGTGGCCGAAGAAGTCGCCGTCGCGGCTGACCACAGGACCAACGGCGACACCGGCACGCAACGCCGGCAGTCCGGCCTTGCCGGCTGAGAGAATGAGTGCTGCCAGGCACTCGATCGCCTCGCCCGGGCGCTTGAAATGCAGCATCACGCCGTCGCCCAGTGGCTTGACGAGCCTGCCGCCGAAGGTCGTCGTGACATCTTGGACGAGCGCGATGAAGCGACTGCTGTGCTCTGCTGCGGCGGCGTCGCCAAGCTGCAGGGTGAGCTGCGTGAAGCCGCTGAGGTCAGCAAACGCGATCGTCGAGGTGCCAGCATCACCGACACGACCGACCGCGGCTTCCTCGAGCGCTTCTTCCAAGCGCAGGATCACATTCTCGAAGACGGCTTCCTCCAGCATGCGACGCAGCAGCAGGAAGACGACGCGATAGCCCATGCGCTGGAGGCGCAGCCTGCTCTGCGCCGTTTGCTCCAGGACCTGGCCGCGGCTGGCGCCGCTGGCCAAGAGCGGCTCCTCGACCGCCTGTCGGAAGAGATCGCGTTGCGCGCCGACGATGCTGCGTATGGCAACGCCAAAGCTGCGCAACACGGCGAGCAGGGTTTCCTCCGAGAGACCTTCGCTGCGTCCGGCGGCGACCAGTGTGTAGAGTTCCAGATCGTCTTCCCGGATCGGCCGATCCGGGTCGCCCTGCGGCAGGCCGATCGCCAATTGCAGGCGTCTGGCAAAGGCCTCGTCGAGACCGATCGAAGCGAGTGCCTGCCGCTGATCTCGGGTCGTCAGGCCGGGCGGGTCGGCGATCACCTCACTGGCGAAATCGAAAGAGAGCCGGCCAGCGGCCACGGCTTCTGCGAGCTCCTCGAGTCCGACACCGGAGCTCAAGAGCGCCCGGATCAGTCGTAGCCGGGTGATCTCGCCGCTGGCGAAGGTGCCGTCCGCCGCGGGTCCGGCAACCAGGCGTCGCGCCACAAGGTCTTGGATCATCGCTGTCTCGCACGCACTGGCGATGGCAAGATCGTCGAGCGCAAGACGGCCGTGCTCTGAAGAGGCCGGATTCTCAGTTGGTGACATTGTTTGCGCTCTTTGCAGAAGCGTGCCCGGTTGTCGCTTACGCCCGATGTCCCGGGTTGTCATCCGTCCTGCGCGCCGCGCAAAGCCGCTTGCTTTTGCCGCTGCCTCGCCTACGCTTTTTTCTAGCGAGGAACCTGAACAAAGAGATTGGGATGGACTAATGCGCAAGCTGGTCATGGGCGTTGCAGTGGGCGTGGCGGCGCTGGTCGCCGGCAGCGCGGCGGCACAGGACTTCACGCCCGCCGTCATCTTCGACATGGGCGGCAAGTTCGACAAGTCGTTCAACGAGGCTGCCTACAACGGCGCCGAGCGATTCAAGGAAGAGACCGGCATCGAGTATCTCGAGTTCGAGGTCACCCAGGAGGCGCAGCGCGACCAGGCGATGCGCCGGATGATCCGCTCGGGCGCCAATATCGTCGTCGTTGTGGGCTTCCAGAACGCCACGCCGCTCGAGACCATCGCGGCCGAGAATCCCGACGTCAATTTCACGATCATCGATGCCATCGTCGATCTGCCGAACGTGCAATCGGTCGTCTTCAAGGAGCACGAGGGGTCGTTCCTCGTCGGCATGGCGGCCGCCATGGCGTCCGAGACCGGCACGGTCGGCTTCGTCGGCGGCATGGACATCCCACTCATCCGCAACTTCGCGCATGGCTACGAGCAGGGCGTCAAGCACGCGAACCCGGACGCCGAGGTCCTGGTCAACATGACCGGCACGACGCCGGCGGCCTGGAACGATCCGGCGCGCGGCGGCGAGCTCGCCATCGGGCAGTTCAATCAGGGTGCGGACGTGGTCTATGCGGCTGCCGGCTCCACTGGGCTCGGCGTGCTGCAGGCGGCAGCCGACGAGGGCAAGCTTTCGATCGGCGTCGACAGCAACCAGAACCACCTGCACCCGGGCAGCGTGCTGACCTCAATGCTCAAGCGGGTCGACATCGCTGTCTACGATGCCTTCAAGGACAGCATGGACGGCACCTGGGAGGCTGGCGCCAGCACGCGTGGCGTCGCCGACGAGGGTGTCGGCTACGCCTTGGACGAGAACAATCGTGAGCTGATCACGCCCGACATGGAAGCGGCGATCGAGGCGGCCAAGGCCGAGATCATCGCCGGCGACATCGTGGTCGAGGACTACTACTCGACCCAGAACTAGGGCGCCCTTCCGATGAGCGACGCGACCACAGCCGGCGGCGCCGAAGGCGCTCCGCCGGCGGTGGCGCTCGACGGCATCAACAAGTCGTTCGGTCCGGTTCGGGCCAACCAGAACATCGACCTCAGGGTGCAGCCCGGCACCATCCACGGCATCATCGGTGAGAACGGTGCCGGCAAGTCGACCTTGATGAACATCCTCTACGGCTTCTACCAGGCCGATTCCGGCCGGATCCTGGTGGATGGCGAGGTGCGGACGATCCAGTCGCCGGAGGATGCGATCAAGGCCGGCATCGGCATGGTGCATCAGCACTTCATGCTGGTCGAGCCGTTCACCGTGCTCGAGAACATCCTGCTCGGCGCCGAGGGCGGCTGGACGCTCAAGGCAGGAAAAGCGAAGGCCAGGGAGGAGCTGCTCAGACTCGAGCGCGACTACGCGCTCGAGGTCGATATCGATGCCAAGGTGGCCGATCTGCCGGTCGGCATCCAGCAGCGGGTCGAGATCTTGAAGGCGCTGTTTCGCGGCGCTCACGTGCTCATCCTCGACGAGCCGACCGGCGTGCTGACGCCGCAGGAGGCGGACCATCTGTTTCGCATCCTCGACAGCCTGAAGACGCAGGGCCGGACGGTGATCTTGATCACCCACAAGCTGCGGGAGATCATGGCGGTCACCGACACTGTCAGCGTCATGCGCGGCGGTGAGATGGTGGCGCACCGGCCGACGGCCGAGACGACGACGGAGGAGCTGGCCGAGCTCATGGTCGGCCGCAAGGTCTTGTTGCGGGTCGACAAGCAGCCGGCGCGGCCTGCAGCACCAGTCTTGGACGTCGAGCATCTCGAGGTCACCGACGAGCAGGGCGTGCGACGGGTCAAGGATGTGAGCTTCGCTGTCCGGGCTGGCGAGATCGTCGGCATCGCCGGTGTTGCCGGCAACGGCCAGTCGGAGCTGCTCGAAGCCTTGTCCGGCATCCGCAAGCTGTCCAGCGGACGCGTCTTGCTACATGGCGAGCCCATTCTGGATGCGGCCGACGCCAGACGAAAGAAGCTGGGTCACGTGCCTGAGGACCGCCTGAGAATGGGCCTCGTGCGCGGCTTTCCGGCTTATGAGAATGCGATATTGGGCTATCAGCTGCTGCCCGCCTACACCGACCATGGCTTCTTGAAGAAGCGTGGGATCATCGCGCACTGCCTCGATTGGATGCAGGGCTACGATGTCCGACCGGTAGCGCCGCTGCTCCAGGCGACCTCGTTCTCCGGCGGCAACCAGCAAAAGCTCGTCCTGGCGCGCGAGATGGAGCACGATCCCGACCTGCTGCTCGTCGGCCAGCCGACGCGTGGGGTCGATATCGGTGCCATCGAGTTCATCCACAAGCGGCTGATCGAGATGCGCGATGCCGGCAAGGCCATCCTGCTCGTCTCCGTCGAGCTCGACGAGATCCTCTCGCTCGCCGATCGCATCATCGTCATGTTCGACGGGATGATCACCGGCGAGATGACCGGCGAGGAGGCCAGTGCACGGCGTATCGGGATGCTGATGGCCGGCATTCGCGAGGCGGCCTGATGCCCACCAAGCTGCCGGGCTGGGTGAATTTCGGCCTTCTGCCGCTGATGAATCTCGGCATGGCTTTCCTGGTTGCCGGGCTCATCGTGGTGGTGCTGGGCGAGAGCCCGCTGGAGGCCGCCCGGTTCCTGGTCTACGGCGCCTTCGGCTATGGCGAAGCGATCGGCTACACGCTCTTCTACACCACCAACTTCATCTTTACCGGGCTCGCCGTGGCGCTCGCCTTCCAGTGCGGGCTCTTCAATATCGGCGGCGAAGGCCAGGCCTATATCGGTGGCCTCGGCGTTGGTCTGGTCGGCATCTATCTCGGTCACTGGCCGGCACCCATCGGCATCATGATCGGCATCATGGCCGCCGCCTTGTTCGGCGGCGTCTGGGGCTTCATCCCGGGCTGGCTGCAGGCACGGCGCGGCAGCCACACCGTGATCACGACGATCATGCTGAACTTCATCGCCGCCTCGATCATGACCTATCTCCTGGTCAACCCGCTCCGCCGCGAAGGTCAGCAAATCCCCGAGAGCGCCACCTTCGATGAGCGCATGTGGCTGCCACAGCTGCACAACGTGCTGGGTGATCTGGGCATCGCCATCGGCCGTTCGCCATTGAACGCGTCCCTGCTCATCGCGCTCATCGCCTGCGTGCTCTACTGGCTCTATGTCTGGAAGACGCGCGTCGGCTACGAGATGCGCGTCGTTGGGCGAAGCGAGGCGGCGGCTGTCTATGGTGGCATCTCGCCTGCCAAGCAGATCATGATCGCGATGGCGCTTTCCGGTGCGCTTGCCGGCATGATGTCGTTGAACGAGGTCCTGGGCTCCCAGCATCGGCTGACCGTCGGCTTCACCGGGGGCTATGGCTTCGTCGGCATCGCCGTGGCGCTCATGGGCCGAAACCATCCGGTCGGCATCGTGCTCGCGGCACTGCTCTTCGGTGCCCTCTACCAGGGCGGTGCCGAGCTCGCCTTCGACATGCCGCGCATCAACCGCGACATGGTCGTGGTCATCCAGGGACTGGTCATCCTCTTTGCCGGTGCGCTCGAGCATATGTTCAGGCCCTGGCTCGAGGCCCGCTTCGCCCGACCCGCCGTGCCGGTGCCGGCCTGATGGAGGAGCTCTGGACCCAGGCCCTCCTGTTGACGGCGAGCACGTTTCGCCTCGCCACGCCGCTCGTGCTCTGCGCCATGGCCGGCCTCTTCGCGGAGCGCAGCGGCGTCGTCGATATCGGCCTCGAAGGCAAGTTGCTGGGCGCCGCCTTCGCCGCCGCTGCTGCGGCAGCGCTCACCGGCTCGGCCTGGATGGGCTTGATCACCGGCATTGGCGTCTCGTTCGCGCTCGCCATGCTGCACGGCTTTGCCTGCATCACCCATCGCGGCGACCAGGTGGTGTCGGGCATGGCGCTCAACATCACCGTCGCCGGCTTGGGCCCGGTGCTGGCGGATGCCTGGTTCCAGCAGGCTGGCCGGGTGCCGGTCACGGGCGAGGGCATGCGCTTTCGCTCCATCGACCTGCCCTTTGCCGAGGCGCTTCGCGACGTACCCTATCTCGGGCCGCTCTATGCCGATGTGATCAGTGGCCACAACCTCCTGGTCTACGTGGCGGCGCTCTCCGTGCCGGTGGTCGCTTGGGTGGTGTACAAGACCCGCTTCGGGTTGCGCCTGCGCGCCGTGGGCGAGAACCCGAGCGCGGTCGACACGGCCGGCATCTCCGTCACCGCCATGCGCTTTCGCGCACTCATGGTCACTGGCGTGCTCTGCGGCATCGCCGGCGCCTATCTCTCCATCGCGCAGGGTGCCGGGTTCACCCGCGACATGTCGGCCGGCAAGGGCTATCTGGCGCTCGCAGCGCTGATCTTCGGCAAATGGCGGCCGGTGCCGGCGCTGATGGCGTGCCTGCTCTTCGCCTTCGCCGATGCCGTTCAGGCGCGGCTTGCAGGGTGTCGAGCTGCCGCTGATCGGCGAGGTGCCGACCCAGGCGATCCAGGCTTTGCCGTACCTCCTGACCATCCTGCTGCTGGCCGGGTTCGTCGGTCGGGCAGTGGCACCCAAGGCCATCGGCCAGCCTTACGTCAAAGAACGATGAGGGATCTGCTCGAGCGGGCTCGCGCCGTCCAGGCCCGTGCCTACGTGCCCTATTCCAGATTCAAGGTCGGTTGCGCGCTGCGCACCGCTGCAGGCGACGTGCATGTCGGCGCCAATGTCGAGAACGCGGCCTATCCCCAGGGTCTCTGCGCCGAGCGATCGGCCGTCGCCGCCATGATCGCCGCCGGCGCGCAGCGGATCGCCGAGATCGTCATCGTCGGCAGCGGCGACGAGCCCTGCTCGCCATGCGGCGGCTGTCGGCAGCTGTTGAGCGAGTTCGCGCCGCCCGCGACGCCAGTGCACATGGTGGGCGCGGACGGCAGCATCGCCGCATCGACCATCGGCGAGCTCTTGCCGATGGCGTTTGGTCCGTTGGCGCTGGGCGCGCCGGCGGTCACGTCGAACGAGCCGAAGAGCGCCGCCGACGTGCTGCGCGAGCGGTTCTCCGAGCCCTTTCCCAAGGTCGCAATCATTCTCGGATCGGGCCTCGGCGGCCTCGCTGATCGGCTCGAGGGTGCTGCGGCGATCGCTTATGCCGACCTTCCGGGCTTCCCGCGCCCCACCGTGGAAGGCCATGGTGGGCGGCTGGTCACGGGCCGCTTGGGCGGCGTGCCGGTCGCCTGCCTGCAGGGACGCGTGCATGTCTACGAGGGCACCGGCACGGCGGCGCTCGCCACCATGATCCACACGCTCGAGGCGCTCGGCACGCAACTCCTGGTCTTGACCAATGCCAGCGGCGCCATTGCGCCGTCGATCGCGCCCGGTGCCATCGCCGTCATCACCGACCACATCAACATGCTGGGCGTCAATCCGCTCACCGGACCCAACGACGAACGGCACGGCCCGCGTTTTCCCGACATGTCGGCCGTCTACGATCCAGGCCTCGTCGAGCTGATCGAGGCCAGCGGTGCGGCAAGCGAGAATTCCGCTCGCCAAGGGCGTTTATCTGGCGACACCGGGGCCGAGCTTCGAGACCCCGGCCGAGATTCGCGCCTTTCGCAGCCTCGGCGCCGATCTGGTCGGGATGTCGACGGTGCCCGAGGCGATCCTCGCCCGCCATGCCGGGCTGAAGGTGCTGGGCCTCTCGATCGTCACCAATCGCGCCGCCGGCCTCGCCGATCAACCCTTGAGCCATGACGAGACCTTGTCCGTGGCCGGGCAGGCTGCGGAGCGGCTGGAGCGGTTGTTGACCAACGCGATGAAGGAGCTCGTTCGCCATGCGGCTTGATCTCGACGCCGTTCTCGCCGCTGCCGATGCGCGACAGGTCGATGCGACGCTCGCCCGCCGCATGGTGGAGACAATCGACCTCACCTCGCTCAATGGCGACGAGACCGAGGCCGAGATCGAGGCCTTGTGCGCGCTCGCCACGAATCATGGCGTGGCCGCGGTCTGCGTCTTCCCGCAAGCGCTGCCGGTGGCGGCGCGCTGCCTCGCCGGCGGAACGGTGCGGCTCGCCACGGTCGTCAACTTTCCGGCCGGCGGCGACGATCTTGCCGGCACCGCCGATGCGGCGGCGGCTGCCGTTGCCGCGGGTGCGGGCGAGGTCGACATCGTGGCACCGCTGGATGCGACCCTGGAAGGCGATGTCGGTCTCACCGGCGAGCTGATCACACTTTGTCGCGCGGCCACCGGGCCGCAAACCACGCTCAAGCTCATCCTCGAGACGGGCCGGCTCGAGCGGCCGGAGCTGATCACGGCCGTGGCACGCTCCGCCGTCATGGCCGGGGTCGACTTCCTCAAGACCTCGACCGGCAAGATCCCGGTTGGCGCCACGCCGGAGGCCGCAGCCCTGCTCTTCGCCGTGGCCGCGGAGGCCGGGGGCAAAGTGGGGGTGAAGGTCTCGGGCGGCGTGCGGACGGCCCGGGACGCGATGCGCTACTGGCAGATCGGCGAGACGGTCATGGGCGATGCCTGGCTGGCGCCGGATCGCTTCCGGATCGGGGCGTCGAAGCTCCTCGACGAGCTGGTCGGGCTCAGCCGCTCTTGACGCTGCCGCAGGAGATCATCGCCCGGAAGCGTGACGGCGAGGCGCTTTCAGAAGCGGAAATCGATACGGTCGTACGTGGGCTCGTCGATGGCAGCTTCGGCGATGCGCAGGCCGGCGCCTTCGCGATGGCGGTGGTCCTCAACGGCATGGACGAGGACGAGACGGTGGCGCTCACCCGTGCCATGGCCGCAAGTGGTCGCAAGCTGGCGTGGCCCGACCTGCCGGGTCCCACCGTCGACAAGCACTCATCAGGCGGCATCGGCGACAAGGTCAGCCTCATTCTGGCGCCGCTGCTGGCGGCGGTTGGTGCCTATGTGCCGATGGTCTCGGGCCGTGGCCTCGGCCACACCGGCGGCACGCTGGACAAGCTCGAGAGCTTCAGGGGCTACGACACGCGTCCGTCCCTCGACCGCTTTGCCGCTGTCGTCCGCGATGTCGGCTGTGCCATCGTCGGCCAGACGGACGATCTGGCGCCAGCCGACCGGCGCCTCTACGCCATTCGCGATGTCACGGCGACCGTGGAGAGCCGGCCGCTGATCGTGGCCTCGATCCTCTCGAAGAAGCTCGCCGTCGGCGCCGCCGGGCTCGTCATGGACGTCAAGCTCGGCAATGGCGCCTTCATGCGCACCCACGATGACGCAGCTTCACTCGGCCGGGCGATAGCCGGGGTCGCCAATGCGGCGGGCCTGCCGACCCGTGCGCTGTTGACCGACATGAACGAGTGTCTGGGCACGACCGCCGGCAATGCGCTGGAGGTGGCCGAGGCGGTGGCTTTTCTCGACGGGCGTGCCCGCGACTTGCGGCTCGCCGAAGTCGTGCTGACGCTCGGTGTCGAGCTGCTGGCGCTCTCGGGTCTCGAGCCTGACGCGGTCTCCGGCCGGGCAAGGCTCGAGGCAGCGCTCGCCGACGGTAGCGCTGCCGAGCGCTTCGCGCGCATGGTGGCGGCCTTGGGCGGACCACGCGACGCGCTGGCGCCCAGGGCATTGGCGCATGCCGAAGCACCTGTCGTCGTCGCCGTGCCGGCGCCCGCGAGCGGCTTCGTCAGTGCCGTTGCGACGCGGCAGCTCGGCCTTGCGGTGATCGAGCTCGGTGGCGGTCGGACACGGCCAGACCAGGCCGTCGACCATGCGGTGGGGCTCAGCGCCATTGCCGGTATTGGCCGGCGCGTCGAGACCGGCGATCCGCTGGCGCTGGTGCACAGTCGCGATCGTGATCAGAGCGAGCTTGTTGCTGGCGCGCTCGCCCGGGCCTTCACCATCGCAGAGCAGCCGCCACCAGCAGCGCCGGTCATCATCGATCGCCTGTAGGCGACGGCTACGGCTTGCTTTCCGGCAGGATCTGCCCGCCATCGACGACGATGGTCGTGCCGGTGATGAAGCCAGCCTCGTCTGAAGCCAGGAACAGCGTGGCGTTGGCGACGTCGCGCGGCGTGCCGAGCTTGCCCATCGGGATGGCGGCGGCCATCGCGTCGATATAGGCGGGTGAGCGCTCGGCCTGCATCCCCTCGGTCATGATGTTGCCGGGCTCGATGCCGTTCACGGTCACGCCCGCGGGTGCCGCCTCGAGCGCGGCTGTGCGGATCAGCCCGATCATGCCGGCCTTGCTCGAGGCGTAATGCGCGTGCGCCCCTTGCGTCACCTTCGGCCCGGTGATCGAGGAGGTGAGCACGATGCGCCCGCTCCGCTGCGGCAGCATGACCCGCATCGCCGCCTGGGTGGCGAGGAACGAGCCGCGCAGATTGACCCTGAGCACGTCGTCCCACTCGTCGACCGGCATGTCGACGATGTCGTTCATCGGGAAGATGCCGGCGTTCTGCACGAGGATGTCCAGCCGACCGTGGCTCGCGACGGCACCTTCCACCGCAGCCGTGATGTCGGCAGGCTCGCCGACGTCGCAGCGGATGAAGGAGCCACCGAGCCGCGCGGCGGTAGCCGTGCCGAGCACCGCCTCGCGATCCGCAACGACCAGCACGGCGCCCTCCTCGGCCAGCCGCTCGGCGATCGCGGCACCGATGCCTCGCGCCGCACCCATGACCAACGCCACCTTGCCGGCAACCCGTCCCGTCATTCTGCAACCTCATGCCAGGTTTCGGCCAATGCCGTCGTGATCAGCGCCGCGTCCTCGGGCCTCAGGCACAAGGGCGACACCAAGAGCCGCCCGTGATCGATCTCGCCGGGCTCCAGATAGACGGCCGGCTGCCGCTGGCGCAGCACCCTATCGAGTGTCCGTGCTCGCTCAGGTGAGCCGAGCTCCAGGCAGAGCCGCGGCACCGACCCACGGACCATGGTCAACGGCAGCTCAGGCAGGGCGTCCAGAATCTGCCGCAACGGGACCTCCAGCCGCGCCGTCCGAGCGTCGTCGTCCTCGGCCACGAACCGCTCCAAGGCCACGAGGAGGCCTGCGATCTCCTCCTTGCCGGCCTTGCACGGGCGGCCGACGCCATTGCGCGGCAGGCCTGGCAGCCGGGCCTTGTCGATGAACTCGGGCGGCGGGTCGAAGACGTCGAGCGCCATGTCGAGGTCGAGCATCTGCAGCGCTGCCGACATGATCAGCTCGCGACGGCCGGCGAGAATGCCCGACGCTTGTGGTCCGCCGAGCGCCTTGCCGCCCGAGAACGCGACCAGGTCCGCGCCGATCTCGATAAAGCTCTTGAGGTTGGCCTTGGGGGGCAGCTCGGCCGCAGCATCGACGATCACCGGGACACCTCGCGCGTGTGCTACCTTCACGACCTCGGCCAATGCGGGGCGAGCAACTGTGTCCGCTACCCAGAGCACGGCGGCGGTGCGCGGACCGATGCCGGCGTCGATCTCCCAGGGCTCCGCGTCACGCTCGCCCGCTCCGGCAAAGCGGTCCGGGAGCCCGACCTCGACGATCCTGGCACCTGCCGTGCGGATGGCGTGGTCGTAGGCGTTGCGCTGGCTGCGCACCATCACGACCTCGTTGGCAATGCCGCGGGTCCGCGGCAGCGCCGCCATCACCGCCGGATCGAGCCTGGCGATGCAGGCCGCAGCCGCGAGCAGCAGGCCGGCGGCTGCACCCGACGTGACGAGTCCGCTCTCGGCCCCCGTGACGGCTGCGATCCGTCGTGACGCGCCGGCATGCAGGGCCACCATGTCCACACACGCGGTCGACGCCTCGACCATTGCCGCTGCGACCTCCGGGTGCATGATGCCCCCGGAAAGCCGCGTCGCCGTGCCCTTGCCGTTGACGATCACCGGCACGCCGAGCCGCGCGAAGATGCCATCCGCCAATCGTCTCTCCCCCAGCTGCAACTCGGGCCGAGAGTGCGCGAGGGAATGGCGTTGGTCGAGCAAAGAATGCGCGCCGCAGGTGCCGCAACCGGCGCGATAGGGCGGCGGGAGGCCGGCACCGCACGACCCGCCGGCCGGCGCACGTGACCGCGGTTGCGAGGCAGCGACTTGGAGCGGCGGCCGGGCCGGCGTCGCGCCAGCGCCGCAGCGGGCTTCGGATGAGCTCTCAGTAGGGCAGGATGATATCCAACACTTGTGCGCCGTAGCGGGGTTGCTGGACATCGGTGATCTGACCGCGGCCCCCGTAGGCGACGCGGAGCTCGGCGATCTTCTCCTGGCTGATCGAGTTGCCGGGCGTGATGTCCTCCGGCCGGACGATTCCGGCAACCACGATCTCGCGGACCTCGAAGTTCACCCGGATCTCCTGCTTGCCGTTGATCACCATGTTGCCGTTGGGCAGGACCTGGACGATCGTGGCGGCAATGTTGAAGTCGATGGTTTCCTGGCGGCGCACATTGCCGCGGCCCTGATTGGTCATGTCGCTCGAGGCGGTGACCAGGGCCGACGGGTTCACAGCGTTCGGGAAAATCTTGTCGAGCTTGCTCTGCAGGCCGAAAAAGTTGGGAATGCCCAGATTGTCCTCGTTGTCGCGCGACCTCGAGCTCTCGTTCGAGAGCGTCGCCTCATCGTCGACAGTGACACTAACGGTCAGGAGATCGCCAACACGCCGCGCCCGCTGGTCACGGAAGAATCCCCTCGCACCTTCGCGCCAAAGCGAGTTCGCACCAGCGCTCCGCGGCTCCTCGGGCGGTGGCATCGGGATCGTCACGGGCCGGTAGCCGGGGCTCTCCGTCGGGTTCTCGATCGGCCCGAGAGGCGGCGGCTTGCCGACTTGGCTCAGCCGATCGATCGTGTTGCAGGCGCCGAGCAGCAGCAGTCCGACGACGAGGCCGGTGCGTGCGAGGCCGTTCATCTCGATATCTCCCGTCTGGCACCGAGCGTGATCTCACCAGCCCCGGTGACGACACCGGTAAGGCGCCGGCCGCTTTCCAGGTTGGTCGCTGCAACGAGGCTGCCGCGGCTGCCGTCCTCGAGTGCGCGTGCCGTAACGGTGACCTCGATGCCGGGCACTCGATAGATGACGTCCACCGGCTCGCCACGGCGAACCAGCTGCTGCTCTTGCACGTCGCGGCGGCGCACGGGCCGGCCCGGCAGCAGTCGACGACGTGTCTCGAGACCGGCCAGCTCGGTCGGATCGAGCAGCGTGTCGGGGCGAAGCTGCCGCTCGGCCAAGAGCGTCAGCTCGAGCAGTGCCGGCTCCAGCTGCTCGCCAGCCGCAATGGTCCGCAACGGCACCGGAACCTCGACCATGGCGCGGGCCTCGCCGGCAAAGCCGATGGCCCGCTCCTCGCCAGTTGCGAGGCGAACCAGAAAGGCGCCGGTGAAGCGCTCGGTGCGCGGATCGTGGCGCAGCTCGAGCAGCTGGAGATGGGCCTCGCTGGAAGCCGGGTTCGAGAGCGGCAATGCTGGATGGGTGAAGCTGAGCTGGAAGGTTTCGGATGCCGGCAGCGCCGGCTCGACCATTGCTGTGAGATGGGCCTCGAGGAGCGGCTCGCCCGGTGCGAGCCAGGCCAGCCCGCGTGCCGGCCCAGGCATGGCCAGCGCGGCCAACAGGATGAGCCCGGCAAGCGCCTTGCGCGAGGTTATGCGTATCATTCGAGGCATCGAGATCATCGGAGCTGGGTCACCGTCATCATCATCTCGTCCGAGGCCGAGATGACCTTCGAGTTCATGTCGTAGGCGCGTTGCGCGGTGATCAGGCTGGTGATCTCCTGCACCGGATTGACGTTCGAGCTCTCGAGGAAGCCCTGCAGCACGCTGCCCCAGCCCTCGCTGCCAGGAGGCCCGAGATTGGCCGTGCCGGAGGCCTCCGTCTCGAGCAGCAGGTTGTCGCCGATGGCTTCGAGCCCGACCGGGTTGACGAAGGTCGCAAGCTCCAATTGGCCGAGGTCCCGCATTGCGACCTCGCCCTGCACCTTGGCCGTCACCATGCCCTCGGCATTGATGGCGACCTCGATCGCGTCCTCCGGCACGGCAATGCCGGGCGAGACGAGATAGCCGTCGGCGGTGACGATCTCGCCGTCTGGACTCAGCTGGAAGTTGCCGGAGCGGGTGTAGCCGAGCTCGCCGGTCGGCAGCTCGACAGCGAAGTAGCCTTCGCCCTGGACGGCCAGGTCGAGCGCATTCTCCGTGTTCACGAGGTTGCCCTGCTCGAGCACGCGATAGACCGACGCGGTCTTGACCCCCATGCCGAGCTGCACGCCGGCGGGCACGATCGTTCCATCGGCGGAAGACGCGGCGCCGATCCGTCGCTGGCTCTGGTAGAGCAGGTCCTGGAACTCCGGGCGCATTCGCTTGAAGCCCGTCGTCGTCATGTTGGCGATGTTGTTGGAGATGACCTCGACATGCAGCTGCTGGGCCATCATGCCGGTGGCGGCGACGCTCATCGAGCGCATGGCAGACTCCTTGGGAAGCTCACGGACTGGGCGGAAACCGGCATGCGGCTCAGCTGCTCGCCTGATCGATCACGCGGCGGACCATCTCGTGATGCGTCTCCAGCAGGCGTTGGGTGTTCTGGAAGGCGCGGACGGTCTCCATCATTCGCGTCATCTCCAATACCGGTTGGACATTCGACCGCTCGAGCCGGCCCTGGGCGATATCGGGAACGACGACTTGCTCCGGCGCTTGCGCGGTCGCCAGCAGGCTGTCGCCTTCGCGGTTCAGCGCCGCATCATCGGCGAAGCGGACCACGCCAACGGCACCGATGATGCCTTCATCGGTGGAGATCGTGCCGTCTCGCCCGATGCTGATGGGACCGCTCTGCGGCGGCAGCTGGATCGCCGCACCGCCGCTGTCGAGCAGTGAATGGCCGCCGCTGGCAACCACTTGACCATTCTCGTCGACGGTGAAATGGCCAGCTCGTGTGTAGCGTGGTCCCGCCTCGGTCATGACCGTGAAGTAGCCTTCGCCATTGATCGCGAGGTCGAGCGGATTGCCAGTGGTGTCGAAGGCGCCAGGCGCCGAATCGCGAACCAGCCCGCTATCTCGAACAAAGGCGACATTGCCGGGCTCGCCGGCGCGCTCGAGCACGGATTCGAACAAGACCTGCTCTGTCTTGAAGCCATGCGTGTTCATGTTCGCGATGTTGCCAGCGACCACGGCCATCTGGCGTTCCAGTGAAACCTGCCGGCTCAGCGCGACATAGCTCGTATTGTCCATCGAGGTCCGATCAACCTAATCCTTGCGTCACTTGGCAATCGGATGCACGCGCCGTGCCAACCCCTTTTTTGGCTCGGAATTGTTGAGGCCACGGCTCGTCGCACGCGGCAACCCGGCAGCTTCGACCCGGCAATCCGTGCCCACACCCGGCAATCCCTGCCGGCCTGGCGCAATTCGCCTGCTGCGGAAACGCTTCCTTAACCAAGCATGGCTAGAAAGACTGCTTGAGATCGCCCGCGTCGCGCGTGGGCTCGAGCAAGGACAGGTGCCGATGGCCGATGAGACGACTGCCGAGGACGAGGTCGAGAAGCCCAAGAGCGGCAAGAAGAAGCTCATGATCATTGCCGCGGCGGCCCTTGTCCTGCTCATCGGCGCCGGTGCTGGCGGAGCGTGGTTCATGGGCTTCTTCGGCGGAGCTGACGATCATGAGGCCGCAGTGGACGACCATGAAATGACTGCGGAGCAGGCGGCAGAGGATGCGGCGAAGCGGCGATCAGAGATCGTTTTCGTCGATATCCCCGACATTTTGGTGAACCTGCACTCGCTGGGCCAGCGATCGCGTTTCCTCAAGCTCAAGGTGGCTCTCGAGGTCGAGAATGCGGCCGTCGCCACCGAGGTGGAGACGTTGATGCCGCGGGTGATGGACAGCTTTCAGACTTACCTTCGAGCGCTCACGATCGACGAGGTGAGCGGCTCTGGCGGTCTCGGCCGCCTGAAGGAGGAGCTCACTGCCCGGGTCAACCTGGCGCTGGCGCCTGCTCATGTCGGCGACGTGCTGATCAAGGAAATGCTGGTCCAATAGGAGCGGTAGAGCACAGAGGTCACTGGGTGGTGACCGGATCGAGGAAGAGTCGATGACGGATCCCGGCACGACCAGTGTCGAGCAGCAGGAGGTCGCCGACGAGCTGGCGGCAGACGGCGGCGAGGCTGAAGCTGGCCTCGCTTCCGATTGGGACAGCCTGACCGGTGATCACGGCCAAGCCGGTGGCGGCTCGACGGCCGAGTCCAGCGCTGCCGGCAAGGCCAGCCGGGTGCTCAATCAGGACGAGATCGACAGCCTTCTCGGGGTTGACGAGGAGAAGGGTAGCGACGATCGCTTCGGCATCATGGCGCTGGTCAACTCGAACGATGTGACCTACGAGCGCCTGCCGATGCTGGAGGTGGTCTTCGACCGCCTCGAGCGCATGCTGACCACCAGCGTCCGGAATTTCACCTCCGAGAATGTAGACGTCAATCTCGACAACATCACAGCGCAGCGGTTCGGCGACTATCTGAACTCCGTGCCATTGCCGGCAATGATTGCTGTCTTCAAGGCCGTGGAGTGGGACAATTTTGGCCTCGTGACGGTCGACAGCCCGATGATCTACTCGATCGTCGACGTGCTGCTCGGTGGTCGACGCGGCACCGTGCCGATGCGCATCGAGGGTCGGCCCTACACGACGATCGAAGCCTCGCTGGTCGAGCGGCTGATCAGGCTCTTGCTGCAGGATTTGAGCAACGCATTTGCGCCGATCACCGACGTCAATTTCCGCTTCGAGCGCATGGAGACCAACCCTCGCTTTGCGGCGATCGCTCGGCCGGGCAATGCGTGCATCGTCTTCAAGATGCGGATCGACATGGAGGACCGCGGCGGCACGATCGAATTCTTGATACCTTACGCGACCTTGGAACCGGCGCGCGATCTGCTCTTGCAGATGTTCATGGGTGAGAAGTTCGGTCGAGATTCCATCTGGGAAGGTCACCTGGCGCGAGAGATCTGGGTGACCGACGTCGATCTCGAGGCGGTCCTGGAAGAGCAGACGGTAAGCTTGAACTATGTTGCCAAGCTCGAGGTCGGTTCGATGCTAAAGCTGCGTTCGCGTCCGGATTCGGCCGTCACGCTCCGCTGCGGAAGCGTGCCCATGCTGCGTGGCAAGGTGGGTCAGCGGGGCGACAATTTGTGCATCCAGGTCGAGGAGAAGCTCGAGCGCCCAGGGACACGAAGCGATGATTGACCTGACCCTGCAGCTCCTGCTCGTTGTTCTGCTGCTCTTGACCATCGCTTGGTGCGTCTTGGTGCATTCGCGCCTGCGCGGGTTGCGCGCCGATCGTGGCGAGCTGCAGGGCTTCGTCGCCGACTTGGTGGAGGCTACGGCGCGAGCCGAACAAACCGTGCTGCACATGCGCGAGGCCAGCCGGGCGATCGAGACCAGCGCTGGCGAACGAGAGCGGCAAGCGCGTCAGCAAGCCGAGACCTTGGCGCGATTGACCGAGAATGCGGGGCGCGTCGCGAAGCGGCTCGACGGTGTTGTCGAGCAGGGTGCGACGCGGCTGGCCGAGCGGCGCACGCAGAGTTCTCGCAGCGCCGCTGCCTCGGCTGACTTGTTGACGGAAGAGCGCGGCGATCGGCTGCGGCGATCTCCTGCCGCTGATGCCGTCACGACTGGCGACATGCACGAGCAGGAACGCGCGACCCTGCATGCGTTTGAGGACTTGCCGTCGATTGCCGAGCCTCCTATCGACGACTTGAGGATCGCTTCGCGCGGTGCCTCGCTGGATCGCTCTTCACATCGTCCGGCCGCTGCTTCGGGCGCGAGCGGTGGTGAAGAGTCTGACACGCGTCGCGCCGGACAGCTCGATGGATTGCTCAATCGCGAGCTGCGGGACGCGCTGCAGTCGCTCAGATGATCACTGGATCCTTCCTTGATTTTCCCGGCCGTTGCTTCGGTGAGCTCATCGACAGAGCGTCTCACGCATTGAAGCCAATGCGTCGGCTGGTCAGCAAGCTTGGTCGGCAAAGTAGGGGCGAGCGGATCGATCCGGTCATGGCGCGCACTGCTGAAGCCCATATCCCAGAGCTGGCGCGGGCTTGGCCGTCACCGCTGTTGGCGACAGCTGGCATGGCGGGAATTGCAGCACTGCTCTCGGGTGCGCACTTGGCGGAGCTCGTCGCCTCCTGGGTTGAGCCGGTCGACGAAGCGACGTTTGCGATCGACTCTGTCGACCCGCTGTCGCCGGCGTTCTTGCCGGCTTATGCGCCGGAACCATCGGCTGGCCCAAAAGCAGCGCTCGAGACTGTGGGCTCGGATGTCGATGTCTCACAGCAAAGTGCCACATCGCACCCGCTCCTGCAGATTCCGGACGTACTTCCTGGCCTTGATGATGTGGCGCGGACGCTGCAGCGGCGACGCGCCGAGATTCTCGAGCTGGAGGCCAGGCTGGCGCTGCGCGAGGCTGCTGTTCGTGCTGCTGAAGCCGATGTCATGGCGCAAATCGAGAGGCTCGAAGCTTTCCAGCTGGAGCTCGAAGCGCTGGTGGGTGCCGCTGAGGCCGAAGAGGAGGAGCGCCTCCAGCAACTCGTCAAGATGTATGAGAGCATGCGGGCCAAATCGGCTGCGGCGATCTTCAACCAGCTGGAGTTGCCGGTCATTCTTGCCGTGGCGAAGCGGATGCGCGAAGCGCGGATGGCAGCGATCCTGGCAGCCATGGACCCGAGTCGTGCGCGCGTCGTGACGACAGAGCTCGCGCGCGAGCGCGAGCTGCCGCGCCTCAACTAGAGCCCGTCCAAGATGGTTGCGAGGCGTTTCATCGACTTGCGATCGACCGCCGGCGCGAAGCCGAGCGCAGTCCGATGCAGGGACATCGGTTCAGCGTGGCGACAAGGCCGGAGTCGATTCCCAGCCGATCGCACTTGAGGTCGGCGCCTTGCGGGGCTGCGATGACTCCACAGCGAAGCACCTGCTGCGTCCTCAATAGCCCGGCGATGCACTGCATCGACGGACTATTGCCACCTCGCACCGCTCGCTGCCACGCTCATGACATGCATCGTGAGCTTCTTAGATAATCTCCAAGATCACGCGCCAACACTGACTGATCCTGCCGGTCCTAACGCGCAGGCCAATGCGATTTGCTTGGACGGTTGGCGTCTGGGCTCGTCCGGCAGGCGTGGCGTCGGCGGCTTGCAGGCTGGGACGGGGGCCCGCTCTCGACGTCTTCTGGCTGTTGACGCGCCTGTCGGCCGCCGGCGGATCAAGAACTCGTCCGGTCACGACACGGTCACGATACCGAGCATAGGTCGTTCGGGAATCCATCGCGACGGAGTGTTGACGATGAACGACGGGTCGCCGGCAGCGCTGACGGCCAGTCTGGCAGAGCTGCATCAGGCCGTGTCGGCGGGAGCGGCAGCGCGCATGCGTGAGTGGGCGCCGCTGATCGAGCGTGGTGCTTTCGACGCGAGCGCTGCCAATCTCGCGGCCTATCTGGCCCTGCGCCGGCATGATCTTCGGCCCTTGCAGGTCGATCTCATGGGCGCTGGCCTGTCGTCGCTCGGTCGCCTCGAGGGCCGCGTGACTGCCAATCTCGACGCGGTCATCTGGGCGGTCGACCGGCTGTCCGGGAAGGATACGGCGGAGCGTGTCGCGTTCGAGCGGTTCTTCGCAGGCCAGGCGAGCCTGGTGCGCAACACCGATGCCGTCTTCGGCCCGAGATCGTCGCCGCGCCGCGTGCGAATCGTCGTCACCTTGCCGAGCGAGGCCGCGGCTGACGGCACGCTGCTCGTCGATCTGCTCGAGGCCGGCGCCGACGTCTGCCGCATCAATTGCGCCCACGATGATCCAGAAGCCTGGGCGCGGATGGCGGCCAATGCGCGGGCTGCGTCGACTCGAACCGGACGACCCGTGCGGGTTCTCATGGACCTCGCCGGCCCGAAGATCCGTACCGGCGCGATCGAGGTGTCGGTCCGCAAGCCGTGCTTGCAGACTGGCGAACGGCTGCTGCTGCACCGGCCGGACGCGCCTCTGGCGTCTGGTTGGCAGGCGTCGGCCAGTGTCGCCATCGCCTGTCAGGCGCCGGAGATTCTGGCACAGCTGCGGGCCGGTGATCGGGTCTTCGTCGACGATGGCAAGTTGGCAGCAGTCGTCGAGACGGCGGATGTCGGCGGTGCCTGGCTGCGGGTGGCGCGCGTCGGCCCCAAGGGCTGGAAGCCGAAATCGGAGAAAGGGCTGAACTTTCCCGATACGGCGCTCGCCATCACTGCCCTGACCGCCAAGGATTTGGCCGATCTGCCGCATGCGCTCGAGCTCGCGGACCTCGTTGGCTACAGCTTCGTGCAGAATGCGGCTGACATCCGCAGCTTGCAGGAAGCGATGGCAGGAGTCAGGCCCAAGAGCTGGCAGGAAGTGCCGCTTGTCGCCAAGATCGAGACGTCGCGGGCGATCGCCGAGCTGCCATCGATCATCGTCGCTGCTGCCGGCCGCCAGCCCATGGCGGTGATGATCGCCCGCGGCGACCTTGCGGTCGAGATCGGCTTCGAGCGTCGAGCCGAGATGCAGGAAGAGCTGATGTGGCTCAGCGAGGCAGCCCACGTGCCGGTCATCTGGGCCCCCCAGGTGTTGGAGCAGCTGGTCAAGAAAGGCCTGCCGTCCAGGGGCGAGATGACCGATGCGGCAATGGCCGTGCGCGCCGAGGCGGTGATGCTGAACAAGGGGCCGTTCGTAGTGGAGGGCGTGAGCGCGCTCGATCGATTGCTGACCCGCATGGCCGATCATCAAGACAAGAAGATACCGAAGCTGCGGGCGCTCGGCACCTGGTAGCCAATGCGGCGTTCGTCTCGGTCAGGCCCGATAGCGGTGGCTGGGCCTCCTGATGCCCAGGCCGCCAAGCTGGCTCTCTGCCATGGATCGGGCGGGCACGCGGTGGATCGTTGCTGTCTCAGGCGTTGGACGCGCTGCCGGTGCCGCTGGCCGGGGCGCTTGTGACCTTGCCCTGGCGGGCGGGTCTGCGGGCGGATCGACGGCGCAGTCGCCGCGCCTCGAGCAGCGATTCCACACGGTTGCCGAGATAGATGCCGATGGGCAGTGCGGCGATCATGAACGGAATGCTGCCGAGCATGACCGGCACGATGATACCGGTGCCGAGCTGCGTGATATTGCCGAGCGACATGAAGAACTCTTCGTTCAAGTGGAGCCGGCACTCCACGACGCTACAGCCGAGTTGATAGTAGAGCACGTAGGTCGGCGCCATCGTCAATGGATTGACGACGAGGCTGCCGACCAGCATCGCCGGCAGGTTCAGCTTGTTCGAATGCAGCCGGTTCCAGCCGAGGCAAAAGGCGATGCAGATGATCATCTGCAGGCCGATGGTCGGCGAGAAGCCGATCACCATACCGATGCCCAGCGACCAGCCAATGAGGCCAGGACGGTACGCTTTCGACCGCCAAAAGCGCATCATCGGCCGTAGTACCTTGAATTTCATCCGCCCATTCCGGTCGATCCGACCAGGCCGGCGCCGTTCCAGGCACCGAGCATCCATTCGTTGCGCCGCTTAGCGAGGCCTCGCGACACTAGTGTGATTGGCTGTCTACCATCCAGCGGTTTCGACTTGGTTAACGTCTGATTTGGTCGCGCGCGTCGGTGCCTCGCCATTGTCCAGTTGCGCCACATCAGCCGCGATTGGCGACGACGTCGCGAAGACCCACCGAGCGGATGAAGCCCAAGGTGTAGTCGACACCCGACCAGGCGGTCACCAGGGTCGCCACGAGCAAAATGGAGAATACCAGGGTCTCATAGACACCGACTAGCGTGCCGCCGGACACGATCACCAGCACGACAGTGCCGATTTGCACCACACCCTGGAACACGGCCTTGATCTTGCCGCTTTGCCTGGCACCCATGGTGACGCCGTGCTGCTCGGAGAAGATCCGCAAATACGAGACGAGGATATCGCGGCTGACGATCACCGCGACCATCCAGGCCGGCATCCAGCCAGCGTCCATGAAGGCGAGGAAGACCAGCGCGCGGTAGAGGCTGTCGGCAAGGGGGTCGACGATCTTGCCGAAGGCGGATGTCACATTCAGCTTGCGGGCAAGATGACCGTCCATGAGATCGGAGATCTCGGCCAGCAGCATCACCAGGATCGTGGCGACCAGTGCTGTGAAGCTGCCCTGGGCGACCAGCAGCATGACCAGCGGGCCGCAAAACATCCGGGCAAGGCTTAAAATGTTGGGCAACATATGCACGGGCTCACTTCCGCGCGTCGAGCAGGCAGTCCGCGAGCTCGCGAAAACCGAGCCCGCCGGGCTGGCGCGTAATCCAACGAGGGTAGTCATCGAGCGTGTCGAAGAACCGTTCTAGGTTCGCCACGCCGATCGAGCAAGGGAAACTCCCGAACATCGGCGCATCATTGGGCGAGTCGCCGATGAATGCCGCCCGTTCGCCCATCGCCTCGCGGCTGGTGCCCAGCTCGTCGGCAAGCAGCCGCTCGCACATCGATCGCTTGTCATAGCTGCCGAACCAGCCATTGACGTGGATCGAGCTGACCTTGGCAACCGCGCCATGGCGGGCGAAGACGGCTGTGATCGCCCGAACGGCGTCGTCGCCGAGCGGGCCGACATCCTCGGCGAAGTCGATGGCGAGATCGCAGTCACGGCCGGCCTGGTCGGCGGCCAGCGCCGCGCCTGGCACCTCGGCGAGCACGGCCTCAAGGATGGCATCGAGCTTCGCCCGGTCGCCAGCGCGCTCGCTCTGCTCCTTGACGTAGACCCGATGCATCCGTCGCGTGTCGCGATCGTAGCGGTAGTAGAAGGCGCCATTCTCGCCGACCACTGCCAGGACCGGCCAGAGGCGGGCGATCAGGTCGCACCAGCCTGCCGGGCGGCCCGTGACCGGCACCACCTTGATGCCCGCTGCCTCGAGCTCCTCGAGCGCCGAGTAGGCCATGGCCGGCAGCCGGCCGTCCAAGGTCAGCGTATCATCGATATCGGTGAACAGCAGCTCGACCGCTGCCGCCGTTGTCGCCGGCATCGTCGCCAACGGCGCCGGTAGGCCAGCGGCACGAGGTGCTTGCGTATGGTGTGACAATTGCGACATCAGGCTCTTCCCCGGCGGGCGCCTCTGTGTGGCCGGCCGTCTCATAACAGAGCACGAAAGCCGCAGTGCTCGCAACGGTGCCTAATCGACGCTATATAGATAGGGCTGCGGCTCGCTCAGGCGATCCCCGGCTTCCCGTCACTCCCATTCACTCGCCCGCCCGCGCGACATCCGGATCCGCAACCATGAACTTGCGCAACATCGCCATCATCGCGCACGTCGACCACGGCAAGACGACCCTGGTCGACTGTCTGCTCCAGCAGAGCGGCACGTTTCGCGACAACCAACGTGTCGCCGAGCGCGCGATGGACAGCAATGACCTCGAGCGCGAGCGCGGGATCACGATCCTCGCCAAATGCACATCCGTGATGTGGCAGGAAACGCGGATCAACATCGTCGACACGCCAGGCCACGCCGATTTCGGCGGCGAGGTCGAGCGCATCCTCTCGATGGTCGATAGCTGCCTCCTCCTCGTCGATGCCTCCGAGGGGCCGATGCCGCAGACCAAGTTCGTTCTCGGCAAGGCGTTGAAGATCGGCCTCCGGCCGATTGTCGTCATCAACAAGGTCGACAAGCCGGACCAGCGTGCCGAGGCGGTGCTCGATGAGATCTTCGATCTGTTCGCTGCCCTGGATGCCGATGAGCATCAGCTCGACTTCCCGCATCTCTACGCTTCGGCCAAGCACGGCTGGGCGGTGCGCGAGTTGGGTGATGCGCAAACCGACATGGGCCCGCTGTTCGAGCTGATTGTCGAGCACGTGCGTGCTCCACAGGCGGATAGTGCAGGGCCGTTTCGCATGTTGGCGACGACGCTCGAGTCCAACCCTTATCTTGGCCGGCTGTTGACCGGGCGGATCGAGAGCGGCGTCGTCCGCGCCAACCAGTCGATCAAGGCGCTGAGCCGAACCGGCGAGCTGGTGGAGCAGGGCCGTGTCTCGAAGATCCTGGCCTTTCGTGGCCTCGAGCGACAGCCGGTCGAGATGGCGGAGGCCGGCGACATCATCGCCATTGCCGGGCTGACCAAGGCCACCGTCGCCGATACCCTGGCCGACACGGCGGTCGACACGCCGATCGCGGCACAGCCGATCGATCCGTCGACCATCGCCATGACCTTCTCCGTCAATGACAGCCCCTATGCCGGGCAGGACGGCACCAAGGTCACCTCGCGGCAGATCTGGGACCGGTTGCTGCGCGAGGCCGAGGGCAATGTCGCGATCAGGGTCAGCCGCTCGGCGGAGAACGATGCCTTCGAGGTTGCCGGGCGGGGCGAGCTGCAGCTCGCGGTGCTGATCGAGACCATGCGGCGCGAGGGCTTCGAGCTGTCGATCAGCCGGCCGCGGGTGCTCTTCCAGGACGACCCGGAGACCGGCCAGCGCCTCGAGCCCATCGAGGAGGTGGTGATCGATGTCGACGAGGAGTTCGCCGGCGCCGTGGTCGAGAAGCTGACCAAGCGGCGCGGCGATCTGGTCGAGATGCGTCCGGCCGGCGCTGGCAAGCAGCGACTGGTCTTTCACGCGCCGTCACGGGCCCTGATCGGCTATCACGGCGAGTTTCTCACCGACACCCGCGGCACAGGCGTGATGAACCGGTTGTTTCTCGCCTTCGAGCCCTACAAGGGGCCGATCGCGCAACGCCATACCGGTGCCATCGTCAGCGGCGAGCAGGGCGAGGCCGTGGCCTATGCGCTCTGGAACCTCGAGGACAGAGGCCAGCTCTTCGTCGAAGGCGGGACCAAGGTCTATTCGGGGATGATCATCGGCGAGCACAACCGCGGCAACGACCTCGAGGTCAATCCGCTGAAGGGCAAGAAGCTCACCAACATGCGCGCGTCGGGCAAGGACGACGCGGTGCTGCTGACGCCGCCGCTCAAGCTCACGCTGGAGCGCTCGATCGCCTATATCGCCGACGATGAGCTGGTCGAGGTGACGCCGGCGCATGTTCGACTGCGCAAGCGCTATCTGGATCCGCATGAGCGGAAGAAGGCTGCGCGGCGCGCCGAGGTCGCCTGATGGCAGCAGGCGGGGCGGCGCCGGGTGCCGTTCACACGATCCTCGATTTCCTTGCACTGAGCGAGGGCCTGAAGCGCGAGCTCAGGCATAGCTGGCTGTCGGACGGCCGCCGCGAGAGCGTGGCCGAGCATAGCTGGCAGATGGCGTTGATGGCGATGCTCATCCAGCCGCATCTCGAGGAGCCGGTCGATCTCGGCCGGACGCTGGAGATGATCGTCGTTCACGATCTGGTCGAGGCGTTGGTCGGCGACGTCCCCTACTTCGAGACCGGCGAGCGCAAGCTTCTGAAGAGACAGAAGGAAGCCCAGGCGATCGAGGACATTTGCGAGCGTTTGGGCTCGCCGGTCGGCGACCGTGTTCGCTCACTCTTTTTCGAGTTCGAGGAGCGGGTGACCCCGGAGGCCCGGTTCGCCGGGGCGCTCGACAATCTGGAAGTGCAGATCCAGCACAATCTGGCCGATTTCTCGACCTGGACCGAGGCGGAATATGCGCTGATCTACGAGAAGATCGAGCAGCCTTGTGCCTACGATCCGTTTCTCAGGGCGTTCTGCAAGGTCATTCAGGCGGCCGCCGAGGACAAGCTGAGGAAGGCTGGTGTCCGGCCCGCTCGACCGTCGGCCTGAGCTGCAGCCCGCGACGGGCGGCAGTCTCGCCGTCGATCAATCGTCCAATTCGCTGCGAATCTTCCGCCATCGCCAGCGGACGGCCATGTAGGGCAGAACGGCCAGGGCAATGATGATGATGAGCCCGATGGCGAACGCGGTGGGTGGCACGTCCTCGCCGGCCGAAACCGCCGGCAGGAGCGCGGCCCCGGTGAGCACCAGCCCAATGGCAGAACCGACGATGGCAGATCCCGCCGCTAGTTGCTCGTAGCGGCGCTGCAGCACGAAACGACTGCGCAAGCGCTTTTCCGTCATCGTGGTGCTCCGTCGTTGGCGGTTGGCACTCGGGTTCAGCCAAGCGAAACGGTATAACTGCTCGTTGGCGGTGATGACCAGACGAACTCAACCTCTGATAATCAGTCTATGCTGCGCTGCAGTAGAATCAAGCCGTTTGCGGCCTTCCAGGAGGGTTTCCTTCGTCCGTTGGTACGATCGACCGGCACCATGCCATCGATGGCGAAGCGAAGGCGTGGCACGGCGGCCGCGCTTGCTCAGGACGAGAGGTGCTGGGCTCGGCTCGCGTCGCTCAGACAATTGAGCCCGCCGATCGGCTTCGTCAGCTATGTGACGCTGCTGGCGACGAAACCCTTCCGATTAGTGATGCGTTTTTTTGTTCGACGTCGCCGAGTGGCTCGTGCTGTCTATGCCCACAACGCGTTCAGTGTCGGTAGCAGGTCGGCTGGGGTCTCGCAGAGCCGATCGGCGCCTGCTTTGGTGAGCTCCTCGGTCGTGCCGTAGCCGTAGAGGACGCCCACGGTCGCCATGCCGTTGCCGCGCGCCCCGATGATGTCGTGGGAGCGATCGCCGATCATCGTCGTGGTTGTCGGATCAAGGCTCGTTCGATCGAGAACCCAGGCGAGGAGGTCGGTCTTGTCGGCGCGCGTGCCGTCGAGCTCGGCGCCGAAGACGGCTTCGAAATGGCGCGTCAGCGCGAAGTGCTCGATGATCCGCTCGGCATAGACCCAGGGCTTGCTGGTGGCGACGAACAGGCGGTGTCCGGCGCTCTTCAGGCTGGCGAGGGTCTCGCGGATGTCGGGATAGACCTCGTTCTCGTAGAGACCGATAGCGCCGAAGCGATCGCGATAGTGGGCGAGCGCGGCCGCAGCCCGCTGGCGATCGCCGAGCATCCGCTCGAAGCTGCCGAGCAGTGGCGGGCCGATGCACCAGGTCAGATCGTCATCGTCGGCAACGGGCTGGTCGAGTGCCGCGAGCGCGTGGCGGATCGAGCGGGTGATGCCGAGCTTCGGGTCGGTGAGCGTGCCGTCGAGGTCGAAGCAGATGGCGCCGGTGTTTGCGGGGCACATCAGGCGATCGGGGCAGATAGCGGGTAGCTGCGGCCCCAGAACGATGCGAGCAATGCGTCCCTCGCTTGCATGGCTTCAGATCGACCCGGCTTCGACCATGTAGTTGTTCGCGGTGCACATCGCCGCATCGTCCGAGGCGAGGAAGAGGACCATCCGGGCGAGATAGACCGGCTCGATGAGATCGGGCAGGCATTGCCGCTGCCGGTGCTTCTCGAGCGCTTCCGGCGTCGCCCAGAGTGACTTCTGCCGCTCGGTCATGACCCAGCCCGGCACGACCGTGTTGACGCGGATGCGGTGCGGGCCGAGGTCGCGGGCGAAGGCCCTGGTCATGCCGTGCACGCCGGCCTTGGCGGTCGTGTAGACGGGCATGCCGCCCGAGGCCTCCCACCAGGAGTTGGAGCCGAAATTGATGATCGAGCCGCCCTTGGCGGCCTTGATCATACCGGGTGCCACGGCCTGGGTCGCGAAGAACATGTGCTTGAGATTGGCGCCGATGCGCTCGTCATAATAGTCGTCCGTCACCGTTTCCCAGCCGTGGCGGTCGTCCCGGGCGGCATTGTTGACGAGCACCTTGGCCGGGCCGAGCGCGGCCTCGAGCTTGCCGAACGCGGCCTTGAGCGCATCGATGTCGCGAAGATCGACGGCCTCGAAGCGGATCTCTCTCCCATCTTTGGCCAGCTCGTCGACAAGGGCCTGGCCGCGAGTCTCGTCGATGTCGAGAAAGCCCACCTTCGATCCCTGGTCGGCAAAGGCGCGGACGATCTGCTCACCGATCCCAGACGCCCCGCCGGTCACGAAAACGGCGGCATTGTCGAGGCTGGGGTAGCGGGCGAAGGTCATGAGCTGGCTCCGTTCGGTGGCTGGCGGATGCCCCACTTCCCGCTTCTGGCCGTTTTGGTCAAGCTCGGGCACGGCCTCGATGCGCACTGCCTCGAGCAAACCGCCCGACACGACGACCGGCGATGGATCGACAAAGGACGGATGCTCTTGCACAAGGGCGTGGCCGCCGAGCTCGCGGTTGACGGACATGACAACAGGAGCAGGTGCCGGAACGATGCAGGTCGATGAACTCCTCGCCACAGCGCTTGCCGTCAGCGAAGCCGCCCGTCCGGTGCCGCTCGGCTATTTTCGCAAGAAGCTGGAGGTGATCGCCAAGGCGGACGCCTCGCCGGTGACCATCGCCGACCGCGAGACCGAGCGGGTGATGCGCGAGGTGCTCGCCGCCCACGTCCCCGAGCACGGTATCTTCGGCGAGGAGCACGGCCGTGAGCGGCTCGATCACCGGTTCGTCTGGGTCCTCGACCCGATCGACGGCACAAAGTCCTTCATCACCGGCTTTCCTCTCTTCAACAATCTGATCGCGGTGCTCGATGACGGGCGGCCGGTCGTCGGCGTGGTCGACACCCCGGCGATCGGCGAGCGCTATCATGCGGCGACAGGGCACGGCGCCTGGTTGAACGGCAATGCCATCAAGACCAGCGGCTGCACGGATCTCGACCAAGCCGCCGTCTACCGGGCCGGGCACGAGCCCTCTGATCCGGGCCTGCGCCAGCGGTTCGAGCGTTTCGCCACGATCGGCCGCGTCAACCGCTACGGCTATGACGCCTATGTGTATGCGCTGCTGGCGGCCGGTCATCTCGACGTGATGATCGAGAGCGATCTCGAGCCCTACGACTACCTGGCCCTCGTAGCCCTGGTCGAGGAGGCGGGTGGGGTGATCTCCGACTGGTCCGGCAGGCCCTTGCGTCTCGACTCCACGGGCGACGTGCTGGCGGCAGCGACACGGGCCCTGCATGCCGAGGCATTGGCCCTGCTGGCTCGGTGATGGGCCCAGTGCCCGTCGATCAGCTGCCCGCCAACCGTCGCGCCAGTGCTTCGGAGAGCCCGACGCTTGCCATCGCCGGCGGGCTGGCGAGCGATCCTGACGTCGGTATCCGCGCGTGAAGCGCTGCCGTGGCGAGCGTTGCCTGCAGGCCGGCATCGAGCGAGCAGATGACCGGCACGTCGAGTTCGGCGCCGACCCGGCCGGCAAGCCCGGCGAGCGCGGCACCACCCAGGATCACGACCTCGGCGCCGTCCTCGTGCACCGCGACCCTGCAGGCCTCGGCGAGCTGCTCGATCGCAAGATCGAGGTTTCGGCTCAGCACATCGGCGGAAGGGGCGAGCGCCCGGATGCCGGCGAGCCTTTGAGCGAGGCCGAGGCTCGCCACGAACTCCTCCAGCATGGTGGGCCAACGCTCGCCGCCGGTGACGATGGCGAACCTGCGACCGAGCGTGCAGGCGAGGTGGCAGGAGGCTTCGGCCATGCCGATGACCGGCACCGGCGAGAGCTCCTTCAGGGCGAGGAGCCCCGGATCGCCGAAGCAGGCGAGGAGGACGGCGTCGGTGCCGTCGACATGCTCGGCCAGGGCGTCGAGCGCTGCATGGCCGGCGATCGCAGCAGCGCTGCGGCTCGCGATGTAGTGGGCACCGAAGCGGCCGGTGACGGGCACCAGCTCGACCGAGGCCGGAACCAGGCCCAGGGCGACCCGCTTCACGGTTGCCGTGACGTCGGGGCTGGTGTTCGGGTTGATCAACAACAGGCGCAAGCGTCTAGCCCTTCATCTTCGTTGCGGCGGCGGTCGATCGTCACCGTCATGCCATCGGCAATTGCAATGGCAAGTGTCGTGCCGCAGCGGTCGATAGGCCGCCAGCTCGCGTTGTCTTACGCTTGTCGGCGGCGGATGACGATGCCGCCACCTTCGGCGTGCTTGATCTCGAAGGCGCCCGACTTCTCGACCAGCGTGCTCAGCTTCGCGTGTCCATAGTTGCGCGAGTCGAAATCGGATGCCAGTTCGGTCAGACGCTTGCCGATAAGGCCGAGGCTGACCCAGCCGTCGCCGTCGTCGTCGGCCTGGGCGATGGCCTTGCGCAGCAGGGGCACGGCGGCGCTCGGCGGCTTCAGCGATCGCGTTGGCTTTCCCTTGGGTCCCTCGGCCTCGTCGGCCTGCGGTGCCTCGGGCAACAGGTTCTCGGTATAGATGAAGCGGCTGCAGGCGTGGATGAAGCTCTTCGGCGTCTTCTGCTCGCCGAAGCCGTAGACGTCGATGCCATCCTCGCGAATGCGTGCTGCCAGACGGGTGAAGTCGCTGTCCGAGGAGACGAGGCAGAAACCGTCGAGCCGACCGCTGTGCAGGAGGTCCATGGCGTCGATGACCAGCTCGATGTCCGAAGCGTTCTTGCCTGTCGTGTAGGCGAAGGTCTGATGCGGCATGATCGCGTGTTGTGCCAGGATCTCGGTCCAGCCCTTGAGTCGCGTGCCGGAGAAGTCGCCGTAGATCCGTCGCACGCTGGCCTCGCCCAGCTTGGCGATCTCCTCGAACAGACCAGTGGCGATCTGCGCCGAGGCGTTGTCGGCGTCGATCAGGACGGCGAGCCTGGGTGCGCGGGTCGCTTGCGGCATGAGATCATACTCCTTCGGAAAGCAAGCGTGGTCGCTCTCGTCCTGCCATGCAAGTCGATAGCCGGGCGGGCGAGCGGCCCGGACTGTACCGCATGCCGGTTAAAAGAAGCTTTGCGGGTCGATGTCCACCTGCAACCTGACCGCACCCGGCAGCTTCACCCGGCCGAGCCACTCGGCGATCTTTTGCGGCATCTCGCGGTCGGGCGGCGCCTTGATCAGGATGCGCTCGCGGTAGCGGCCGCGCAGCAGCGCCAGAGGCGCCGGCGCCGGGCCGAGCACCAGCCAGCCCTCGTGCTCCGGCGCGGCCTTGACCAGGTTCCGCCCCTCGCGTTTGACGATCGGCGCCTCGGCCCCGGAGAGAATGAGCGCAGCGAGCCTGCCATAGGGCGGCATGGCCGACTCGCGTCGGTCGTCCTGCTCGGCAGCCATGAAGGCCTCGCGGTCACCCTTGGCGAGCGCCTGCATCACCGGATGGTCGGGAAGGTGGGTCTGGATCAGCACGCGACCCGGCTTGGCCTCGCGGCCGGCCCGGCCGGCCAGCTGGTAGAGCAGCTGGAAGCTGCGCTCGGCGGCTCTGGGATCGCCGCCCGCGAGGCCGAAATCGGCGTCGACCACGCCGGCCAGCGTGAGGTCCGGAAAATGGTGGCCCTTGGCGATCAGCTGCGTGCCGATCAGGATGTCGATACGGTGCTCCAGCATGGCATCCACGAGCGCCGTCGCATTGGCGGCGCTGGTGATGGTGTCGCTGGTCATCATCACCGTCCGGGCCTCGGGAAAGAGGCTCTTGACCTCCTCGTGCACGCGCTCGACGCCGGGACCGGCCACCGCCAGGCTGTCGATGGCGCCGCAATCGGGGCAGTGCGGTGCGCGGGGCTGGTTGTAGCCGCAATGGTGGCAGGTGAGGCGGTCGCCGAAGCGGTGGGCGACGAGCCAGGCGGCGCAATTGGGGCAGCGGAAGCGAAAGCCGCAGGCCCGGCACAGCGTCAACGGTGCGTAGCCGCGGCGGTTGAGGAAGAGCATGGCCTGATCACCGCTCTCCAGCGTCTCGCGCAGCGCCTCGCGTAGTGTCGGACCGAGAAAGGCGGCGCGCGACGGCTTGTCCCGGCGCAGATCGACCAGGCGGATATCGGGCTTGCGGTCGTTGCCGAACCGGCCGGCGACGCGGACATGGTGGTCGGCCAGACCGAGCGTCTCGAGCGAAGGCGTCGCCGAGCAGGTGATCAAGCCGGCACCCTGCCGGCGTGCCCTGAGCCGGGCCACCGTCCGGGCATCGTAGATGACACCGTCCTCTTGCTTGAAGCTGGTGTCGTGCTCCTCGTCGATGACGATCAGCCCGAGGTCGGGCAGCGGCAGAAAGAGGGCGGAGCGGGCGCCGACCACCACCGGCAGGCGGCCTAAAGCTGCCTGCTTCCAGGTGCGGCGTCGGCGCGCCGTTGTCAGGCCCGAGTGCCAGACCGCAGGCTCGGCGGCGAAGCGGCTGGCGAAGCGCTTGAGCCACTGGGCGGAAAGCGCGATCTCCGGCAGCAGCACCAGGACCGAGCGCCCTTTCGCCAGCGTCGCCGCGATCGCCTCGATGTAGATCTCTGTCTTGCCGGCACCCGGCAGGCCTTCGAGCAGGATCTCAACGGTAGGCGTCGCGTCCAGTGCCTGGATCAGCGCGCCTGCAGCCTCGGCCTGCGCCGTGGTCAGCCGTTCGGCATCGGGGACGGCATAGGTCGGCGGCGGCGGCATGGCCGGCTCGATCGTCCGGGTGACCACGTGCCCTCGGTCCTGCATCGTCTTGACGACACCAGCGGAGACACCGGCTGCTCGTGCCAAGGCGGTGCCGGGTAGCGGCCCCATTGCCACCAGCGCGTCGAGCACGGCCTGCTGCTTTGTCGTGAGCTTGTCAGGCAGGGCGGAGCCAGGCTCGATCACGCTCTGCAGCGGCTCGGGCTCGAAGGCGGCGGGCGTGCTGAGCACCAGGCGGAGCACGGCGCCCATCGGCGTCACGGTCTCGCGCGCCACATCCTCGATCAGGCGGCGCAAGGGCTCGGCCAAGGGTGGCAGATCGAGAACGCCGATCAGCGGCTTGAGCCTGGCCGTGGCGACCGGCTTGGTCGAGCCGCGCTCCCAGACGACGCCCACCAGGCGACGCGGGCCGAAGGGAACGACGACGTAGCTGCCCAGCGGCGGCGGAGCACCATCGTGCGGTGGGTCGAGGCGGTAGTCGAAGCTCATCGCGAACGGCATCGGGATGAGAACGGATACGGTGGGCGGGTTCATCGATCGCCCTTTTTGGGCAGGGGCAGCAGAAGTGTCGAGGTGTGGCGGCGCAAGTGCTAGCATGCCGGGCATCGTTGGATAAGTCGCAGGGAAGCCGGGCGCATGCTCGCCATGGCAGAGCCAGACCTTGATGTCGCCTATGCCGCTTGGTGCGCCTGGCTCGCCCACGAGAAGCGGGCGGCGGCCCGGACGCAGGCCGCCTATCGGCACGACCTGCAATCGTTCGTCACCTTCATCGCCGGCCATCAGGGCGGGCCAGTGGGCTTGGCAACGTTGCGCGGGCTGGCGCCCATGGGCTTTCGCGGCTGGCTCGCATGGCGGCTGCAGGAGGGCTATGCCAAGAGCTCGACGCAACGCGCGACAGCAGCCGTGCGCGGCTTTCTCGACTTTCTCGATTCGCGCTTTGCTGTGCACAACCCGGCCCTTCGCGCGATGCGCGCGCCAAGCGCCGGCCGACGCCTGCCCCGACCGCTCGCCGTCGACGAGGTGCAGAGCCTCACTGACGCGGTGACCGAAACGGGCCAGCCGCCTTGGATCGTCGCCCGCGACACGGCATTGCTGCTGCTCCTCTACGGTGCCGGTTTGCGTATCGGCGAGGCGCTCGGGCTCGACCGCGGGGCGCTGCCGGCCACGGGCGCATCTGCGGCGACGCTGCGGATCGTCGGCAAGGGCGACAAGACCCGCCTCGTGCCTCTGCTGCCGATCGTCGGCGAAGCGCTCGACCACTACATCGTGGCCTGCCCCTTCGATCTGCCGGCAGAAGGCCCCTTGTTTCGCGGGTTTCGCGGCGGCCGGCTGCAGCAAGCGGTGGTGCAAAAGCGGGTGCGCGAGCTGCGCCGTCAGCTGGGCCTGCCGGAGACCGCGACGCCGCACAGCCTGCGGCACAGCTTCGCCACGCATCTGCTCGGCGACGGTGCGGACCTGCGCTCGATCCAAGAGCTGCTCGGTCATGCGAGCCTGAGCACGACCCAGCGCTACACCGGCGTCGACGCTGAGACACTCACCCGCCTCTACACCAAGGCGCATCCGCGGGCCTGACCGCAAGCTGGATAGCTGGAGCTGAAAGCCGCTGGCGGCTCGGCTCAATGAGCCTCGGCGACAGCCCGGTCGACCTCGCGAGCCGATCCATTCTCGACCGAGTAGATGCGATCGGCAACGTCGAGGAACTCGGGCCGGTGGGTGATTGTCAGCACCGTTGTCTCGCGACTCAAGCTCTTGATCTGGTTGGCAATGGCGACGGCTGTCGCCGGATCGAGCGCGCTGGTCACCTCGTCGAGGATGAGCAGCCGAGGCCGGTGCACCAAGGCGCGCGCCAGAGCGATGCGCTGGCGCTGGCCGCCGGAGAGCCGCCCGCCGCCCTCGCCGACGATCGACTCGAGGCCGGCCTGAAGCCCACGGACGAACGGGGCGATCCCGGCGAGCTCGAGGGACCACCAGATCGTCGCATCATCGATCGCGTCGTCACCCAAGGTCAGGTTGGCGCGGATGGTGTCATGCAGCAGGAACACCTCTTGCGGCACATAGCCGACCAGCTGCCGCCAGGAGTCGAGATCGAGCTCGTTGAACGGGATGCCGTCGACCAGAATATGGCCGTCATCGGGCTGGTGGAGTCCGAGCAGCATGTCGACCGTCGTGGTCTTGCCGCCGCCGGATAGCCCCGTCAGCACGGTGAGCTCGTGCGCCCGCAGCTCGAGCGACAGGCCTTTCAGGATCGGGGTTTGGCCGTGGGCGAAGCGAAGATCGACCAGCTCGACGAGCTCGTCGAAGCGCGCCTCACGCGTGCCGCGATTGATCTCCGGATCGCCGCCGGTCTCCTGGATCAGCTCCTGGGTCACCGCGAACGAGCTCTCGAGCGTCATGACCTTCTGGTAGGCCTTTTGCATCTTGCCGATTGCCTGCACCGAGCGCGAGACGACCAGGCCAGCGACGATGATCTCGGCCAGCGGCGCCTCGAAGAAATAGAAGAGGATGAAGAAACCGCCGCCGAGAAAGACGACCATCACCACGCTCTGCAGATTGGTCAGCAGCTCGGACAGGATAACCTGCTTGCGGACCGCGTTCCGCAACTTGCGAATCTTGGTTGCCAGAAGATTGGCAAAGGGCGCCTGGCGCCCCATGGCGCGGATGACCTTGAGGTTGTTCAGCGTGTCGTAGAGAAAGATGATCAGCTCGCGGGTGCGCAGCGTCTGTTGCCGGCCGGCTCGCTTGCTGGCCCGGATCAATCCGTAGAGGCTGACGATCAGCACGGTGCCCAGGAGCACTGCCAGCAGTGCCAGCTTCCATGAGACGACAACGGCGATGATGCCCAGCACGACCGACTGCGCGGCCAGTGCGACCAGCTCGGCGCTCATCAGATAGGCGCGCGACGTTCGGGTCGCGTCGTTGCTGATCACGGTGGTGATGCGGCCCATGCGCTGGTTGGCGAAGTAGCGCCAGCGCACCCGCATCAGATTGCCGACGACCTTTTGCCTGAGCTCGGCGGCGACGGCTGCGGACATGTAGCCGACATAGCTCATCGCACCCATGCTGAAGACCGCACGGAGAAGCGTCGCGATGATCATGATGAGGATGAGCGGGCCGACCTCGACCGGCACCCCGACTGTTTCCATGAAGGTGCGCAACGCTTGCTCGGCGGGTGATGCCGTCTCCGCCGAGCTGGTCGCCACCGTGATCACCGGGATGAGCGTGGCGAGGCCGATGCCTTCGAACAGGCTGGAGACAGCGAGGCACGCCATCACGGCGAAAGCCCGCGCCTTGCCGGTCGAGAAGAAGATGGTCAAGACTTCGCGCATTTAAGTCCTTGCGCAGATGCATTGCCAGACGGCGACCGCAGGCTCGGCGCTTCATGGGCAGCCGAAAGTGGGGCCGTCTCTTTACCCCATGCCTCCTAGCTGAGCCATGCCGGCAGACCAAGCTGCCCCTGGGCCGCAGCAAGTCGGCACGTCCGTGGATGCGCCGAAAAAGAAAACGGCCGGTCGATGAAGACCGGCCGTTTCCCCTCAAGCCGCTAGGCGGCTGGACGTCAGTCGAGCGGATCGATCAGGTCGATACCCACCCGGCGGTTCATTGCCCGGCCCTCGGCCGTGTCGTTGGAGGCAATCGGCTGGCTCTCGCCGAACCAAGCCACAGTCATCCGATCACGTGAGACGCCGACCTCTTCGAGATAGGTCGCAACCGCCTCGGCGCGCCGCTCGGAGAGGCCCATGTTGTACTCTTCCGTGCCGACGCTGTCGGTGTGACCGTCGATACGAACGGTGACGTCGGGATTGGCGAGCAGCAGATCGGCTGCAGCATCGAGCTCGGCGGTGAAGTCCGGCTTGATCGTCGACTCGTCGAAGTCGAACAGGACGTCGGAGCTGAGCGAGATCGCATCCGGGAGCAGCTCAACCGGCGCTTCGAGCTCGGCGAGAGCAGCATAGACGGCGTCACGGCAGGCCGCGATGTCGTCGGGCTGGAAGTTCTCTTCCTGCTGCTCGATCCAGCAATTGAAGTCACCGACCGCAGCGCCGGCAACCACGGGCAGGCGTTCGCCGGGCTCGCCTTCGATCGCGGCCACGAGACGCGCATACACCTCATTGGCCTCAGCGGCGTGCTCAGGGGTCAGCCGGCGCTCGCTGGGCGGCTGCGGCATTGCCGTTTCGCCATTGGCCCACGCGACGGCCTGGTTGGCCTCGTAAGCCGCGTCGGTCATGTCGTCCATGTCGTAGTATTCGTACTGGGCGTGGCCCAGCATCGATTCGAACGCCGCTGCCTGATAGGGATCGGCCGGAACCGCAGCAGCCTCGGCAGCCTCAATGGCGCGCGTCGCGTCGCCGCGATTGGCGAACTTCTGCGTGACGGTGTTGAAGTTGGAGCCGCCACTGCAGCCAACCAGAACGAAGGCGGCACCTGCCGACATCAAGACGTAACGTGAGAGACGCATTGCCCCCTCCTCAAGAATGATTTCGCCGGGACTTTAGCGGCCGTTTAAAGCTTGTACAGTCTGCTCGTTGCGAATGTTCCAGGGGTGTGTCGTTCGAGCCATCTGCCGCCGGCGCGACGTTCCACGGGCTACGGCGCCTCGTGGTCAGTGCGCGCACTGACCAGTGTGACGCGATGGCAAGCTGACAGGACATTGCCCGAGCGTTAAGGAATGCAGGTAAATCGGTGCAATCGGGCGCAACGGCCGAGACGAGCGCGGCGGGTTTCTTGCGGTCAAACACGGAGAATAGCTGATGCCGGAGACAGAGGGGCTCGGCAAGACGGGATGGGCTCTGCTTGCATTCCTGGTGGTGTGCATCGCCATCGTTGCCACCTTTGGCATGGCAGCCGCGATCTACATTGGCGTGTTCAGCACGGCGGTGGCGCTCACGATCATCGTGGTGCTCTGCCTTGGCGACACGAATACGAGCTAGGGCGCTGATACCAAACGGTTGTCGGCCTGTTGCACGCTGGCAATGGACTCTACCCTAGCAGCCAGCTGAAGCGGTTCTCTCACTCCTGGTCGCCGAGCTCCAACATGGCTTGGAGCTCGCGCCATTCACGCGCGCTCATGCCGCTCGTCTCGGCGTCAACGGCCTCGCCCTTGAGCAGTCGCCTGACCACGGCGAGCCCGTGGCCGGAGAGCTCGGCGCCATCGACCCGGTAATCGCGGAACGCGCCGGCCGTCAACGGCACCCATTTCTCGACGATCTCGGCCAGCACGTCCGCATAGGCGCGGATCTCGTACTGCGCATGAGAATCGGCGCGTAATGCAATGAAATGCATCAAATTGTGCAGATCGATCTTCCAGTACCACTGGGTGTAGGCGGACAGCGGCAGCACCATGCGTGCCAGCTCGCGTGACAGGCCGGGCTCGCCAGGGCCGTCGCCGAGCAGCCAGCGATAGGTCGCCTCGGCCGCAGCAGCACTGCCATCGAGCCGCTCCTGCACCGATCTGGCGACGCCCTCGTCGAGCTGCGCGCCGCGGCCTTGCCTGTTCTGAACGGCCTGCGCCGCCAGCTTTCCGAGCTCGGGCCGGTAGCTGCCGTCATCGAGCACCGAGTAGCGGGCGGAGTACTCGTTGACGCTGGCGGTGCGGTGTCGGATCCACTGCCGGGCCACGAAGATCGGCAGCTTCACGTGCAGCTTGATCTCGCACATCTCGAACGGTGTCGTGTGCCGATGGCGCATGAGATAGCTGATCAGGCCCCGGTCGTTGGAGATCTGCTTGGTGCCCTTGCCGTAGGACACGCGCGCCGCCTGCACCACGGCTGCATCGTCGCCCATGTAGTCGACGACCCGGATGAAGCCCTGGTCGAGGACCGGAAGGGGCTCGAAGAGGAGCGCTTCCAAGGCCGGAACGGTGGCGCGGCGGGTCGGTTGCTCGGTGGCGCGTAGGGCGGCGATCTCGGCCATCGCCTCGGCGGACAGGGTCATGCGCAGTACCACTTGATGTGTTTGCGGGTCGGCGGGTCGTTATCTGACGTCGCCTCTTTAAGGCTTGCTGGCGATGGCTTATATAACTGATTGCCGGTTTCGTCCGGCTATGGTGATAAACGCCACTCGGCATAAGCGTATCGGACCCGGGGGCAGTACCCGGCGCCTCCACCAACTCCACTGCCAATACCGTCTGGTTGTCGGGCGGATTGAGTAGCTGATGGGGGCGAAATAGGCTCGACGAGCGTGGTAAAGGGGTGGTTTTTGCCCGGGATGGTACCGCCGTTATCGGACTATTATGACAAGTGCCAACGACAACCGTATGGCTCTCGCTGCCTAAGTTTTAGGTAAGCGCGGCTGGCAGGGGCCGGGCAACAGAATCCTGCCAAAAAGTCCAGGATGCTTCGGCAACCTGGCGCGGCCCGGGGGGCGCCGGGCAACAGAAGCCCCCCATCTTGCGCATTTCCAGCACCCGTTTATCGTAGTGCCGGGTGCACAGTGCGGCGCCTGCGGGCCCATCTTCTAACGCCTGCTGTTCAACCGTGGCACATGCCAAGTGCCCCCAACGTGACGAAGGCCACATGCGGCGGCAGAAGATCGACTACGGCCAGTTGGTTGAGGCGGCCTTGCGCACGGTGGTGCGTGACGTGCTGCGGCAATTCGCGGCCGGCGAGGTCTCACAGCCGCACCATTTCTACGTGACCTTCAAGACCGATCACCCCGGAGTCGAGATTCCAGAATATCTGCACGGCCGGTACCCGTCGGAGATGACCATCGTTCTGCAGCACCAGTTCTGGGACCTGGACGTTGGCGACGATACGTTCGGTGTGACGCTGAGCTTCAATGACCAGCCCGAACGTCTCATCATCCCGTTTGCCGCATTGCGGGTCTTTGCTGATCCCGGCGTCGAGTTTGGGCTGCAGTTCACGCTTGGCGACGAGCCGGATGGCGAGTCTGCCGAGCCGACGTCCCTGCCGCTGACGGCCAAGACCGGGGCCAAGCCGCGGGCCGTCGACGGCGATGAATCTGGCACCGAGCCAGCTGCGGGTGGCGATGGTGCCGAGATCGTGACTCTGGATCGATTCCGCAAGAAGTAGCCGCTCGCGATAGCGCCTCGCGCCAACGCTCGACTGTCCTGGCCGACAGCCCCCGCGCTGGAGGCATTTGCGGAACACGTTGCGGTGGTCGCCACACTCTTGATCGTCCGGTAAGCAAACGCGGCGTCCCGCCCGATTGACAGCCGGCAACCGACGTCGCATCCCGCTCGCGCAGCACGACCAGCGAAATGGGGGGATGCCTGATGACGGGCGAGGTACGGATCGAGACGGATACATTCGGGCCGATCGAGGTCGACGCGTCGCGCTATTGGGGCGCGCAAACCCAGCGCAGCCTGCAGAACTTCAAGATCGGCGGCGAGCGCATGCCGCTGCCCCTGGTGCGCGCGCTCGGCATTGTGAAGCGCGCGGCAGCCGAGGTGAACAAGGGCAACGGTGCGCTGGACGGCAAGCTCGCCGATGCGATCATGGCGGCCGCCGACGAGGTCATGGCCGGGACGCTCGACGACCACTTCCCGCTGGTCGTCTGGCAGACCGGCTCGGGCACCCAGTCGAACATGAACGCCAACGAGGTCATCGCCAATCGCGCGACCGAGCTCTTGGGCGGCGAGCGGGGGCAAAAATCGCTCGTGCACCCCAACGACCACGTCAATCGCGGCCAGTCGTCGAACGACACCTTCCCGACCGCCATGCACATTGCGGCGAGCGAGGAGGTCCAGCGCCGTCTGCTGCCCGCGCTCGAGCATCTGAAGGATGCCGTTGCCGCCAAGGCCGCCGCCTTCGACGACATCATCAAGATCGGTCGCACGCATCTGATGGATGCGACGCCGCTGACCCTGGGCCAGGAGTTCAGCGGCTATGTGCAGCAGCTCGCCTACGGCATCGAGCGGGTGAAGGCGACGTTGCCGCGGGTCAGCCAGCTGGCCCAGGGCGGCACCGCCGTCGGCACCGGGCTGAACGCGAAGAAAGGCTTCGATGTGGCCTTTGCCGAAGTGACGAGCCGGATCACCGGCCTGCCCTTCGAGACGGCACCCAACAAGTTCGAGGCGCTGGCGGCGCATGACGCCCTGGTCGAGCTTTCCGGCGCGCTGAACACGCTCGCCGTCAGCTTGATGAAGATTGCCAACGACATTCGTCTCCTGGGCTCCGGCCCGCGCTGTGGTCTAGGCGAGCTGCTGCTGCCGGAGAACGAGCCCGGCTCCTCGATCATGCCGGGCAAGGTCAATCCGACCCAGTGCGAGGCGATGACCCAGGTTTGCGCGCAGGTGATGGGCAATCAGGTGGCGGTGTCGGTGGCGGGTGCCAGTGGTCATTTCGAGCTCAATGTCTTCAAGCCGGTGATCGTCTACAATGTGCTGCAATCGATCCGCCTGATCGCCGACGCATCGGTGAGCTTCGCGGATAACTGTGTTGTCGGGATCGAGGCGAACCGTGAGCGGATCGACACCTTGCTGCACGAAAGCCTGATGCTGGTGACCGCCTTGAATCCCAAGATCGGCTACGACAACGCCGCCAAGGTGGCGAAGAAGGCGCACGCCGAGGGCACGACGCTCAAGGCGGCGGCACTGAGCCTGGGCCTGCTCGACGCCGCCGAGTTCGACGCGCTGGTTCGCCCGGAGAGCATGATCGGCCCGAGCGACTGACCTGGTGGAGAACGGAGCGTTTCGCTGCCGGGTTGTTCACTGACCGTTAACAGCATCGCGCTAAGCTGGCGCCATGATGGTCCGGCGCTTCGTGTTGCTCTTGCTGCTGTCGATGTGCTGGTCTGCGCCCGCCGCCGGTGAGGCGCCGGCCTGCACGGCGGCCAGCTCTGGCACGGTCGCCTGCATCGCCGAGCGTTCGTGCCTTTGCCGGTTCGAGCGCGGTGGCGCCACCACTGATCAGCCATCCGGTTATCGCTGGGATTGCGGCGTCTTGCGCCCCTATTGCTCGCGTCCACCAGAGGTTGTGCCGACCGAGCGCTCGATCGACGAGCTCAACCTGCTGGTCAGGCCACCCGCATTCCGGCCGCGCCCTCGGCCACCCTTGCGCCCGCGGGGCGGCATGGCCGGGTAGCCGTCAGCCGTTCGTCAATGCGCTGGCGCGAGCAGCTGCGCGACCGCCGTTGCTCGTCTTGCGCCAAGGCGCATTATCGGCCTTGCGTTGCGTGAGGCCGTCGGGTGACGGAGCCGAGAGCGGCTCCGCTGATATCAACGTAGGCGTGCGCATCCTCGCCCGTGGTCGCGTTGTGCTTGACGTCGGTGCGAAAACCCTGCGACACCGGGCGGGGCGGTGAAGGCAAGGCCTGCGGGCGAAACCATAATCGCAAGAAGACAATGACAAGCTCGAACCCAACTCCCGCGTGGGAGTTGAGCGATGTGAGCGAGCCGCAGGTGGTAACGGCATCATGCAGACCTCGCTGGCGCAACACTATGTTGCGTTGTTGCAGCAGACTTGGCGCGGCATGCTCGGTGCTACCGCTTTCGGCGATGACGGGCGTTTGGTCGACTGGCGCGCTGGCTTGCTGCCGTCCCTGTCGCCATTGGCGAAAGGTGAGGTCAACCGGCTCTTCGACCCGGCACGGCTGCGCCAGCCGGAGACTGCATCGGCGATGGCGCTGAACAGCTTCCTGCCATGGCGCGATCGGCCGGGTGAGCTCATGCTGGCCGGCCACGGCCCTTTCAGCGAGCTCCGATATGCAGCGCGCTGCCCGACCGGCGTGCGCGGCACACCGCCATTGCTCGATCTTCTGGCGGCTGACGCCAACCGCCTCGTGGCGGTGACCGCACGCGGTCCGGACTATCTCGGCAGCAAGGTCTCGCGCCTGGCACCGGCCTACGCGACTGTCGATCTGGCGCCGCGCATGGCCGGTTGGCAGGCGCTGCTGGAGACGCTGCGGGCTGAGCCCGGGCGTTTTCGCCATTTGGATGCGGTAGCGCTGCTGAAGAACGCAATCGGCCTGTCGCGCACCTTTCCCGAGCATGGGCCGACGCTGATCTATTTGTTCTGGGAGCCCGAGGGGGTCGACGGCTTGGCGTTCCGCCGGCACCGCTCGGAGATTCGCACCATGGCGCAGCTGGTCGGTGGTGCTATGGTGGGGTTCCAGGCGCTCAGCTTCGCTGAGCTCTGGGACGACTGGGAGGCACGCTCGGCCGAGCCTTGGCTGCGAGACATGGTCGCAGAGTTGCGGGCGCGCTATGCCGTGGCCATCGAGGCGCCGTCTGCACTATAGAGGAACGATGGGAACCGCCGATTCAGATGAGACCGCGCGACGAAGTCGACATGCGGCAGAAGAGATCGCGTCGCACGACACTGCGGAGCGGCGCGGGGGGCGGCCGGCGATGGCCGAGAACGGCCGCACCTACTTCGATCGGCAAGAAGTGCGTGATCCGAACGAACGCGAGCGCTCGATTTTCCACGCGCTACCGGGCCTCATCCACCATGCGATCGACAATGCGCCGTTTTTTCGCGAGCAGCTGTCCGGCATAGCGCCCGATTCCATCACCAATCGCGCCATGCTGGCGAAGATTCCCGTGGTGCGCAAAAGCGACCTCGCCCGGCGGCAGCCGGCGCAGTTGCCGTTCGGCGGCGCCGCGGCGACGGCCACGGGTCGGCTCGCCCATCTGTTTGCCACGCCGGGGCCGCTCTATGGCCTGGAGGGCGGGCGCAGCGACTATTGGCGCTTCGCACGTGCCATGTACGCGGCAGGCTTCCGCCGTGGCGATGTCGTCCTCAACGGTTTCGACTATCACCTCGTGCCTGATGGGTTGATGGCGGATTCGGGCGCACGGGCGCTCGGCTGCCCCGTCATTCCGGCTGGTTCCGCTGATCTCGATCGGCAGGTTCAAGCCGTGGCCGACTTGGCGCCTGCCGCTTATGCCGGCTCTCCGGCGGGTCTGCAGTCGCTCCTGGATCGTGCTGCAGCACTCGGTGTCGGGACCGCCTCGTTGCACAAGGCGCTCCTCCTGGGTGAGCAACCCAGCGGGCAAGGCCAGGATGGCTTGGGCGAGAAGCATGGGATCGAGGCTTATCACTGCTATGCCACGGCCGAGCTGGGGCTCATCGCCTACCAGACGTCCGCGGGCGATGGCTTCGTCGTCGATGAATCGGTCATCGTTGAGATCGTCGACCCGAGGAGCGGACGACCGACGCCGCCGGGAAAGCCCGGCGAGATCGTCGTCACCGCCTTCAATCCCGATTATCCACTGATACGCTTTGCCACGGGCGACCTGGCGAAAGTGCTGGCTGGTGTGAGCGCCTGCGGGCGCACCAATATGCGATTGTCGCATCTGCTCGGTCGCGTGGCGGATGACGGTGCCGCAGCGCGTGGATGACCCGCCGCGCGCACCCGGCCGAAGCCGGGCACCAAGCTGACCGTTTCGAGGCAAGTGGCCTTGCCTGCCGGCGCGGCGGGCGTCTGCTGCTCGAGGCGGTCGATTGGCAGCTCGGCGCTGGCGACGCGCTGCTGCTGAAGGGTGCCAATGGCAGTGGCAAGTCGAGCCTGCTGCGCCTGCTTGCGGGCTTTCTCCAGCCCGCCGCCGGCAGCTTGCGCCATGCCGGGCTCGATGTCTTCGCCGATCTGGGGCGCTGGCGAAGCCTGGTTCACTTCATCGGCTATCAAAACGCGTTGAAGCTGGGCCTCGACGTGACCGAGAATCTTCGGGCTTCTACGGCACTGCTCGGCGGCGACAGCGGCAGGATAGACGTCGCGCTCGATCGTTTCGGGCTGCGTGAGCTGGCAGCACAGCCGGCTCGGTTTCTGTCTTCCGGCCAGCGTCGGCGCGTTGGCCTGGCACGGCTGGTCGCCGTCGAGCGGCCGGTCTGGCTGCTCGATGAGCCGGCGACGGGGCTCGATGCGGTGAACCGGGAACGGCTCGAAGAGACGATCGCTGCGCACCGCAGCGCTGGTGGCCTGGTCGTGGTGGCGACCCACGGTGACGTGGTCGTGCCTGATGCCCACATCCTCGATCTGGGCGGCTAGCTCTTATGTGGCGAGCAATATGGGCCTTGGCGCGCCGTGACTTTAGGCTGGCCTGGCGATCACCCACCGAGACGCTGCTGGGTGTCATCTTCTTCCTCGTGGCGCTGTCGCTCTTCCCGCTCGGGGTCGGCGCATCACCGGACATTCTGACGCGAATCGGTGCTGGGGTGATCTGGGTGCTGGCGCTTCTTGCGGTGCTGCTGACCCTGGATCGGTTGTTTCAGGCCGATTTCGATGACGGCTCGCTCGACCTGTTGCACTTGGCGCCGGCGCCGCTCGAGCTTCTCATTGTCGCCAAATGCGTGGTGCATTGGCTGACCAGTGGCCTGCTCCTGGTGGTCGCCTCGCCGCTGCTCGCCTTGCTGATGGCGCTTCCCGCCGACGCCTACTGGGCGATGCCGCTGGCCTTGCTGCTCGGCACGCCGACCCTTACCTTCGTCGGCGCCATCGGTGCGGCGCTGCTGGTCGGCAGCAAGCGCGGGAGCGTGCTCATGGCCCTGATCGTCCTGCCGCTCTACATCCCCGTTCTCATTTTCGGCATGTCAGCGGTGGACGGCGTGCTCTTGGGGCTCGGCGGGCGGACGGCATTTCTCATCCAGGGCGCCATGCTGCTGGGTGCTGTCGCCCTGGCACCATTTGCGATCGCAGCGGCCTTGCGGCTCGCGGCGGAGTGAACGGCCGGTCGAGGTCCCAAGCCGCTGCTTGGTCCACAGCGCTGGCATCGGGCGGCATAGGGCCGTGCCTCATACGGCCGCGACCGATCGTCGAACCATCTGGAAAGCAGCTCGAGGTCAGGGTACATCTTCGGTCATGCACGCTCTGGCAAACCCGCTGCGCTTTCAGAAGATCACCGATGCCGTCATGCCCTATGTGGCGTGGCCGGCGGCGGTGATCGCGCCCATCGCTCTCTTCTGGGTACTGTTCATTGCACCTGCCGACTACCAGCAAGGCGATGCGTACCGCATTATCTTCGTGCATGTGCCGGCGGCCTGGATGGCGAGCTTCGCTTATCTCGGCATCGCGGTTGCCAGCTTCGTGGCATTGGTCTGGCGCCATCCCGTGGCCGAGATTTCCGCGCGCGCCATGGCGCCGGTGGGCGCCGTGTTCACGGCGATAGCGCTCTTCACGGGCGCCGTCTGGGGCAAGCCCATGTGGGGCACCTGGTGGGTATGGGACGCCAGGCTCACCTCGGTCTTGATCCTGCTCTTCCTCTATCTCGGCTACATGGCCCTCTACGATGCCTTCGAGGACCCGGCGCGCGGCGCCAAGGCAGCCTCGATCCTGGCTTTGGTCGGCGCCGTCAACCTGCCGATCATCCGCTTCTCGGTGGATTGGTGGAACACCTTGCACCAGCCGGCGACCATCCTTCGCCGTGACGGCCCGGCGATGGATGCGGCGATGCTCTACCCGCTCTTGACCATGATCCTCGTCTTCAACCTCTATTTCGTCTGGGTGACGATCCTGCGGATTCGGGTGCACATGACGGATCGCAGAATTGCCAATCTGCGCCTTGCCGCCGAGGGTCGTGGCTGAGCTGAGCTCGGCTCACTCCATGTCGACGATGCCGGTGATCCGGCCGAGAATGTCACCGAGCCGTTGCCAGGGCTCTGTATCATCGAGGGGTGCGTCGAGACCGGCTGAGAGCTGGGCCGCAGTGACCGACTCGTCGTCATGGTCCGGTTCCATCGCCCATTCATCGATGATTGCCTCCGTCGCCTCCATTTGGGCCGAGCCGTCGTTCCGTTCCACCAGACCGCTCCGTCTCATGGGCGAGCCTGGCTTAATGGCTGGCTCGCTGGTTGTTGACGACTCGAGCTTAGGCCGGCGGCGTTGCTGCCGGGTTAACGCTGGTCATGCACTTGTCACGCCGCCCGCTCCCGCCTAAGTGATGGATCGACTCATCGGGGTGTCCCTGATCTGGGACTGAGAGCGCGAGGCTACTCGCGAAACCCGTCGAACCTGATCCGGATGATGCCGGCGTAGGGATTGAGCGGCCATATTTGACCGTCATTCAGCCCCCCCAGCCGTCGAGCGATCCGGCAACGAGCGTGGGGCTATGTCGACGGTATCTGCCAATTTAGACTACCTTGACCGTGCAGCGAGCGCGCTGTCGCGGTTGCGTGATCGACGGCCGCGCGTGCATTGCCTGACGAACTACGTTGCCATGCAGCTTTCCGCCAACCTGCTGCTCGCGGTGGGTGCCGTGCCGTCGATGACCATGGAAGCGGCGGCGATGCCGGATTTCGTCGAGAGCAGTGCTGCGCTCCTGGTCAATCTCGGGCAGCTCGACTCCTTGCGGCGCGAGGCGGCACCGGCAGCCATCGACGCGGCCACCATGCTGCAGCGCCCCTGGGTGCTCGATCCGGTCAAGGTCGATCGCAGCGGCGACCGCCGCGCGTTCGCGCAAGGCCTGCTCGACCGCGGCCCGACCGTGCTTCGCTGCAACACGGCGGAACGCCCATTCCTCGATGCCGGCGCGCAAACGGTCGTTGTCACGACGGGCGAGCTCGATCGGATCGAGCAGGCGGACCTGCAGGTCGAGATCGGCGGCGGTAGCCCGCTCATGGACCGGGTGACCGCCATGGGCTGCGCCGGCTCTGCCTTGGCGGCGGCCTTTCTTGCCGTGGAGCCGGACCCGTTTGTCGCCGCACTCTCGGCCATGCTGGTGATGAAGGTCGCCGGCAGCCGTGCCGCCGGGCTTGCCAAGGGGCCGGGCAGCTTCCAGCCGGCTTTTCTCGATGCCGTCTACGCACTGGATCCGGCGGGCCTGCAGGCCGAAGGCCAGGTGCGATGAAGCGGGCAGTTGATCTCCGGCTCTACGGCGTCCTCGATCCAGCGCTCTGCCGGGGCCGCGATCCGCTGGAGCTGGCGGCTGCGGCCGCTTCCGGCGGCATCACGCTGCTGCAGCTTCGCGACAAGACCAGCGGCACGCGCGATTTGGTGGCACTGGCGCGCGCGATCCGCAGCGTGCTCCAGCCCCATGCAGTGCCGCTCGTGATCAATGACCGGGTCGATGTGGCGCTGGCGGCTGCCGCCGATGGCGTCCATGTCGGGCTGAGCGACATGGCGCCGGAGGATGCACGCGGCCTCTTGGGGCCCGACGCCATTCTCGGCATCACGGTCCATCATGGGCCTGAAGCGGCCGCGGTTCGGCCGGGCGTCGCCGACTATGCCGGGCTCGGCCCGGTCTACCAGACCGCCAGCAAGGATCCGGGCGACCCGCCGCTCGGGCCGGATGGGCTCGCTCGGCTGATCGAGGAGGTGCGCCGGCATCATCCGAGCCTGCCGGTCTGCGGTATCGCCGGCATCGACGCCGCGAATGCGCCGGCGGTGATCATGGGCGGCAGTGACGGCGTCGCGGTGATCTCGGACATTTTCAGAGCCGACGACGTCATGGCTGCCGCCCAGCGGCTGCGCGCCGTGATCGACCAAGCTCTGGCGAAGAGGCGGACATGACGGCAACGGCACTCACCATCGCGGGCTCGGACAGTGGCGGCGGCGCCGGCATCCAGGCCGATCTCAAGACCTTCTCGGCGCTAGGCGTCTACGGTGCCTCGGTCATCACCGCCTTGACCGCCCAGAACACGCAGGCTGTCACCGGCATCTTCCCGGTCGACCCCGACTTCATCGCAGCGCAGATCGACGCCGTCTTCAGCGATATCGAGGTGCACGCGGTGAAGCTCGGCATGCTGGGCGGACCGGCGGTCATCGGAGCAGTGGCCGAGCGGCTCCGCCACTGGCGGCCGCGCTGGATCGTGCTCGATCCGGTCATGGTCGCGAAGTCGGGTGACAAGCTCCTCCCCGACGATGCGGTGCAGGCGCTAGCACTGGAGCTTCTGCCCATGGCCTCGATCATCACGCCCAACCTGCCGGAAGCCGCCGTGCTGCTTGGCGAAGCGCCGGTCACCGAAAGACGGCAGATGCCGGCGGTGGCGGCGCGCCTGCAGCACAAGGGTGTCGCCAACGTGCTGCTCAAAGGCGGCCATCTCGAGGACGGCGACAGCGCCGACCTGCTCCTGCATGGCGGCGAGCTGCTCTGGCAGCCGGCCGAGCGGATCGCCACCCGCAACACCCATGGCACCGGTTGCACGCTTTCTGCCGCCATCGCTGCCGGGCTCGCCAAAGGGCTGCCGCTGCCGGATGCCGTGCGCCGGGCCAAGCGCTACATCACCGGCGCCATCGGCGCTGCCGATCACCTGGCCATCGGTCACGGGCACGGGCCGGTGCACCACTTCTTCGAGCTGTGGCCGAAAGAAGGGGAGAGAGCGTCATGAGCACGACCAGGCGGACGGCCCTGCTGGCCGGCGCTGCCGGCCTTGCAGCACCAGCGACGCTGCGGGCCGAAACGGCGCTCAAATGGCGCATGGTCACGTCCTGGCCGCGCGACCTGCCAGGCCCGGGCATCACCGCAGCGCGCCTCGCCCGCCGCATCCAGGCGATGAGCAATGGCGAGATCGAGATCCAGCTGCATGCGGCGGGCGAGATCGTCCCGGCCTTCGAGGTGCTGGATGCGGTGGGTGAGGGGGTCGCCGAGATCGGCCACACAGCGTCGGTCTTCTGGGCCGGCAAGATGCCCGTGGCACAGCTCTTCCTCGCGGTGCCGTTCGGGCTCACGCCGCTGGAGCATATTGCCTGGATCGAGCATGGCGGCGGTCAGGCGCTGTGGGACGAGCTCTACGCCGACTTCGGCGTCAAGCCCTTCATGGCGGGCAATACCGGCATGTCGATGGGCGGCTGGTTTCGCACCGAGCTGCAGTCGCTGGGTGACCTGCAGGGCCTGCGCTTTCGGATGCCGGGCCTCGGTGGCGAGCTCTACGGTCCGTTCGGCATCGTCCAGGTGTCCTTGCCGCCGGGCGACACGCTGCCGGCCTTGCAGAGCGGGGCGATCGATGCCGCCGAGTTCGCGGGCCCGTCGAGCGATCTGGCCCTGGGCTTCTACCGGGCAGCCCCCTTCTATTACGGCCCGGGCCTGCATGAGCCGAACGGCACGGGCGAGTGCATCGTCAACCGCCGGGCGTTCGAGAGCCTGCCGGCGCATCTCCAGGCCGTGGTCGTCGAGGCGTGTCGGGCGGAGAATGCCTTCGCGCTCGCCGAGGCCGAGCACAACAACGCCGCGGCGTTGCGCTCGCTGGTGGCCGATCACGGCGTGCAGCTGCGCAGCTTTCCGCTCGAGATCACCGAAGCGCTGCGCGCCCAGGCGCCGGCGGTGATGGGCCAGTTCGCTGCTGCCGGCGGGCTCGACAAGCGAATCCACGATTCCTACGTGGCGACGCTCGACCTCTTGCGCCCCTGGTCGCGCGAATCGATGGCGAGCTTCCTCGCCGCTCGGGCCGCGGCCTGAGCCGTGGCGGTCGGTGCGATCCGACGTCCGGCCACGGCTCGGTCTCGCCCGGCGGCTGGCGCCAGGCCCAAAGGCCTGCTGGCGTTGCCTGGCGCCCGACCGATCGTCACCATCGTCGGCCTGATCGGCGTGTGGCAGCTCATCGTCGTCCTGACCGCCGTGCCGCCCTACATCCTGCCGGGGCCGGCAGCCGTGCTGGAGACGCTGCTCACGCGATGGTCGGTGCTCCTCCACCATGCCGGGATCACGGCGAGCGAGATCGTCCTCGGCTTCGTCCTTGGTGCAATGCTCGGCATCGCCTCCGGGCTGCTGCTCGCGACGTTCGCCACCGCGCGTCGCTGGCTGCTGCCGATCTTCGTCGTCAGCCAGGCGCTGCCGGTCTTCGCGCTCGCCCCGCTGCTCGTGCTCTGGCTCGGCTACGGCATGGCGTCCAAGGTCGCGATGGCGGTCTTGATCATCTACTTCCCGATCGCCGCTGCTTTCTATGACGGGCTCCGCCGCGCCGATCCCGAGATGCTGGATCTGGTCCGGCTGCACGGTGCCAGCCGGTTCGACATGATCCGCCTCATCCGCCTGCCTGCCGCCTTGCCGTCATTGGCCTCGGGGCTGCGGGTGGGAGCCTCGGTGGCGCCGATTGGTGCCGTGGTCGGCGAATGGGTCGGCTCGTCCGGCGGGCTCGGCTACCTCATGCTGCACGCCAATGCGCGCATGCAGATCGACCTGATGTTCGCAGCCCTGCTCGTTTTGGCCGCCATGGCGCTGACACTCTACGTCGTGGTCGACCGCCTCGGCCGTCGCCTGGCGCCCTGGCAGGCCGAGGCCACCGACCATCGCTGACCTTTCACCATGCGCTGACCGTCCTGATGCAAGGAGACCCTCTTTGATGCTGCGCCTCGCCTTTGCCGCAATCCTGCTCTCGCTGGCCCTGCCGGCCCAGGCGCAGGAGCGGCTGACCGTGCTGCTCGACTGGTTCGTCAACCCGGACCACGCGCCCTTGATCGTCGCCGCGGAGCGAGGCTTTTTCGCCGCACACGGTCTCGAGGTCGAGCTCATCGCCCCGGCCGATCCCAATGACCCACCGAAGCTGGTGGCCGCTGGCCAGGCCGAGATCGCCGTGAGCTACCAGCCGCAGCTGCATCTGCAGGTCGCAGCCGGCTTGCCGCTGAAGCGCATCGGCACGCTGGTGGCCACACCCTTGAACAGCCTCGTCGTCCTGGCCGACGGTGAGATCAAGAGCCTGGCCGACCTCGAGGGCAAGAAGGTCGGCTTCTCGGTCGGCGGCTTCGAGGACGCGCTCCTGGGCGCCATGCTGGGGCAGCACGGCTTGGGGCTCGACGATATCGAGCTGGTCAACGTCAACTTCGCGCTGTCGCCGTCATTGATCAGTGGCCAGGTCGACGCGGTGATCGGGGCGTTTCGCAATTTCGAGCTCAACCAGATGGACATCATCGAGCGACCGGGCATGGCCTTCTTCCCCGAGGAGGAGGGTGTGCCGGCCTATGACGAGCTGATCTACGTGGCGAACGTGGACAACCTCGACGATCCTCGGCTGCAGCGCTTCATGCTGGCCGTCGAGGAAGCCACGCACTGGCTGATGAACCACCCGGACGAGGCTTGGGAGGTGTTCGTCTCGACCGACGCGGAGCTCGATGACGAGCTCAACCGACGGGCCTGGGCCGATACCCTGCCGAGATTGGCGCTCAGCCCTGCTGGCCTGGACCACGGCCGCTACGGTCGCTTCGCTGCGTTCCTGGTCGAGCAGGGCCTGATCGAGGAGGCGTTGCCGGTCGAGGACTATGCCGTCGACCTCTTCGCTCAGCGTTGAGCGGCGCTCAGCGGCCGCCGGAGACGTCGAAGAGGGTGCCGGTGACGTAGCCGGCCTGGTCCGAGAGCAACCAGAGAACGGCTTCGGCCACTTCCATGGCCGTGCCGGCCCGGCCGATCGGCACCGACGGCCCGAGCTTGGCGACGCGGCCGAGCTGGCCGGAATCGTCGTGGATCTCGGTGTCGATCAGGCCCGGCCGCAGCGCGTTGATGCGAATGCCGTCGGCTGCCACCTCGCGGCCGAGGCCCTGGGTCAGGACATCGACGCCGCCCTTGGCAGCACCATAAGGGATGAAGCCGCCAGCACCGAACAGGGTCGAGGCCTTGGACGAAATGTTGACGATGGCACCGCCTTTGCCGCCCCTGGAGAGCGCCATGCGGCGCACGGCCTCGCGATTGCAGATCAGGTGCGCCGTGAGGTCGATGTCGATGATCCGGCGGATCTCCTCGACCGGGATGTCGGCCAGTGGAGCTGCGACGTTGATCACGCCGGCATTGCTGACGAAGGCGGTGACGGGTCCGAGCTCGGCCTCGGTCTGGTCGAACAGGGTGCCGATGGTCGCGTCATCGGCGATGTCGCCCTGGAGCTCGATCGCGCGTTGGCCCGTCGCCCGCACGTCGGCCGCGACCTTGGCTGCCGCCGCCGCATTGCCGGCGTAGTTGACCGCAACGTCATAGCCATGTGCTGCGGCGAGCCTGCAGCAGGCAGCACCGATGCCGCGACTGCCGCCGGTGACCAGAATGACCTTGGCCATGATCGTGTCCTCTCTGTCCCTGAACCGGGCCCTGAGCCTGGTGCCGGCTAGCCGCGGCCGTAGGAATCCTCGAAGCGGACGATATCGTTCTCGTCGAGCTTGTCGCCGGTCTGCACCTCGATGAACTCCACGACCTCGGAGCCGCGATTCTCGATCCGGTGCTTGATGCCGAGCGGCAGATAGACGTGGGTGTCCGATGCGAGCTCGAGGATCTCCTCGCCGCGCGTGACGTGAGCGGTTCCGGCGACGATCACCCAATGCTCGGCGCGATGGTGGTGCAGCTGCAGTGACAGGCAACCGCCTGGATTGACGGTGATCCGCTTGACGCAGAACCCGGGGCCGATCTCCAGGACTTCCCAGCGGCCCCACGGCCGGTCATCGGCTTCGCCTCGCGAATAGAGCACTTCGCCCACGCGTCTCTCCCCTCATGTTGCACCTGTCGCCAACCGTTGACGACGCCACTGTCAGCTTGCGTCAGCGGTTTCCGAGATCTCGTCGGGCGCGTCGCCCGCTTCCGCCCTCGCATAGCCGACAACGTAGATTTCGGTCAGCAGCAAGCCCAAGAGATCAGCGCTCTGCTCGCTGCTCAGCGCCAGTCCCTCGATCGTCAGCAATGGCTCGGCGCTTTCGATCCGATGGAGAAAGCTGCGCAAGCCGGCAAGGTCGAAGGCGCCGCGCAAGCGTACGCCGATGCGCATCACCGGCTGCGCCATCTCCGGCTCCAGCACCTGGGTGCTGTCGAGCCAGCCGCCGGACTCCTCGAGGAAGGCCGCGAGGTTGCCGGCAAGGGCGGCCCCGGCGAGTGCTGGGGTCTCGGCGTCGAGCAGTCGCGTGTCGAGCTGGTTGCGCCGCTCGAGCTGGCGCAGGTCGGCCAGCACCTGCTCACGGCCGACAAGGCGCTCCTCGAGGCTCGCTATATGCGTTTCGAGATCAGCCAGGGCGCGGGTGTGGCGCTCGGCCGTGCGCAGGGGCACGATGACCAGGAGTGCTCCCAGCGCCAACGGCACGAGCAGCAGCGCCACCGCCAGAAATCGGCGAATAGATGGCGACAACCCTGCCATCATGGCAGCAAGCCGGCATCGGGGCGGACGTCTGCTTCGAGCGAGAAGCGGTCCACCTCGATCATCTCGTCCGGCCCCTTCGGCATCATCAACCGCTCGCTCGAAGCGGTGAAGCCGGCAGCCTGGAAAGCCTCGGAGCCCTCGAGCAGCGACGGCAGCTGCGCCGTGTCGGTGCTGTAGCCGTTCAGCACGAGGCGCCCCTCGGCGAGCTTCAAGCTCTCTAGCCAGACGGTGTCGGGGAGCACCCGGCTCAGCGTCTCGATCGTCACCAGCGCCGACGGCCGGCTCAGGTGATGGTCGAGCGCCGCCCTGTCCTCGGTCTGCAGGGCCTCGATTCGGGTGCGCAGGTCCGGCAGGTCCTCGAGCCGATCGGTCAGCATCAGGGCATAGCTCTGCCGCTGGCCCAGCGCCGCCTGCCGGCTCTGCATCTCGAAGAAGGCGAAGATGGCAGCGGCCACAGCCGCAAAGACGAGCAGGCCACCGATAATCGGGACCGACCGCGGCAGCCGCGGACGCCGGCCCGCCCCGCCCAGATCATGCGTCGGTGCGTCGCCTGCCGCGGCGTCCTCGGCGTCGATGGCCAGATCGATCACGTCGGGCTCGAGGTCGAGCTGGTGAAGCAGCTCGGTGGCGCGATCGATCGAGCGCTTCGGCGCCACCGCGATATGCACGTCGAGCATGCCGTCGGCGGCCGGCACGACGTCCAGCGTATCGAACGCGGCGGTCTCGGCATTCCAGGGCGTCAGCCCATCCAGCCGGTTCGCGATGATCGGTCGGAGCTCGCGGCCTGCCGTCTTGGGCAGCCGATCGGTTGTGGCGAGGCCCAGGCCGGGTGCCAGGCGGAGCACGAGCGGCAATCGGCTCTCGCGAATGCGCGCTGCCACGAGATCGGCGTTGGGATCGAAGCCGCGCTCATCCGTCGGGCAGTCGACAACGCCCAGCTCCTCGATCCCGGCCCGGCCGCTGGCCATGACCTGCAGCTTGCTGCCGTCAAAGAGCGCCAGAATGAAGTCGCCGCGGGGCAGATTGCGGCCTCGCTGCGGCCATAGAGCTGCAAGCTCGCTGCTCCACCAGGCGAAGAAGCTGGGTCGGTGCGAGGCCGGCTGGGCCCGGCTGCCGGCATGGGCAAGGCTCATCGCTCGGGCCACGACTCATCGCCCGCGGTCATGGACTGCAGGGTCTCATCCGAGAGCACGCCGGAGCGGCTCTCCAAGATGGCGTGCCGCCGATTACCGAGAGGCGGCTCGATCCAAATCACCGTCTCATGCCTATGGGTTGGTCCATCGTCGTGGATGACCTCGATATCGAGCGTGTAGAGCCCGCTCGGGTCGTCGACAAATGGTGCGGCCAGAACTTCAGTGTCCGTATCGTCCAGCGATTGGAGAGAGTCAAACGAAGACGCTGGCTCGGCGCCGTCGCCGGGGACGAGCCCTCGCGACCGATCGAGAGCCTCGTTCACGAGCGGCAAGGCGGGTCCGACAGACGGTTCCTCGGCACCATGATGCACCGTCACCGCCGGTGCGATGAGTGCAAAAAGCTCCGCATCCATGCCTTTGACGGAGCGCAGCTCGGCAATGAAGGGAAACGGGCCATCGCGAGGTTTGCTGAATGCGTCGTAGTCGTTCTCCTCGGCACCGGCCAGTCGTCGGTTCCGGTCGGTGTCGCGCCAGTCGAGGATGGCATGGCCGAGTGCCAGGCCGTCCGCCTCCGGCCGGTTGCCTGCCGAGGCTGCGGCGGCAGCGAGCCCTTCGATCAAGGCGTCGCTCGCAGCATTGATGTCGATCTTGCCGTTCTCGGCGGTGGCCACGATCCGGACCGTCATTCGGCCTTGCTGCCATTCGAGCACGCCGCTCGATGCAAAGCTGCCGCGGCTGAGCGCTGCCGCCGCGATCTCGATCGCACTGGCGATGGCCGCACGGGCCTCGATCGCGGCTATGGCGTTGCGTGCGGTGAAGGCGCTGTCGCGGCCGATCGAGGCGATCGCCACGGCGAGGCCGCTCATGGCGACCAGGAACCAGAGCACGGCCAGGAGTGCGATACCGGCGTCGCCGCCTCGCTTGCTCATTCCCTGACGCACTCGGGCGGCGCCTCGGGCGTGGCGCACAACGACGCCAAGCTCTGCCGAACCGGCACGATGATCGGCGGCAGGGCGCGCCCGGCCTGCTCGAGCTCGAGCCGGACCGCCAGCGGCAGCAAGGCCTCTTCCTCCCACGCAGCATGCCAGCTGGCAGCCCTCGCACCCTCCTTGCGTCCGAAATACGCGATGTCGACGTCGGAAACCGACATGGCCAGCGCTCGAGCCTCGGCACGGCGCGTGTCGTCGAGGGCGGCGAAGCTCGTCTCGGTGGCATCGATCTCGGCGCGGAGCACCTCGATCCCGCCGTCTTCGCGCCCGCCGACCGCCATAAGCACGAGCGGCCCGCCCGGCTCGATGGTGCGCCCGAGGGTCAAGAACCGCGCTTCCGCGTCGGTGCCAGAAAAGGATGCCTCGGTGCGCCCGGCACGACCGAAATCGAGGGCCACGGCATCGCCCAGGCGCTCGTGCAGCAAGGTCGTGAGGATCGCGAGGTCCGCCATTGAGTCCCGCCGGTCGGCCAGCCGCTCGCCGGTGTCGCGCAGCAGCCTGCCACCGCTGCCGACGAGCGCCAAAGTGAGCCCGAGGATCACCATGGCGACGAGCAGCTCGAGCAGCGTGAAGCCGCGCTCGCCCGGACGGCTGCGGGTGCCCGATTGGCTCATCGGGCCGCTCTGGGCTTCATGGGGACGGTCTGGCGACAGCGCCGGCGAGAGCATAGTGGCGCCCGCTGGCGTCGCCGACACGGATGGTGAGCCATTCGAGGTCCTGGCCGATTGAGCGATCGAGGGCGGGTGGACCGAGATCGTCGGTCTCCTCGGCGACCGCTCCCGTGGCCAGCTCCTGGCGCTCGACCTCGACGGTCAGGCCAGACGGCCAGGCAATGTCGCTCGCAGCACCAGGCTGCAGTCGCTCGGCATTCAAGGCAGATTCGGCGGTGATCGCCATCAGCAACCGCGCTTCACGGCCGGTGTATTGAACGAGCGTGCTGCCCGCCAGCCGAAACAGGCTGGTCAGCACGATCCCGAGCACGGCAAGCGCCACCAGCGTCTCGAGCAGGGTGAAGCCACGCTCGCCAGCGTTCCGGTGTCGGCGCTCAGATTGCATCAATCGTGATTCGCCCGGTGAGCCAGTCAACGGCGAGCTGCATGGTCTTGCCGTCGCTCTCGAGTCGCCAAACGGCGCCATTGGCCATGCCATTAGGCAGAAACACGATGGTCGGTGGCTCCGCCGACTGCAAGCGAATGTCAGCCGTCAGCTCGGCGGCGAGCGCCTTGCTCGGTGCGATGCGAACGGTCCCACTGCCCATCGATTCCTGGCGGAGCCGTGCCAGATCCAGTGCGACGTCCTGGGCCCAATCCTCCAGGGTAGGCGGGCGCTCGGCCGTCAGTCGCGGCAAAGCGATCGCCGCGAGGCCGGCCAGGAGGACGAGACAGACCAGCAGCTCGATCAGCGTGAAGCCGGCGTCCCGCCGAGGCTTGCCTTGCCGGTTGGCGCGCGAAGCAGGCGCGTCATGATCGGCGCGGCGTCGCTCAGCGCGCACCGCGGCCGATAGGCTCGTTCTCGCCAGTGCCGCCCGGTCGGTTGTCCGCACCGAGCGTGAAGAGGTCATAGGCGCTCTCCGAGCCGGGCACGCGGTAGACATAAGCGTGTCCCCAAGGATCGGCCGGCACCTCGCTGCCGTCCAGATAGGGTCCGTTCCAGCTGCTGGCGCTGGACGGCTGCTGGATCAGCGCGGCGAGGCCTTCCTGGGTGGTGGGGTAATGGCCGACGTCGAGCCGATAGAGGTCCAGCGCCTGCTCGAGTGCGGCGAGCTGGATTCGAGCGGTATCGCTCCTGGCACCACCGAGATAGCCGACGACCCGAGGTCCAGCCACAGCCGCGAGAAGACCGAGGATCACCAGCACGACGAGCAGCTCGATCAGCGTGAAGCCGGCATCACGTGGCCGCCTGGTGCGGGCCGAGGCAGCAGTGTCGTATTGTGCGGTCATTCGAGGATCGTCAGCTCGAGGTAGTGGTCGGATAGCACCAGCTTCAGCCGTCGTGGCTCGATGACGGCGACCTCCCAGCCATCGATGATCTGGCCGAGCTCCAATGCCTGCACATTGGCGCCGTCGCTGACCAGGGCGCGGACCGTGCCATTGTCCTCGATGCTGCCGATGAACTCTATGTCCGGTGGATAGACGTCATCGCTCGGTGCGGATTCGATCGGCGGCATCGGTGCTGTCGCCAGCGACAGCTCGGCTGCCGCCGGGCGCCGATCCGGCATGAACAGTGGTCGGCTCACCATCGTCTCGAAGGCGCTCAAGGGCGGCAGCGCCCGGTCGCCCAACGGCACGCCGAGCGCCGGCTGCGGGTCGATCGCAACGGGTATCTCAGGCGCCGCCGATTCTGCGCGCACGGCAGTGAGCACGTTGTCGCTCGGCGGGGAGTCAGAGGTCCACCAGGCGATCACGAGGCCGAGCAAGCCCAGGCTTGCGGCGATTTTGGTGATGGGATGCCAGCTTTGCACCGGAACCTTAACGGTTGCGCTGAGATGGCACGGCTAACGGCGCCGTGCGGTTCGATGTTGATAGCGGGTATGGCGAGCAAAGCCAAGATCCACCGCGACCTGGAATTGCAGAAGCCATGCTAGAACGCCAGCTCGTTGACGCTGAGGACAGCCGTCAGGATGGCGATCACGATGCCGCCGACGATGCCGCCGAGCCCAATGACGAGGATCGGCTCGAGAAGCGTGACGAAACGCTGCATGCGGGTGGCCATCCGCTCCTCGAATCGCTCGGCGATGTAGCGACTGAGCGGCTCGAGGCGGCCACTTTCCTCCGCTGTCTTGAGGAGCTTTTGCCCCATCGGCTGAAGCACGCCTTCAGCACCCAGCGCCTCAGCGAGCCGGCGGCCCTGTCGGACCTCGATGGCCGCCCGGCCGAGAGCTTCGCCAACGGCGAGGTTGCTCACCATCTCGCGCAGCATTGCAAGTGCCGAAGGCAGGTCCAATCCGCCCTTCAGGAGGGTGGCGAGGCCACGCGCGATCTCCGCCGTCGCGCGCTCGCGGACCAGGGCATTGCCGCCCGGCAGCCGAAGCAGCAGGCGGTCGAGGCCGAGGCGAAGTGCTGGCAGCTGCAATGCCACGATCGCCGCGAGGATCGTGCCACCGACGACGAGGCCGAGCATCGGTCCGTGCTGGCGGAGCCATGCCGCAGCGTCCAGGATTGCCAGCGTCGCCGCCGGCAGTCGGTCCTCTGCACCGGCGAACACCGGCTCGAATTGCGGCACGACATAAAGGAGCAGAACGGCAATGGCGCCCACAGCCGTGAGCAGCAGGATGATCGGATAGACCAGCGCCGTCGTCAGCTGACGACGCAGCGTCGCCTGGCGCTCGCGCAATGCCGCGAGCTCCGCCAGCACAGGCCCGAGGCGCCCGGTCGCTTCGGCCGCGCGCACCATGCCGACATAGGGCCGGGAGAACAGGGTGGGCTCGGCCGCCATCGAGTCGCTCAACGCCGCACCACCGCGCACCCGGTCGAGCACGCCGCCGAGCGTTTGCCCGAGCCGACGGTCGTCGACCTCCGCTGCCACCAGGGCCAGGGCGCTCTCCAGCGTCTCACCGGCGTCGAGCAGGGTGGCGAGCTCTCGCGTCGCCAAGGTCAGTGCTGCCGCGTGCCGGCCGCCGCTCGACGACGCGCCCCGACCGCCGGCGAGACCCGGCACGGCCGATGCAGCGGGCACGGCCTCGATCGGGATCAGCCCTTGGGCCTGCAGCCGAACGATGGCACCCCGCTCGTCACCAGCCTCGATCTCGCCGGCAACCTTCTCGCCGGCTTCTGTCAGGGCGCGATAGGCGAATTGCGGCACCGCGCCTACCACTCCTCCGTCACGCGGCAGACTTCCTCCAGTGTCGTCATGCCGGCGAGTGTCTTGGCAAGCCCGTCCTGGAACATGCTGGCCATGCCATTGCTGAGCGCATGGCTCTGCAGCGTCTGGCTCGGCGCCCGCTCGCGGATCAGCTCGCGCAAGGCCTCGTCGATCTCGAGCAGCTCGAAGATGCCGACACGGCCGGTGAAGCCCACCTCGTTGCAAGCCCGGCAGCCGGCCGGCTGGTAGAGGCGAAACGGCGTCGTCAGCGCGATGCCGCGGCTCTCGAACACATGCCGCTCGTCGACCGTCGGCGTGTATGGCTCCTTGCACGCCTCGCAGAGCACGCCGACCAGACGCTGGCCGATGACACAGCGCAGCACCGAAGCCAGGAGATAGGGCTCGACGCCCATGTCGAGCAGCCGCGCAATCGTCCCGGCCGCGCTGTTGGTGTGCAACGTGGTCAGCATCAGATGGCCGGTCAGCGCGGCGTGCACGGCGATCTCGGCGGTCTCGGCGTCGCGGGTCTCGCCCACCATGATGACATTCGGATCGTGACGGACGACCGAGCGCAGAATGCGGGCAAAGCTCAGCTCAATGTCCGGCTTGACCTGGATCTGCGTCACGCCGTTGATCTGATACTCGATCGGATCCTCGATCGAGATGATCTTGTCGCTCTGTGCATCGAGCGTTCGCAGCGCCCCATAGAGCGTCGTCGTCTTGCCGCTGCCGGTGGGGCCGGTGACCAGGATCATGCCGTGCGGCGCCTTGAGCTGGCGCCGGAGAATCACCTCCGCATCGGCCGAGAGACCGACCTGGGCGAGCTCCACCGAGCCTGCTGTCTGATCGAGGAGGCGGATCACGAGGCTCTCGCCGTGGATCGTCGGCATGGTGGCCACGCGAAGGTCGATCGGGCGTCCGAGCAGGGCGAGCTGGCTGCGGCCGTCCTGCGGCAGGCGGCGCTCGGCGATATCCAGCTTGGCCAGGATCTTGATGCGGGAGACGACCGCTGCAGCCAGATTGGCCGGCGGTGCGCCGATCTCCTTCAACCGGCCGTGGACGCGGTAGCGAACCGAGAGGCGATCAGGGTAAGGCTCGACGTGGATGTCGGAAGCGCCGCTGCGCAGGGCGTCGGTCAGGAGCTGGTTGACCAGGCGGACGACGGGCGCCTCCTTGGCGAGATCGATCAGCTGCTCGACATTCGCCGTATCGTCGAGGCTGGGCGTGCCGAGGTCGTCGACGATTTCCTTGAGCGCCCGGCTGCCGCTCTCGAACAGCCGCGCGTAGGCTTCGATGAGCTCCTCGACCGGCACCACCACCGGCACGATATCGCGCTCTGCCGCGAGCCGCACCGCCTTGATTGCCGCCTCGTCGGCGGGATCCGCCATGCCGAGCCAGAGTGTCGTCTCGTCGACGGCCAGCGGCAGCACCCACGCCTGGCGGAGGAACCGCGGGGCGAAGGTCTCGGGCAGGAGCGGCGCTTGCGGGATCTCGTCGGACCCGGCGCGCTGCAGGCCATAGCGCTCGGCGATCAACGTCGCCCAGTCATACCCAGCCAGCAGCTCCAGCTCGGCAAGCACCACTGGGAGCGGCTGACGGGTCTCAGCCGCCCGGACGAGTGCCTGGTCGATCGCCTCCTGGCCGAGCCGGCCTTGCTCGAGAAGTATGGCGAGGCCAGGGTGGTTGGCTCTGGCACGAGCTGGCTCGGCCTTCCTGGCTTCGCGCCGCGCCCGTGGCGGGCGAAAGAGCTGGAGCATTGACGGTCCTGCGGATCATGCGCTGTCGAGGCGATAGAATGCCTCGGCATTTTCAACCCAAAAGTAGCGCAATTCGTCGGCTGACGCACCACTGAGCGCATTGTCGAGAATGTCCACCCACTGTGGCAGGCTCCCGGCAAGGGTCAGCACCGGCCAGTCGCTGCCGAAAACCAGCCGATCGAAGCCGAAGCTGTCGACCACGTGATCGATATAGGGCTTGAGATCGGCCGGTTGCCAGTTGGCGTGATCGGCCTCGGTGACGAGCCCCGAAAGCTTGCACATCACGTTCGGCACGGCGGCGATCTCGGCGATCCGTGTGCGCCAGGGCTCGATCATCCCGGACTTGATCGGCGGCTTGGCAATGTGATCGAGCATGAAGGTCACATTCGGCAGCCGGCGCACCAAATCGACGATCGCGCCCAGCTGATGATGATAGATGCAGACCTCGAAGTGCAGGTTGTTGCGTGGCAGCAGGTTGAGCCCGGCGATGAACTTTTCGTCGAGCACGGCTTGAATGTCCGGCTCGTCCTGCAAAATGCGCCGGATGCCGCGAAGCTTGGGCAGCTGGGCCAGAGCATCGAGATCCTCCGCCACGGCTTCGCCTTTCTCGAGCGGCGCGTGGGCGACAATCGCCTTGAGCCTGGGCTCATCGTCGGCGATCTCGCTGATCATTGCCGCTTCGTCGATATGGCGATCCGCAACGACGTCGCATTCGATGAAGACCATGCCGGCGACCGCGACAGCACCGCACGCTGCATCATACTCCGCGATCAGATGAGGTGTATCGAGAGCCGGCGCGCTCGACGCCCAGCGCAGCGGGATGCGTGCCGGATCCCAAAAATGGGCATGGCTGTCGATAATCGGAAAATCCGGCATGTCGTGTTGCTCGATTCAAAAGATGGCGAGGACCGTCACGAAGAGCCGAAGCATAACCGCTTGCGCGGGGTTGACTAGGCAGCTTTCGCAACTGCGGTAGAGAGCACCGCGGCAGTGCAACACGGCGATGGTTCTTTTGGTTCCTGTGAGCGCGCTCCAGATGGGCTGTCGCGGGCGAGTTCCGGCACGCTGCCGGGCGCTCGCCGCTTGACGCCACAGGGAGCGGTGCCTAGGCCCATTGCCGAGCAATTGCGTCCGCGCCTGTGATCGGTGGCGGTATCAGTGTCGAGGGAGGCGAGAAATGACCGGACGACTGGCCGGCAAGACGGCATTCATCACGGCCGCGGGACAAGGGATCGGCCGCGCTTCAGCGGAGCTGTTTCGCGACCAGGGTGCCAGGGTGATCGCGACCGACCGCGACGAGGCGCTCCTGGCGGATCTGGCGGGGTGCACGAGCCGCCGGCTCGATGTGACCGACAAGGCGGCGATCGACGCCCTGGCGGCCGAGGTCGGTGCTGTCGACGTGCTGCTCAACTGTGCCGGCTATGTCCACAACGGCACGATCCTGCAGTGTGACGAGGCCGCCTGGGCCGCGTCGAACGACCTGAACGTCACCTCGATGTTTCGCATCTGCAAGGCCTTCCTGCCGGCCATGCTGGCCAATGGCGGTGGCTCGATCGTCAACGTGGCATCCGTCGCCGGCAGCGTTAAGGGCGTGGTCAACCGTTTCGTCTACGGCACCACCAAGGCTGCGGTGATCGGCCTGACCAAGGCGATCGCGGCGGACTTCGTGACTAAGGGCATTCGGTGCAACGCAGTCTGCCCGGGCACCGTGGCGACCCCGTCGTTGGACCAGCGCTTGCATGCTCAGGGCGACTACGAGAAGGCCAAGGCGGCATTCATCGCCCGCCAGCCGATGGGTCGATTGGGCTCGGCCGATGAAATTGCCTACCTCGCCCTCTATCTGGCGAGCGAGGAAAGCGCGTATACGACCGGCCAGGTCCACATCATCGATGGCGGCATGGTCATGTGATCGCGAGGTTGCTCGCTGCTTCGACGATAGCCAATTGGAGACGCCCTTGGCCGGCACTAATGACGCCATAATCGGGGTTCCCGATCTCTACAAAGAGGCAGTCGGCGTGCTGCAAGCGGATCCGGGCAAGTTCCTGGTCCTGAGTGGCATCGGCCTGGCGCCGTCGTGGATCGCCAGCCTGCTCAGCGGCTCCTTCCTCGTCTCGATCATCGTCCTGATCGTCAGCTTGCCGGTCGTGGCGCTGGCCAATGGTGCGCTCGTGATGCTGGTCACGACCCTGCGCAACGGCGTCAAGATGCCACTGGGAGAGCTTCTCTCGGGCCCGCGGGACGGCTTCATTCGGCTGACGATCGCCTATGTGCTGTTGAGCGTGGTGCTCGGCATCGGCTTCGTCCTGCTCCTCGTGCCGGGGCTCGTGGCGCTCGCCTTCCTTTGGGTGGCCTGGCCGCTGGTCGTGCTCGAGGAGGCCAACGGCATCGATGCGATGAAGCGCAGTGTCGCCATGGTCGACGGGCTGAAAAGCCGCATCACTATGGTTATTCTGGTGCTGATCGCGATCTACATCGTTCTCGGCGTGGTTCAGGTGATCGTCGTCGGTATCCTGGGTGAATTCATGGGTATCGTGCTCGGCGCCCTGATCGGCATTGCGGTCAACTCGATGGCGCTGACGCTCGTCACGCTCAGCTACCACCGGATCAAGGCTGCGGCGGTGCCGAGCGTCTGACCATCGGCACCGCGTGGCCGGTGTCGCCGCGTTAACGGAATCTTCGTCGCATGGATGCTAGCCTGACAATCAGGCGCTAGCTCCGCACGCGGATGACCGATGCATCAGGCCCCTTTGATCCCGAGATCGAAATGGCAACCGGCGACGTTTCTCGAACGTGGCGTGACCGTCCCGTTCACGACGCCACTGGTTGCCATGGCCAGATTGCGGCCTGCTGATGGTCGGATGCCGGAGCTGATCGTCGCCAATCCCTCCGGCGCTGACGGCAATTATGTGTTTCCGCTGCGCGCCCTGCCGGATTTCACCACGCCTTCGATGCACGACCGCCTCTTGCTCGATCTTCTGCTCGCCCTGCCGACCGTGAGTCCTGGCGACATTCGCCGTGCGGTGCGGAGTGCTGCAGAGACTGGTGCAGCCGGTCGCAAGGCGGCGAAATCGGCGCGAATGGCAGCCGAGCGCGAGGAGCATGAGCAGATCTTGACCAATCTCTTGCTGATCACGACGCTCCTGCAGCAGGCCGGTTTCACCGATGTCGATTGGCGCCGGCTCAATCTCGCGGACCGCACGACGCGCGCCACGACCCGCGAGTATCTCAGCCGCCATGAGGCGGCGCTCGGGATGAAGCCGGACGCCATGCTCGCCTTGGTCGAGGAGCTGTCCGCCGTGGTGGCACCTGTTGGCGTCGTCGCGGCCGGCTTCAAGTCGGCGCACGAGGTGACCATCGAGCGACTGGAGGCGCTGATCGAGAGTCTGCGCGATTGGGGCAAGGGCGAGGCGCTGGATCAAGCCAAGGGCGTCGAGCTCATCGCGCGATGCGCCGAGTTCACCCTGGCCAAGGCACGAGACGGCTTGGCCCGGGCCCGCCGCCGTACCGAGGACGCCGTGACCTTGCTCGTTGGGTGGCGCGATCGTGATCGGGCAGTATTGCGGGACCTGACGCTCGCCGATTGGCTGCTCGATGGTTGGGGTGAGATCACCGCGCTCTGGGCGTCGGTGGAGAATGAGGACCGTGATACGCAGCGCGTCATGCTGGCGCGGATCGAGAGCCTGGTGCCTGTCATGCCGAAGGAGGCGCTCGCCGCCGATGATGGCGAAGGGGGGCCGCAGCGGCAGTTGACGCAGCGACGCTGGGTCAGGCTGAACGAGGATTGGCGCTCTGGCGCCTTGTTGCTCGATGAGGCGACGCGGGTCGAGCAAGCCAAGGGGCTCGCGGCATGAACGCACTGCTGCCCCTTCGGATGATCAAGGCGTCCGAGCAGCAGCGTCAATGCTCGCGTCCGCGAAGCATGCTGAGACCCCCTCAAATGCGCGGCTGCGGAGCCTTGGGCCAGTGAGCGAGCTCGCCCCAGCCGGCCTTGCGGCGCTCTTCAACGACGTGAACGACAAGAAGCTGCTGCAAACCGTGGCGCTGATCGATCGCCTGCCGCGACGCGGTGCGATCGACGATCTTCTCGCCCCGCTGCGTCCCCGACTGTCCCGCTTGCAGCCGCCGCGTCCGTTGACAGTGAAACGCTTGCTGACCGTGCCCGTCGAAGAGCTCTTGGTGCCGGCGGTGGATTGGCGTCCGGGCTCGCTCCGACTGTCGCGCGAGCTGCTTGGCCAAGTGCACGATCTCGTTCTTGGCGGCCTGGACGCAACCCTTCGCAGCAGCGTTGAACAGCAGCTCGATGGCTGCTCGATGCACGACACCGCGGTCATTCTGGCGGTCGGTCGGCGGTTGTGGCCGGCTGCCGCAGAGGCGCTCGACGCATCCTTGAGCGGTGAGCGCGATGGTGGCGACAGCAAGGGCCGCAATCGCCGTCAGCAGCTGCAGATCGCGGTCGAGCTCTTGCGGCTCGGTCCGCCGCTTGCCGATGTGTTCCTGCAATTGCCGGCAAAGCCGGTGCATCGCCTCGACCAAGCCCAAGCTCGGCGCATTGGCGGCCTGATTCAGGTGCTCGAGCGGCTCGGCGATCGGGCGATGGCGCTCGGCAGCGAGGCGCTCGGCTGCCGATTAGGTGATGCGGCGCTGTTGCTGAGTGCCTTGCAGGCCACCGGCGCCAGCGCCTCGCCGCTCCGCATCGCGGCCGCCAGCGACGCTGCCAAGCGGGTGGTGGTCGAGCTCGATGAGACGGCAGACCAGCTGCGGCGTGGCGGTCGACAATCGGCGGTGGCGCTTGCCGATGAGGCGGTGCGGTTGGTGGGCACGCTCAGCGCGCTCGAGACGGCACCGGCCGACCTGCCGGTCGATCGAGCCGGCCTAAAGGCGATTGGCCGCAAGGCAGGCAAGGCGATCGAGGGCCATCTGCAAAATGTTGTCTTCGGCGAGGTCCTGGAAGGCTTCAAGAAGGTCACCGAGTCGAGCGCTTCCAGCGCTGACGTTGCGGCTGCCGAGGCGGCAGCTCGTGCCGCCCGGCGGTTGGCAGCGGCGGGCCGTCAACTCGGCCTGGAAGGCCAGGTCGATCTGGTGGTCAAGACAGCATTGGACGAATTCCGCAGCGGCCTCGCTAATCCGGCCGGCGAAGCAGCGAGCAGCGAGCGGTTCATGGACCAGCTGCGCATCGTCGAGATCGTCTTCGGCCCCGACGCTGCGTTCGAGCTGCTGATGGCCAAGCCAGGCCAAGGCCAGTCCGGCGCCAAGGTCGCGGGAGATGACGGCTAGCGCGTCGGTCGGCATGGGCGGGCGAGGTCGAGGTGGTGCCAGGCGGGATGCGCGGCCTTCAGCTCGGCCAGATGCTGCATGACGGCCCGGAAGCTGCGGTAAGGCCTGCCGGGTGGGCCGCTGGTGCTGGTCGGGTTCGATTGGCAGGCGCACGAGGCCGGTTGCGACCGTCTGGGGCGTCGCGCACATCGCCTCTCAGCCGGGTTGGCCAAGTGATTGGCCTGAAAGGGGCAGGGGGCGCTGCCTGCGGCAAGTCGTCAAGTCGGGTTCGTTTGCCGAACTCGGGTTCGTTCGTCGGATTACCGGGTTCGCTCGTCGATTCCGTGGGTTCGTTCGTCGTTGCCCGGGTTCGTTCTCGGGTTTGAGGGGGCGTTTTTTGCGCTATGCGCTACATAACGATCGTTTATGAGTCGCTATATGCGACATTTCTCGGGTTCCGTTGCGCTATACGCAACGGCTTGACCAATTCGTTGCACTATACGCAACAAATCTCGGGTTCCGTTGCACATAGCGCAACAACTTTCGCGAGTTTGTTGGCAGACAAACAATCAAGCATAAGCGTTCGTTATTGCTCGTTGTGGCCTGCCCGATGGCATGCGTGCGGGCGCTTGACGGCGAGGTCGGCGCTGGTGTTGAGCGGTGGCGGCCTGAGGCGGCGTTAACTGGATGTTGAGGACTCGCTGATAGAACCCGTTTCACGGTGGGAGTCCGTGCCGCGCCCCCGGGTGGGTGGGGGTGGTCTTGGCTGTTGAGCTGGGTGCGGTGACGAGAGTGGGCGGGTGTTTTCTCGAACGGACCTGCGGCCTCGATTGCCGGCGCATTGTGAGCGTCCGGCCTCCCCGCCCTTGCTGATGTAACGGTTCTGTCGATCATGGGCGGTGAGCTGGACGAAGGTGTCCACTCTGCATGGTGGACACTTTCGTGGCCGGATCGCCCAAGGAGCGGCGCCGCTATCGGCGCTGGAGTGAGGAAGCGAAGCGGGCGATTTGCCTGGAGACGCGAGCACCGGGTGTGTCGGTTGCGCAGGTGGCGCAGCGGCATGCGGTGAACGCCAATCTGATCTTCAAGTGGCTTCGCGATCCTCGGTTTGCGCCCGGCGGGATGCTGGAGGGGGCGCCGGTGTTCCTGCCGGTTCAGCTGCATCACGAGGATGCGGCGAGGGGCGCGTCAGCACCGGCCATCGACGGCAGCCATGGCCACGTCGAGATCGTGCTCGGTACCGGCCATCGGGTGAGCATCGAGGGCTCATTCGATAGTGCCGCCATTGCCGAACTCTTGAAGGCGCTGACCAAACGATGATCCCGGTCCCGGCACAGACGAAGGTGTGGCTGGCAGCTGGCGTCACCGACATGAGGAGGGGCTTCAATGGCCTCTCGGCGCTGGCCGAGAAGCAGCTGAGGCAGGACCCTTATTCGGGTCATTTGTTCGTTTTCCGTGGGCGCCGCGGTGACCTGATTAAATTGATCTGGTTCGACGGCCAGGGCGCCTGCCTGTTCAGCAAGCGGCTGGAACGCGGCAGGTTTGTCTGGCCGTCGCCGGCGCAGGGCCGTGTCACGATCACCTCGGCGCAGCTGGCGATGTTGCTCGAAGGGATTGATTGGCGGGCACCGCAACGAACCTGGCGCCCACTGACAACAGGCTGAGTTTCTGGCGGTGTCTGGATTGCGTGTTGAAGTCCGCACAAGTTGGTGAGAACATTTATGAAACATCGATTTCGGAGCGGACGATGAACAAGGCACGTTTCGGGCGTTTGTGCGCAGGCATGAAGAGGTTGAGTGTCGGGCAGATGCGGGCGCGCGAGGCCAGCTTCGAGCACTCGATACGCGCATCGAGGTTCTTTCGCGCATCGATGCCCGGGGACAGCGCCACCGGATGTTCACGTGCCGCGCCTTCGTTGCAGCGCTGGGGCGAGGGAACGGGGTTGCAAAGACTGAGATGCAAGGCCTGTCGGATGTCCCTCGGCGACCGGGACGGCTGGAGGCGCATTCGTCGGCCCGAGAAGCTGCTCGAGGTGCGCGTGACATGATGTCGGCAAAGGCCGCCGCTCATGCCGAGCCTGGCACGATGTCGAGCTGGACAAGACGACCGTCTGGCGATGGCGCCTGAGCCTCCTCCAGGCGCTCATCGGGGCTGGTGCGAGCGAACTGAACGGTATCGTCGAGGCCGATGAGAAATTCTTCGCGGGAGTCGCGTAAGGGCTCGCGCGAATGGGTGAACCACGAACGCGACCCGGCTCGCCGTGTCGTGCCCGACCGGCCGCGTTGGCGTGATTTCCGGCGCCTCCGGCTGCTCTTCCCGGCCGGACTGTCGGCGGGCAGATACCAGTCTTGACCTTGACCGATCGAACAGGCGCGCGGCGCGCCGACGTGCTTCCCGATCGCCGCGCGACAGCCTCGTCTCCCGGCTCGAAGCCCATGTCGGACGAGCGGTCCTCTGTACGGATGGTGACAGTGCTTACGATCTTTTCGCACGACAACGCGCCATGCCGCACTATCGCCTTCACCCAAGAAGGGCCCACGGGTCATCGCCAAGGCTTTCCACATGCAGACCGTCAACAATCTGCACAGCCGCTTCGAGACCTTCATGAGGCCATTTTGCGGACCGGCAACCAAAAACCTCCCCGCCTATCCGCATTCGTCGCCTGTCATCGTCCGCCCGAAATGATGTCAGTCGCCAGATCGTCTGCGGACTCAACACGCAATCCAGACACCGCCGAGTTTCTTACGCAAATCCAATGGGATGGCTGGGATTATCCATTTCTCCGTCGACGTGATTCGACTATGATCGGGCCATGCTCAGCGAGACCCAGAGCCTGCCCGAAGACCCGGCTGAATTGCGCGATACCGCGCAGCAGCTGGTCTCGCTCGTCAAGTCGCAGGCGCTGCGGATCGCCAAGCTCGAGCACCAGCTTGCGGGCATGCGGCGGCATCGCTTTGGTAGCCGGTCGGAGAGCCTCGATCAGCTCGAGCTGACGCTCGAGGAAGAGGAGATTGCAGCCGCCAAGGCCACGCCGTCCGACCTGCCGAGTGACACCGACGAGACGGCGAAGGAGAAGCCCAAGCGCAAGCCGCTGCCGGCGAAGCTGCCACGCGAAGAGCAGGTGCTCTCACCTGGCGATGAATGTAGCGATTGCGGTGGTGCCTTGAAGGTTCTGGGCGAGGACGTCACCGAGGAGCTGGACTATCTGCCAGGCCGGTTCGTGGTGAACCGGATCGTGCGGCCGCGCATGGCCTGCAAGTGCTGCGAGACCATCTGCCAGGCGCCTCTGCCATCACGACCGATCGAGCGAGGGCGACCGGGGCCCGGTCTGCTGGCACACGTGCTGATCAGCAAATATGCTGATCACCTTCCCTTGTACCGGCAGAGCCAGATCTTCGAGCGTGAGGGCATCGACCTCGACCGCTCGACGCTCTGCGATTGGGTCGGCAAGTCGACTGCACTTCTGGAGCCGCTGGCTGACGCCATCGGACGCCATGTCCTGAGCGGAACGGCGATCTTCGCCGACGACACGCCGCTCAAGATGCAGGCCCCGGGTAACGGCCGCACCAAGACCGCTCGCATCTGGACCTACGTTCGCGACGAGCGGCCTTGGCTCGGCCCTGATCCGCCGGCCGCCTGGTACCGGTTCACGGTCGACCGAAAGGGGCAACACCCCGCCGAGCATCTCGCCGACTACGAGGGCTGGATGCATGCCGACGGCTATTCGGGTTTCAACGAGCTTTACCGTTCGGGCGGCATCCGCGAGGTGGCGTGCATGGCCCATATCCGCCGCAAGTTCGTCGACGTGTTCCAGGCCGAAAGCTCGGTCATCGCCGAGGAAGCGATCAAGCGGATCGCCGGGCTCTATGCCGTCGAGAAGGATGGCCGCGGCCGACCGCCTGATGAGCGGCTGCGGCTGCGGCAGGATCGAGCCAAGCCGATCCTCGACGACTTGGAGAGCTGGCTGCAGACCCAGCTGCCGCGGATATCCGGCAAGTCCGAGCTCGCCAAGGCCATCCGCTATGCCCTGAGCCGCTTCAAGAAGCTCCGCCCTTATCTCGACCACGGTTGCCTGGAGCCCGACAACAATCCCGCCGAAAGAGCCATGAAGCCTATTGCTCTGGGCCGGAAAAATTTCCTCTTCGTCGGCTCCGAGGGCGGCGGCAAGGCAGCCGCGATTGCTTATACCCTGGTCGAGATCGGCAAAACTGAACGGCGTTGATCCGCAGGCGTGGCTCACCGACGTGCTGAGCCGCATTGCAGAGCACAAGATCACCAAGATCGACGAAGCGCTGCCTTGGAGTTACGCTCAGCCCTGAGCGTAACAGCAGCAGCCCAGCGGCCGTAGGGCGGGCCAACCGGACGCTCTCGGCGCATTTGCGGCTCTTGGTGATTTGCGCGGATCGCGTAAGCGGGTCGTGTTCGAATGGTTGCGGTGCGAAGGGGGTGCTGGGCGGTTGGCCGAACAATCGATCGACGACGAGATCGCCGCTTTCGTCGCCCGCTGGCCGTCATCGGATGCGAAGCAGCGCGCCAACTACGTCATGTTGCCTCAGAAGTGAGATGCCCCGCGAAGAGCCCAAGGGGAGGATGATCCTCCCCTTGACCCCACCGTGACCTGGGGCTCGTGGCGCTCGGGCGGGTCGCCAGGACCATCGGGCGCGAGCGGCCGCCTGATAGTGACCCAGGGCAAAGGTCAAAAGGCGAGGTGTCCCGCGAAGTCCTTCGGCATGGCGCGGGGCGTTAGGGATTTGTAGAGGAATGGGTGGTAGGCTCTGTGTCATGGTGGGAATCCGTGCCGCGCCCCGGGTGGGCGGGGGCGGTTGGCTCGGGGTGGCGGGGCGGTTTGGCGGTGGGAGTCAGGCTGGGGCGGTGGTGGCGGGCCAGTCGGGTGGGTTGGCGCAGAGGTCGCGGAAGGTGGCGATCAGCTCGTCGGTCGGCATGGGCGGGCGGGCGAGGTCGAGCCAGTCCCAGTCGGGATGGGTGGCCCGCACCACGGTCCGGTTGCTGGCGGGTTCGAAGCGGGCGGCCGCATGACGGCGACGGCGAGATCGGCGTGGGTGCCGAGCGTTGGCGGCTTGCCGCGGCGTTAACGGTGTGTTGAGGATTCGCTGATACCATTCGTATCATGGTGGGAGTCCGTGCCTCGCTCCCGGGTGGGTGGGGGCTCTTGTGCGCGGGGCGGGGGCCTTAAGGCTTTGGTGAGGACTTGCTGCTACGATCCGTGTCAGGGTGGGAGTCCGTGCCGCGCCCCAGGGTGGGCGGGTGTGGTTTGGGCGACGGGCCGGGTGCGGTGACGCGAGCGGGCGGCTTGCGGCCTGCCTTGCCGGCGCATTTGCGGCACTTGATGACTTGCCCGGATCGCGTCGTGTTCGGCTTGTCGCCGCGCAAAGGGGTGCCGGGCGGTTGGCCGAACCATCGATCGACGACGAGATCGCCGCCTTCGTCGCGCGCTGGCCGTCATCGGATGCGAATGAGCGCGCCAAATACGGCATGTTGGCCCAAGAGTGAAGTGGCCGCGAAGCCCGACCCGCGAAGCTCAAACGGGCAGATTCTACTTGTAAGTGGCCCAGCTTCAGGGCTGTGTCAGATGCCGCGCTGCATCTATGCGGAAGGAATCACGCAGTAGCGAGGAATAAGGAAGGCGACTTGCGGTGTGGATAGAGTCGATAAGGGTCGAGGGTGGGACTCTCGATGGATTTCGCCAGGAGTTTAGCCCCGGCTTAAATGTTCTCATCGGCGGCCGCGGGACCGGCAAGAGTTCTGTCATCGAGTTGGTCCGTTTCTGCATGGGAGCTGCTTCTTCCTCCGATACGATCGCAAAGAACGCTCTGGAGCACGCACTAGGCGTGCTCGGCGACGGAAAGGTCTCTGTGACCCTTAGCGACGGCAAAGATCGTATCGAAGTTTCTAGGATCGCGACCGACGAGACTGACAGCCGCCCACTTGAAGTCACGCCTCCGCTCGTCTTCTCCCAGAAGGAAGTTGAACAGATTGGTGCGCGTTCGGAATCACGGATACGCTTGATTGACGGTTTCGTGGCCGAGCGAAGCGCAGCGATAGTCAAGCGTAGGCCCCTACATGCGCGCATCAAGTCGCTGACAAGCGAAATCCGCAGCCTACTAGTCGAGATTGACGACATATCCGAAAAGTTGCTTGCGCTGCCAAAGCGTCAGGCAATGCTCGCTGAGCTCCAAGAGCAGGGGGCTGCGCAGCGCACACGCAGCTCCGAACTCGATGGCTATCGCCAGCAACTAGATCAGCTAATGCCTCTCGCCGCAGCGGCGAATGTGCGTGCCGTGTCCATCGAGCGTTCAGGGCGAAAGCTCTCCGACTGGACGGACGAGCTGGAGCTTGTCTCCGCCCGCCGTCCCTCGATCGAGCCCTGGCCGGAGCAAGCAGCAAGCGCAGATCAGCTCGCGCCCTACCGGGCTAGGCTCGACGCCGCTAACGATAGGCTATCCGAAGCTATTGCAGACTATCGCTCGATCGCTAACGAGCTACAAGCGCAGCTCTCGCGTGCGCAAAGAGAGAAGGCAACCATTGAAGCGCAGGGCCGCGAAGTCCGCCAAAAGATAGAGGAGCAGCAGAAGGGAGCGAGCATTCTCGACCGGCAGATCGCCGACCTCAGCCAGGAAATCGCGGCGCTGAAATCGCTCGCGGACCTGAAGGCGGAACGACTCGGCCGGATTGAGAGTCTAGCCGTGCAACGCCAAACCGCGTTGGATGAAATGCTTGAGCAGATCCAGGAGCTGACGGCGAGCCGGCAGAAGATCGCCTCGAAACTGACGGACATCTTAGCGCCGGCCATTCGAGTGAAAGTGAAACCGCTGTCAAACTACCTGGGCTATTCGAGCGTGCTCAACAGTGCCCTGAGAGGCAGCGGGCTGCGCTATCGCGATCTTGCCGAACGTATTGTAGAGACGTTCAGTCCACAGGAGATCGCTATCCTAGCGGAACGGGGCGAAGCTGGCTCCATCAGCGCTGTGCTTGATATCACCGAGGATCGCGCTCATCGTCTTGCTGAAGCCTTACGCGGGGACGCTGGAACTGAACTTCTGACTACTGACGTCGGCGACGAGATCGCAATTGAGCTGCTCGACGGCACGAGCTTTAAGAGCACCGACTTTCTTTCGATGGGTCAACGGTGCACAGCTGTCCTGCCAATCATTCTCCAGCACGATGAGCGCGTCATCGTACTGGATCAGCCCGAAGACCACTTGGATAACGCCTTCGTTGTAGGAACGCTGGTGCAAGCCATTCGCGCACGGGCAAAGTTTGCCCAGACACTAATCGCCACCCACAACCCGAACATCCCGGTTCTTGGGGATGCAGAGCGGGTCACCCATTTGGAATCCAACGGCGAACGCTGCTTCGTCCAAGTATCAGGACCCCTTGATGATGCTGAGGTCGTGAAGTCTATCACGAACATTATGGAGGGTGGCCGGGAGGCGTTCCGTCGCCGCGCAGAATTCTACGCTGAGAGCGCGGATGACAGCTGACTTTGCCCGCAAACTCGGTTCTTCAAACCCCAGAGAGCGGCTTGAGGCGGCTCGCCATCTCGCCGAGAACGCCGAGCCTCATCAGGCACAGATTATCGAGAGTGCACTTGCTGTAGTGACAGTAATGTGGGTGGCAAACGCCTTAAGGCGTGCTCTTCAGCGGGCAAGGCTTGGCAAACCACGGGCCGCATCGCTGAAGCGGGCGGATCCATCGTCGGATCATATATCGTCAGATCAGACCGCTCAGATCTACTCCGACGCTCTTGAGGCGACTGCAAAACAGATCATCCATGAAATCGAACCGATCCTTGGCGGACTGCGGCTTTCTGCGGAAACTGAGGTGTCGAACTTCGCGGGCTCAGACACCAAGCGCGGACTCGACCGCATGGAGGCGCTTGTCGCCGGTCTTGCGCAGTTGCGACGTGCTGCCAGCGCGCCGAGGCTGGAAGAATTCTCTCTCGCGCAGTGCATTAACGACTGGATCGTTGATGAGACTGGAAGCCGTCCTGTAAATATACTTCGTGCGGGTCTTCAGGAGTGCAACGTAAAAGGTGACAGAGGCCTCGTGTGCCTGAGCTTCACTAACGGACTGCGCAATGCCATCGATGCGACGTTGGCACTGACATTGCAGGAAACGCAGCGCTATCCGGACATTGTCGTCAGTTGGGGAGTCACAAACATCGATGTCTGGATCGCGATTATTGACGGGGGCGTTGGTTTTCGCGGGAATATTGTCCGTGCATTCGAGATTGGTTCGACGACTAAGTCTGGGCATCTGGGAATGGGTTTGGCCACAGCTCAGCAGGCTATGACCTCTATGGGCGGCAGTGTCAGCCTAATCCCGGCAGATCATGGTGTTCGTTTTGAGATGCGCTGGCCACGGGCGCACGATTGATGCGCATCATGCTTGTTGAAGATAATATTGATTTCGCAAAGTCGATTGAGAAAGCGATTGGCCGAATCGATGGATGCGAAGTGACCTGGAAAAAAAGCATGAGCGGTGCGCTTGCTGCTCTCGATAGCGACCCCTTCGACGTAGTTATCCTCGACCGGCGCATTCCGACCGAGGACGATTTCCTCAACGAACACGAGGATCATGGCTGGGCTGTCTTTCAGTCGATTGTCCAGAATCAGCCGGGCACATCGGTCTGGTTCCTCACCGGGAACGTCGATGCGGACTTCCCAGTTGCGCTCCTCAGGGATCACGGTCGGCGCGGCGACATTCACTGCTGCGGTCGAGAAGATCCAGTTTATCAGGTGTTTTGGAAGGGCGAAATGCCGGCGTGCGTAACGGCGGTTCGAAAGTTCCGCGCCGAAATCCAGGAAACCGAATTGGTTCATCCCGTGCAAGTCGGAAACCCGCTCAATCTCCGCCAAGAGGAAACGCACCTGCTACGGCTATTTGGTCGCAAGCATAGAGGCGCGCGGGTTGAGTTTCAGGCCTTAACCGGCGTTGTCTGACGTCGCGCGTCAGGTTGGATGACTGGTCGGGTGGATTTGATGATGTCGGGATGGTGGCGTGATGGACGAGGCGGTCGATGGCCGCGACGGTGATGGCCTTGTCCGGGAAGACGCGTTCCCAGGCGCTGAATGGTTGATTGGCGGCGATGGCGAGGCTGCGGTGCTCGTAGCGCCGGGCGATCAGCTCGAAGAGGACGGAACTCTCGGCCTGGTCCTTCTGCGCGTAGGTAATGTCGTCGAGGATCAGGAGGTGGAACTTGTCGAGCTTGGCGAGGGCGGCCTCGAGGACGAGGTCGCGGCGCGCCGCCTGGAGCTTTTGCACGAGGTCGGTGGTGCGGGTGTAGAGGACGCGAAAGCCGGCCTCGATCAAGGCATGTCCGATGGCGCACAGGACGTGGGTTTTGCCGGCACCGCTGTTGCCGATGGCGATCAGGTTGCTGCCGCTGTCGATCCAGTCACCGGCGGCGAGCGCTTCGATGCGGCGCCTCGGCAGGTCGGGCAGCACCTTGAAGTCGAAGGTCGCCAGCGTCTTGCCGCCTGGCAGCTTGGCCTCGGCGAGGTGACGCTGGATGCGCCGGGTCTCGCGCTCGGCGAGCTCGCATTCGGCGAGTGCGGCGAGGAACTTGGCGGCGGACCAGCCCTCCTTGTCGGCACGTTCGGCGAAGTTCTGCCAGTGCGCCTGGAAACTGGGCAGGCGCAGCGCGGTGAGCATTGCGGGCAGCTTGTGGACGTCGACCTCACGAGCGGTCATGGCCGGGCTGCCAAGAGGCCGTCGAAGCTGACGAGCGCGGTGAGCGCGACCGGTACATCGTCGGGTAGCTCGGGTTCGTGCCGTTGGAGATGACCACGCAGCTGGCGAGCGTCGGGCAGCCGGCCGGCGGCGAGATCCTGGTCGATGAGCTTGCCGAGCTCGGTCTCGCAGGCCTCGTCGTGGGCCAGCGCCAGGAGGGCGACCATGCGGCGGCAGGCATCTTTTTGTGGCAGCGCCAACGACAGCCGCCGCCAAGCCTCGGCGTAGGCGGTGCCGGGGAAGAGCTCGTCGCGGTAGATGGAGCCGGCCAACGCCTGCGGTTTGCGCCTGAGCGCATGGATGACGTGGCGATAATCGATGACGTGGACGCGCCGCCCGTCCTTGCGCCCACGCTTGCGCGGGTGGCTGAGCACGCGGGTTGCGCCGAGCCATGCCTCGATACGATCGTCGTAGAGGTGAACCCGCAGCCGTTGGCCGATCAGTCGGGCAGGCGCGCTGTAGAAGACCTGGTGAACGAGGAACCCGCCGGTTCGGGTGACCCGGGCGACAACCTCGGTGAAGTCGGTGGTCCGCCGTGCCGGCAGCGGACGCAGTGCCGCCATTTCGGGGACGGTTCGATCCTCGCGGCGGCGGTTGCGGCGGCCGACGAGCTGGTCGACGAAGCGCCGGTAGTCGTCGACGGTGGCGAAGTCGCGGCCGCCGCGCAGGATCAGCGCCTGATCGAGGGCCGTCTTGAGATGGCCGTGGTGGGACTCGACCGCACCGTTCTCGTGCGCCTCGCCGGGGTTGTTGCGGCTGGCGATGAGCCCGTAGTGGCCGCAGAACGCCTCGTAGCGCCGGGTGACATCCTCGGCCGCGTCGCGACCAAGGTTGCGGTATGCGGCGGAGAGACTGTCGGTGCGGTGCTCGGTCGGCACGCCACCCAGACCCCAAAGCGCGTTCTGCAGGTTCTCGGCAAGCGCCGTGAAGCTCTCGCCACCGAGCACGACCCCGACATGCTCCCAGCCGCTATAGGCGAGGACGAAGTGGTAGAGCCGGTGGCCCTCACCCCCCCCCGGGGGCGATGTCGCTCTCGATCCCCTCGCCGCTCAGGGCCCTCGCGTCGATCGACCGGACCGCCTCCGCCGGCGCCCGACGCGCTGGGACGCTCCTCGCCCTGCCTCGCTGCCCTTGCCGTTGGCCCGGAAATCCGCTTCGTGACTCCCCAATCCTCTCTCCAAAAAAACGCCAAGCCCGGATCAAAGGCACCGCGGCTCAAGCCCCTCCCTCCCCCAGCCGGGACCCCCCCCAATACCCACCTTCCCCCCTGAGGCGGCGCATTCACCAGCTGCCTCCGCTACGCTAATGCGGCCTCACAAACTGGCCATCACCTCGGTCGCACAATTGGGTAGGTTCGACGAGATTGCGGACGAGCGAGCCAGGTATCGCACAGAGGTCGTGAAACTGGCGCCCGGTTCCTTTCCGCAAGTGACGGCCGAACTCAGCCTCGGCGCGGCGAGCTATGAGGGGATCTTCTATGGTGTTGTCGGGGATGAAGTATCGAGCCTGTTTCATCAGCTCTCCGCGGATCCGGCCGCCAGCGCTAGCGTTCCGGACCACCTGCGCAAAGACCAAGCGACATGGCATGGTGCACGACAGGCAGAACGCATCAGCGTCTCGCGCATCCGGCGCAGCCTGATTTCAGATGTCCAACTGCAAAGTATCACGAAGGAACTGGCAGGAATCGCTCTAGAGCCAGTCGAGCTGGTCGAAGTGGATGTAAACCGCTGCGTGCAGCACGGAGATCTCCACTGCGCCAACGTGCTTTTCGACGATCGAGGGCGGCCGATGGTTATCGACTATTCCAATACAAGACGCTCGTTCGCTTCGATCGACCCTTTGACGTTGGAACTAAGCACAATCTTTCACATGGACGCTCCGGATCGTGGGGGATGGCCGTCGGAACAACAGGCTATCCTGTGGCCTGATATCGACTCGTTCTGCGTCGGCGCGCCTTACGAGGACTACCTGCGCGCGTGTCGTAGGTGGGCGTCGGACTTGGCCGGTTCAGAGCAGGAAATCTGGGCAGTGGCCTACGGGTATGCCCTGAGGCAGTTGAAGTATAACGATACAGATAAAACAATCGCTAGAGCGATTGTGAGTTCGTGCATCGAGCGACTGCTGGGTTGGGCACGAAGCAGCGTAGAAAATGGGAGATGAGGGCAGATAGTTGTTTCTTTGCAGGGGCAGGGTGCGCTCTGTGCCGGCAGAACTGATGGAGAAGGAGGTGGCGCTGATGTGGCGGACCGCGTCGCAGCGCATTCCCATCCCAGCCTGCGGACCTGGAAGTCTGGAGGCCGTCAGCGCGACGCCGCCGAATGACCAGGGCCCGTGTGGGCGCGGGGAGGCGCTGCCTCCCCGAATCTTCTCTCTCCTCTACCCGTCCAGCCGATATACTTTCCGCGCGTTGGTTCGCCAGAATTTCTGTTGCTCGTCGGGGGTGGTGCCGTCGAGGGTTTCGTCGAGGATTTGGACCCAGGTTGGGTAGGGGTGGGTGAGCTCGGAGACGGTCCAGTCGCTGCCGTAGAAGGTTCGGTCGGTGCCGAAGCAGTCGAGGACGTGGTGGAGGTAGGGTTTGACCTGCTCCTTGGTCCAATGTGCTGTGGTCGGCTTCGGTGATGACGCCTGAGACCTTGCAGTGGGTGTTGGGGAGGGAGGCGAGCTCCTTGATCTGGGTTTTCCAGGGCTCTTGCATGGCGTGCTTGATGCCGGGCTTGCCGATGTGGTCGAGGATGAAGGTGACGTCGGGGCAGCGGCGGGCGAGCTCGAGGGCGAAGGCCAGGTACCAGTGCTTGACGCAGATATCGAAGGTGAGGTTGTGCTTGGGCAGGAGCCGGAGCGCGTCGAGGAAGGCGGGCTCGAGGCAGAAGCGGGGGTCCATCTCGGTTTCGATGAGGCGGCGGATGCCTTTGAGGCAGCGGTTCTGCTTGAGCTGCTCGAGGTCGGCCTCGACGGCGGCGGGGCCTTTTTCCAGCGGGGCGTGGGCGATGATGCCCTGGATGCGGGGGTCGGTGTCGGCGAGGGACTGGACCCAGGCGGCTTCGGCGAGGTGTTGGCCTGGGGCGACGGCGACCTCGGCGAAGACGATGGCCTCGACGTCGACCGGGCCTCTGGCGGCGTCGAAGTCGGCGAGGCCATAAGCGCGGTTGATCTTCGGCACGTTGGCGAGCCAGGGGTAGCTGAGCTTGGCCGGGTCGTAGAGGTGGACGTGGGCGTCGGTGATGGGGAAATCGGGCATGGCGGCGCTCCTCCCTGGCGAGGTGTTTTGCCGCCAGCTTATCGGAGGGAGGCGGTGGCGTCGATCGGGCGCGGGTCTCTTGCGGCGCCGAAAATGTTGGCGCCTGCCGCCTCAGGCTGCGCGGTGACGAAAATGACCGGCCGGGGGGGAATGGTGGGCGCGACTGGGATTGAACCAGTGACCCCTACGATGTCAACGTAGTGCTCTCCCGCTGAGCTACGCGCCCATTCGCGGCTGATTTACGAAGATCGGGGCGGGTTGGCAAGAGGCTCGATGTGGTGGCGGGGGCGGCTGTCGTTTGGGGTGATGGGCAGATTGTGACGGAGCGGTGGCAAAGCGCTCGTTGCCTTGGCTGGCTGAATGTGATGCGATGCGTTGCATTCACCATGAACCGTGCGGCGGGTATCGTTCCTCATGATGTTCGACTTTCGAGCTTCGGGCCGCGCGCGGCCGGTGCTCTTGTCATCACCGCATAGTGGCCGGCTGTACCCGGAGCGTCTGCTGCGGGCGGCGAAGATCGGGCGCGATGGGTTGCGGCCGCTCGATGACGGGCCGGTCGATGTGCTGCTGGAGCCGGCGCTGGCGCATGCCGCGGGGCTGCTGGCGCCGTTGTTGCCGCGCGCCTGGATCGACCTCAACCGGGCGCCCGACGAGATCGATCCGGGCGAGGTGAAGGGCGCTTTTCCCACGGCCGGCAGCCGTTCCGCCAAGGTGCGGGCGGGGCTCGGGCTGGTGCCGACCCGGATCGGGGGTGCCGCCATTTATCGTGGGCGGCTGGCTGCCGCTGACCTTCAGGAGCGTCTCGAGACCGTCTATTGGCCGTTCCACCGGGCGCTGGAGCGCGAGCTTTCGGCGCTGCGCGCGGTGCATGGTGTCGCGGTGCTGCTCGATTGCCATTCCATGCCGCGGGCCTCGGTGGCGCAGCAGGCCGGGATGGTCGATGTCGTCGTCGGCGACCGGCACGGCCGAACGGCGGCACCGGCGATCACCGGCAGTGTCGTCCGGGCGCTGCGCGAGCGCGGCTTTGCAGTGGCGGTCAACCGGCCGTTCGCGGGCGGGCATATCACCGAGACATTCGGCCAGCCGAACGCGGGGATCCACGCGCTGCAGCTCGAGGTGCGCCGCGACCTCTTTCTCGATGAGGCCGATTACCGGCTGCATCAGGGCGTCGGGCCCCTGGGTGCGGCGCTCGCCGAGGTGGTGGCGGTCATCGACGCCGAGGCGCGCCGCGCCGGTGGCAGGGCGGCTGCGGCCTGACGACCGGCAGCCCCGTGCTCGACATCGCCATTGTTGGTGGCGGCCCGGCGGGCCTGATGGCGGCCGAGGCCGCAGCGGGCCGGGGCCGTTCCGTGACCGTCTTCGAGGGCATGCCGAGCCTCGGCCGCAAGCTGCTGATGGCCGGTCGTGGCGGGCTCAACCTGACCCATGGCGAGGTGCTCGAGGCGCTGCTCGGCCGCTACGGCGAGGCCGAGGAGCGGTTGGCGCCGCTGATCCGGCGCTTCGACAACACGGCCCTGCGTGCCTGGTGCGAGGCGCTGGGCCAGCCGACCTTCGAGGGCTCGTCGGGGCGGATCTTTCCCACCGCGCTCAAGGCCTCGCCGCTGCTGCGCGCCTGGCTCGCCCGGCTGGCGGAGCAGGGCGTCGGCTTCGCCACGCGGCATCGCTGGCAGGGCTTCGACGCGGACGGTGCGTTGCTTTTCTCGACGCCGGGGGGCCAGGTCGTGGTCGCGGCGCGGGCGGTGATCCTGGCGCTGGGCGGGGCGAGCTGGCCCAGGCTCGGCGCCGATGGGAGCTGGGCCGCCACGTTGCGCGAGGCTGGCGTCGTCGTGCGCGAGCTCGAGCCCGCCAATGCCGGCGCCTTGGTCGACTGGAGCCTGGGCTTCGCCGAGCGCTTTGCCGGCACGCCCTTGAAGACGGTTGTCGCGAGCTTGCATGGCGAGCGGCATCGGGGCGATCTCGTGGTCTCCACGGCCGGCATCGAGGGCGGGCCGATCTATGCGCTGGGGCCGAAGCTGCGGCCGGCGCTCGCCCGGGGTGGTGCTGTGCGGGTCGAGCTGGACCTCAAGCCCGACGTGACGGTGGAACGGCTGGGTGCCAAGCTCGCCAAGGCGATGGCCAAGGGCCGCTCGCGCAGCAACGCGCTCCGCCAGGCGGGGCTGACGCCGGTGGCATCGGCGCTGCTGCGCGAGGCGGCGAACCCGCTGCCGACAGCGGCCGCGGACCTCGCCACGCTCGCCAAGGCGTTGCCGCTGGACGTGAAGGCCATGGCCGGGCTCGAGCGCGCCATCTCGACCGCCGGCGGCATCGCGCTGGACGAGCTGGACGACGCGCTGATGGTGAAGCGGCTGCCCGGCGTGTTCGTCGCCGGCGAGATGCTCGACTGGGAGGCGCCCACCGGCGGCTATCTCCTCCAGGCCTGCTTCGCCACCGGCGTCCGGGCCGGCGAGGGGGCGCTGGCGTGGCTGGAGCGCGAGGACGAGGAAAATGAGTCCTGACCCCTTTTGCTCTTCTGGAAGATGGCGAGGAGGGTGACCCTCCTCGCGCTCCACCGTTACTTTGGGGTGGTGGCGGTGTGGGTGCTTTGGCAGAACGATCGGGCCTCAGGGGCCGCTTGGTGGCGACGGAGGGTGAATGGCTGAGAAGGGAGGCGTTCCCTTCGCCCCAGGCGCTGATGAACGCCGTGGTCAAGGGCTACGTCGATCACCAACTTGCGGGGCGCAACGGTGACGAGAAACGGTAGGGTAGCGTGATGCTGTCTGGACAGTGCGATCACTTTGCGGCAGATGCGAGATCGACGTCACGATCGCAACCCGATCGGGGGCGAATCTCAAAAAGGTCACTCATAGCGCGATTTGTACTTCGGGCTTGACGATAAACTTCATCTAATACTCTGAATTCCTTTGCCATAATGAACATTATCACGTCTACCGGGGGTTGAATATGCAGACCGGGAACCCCGGATCCTCGCACAACCCACCGCCACACGCTGCCTGAGGGACCGGCGCAGAATGAGCCTCGACCCGGCAGGTTTAGTGTGCCCAATTTCCAACAAGTTCGACCTCCAGCAAGCGCCGAAGACGTTCGCCGCTCGGATCAGCTGCGGGCCAGAGATCGAAAACACTCTATAAGTACTCAGGTGCTTGTCTTGAGGCTCTTTTCGTGGCAGCGTAATTCCACCTAGCGCTTTGGGGTAACCGAAATAATGTGCAGATGATAACCCCCCCCCCCGGCTCTCCAAAGGGCCACGCTCACTATTGGATACATCGCCAACTCGCGATTCAGTTGCGGGATGACGGGGATTGTTGCGAAGCAGACACGGTTTGACCCTGGACTGCGTCATATTCACTCGAACCCAGCGAACCTTCCCCTCGATGATATTGAAGGCCGAAGTAACAAGAAGAGGTAACAAACGATCGCGCGAGGCCTCATGCGATCGACCCCCCCCCCGCCCCCCCCCCCGCATCCACATACTGACGGGAGGTGAAAGGCAACGCCGATATGACAGGTTCAAAACTGCTCCAACCCACCCCCCAGAGAACCACCCCCAACACACCCCCCCACCCCCCCTCAGCCAAGCCGATAATCCCCCCCCCCCCGGGCTGCGCTTTCGTCGAGACAATCTGGAATTGTCCGACGTCACCCCCTTCGGGCGGCTACCTGCGCGCTGCGGAAGGCCTGTAGTGGTGGGGGCCCCCGCCGGCGGCCTGACCGGATCGAGGACAGGCCACGTGTCCGAGCGATCGGGCGAGCGCCGTGGCCCGCGCCGAGCCCGGCCACTGGGAGGCCGATTTGGTCATCTGCCGGCGCCGCCGGTTCTCGTCCTGCACGAGCGCTAGACCTCCGGCTGACACTCATGGCTCGCCTATGAGCAAGACCGCTGCCCCCTTCCCCCTTTTCCTCCTTTTTTTTTTCTTTTTCGAGCACTCGTCGTATCAGTGCCGTTCAAGCATCAACACGCGCGGCTCGATCACCTTTGACAACGATACGACCTTCGCCCAGCACAATGCTCAGTGGCCTGATACGCCTCCGCACCGCGCCGACCCTTCGCCTCCGTGAGGCTTGGTTTCGACAACACCAAGGACTTCGGCCGCATCCGACGATGGCTGCCGAGTCTGCATCCACGCATCGCATATCTCAATCGCGCCAGACCCTCAACCTTACCCCCACAACATGCCTCGCGCTTCAAATCCCACCCACTCGAAGCAGGAAATTCATCTGTAGAAATCGGCTCCAGATTTGCGCTCGGTTAATGCTGCCGCCCGTTTTCAGAAATCGAACAAGGATAACGGCCAAAGAGATCGCCCCCCGTGTAGAGCGGCAATAGCAAAGGAAGCTGGAGAGAAAGAACCCCCCCCCCAGGCAGCGAGTCACGCATTCTATTATTTATTCAAGGGATGCGGGGCACCGGTGATCCCCCCCCCCCCCCCCCCCTCAGATCGGAAGTATTGGTACTTGAAGCTAACACCCCGACAACGAAGTATCTCGGCTGGTTGATAGGTTGCGCGAGGACGCTTGAAGATAATTCGGGTATACGGCAAACGGTGATCACCCGCATTGACGAAATGGTATGCAAACACACCCTTTCAACGAGCTAGCCCTGAACGCTTATGAGCAGTCGGTTAGAATGGAATGTCGAAATGCGCGCAGCTCTTCGCCAGAGAGCCATTCGTGGCGACTCTGATTCGCATAGTGGAGATATGAGCAACTAGAGGTAAAATGGTTTCACAAGAGGTACTGAATCATGAGTGGTTCAACGGTTATCGGGGTTTACCCTATTGGGTCAAGCAAATATCTTGGCTGGTTTACCACTATTTGCAGACAGTTAAGGCTGCGATCTCACGTCATGATGGTATATCCGATGCCGGATTGCTATCACCGACGCTCATTTACCTGTACTTCCAAGGCATGTCGGCAAAAGGATGGATGGTAGTCCCCCCCCCCATATCAAAAGAGATTAGACAGATAGTGGATGAGCGGGAAGTGGTGAACGGCACCTGGTGGCCACATGCGAATTGGTGAGATTGATGCCATTTTAGTGGTTCGGCCGCCCCCCCCGACAGACAACGGGGGACGGAATATCCATGAGATGTATGCCGCCGGATGAGTCAGAGTTTACTCGATACATCCGGCGTTGGATCTTTCTGGCCGGCGTGCTATCTTATTCTTCGCTTTTATGTCGGTTTTCCGTTCGGGTTGTTGACGTCTCGACAACGCCATCAAACTCCCCCGAATATGGCGTAGCCACACCCGCCCTCCAGAGGGCGGGTGTGGCACGAGTGTCAGGTGATTGTCATGTCAGCCATACAGGGGCTTATCACATCGCCGCCCCGAAGTGAGCAGGTGTCGGCCAGCAGGGCTTCGGACGGGCGCGGGGTGAGGGCCTTGTCCTTGGCCTCGAGCTTGGGTGTCAGCGGCGCCCTGGTCGTCCGGTCGAGATGGTCGGTGAGATCCGTGCTCTCCAGAAACCGGCGTGCCGCCTCGTTGGTTTCCAGCGGGGGCAGTTTCTTGCTCATAGGTTCACTCAACCTTCTCCCTTCCCGTCGCCACCACGCGGGCCATGAAGGTGTATCGTCCCGCCAAACCGTCCACATGACCACCAACCCAAAATCCCGGTGGAGCGCGAGGAGGCTAGCCTCCTCGCTTTCTTCTTGAAAACACACCTATTCCTCTTCGCCTACGGCGTCGCTGGAGCGCGTCCGGCGCCTGCTAGACAGCATTGCAACGAAGAGGGAGAGGCTGGATGACGGGCACCGCGCAGGGCTTGATCGGGATCGATGTCGGGACCTCGGCGACCAAGGTGCTGGTCATCGATGGCAGTGGCGTCGTCCTGGCGAAGCATACCGCGGGCTACCCCCTGAGCACGCCCAGGCCCGGCTGGGCCGAGCAGGACCCGGCCGATTGGTGGCGTGCCGTGGAAGAGGGGCTTGCGGCCGTGCGGGAGAGCATCGGCGACTCGCTCGAGATCCTCGGGATCGGCCTTTCGGGGCAGATGCACGGGCTGGTGCCGCTCGATGCCGGCGACCAGGTCATCCGCCCGGCAATCTTGTGGAACGACCAGCGCAACGCCAGGCAGAGTGCCTGGATCACCGAGCGGGCGGGTGGGCTCGACGGTCTCTTGGGCATGACCAACAACCCGATGCTGATCGGCTATACCGGCGGCAAGATCGTCTGGCTGCGCGACGAGGAGCCCGAGAGCTACGCGCGGCTCGAGCGCTTCTTGAACCCCAAGGACTACATTCGGCTGCTGCTCACCGGCGAGCATGCCACCGAGGTCTCCGAGGCCTCCGGCACCGGGCTCTTCGACGTGGCCCGGCGGCAGTGGAGCGAGGCCCTGCTCGAGCGCATCGAGATCCCGGCATCGATGGTGCCGCGCGCTTACGAATCGCACGAGGTGACCGGCCGGCTGCGCGACGATCTGGCCGACAGGTTTGGGCTGCCGCGCGGCCTGCCGGTGGTCGGCGGCGGCGGTGACGCGGTGATCCAGACGACCGGCAGCGGCCTCGTCGATCCGGGCATCGCCCAGACCATCATCGGCACGGCCGGGATCGCGGCTTGTGCGCTCGACACCTGCGCGCCCAATCCGGGCGGCCGGCTGCAGATCTTCTGCAACAACGCGCCCGGCCGCTGGCATTGCATGGGGGTCTCGATGAATGCCGGCGGCGCCTTCGCCTGGCTCCGGCAGGCGCTGACCGCCTTCAGCGACGGCGAGGTGGGCTTCGAGGCGATGACCGCCAAGGCCGAGGAGGTGCCGCCCGGGGCGGAGGGGCTGCTGTTCCTGCCCTATCTGATCGGCGAGCGCTGCCCGCATCCCGACCCCGACGCCAGGGGTGCCTTTGTCGGCCTGACGCTCCGGCACGGTGCCGCGCATCTGATCCGCTCGGCCATGGAGGGCGTGGTCTTCTCGATGCGCGAGATGCTCGAGCTGATGGTGCCGCTCGGGCTCGATGCCAAGACGATCCGCGCCTCGGGCGGCGGGGCGGCGAGCCCGCTCTGGCGGCAGATCCAGGCGGACGCGCTGGGTGCCGAGGTCGAGATCGTGAGCGGTGCGGCCGAGGGCGGTGCCTATGGCGCGGCGCTGGTGGCCGGCGTCGGCACGGGCGTCTGGCCCGACCTGCAGACGGCCGTGAAGGGCATCACCGTCGAGAGCCGGACGGCACCCGATCCCGGCGACCAAGTCCGCCTACGACGCGGCCTTCGCGATCTATCGCGAGCTCTACCCGACCTTGAAGCCACGCTTCGACGAGATGGCGGCGCAGGCAGGACTGTCGGGCGGCTAGCCTCTCTTGGGACAGACCTACCAGCCGCGGGCGCTGATGAAGTTCAGCCTTCGGTCGAGCTCGGCGAGGTTGGTGGCGCCGTCGCCGCGGCCGGCGATGGTGTTGTGGGCTGCCGTCCAGATCTCCTGGCTCACCTGGCTGTAGTGGATGCCGGTGGGTGCCGAGGGGCGCGGGACGGCGTTCTCGACCACCTCGCGCCAGGCGGGGATCAGCGGCTGGGCCTCGCCGATCTCGGGATCGTCGTAGAGGGCCTGGATCGTCGGCAGGAACGAGTTCTTGATCGCGCGGTCTTTTTGGATCGCCTCCGAGGTCAAGAAGAGGACGAGCTCGGTGGCGGCCTCGGGCTCGGTCGAATAGGCGGAGACGGCGGCGTTCCAGCCACCGAGCGTGCCGGCTGACGCGAGCCCCTCGCCGCCCGCGGGCAGGGGCACCACGTCGAACTGGCCGGCCACCGCCGAGCCCTCGCCGTTGCCGAGCGCGTAGGCGTAAGGCCAGTTGCGCATGAAGACGGCGTTGCCGCCTTGCCAGAAGACGCGGCTGTCCTCCTCGCGATAGGCGATCACGCCGGGCGGTGCGATGGTGCCGACCCAGGTCGCCACGAGGTCGAGGGCGGCGGCCGCATCGGCGTTGCTCGCGGTGATCTCGCCCTCGGCGTCGATGAAGGTGCCGCCGCCGTTCGACGCGACCCATTCGAGCGCGTTGCAGGTCAGGCCCTCGTAGAGCCCGCCCTGGAAGACGAAGCCCCAAAGGTCGCTGTTTCCGGCGGCACGCTCCGCCTCCATGATCTCTTGCGCCGTCTCACCGAGCTCGGCCCAGGTCGCGGGCGGCGTCTTGCCGTGCGCGTCGAGCAGGTCCGTTCGATAGAACAGCGCCGGCGCATCGGTGTAGTAGGGAATGGCGACGAGCTTGCCGTCCACGGTCTGCGAAGCGACGATCCGCTCGAAATGCGCGTCGATGACGTCGGCAGCGGCATCGGACAAGTCATGCAGGTGACCCGAAAGCATGCCGGACCAGATGACGTCGATGAAGAGGACGTCGACCTCGGGGCTCTCGTCGGCGAGCCAGATCCGGTATTGCGCCAGCTGGTCGGTGGTCGAGGACGGCATCGGCACGATCTCGACCGCGTGCCCGCTCTCCGCCTCGAACTGGTCGAGATGCCCGCGCAACAGCGTCAGCGCCTCGCCCGTGTCACCCACCGCGATCCTGAGATCGGCGGCCGTCGCGGACCCGGCCATGACGGCCATGGTCGCCAGCGCCAGGAAGCCGGATCGGCTGGTCTGCGCCATGCTCTTCCTCCCCTCACACGTGACTATTTCATGCCAGTATGCCACGAAACCGCGCGGCAAGGCACCATGCAATCCGGTCGCGGTAAGGGGCGTTGTCCTGAAATAGTCGTCGACGTCTCTTTGTTGACGCCGACACAGACGGCACATTCCTGGAGGGGACGGTCATGGGGCTGGAGATGTGGCTCGCCTTTGCCGCGGCATCGGCGGTGATGCTGGCCATTCCGGGGCCGACGGTGCTGCTGGTCGTGGCTTATGCGCTGGGCCAAGGCAAGCGGGCGGCGGCGGCGACCACGGCCGGCGTGGCGCTCGGCGACTTCACGGCGATGACGGCGTCGCTGCTCGGGCTCGGCGTGCTGCTCGCGACCTCGGCCGCCCTGTTCACCGTGCTCAAGTGGGTGGGTGCGGCGTACCTGATCTATCTCGGGATCAAGCTCTGGCGGGCGCCGGTGGCGACGGCCGAGATGCCCGAGGCGGCGCCGATCAAGGGCGGGCGGATGCTGGCGCACACCTGGCTCGTCACCGCCCTCAACCCCAAGAGCATCGTCTTCTTCGTCGCCTTCCTGCCGCAATTCATCGACCCGGCCCGGCCATTGCTCGGCCAGTTCATCGTCATGGAAGCGACGTTCCTCGTCCTCGCGACCCTCAATGCCGCGGCCTATGCCGGCCTGGCCACGAGCGCCCGGCGGCTGATCCGTCGCCCGGCGGTGCAACGCACGGTCAACCGCATCGGCGGCAGCCTCCTCATCGGCGCCGGCCTCCTGACCGTCTCGCTGCGTCGCGCCACGTCTTGAGCGGCTGAGGGGGAAGGGAAGAAGTCGGGGAGGCATCGCCTCCCCGAGCCCCACCGTTACTTTGGCGATGGGGCGTTGGCGGTTTCTTTGCGCCAGCCGCGCTGCTAGGATTCAGCCGTAGCGTGAGGAGGTTGCGGTTGGAGACGCTCTGGGCGTTCCTCAGCGATCCGGACAACCAACAAACACTCGCCTGGCTCGGCGGCGGCCTCGTCGTCGTCGCGGGCGGGCTTTGGGCGGTCATCAAGTTCTTCTTCCCGCGCAGCTCCGGCGGCAAGCCGACAAGCCGATCGATCAGCGCCGACCGCGGCGGCATCGCCGCCGGCGGCAATGTCAGCATCGGCGGCAGGCACGGTCTCTCCGGCATCGAGGTGGCGCTGCTCGTCGCCATCGTCATCGGCGGCTTGCTGCTCGTGCTGGCCTTTGCCGGCACCCGCATCTCGGTCGAGAACGGCGTCGGCGTCGGCGGCAATGTCGAGGACAGCACCATCAGACGAGGCGCGGCTCCGGCGATAGCAGCACGCCAGGATCGGCGGCACCGAGATCCGCGCCGACTGCTCGGTGGTGAGCCAGGGCGATATCATGGACAGCGCCATCCAGGTCGTCTGCGGCATGCCCAACGACCAGGTCGTCGAGATCGTCCGCCTCGCGGCCTCGCCCGATGCCGGCAACCGCGCGGCCCTGCTCGCCCGCCTCGACGCCCTGCTGCCGGCGACCAGCCATCTCCGGGTCGAGGCCGTCGCCCGCTTCTTCGCAATCCTCGGCGAGCAGCCGGTGGAATCACCCAGCTTGCCGAACCGCTTCGCCGAGATCGCCGAGACTTCGTCGCCCTCCGCGAGGTTGGCAGGCTCGCAGACCGCCGACCGATCGAGGCCAAGCGCGCGAGGCCTACGCCGCCCTCGCCCTTGGCGACCACGACCAGGGGGCGATCTCGACGACGCCCGCGCCTGCTCGTCCGCGAAGCCGCCAGCAGCTCCGGCCCGGCACGCCTCGCCGACCAGCCGCGAGAGGAAGCGGCGCTCTGCTAGCCGACGCAGGCCGCGATCGAGCGCCTCGACCTCCGCTACCGCGACGCCGCCACCCTCCTCGCCGAAGCCGCCGACCTCACCGCCTTCGACCCCGAGACGAGCTGGTGCCACCGCCTCGCACAGGCGAAAGCGCTTTACGACCAGGGCAACGAGTTCGGCGACAACGCCGCCCTCGCCGAGGCCATCGCCACCTACGAGCAGGCCCTCGGCCTCGCCCCGCGCGACACCCGCCCCGACGACTGGGCCACGACCCAGAACAATCTCGGCAACGCGCTTTGGACCCTCGGCGCGCGGGAGAGCGGCACGGCGACCCTCGAGCGGGCGGTCGAGGCCTACGAGGCCGCCCTCCTGGAACGGACCCGCGAGCGCGTGCCGCTGAACTGGGCAGAGACCCAGAACAATCTCGGCAATGCGCTTCGCGTCCTCGGCGAGCGGGAGAGCGGCACGGCGACGCTTGAGCGGGCGGTCGAGGCCTTTCAGGCAGCCCTTCTGGAGTTCACCCTCGAGCGCGTGCCGCTGGACTGGGCCATGACCCAGAACAATCTCGGCATTGCCCTTGGGACCCTCGGCGAGCGGGAGAGCGGCACGGCGACGCTGGAGCGCGCCGTCGAGGCCTACGAGGCCGCGCTTCTGGAGCGCACCCGCGAGCGCGTCCCGCTGGACTGGGCCATGACCCAGAACAATCTCGGCAATGCGCTTCTGACCCTCGGCGAGCGGGAAAGCGGCACCGCCACACTCGAGCGCGCCGTCCAGGCCTACGAGGCGGCGCTCGAGGAACGCACCCGCGAGCGCGTCCCGCTGGACTGGGCCGCGACCCAGAACAATCTCGGCACCGCGCTTGGGACCCTCGGCGAGCGGGAGAGCGGCACCGCCACCCTCGAGCGCGCCGTCGAGGCCTACGAGGCCGCCCTCCTGGAACTCACCCGCGAGCGCGTCCCGCTGGACTGGGCCGCGACCCAGAACAATCTCGGCGCTGCCCTTCGGACCCTCGGCGAGCGGGAGAGCGGCACCGCGACCCTCGAGCGCGCCGTCCAGGCCTACGAGGCCGCCCTTCTGGAACGCACCCGCGAGCGCGTGCCGCTGGACTGGGCCCAGACCCAGAACAACCTCGGCAGCGCTTCGACCCTCGGCGAGCGGGAGAGCGGCGCGGCGGCCGTCGAGGCCTCGATTGCTGCGCGGAGCCGTGAGCGTGGCTGACGGGCGGCCCAGACTCTCGGCGCGGCGATGGCGGCGATCGCGGACGATGCGGCGCGCCGTGGAGGTGTATCGGGCGAGGCGTGCCGCGGACTGCGAGTACAGACAATCGCTGAGGAGGGCCGGCGATGGCGGCGCGGACAGCTTGGCGCATGATGCGGGCGCTCATGGCGGCGCTCGACGAGCACGACGGCTGATCGTCGCCGCCGCTGTCACCGCGAACCACGACCCCCCAAATTCCGAGGGGGCCGCGGGGGAAATCATTTCCCCCGCTCTTCTCTTCGCTCGGATCGACCGCCTCAGAACACCGCCAGCAGCCCGCCGTCGACGTAGAAGATTTGGCCGTTGACGAAGCTGGAGGCTTCGGAGGCGAGGAAGATGCAGCAGCCTTGCAGCTCGTCGGTCTCGCCCCAGCGGCCGGCGGGGGTTCGTTTCTCGACCCAGGCGTTGAACTCGGGGTCCTCGATCAGGGCCTTGTTCAGGGGTGTCTTGAAGTAGCCGGGGCCGATGCCGTTGATCTGCAGGCCGTGGCGGGCCCAGTCGGCGCACATGCCTTTGGTCATCATGCGGACACCGCCCTTGGCGGTGGCGTAGGGGGTGATGGTGGGGCGTGCCACGTCGCTGGTGAGCGAGCAGATATTGATGATCTTGCCGCGGCGGCGTTTGATCATCCGCTTGGCCACCTCCTTGCCGACGAAGAAGACGGCATCGAGGTTGGTCGCCATGACCTCGCGCCAGGTCTCTTCGGAGATCTCGTCCAGGGGTGCCCGGCGCTGGATGCCGGCATTGTTGACGAGGATGTCGATCGGGCCTTCGTCGGCCTCGATTTTCTCGATCCCGGCCTTGACGGCGCTGGTGTCGGTGACGTCGAAGACGTGAGCTGTCGCACCCCTGATCTCGGCTTTGGCTGCTTCGAGCTTGGTGGCGTCACGGCCGTTGAGCACGACTGCAGCACCGGCGGCGGCGAGGCCCTTGGCGAGCGAGAGGCCGATCCCCTGGCCGGAGCCGGTGACGAGGGCGCGGCGGCCGGTGAGGTCGAAAAGTGTCTGCGACATGGTCAAAGGCTCCCTGGTTGTTCCGCGCTCGTAGTGCTTATGTGTAGGACAAGGCAAGTGCCTCTCGGGGGCGTGGGAGCGACGGCTGATGGAGAAGAAGCAGCAGATCAATTACGGCTATGCCCTCTTGGCGTTCTTCCTGCTCTTGATTTTCCAGAGCTGGCAGATCACCGAGCGGCAGGTCGAGACGATCCCGTATAGCCAGTTCGAGGCGCTGTTGCAGGACGGTGCGGTCGAGGAGGTGCGCGTCTCCGACCGCTTTATCCAGGGCAAGCTCGCGCGGCCGACCGAGAGCGGTGCCGAGCTCTTTCGCACGACGCGGGTCGAGCTCGACATGGCCGATCGGCTGCAAGCGTACGATGTCCGCTTTGCCGGCGAGATCGAGAGCACGTTGCTGCGCGATCTGCTTTCCTGGCTGCTCCCGATCGCCCTGATCATCGGCTTTTGGTTCTTCATGATCCGCCGCATCGCCGACAAGCAGGGCTTCGGCGGGTTGATGCAGGTCGGCAAGTCCAAGGCCAAGATCTATGTGGAGACCGACACCAAGGTGACCTTCGCCGATGTCGCCGGGGTCGACGAGGCCAAGGACGAGCTGCTCGAGATCGTCAACTTCCTGAAAGACCCGCAGACCTATGGCCGGCTGGGTGCCCGCATCCCCAAGGGCATCCTCCTGGTCGGGCCGCCCGGCACCGGCAAGACGCTCCTGGCGCGCGCTGTCGCCGGCGAGGCGGCCGTGCCCTTCTTCTCGATCTCGGGCTCCGAGTTCGTCGAGATGTTCGTGGGCGTCGGTGCTGCCCGGGTGCGCGACCTCTTCGAGCAGGCGGGCAAGGCCAAGCCCTGCATCATCTTCATCGACGAGCTGGATGCCTTGGGCCGGGCGCGCATGGGCGGCCAGTGGGGCGGCGGCGGCCACGACGAGAAGGAGCAGACGCTGAACCAGCTCCTGGCCGAGCTCGACGGCTTCGATCCGTCCGAGGGCATCGTGCTCCTGGGCGCCACCAACCGGCCGGAGATTCTCGATCCAGCGCTCTTGCGGGCCGGGCGCTTCGACCGGCAGGTGCTGGTCGATCGCCCCGACAAGATCGGTCGGCTGCAGATCCTCGAGGTGCACATCAAGCGAATCAAGAAGCTCGATAGCGATGTCGTGCTCGAGCAGGTGGCGGCCTTGACGCCGGGGTTCAGCGGCGCCGATCTCGCCAATCTGGTCAACGAGGCAGCACTGCTCGCCACGCGGCGCCGGGCCACGACCGTCGCCATGGAGGATTTCAACAACGCGGTCGAGCGGATCGTCGCCGGGCTCGAGAAGCGCTCGCGCATCCTCCACCCCAAGGAGCGCAAGGTGGTGGCCTATCACGAGATGGGCCACGCGCTGGTGGCGGCCAGCCTGCCGACCACGGATGCGGTGCACAAGGTCTCGATCATCCCGCGCGGCATCGGCGCCTTGGGCTACACCATTCAGCGGCCGGAGGAGGAGCGCTTCTTGATGACCACGCAAGAGCTGAAGGAGAAGATGGCGGTCTTGATGGGCGGCCGGGCGGCCGAGCAGCTGGTGTTCGGCGAGATCTCGACCGGTGCTGCTGACGATCTCGACAAGATCAGCGACATCGCGCGGCACATGGTGACCCGCTACGGCATGGATGCAGCGACGCATCAGGTGGTCTATGACCCGCAGCGTCAGTCGTTTCTCGGCGAGAATGGGATGCCGGTTGCACGGCCGCGCAATTACAGCGAAGAGACGGCACGCGAGATCGATCTGGCGATTCGCCAGCTGGTCGAGGATGCGTTCGCCGAGGCGACGCGGATCCTGGAGCTGCGGCGGGCCGATCTCGACGAGGGTGCCGAGATCCTGCTCGAGCGCGAGACGATCACCAGCGCCGAGCTGCCGATGCTGCGCCGCCAGCAGCTCGCCGCCTGAAGCCACCCGAGAGACGTTCAAGGAAGAGTCCATCGATCATGCGCAAGCTGCTTATCGGCATTCTCGTCGTTATCGTCCTCCTGGTGGTGGCGGCCATCGCCTTGCCCTTCCTCCTACCGCGCGAGGTGATCAAGGCGCAGCTCGAGCAGCGCGTATCCGAGCAGCTCGGCCGCGACTTTCGCATCGAGGGGCCGCTGGAGCTGCGGCCCTGGCGGCCATTCGCCTTGAGCCTGGCCGATGTGCGGCTCGCCAACCCGGACTGGGCTGAGAATCCAGACCTCGCGCGGATTGCCAGTGTCGAGCTGGACGTGGATGCCTTGGCCTATCTCGGTGGCACGGTGGCGATCGAGCGGCTGGCCATCACCCAGCCGGTGCTCGCGCTCGAGGTGCGCGAGGACGGCACGCCGAGCTGGCAGCTCGAGGTGCCCGAGGAGTCGGTGGCGGATGAGGGGCCGGGCGATGGCGCCGGTGGAGAGTCGGGCGGCGGCATTCCCGAGCTGCGCATCGGCGAGATCCGGATCAGCGACGGTGCCGTGTCGCTCGACGACCGCAGCAGCGGCGAAGAGCGCGCGTTCACCGCCATCGAGCTCTGGGTGCGGGGTGAGCCGGATGGCGAAGGTCTCAATGTCGATGGCAGCGTCAGCAGTGATGGTGAGCGCGCCACGCTCACCGCTGCTATCGGCGATCTGAACGGCCTGCTCGCCGGTGAGCCCAGTACGCTCGAGCTCGAGGCTGCGGCGCCCGGGCTCGGTATCGCCGCGAACGGCGAGGCTGCGGCCAGCGGCACCGCCGTGCTCGCGATCTCAGGCGACATGGCGCCACGAGAGCTGCTCGACTGGCTGGGCCAGCCTCTGGAGCTGCCCGACGGTGCCTTGGAGGCCGTCACCTTCACCGCTGATATCGCATCCGCGGCGGACGGCGTCGCGGTCCCGGCGCTGAAGCTGACGGTGGACGAGCTCGAGATCACTGGCGATCTGGCGCTGGCGACCACCGAGCGGCCGCAGCTTTCGGGCCGGCTCGACTTGGGCCAGCTCGATCTGCGGCCCTATCTGCCGGCGGATGCTGGTGCAGCGTCGGACGAATCGGCGGACACTGACGGTCCGGCGGCCGATGCCGATGCGGCGCCCGCCGCCGGCTGGCCGCAGGAGCCGCTCGACCTGCCGTTGCCGCTGCCGCTCGATCTCGACCTCAGTGTCGTCTTCGCCGGCATCGAGACCGGCCAGGTGTCGCTTGGCGCCGGCGCGCTCGCGATCACCGCCGACACCGAGGAGACCGCGGTGGAGATCACCGAGCTGGCACTTTACGATGGCAGCCTGGTCGGCCGCTTGGCGCTGGCCAGCGGCGACGCCGTGGACCTGGCGCTGAGCGCCAATGCCCAGGCGATCCGGCTGGAGTCGTTGCTGGCCGACGTGGCCGACCTGGAGATTCTTGCCGGCAGCGGTACGTTGCAGCTCGATGTCACCGGCGTCGGGACCAATGTCGACACGCTGATGCACAGCCTCGGTGGCGAGGGCTCGCTTTATGCCCGTGACGGCGCGGTGCTCGGCATCAACATCGGGGCGATGGTGCGGCAGGTGATGACGCTCGGCGTCGGCGGTCGCGAGGATGCGCCGCTGCGCACCGATTTCGCCGAAGCGGGCGGCACGTTTCGCATCATCGACGGCCGGCTGGCCAATGACGACTTCGCGCTCCGCGCTCCGGTGCTGCGGATCACCGGCGCCGGCACGGTCGACCTCGGCGAGCAGCGGCTCGACTACCGGCTGGAGCCGCGGGTCGCGGCTACGCTCGAAGGCCAGGACGCAGCGGGTGAGAGTGCCTTGCAGGCCGGGCTGCCGATCGTCATCACGGGCCCCTGGAGCGAGCCTCAGGTGCAGCTCGACCTGGGTGGCGCGCTCTCGGGCGATATCGGCGACCCGGCAGCACTTGCCGAGACGCTCGCCGGCCTTGCGGCCGATCCGGCCATGGTGCAGCAACTCGGCGAGACCTTGGGCATCGATGCCGGAGACGCTCTCGGCGACGTGCTGCAGGGACTGAGCGGGGCGCTCGGTGGCCAGCCTGGCGGCGACGGTGACAGCGACGAGCCTGCACGAGACCCGGCCGAGCAGCTGCTCGAAGGGCTGGGCGGGCTGCTTCGCCAATGAGACGGGCTCTGAGTCGAGAACGCGGGGCAAAGCCCGAGATCAGCCGAGTAGAGGATGCCTCTCGATCATGACCGTCATCGACCTGCGCAGCGACACGCTCACCCAACCGACGCCGGCGATGCGTCGGGAGATGGCCGCCGCACCGGTCGGCGACGACGTCTATGGCGAGGACCCGACCGTCCGCGCGCTCGAGGAGCGGACGGCAGCTCTGCTCGGCAAGGCGGCAGCCCTCTTCGTGCCTTCCGGCACGATGGGCAACCAGCTGGCGATCCGCTGCCAGACGGAGCCCGGCGACGAGGTCCTGCTGCACGAGGCCGGGCATATCGCGCTCTATGAGCGAGGCGGCTACGCGCTGCTCTCCGGCGTTTGCCTGCGCCTGCTGCCGGGTCCCGGCGGTATCATAGCGCCGGAAACCGTGGCCGCCCAGGCACGCCCCGCCAAGCTCGCAGCCTACGGCATCTACCCGCCGAGCCGGCTCCTGGCGCTGGAGAACACGCACAATGCCGGCGGCGGCACGGTCTGGCCGATGGACCAGCTGGCTGCCGTGGCCGCCACGGGCCGTGAGATGGGGATGGCGCTCCACCTCGATGGTGCCCGGCTCTGGAACGCCGCGGCAGCGCTCGGCGTCGAGCCTCGGGCCATCGCCGCTCCCTTCGATACGGTGAGCGTCTGCTTCTCGAAGGGGCTGGGGGCGCCCGTCGGCTCAGCACTCGCCGGCGGTGCCGAGCTGATCACCAAGGCGAGGCGCTTTCGCGGCCTGTTCGGCGGCGCCATGCGGCAGGCGGGCATCATCGCCGCCGGGGCATTGCACGCGCTCGAGGCGCATCGCGAGCGGCTCCACATCGATCACGAGCGCGCCAAGGCGCTGGCGCACGGCCTCGCTCGCCTCGACGCGTTCGACGTCGCGGTCGAGGCCGTCCAGACGAACATCGTCATGGCCGACGTCAGGACCGTCGATGCGGCGGCCATGGCCGAGGCCGCCGCCAAGAAGGGCGTACGGTTCACGGCCTTCGGACCGACCCGGCTGCGCTTCGTCACCCATCTCGACCTGCCGGACGATGCCGTCGAGCGGACGCTGCATGTCATCGGCGAGGTGCTGGCCGAGCTGCCCCGGACCTAGCGGACAGCTGGCCGACCGCAGGACGCCGGGGCTGGCCGTGCTCCTGCGGCAGCCTCCTGTACGCGCTCTGGCGCGCCGATCTGTTTGAACTGTGCCGGCTTTCACGGCTATGGAGTGGGCTAACTCAGCGATCGGCCGCGGCCAGGGCAAGCGTCCCGACCCGGGCCAGAGGATCAACATGCGTTTTGCAACCCGCCTCCTGCTGCTCGCCAGCCTCGTCTATGTCAGCCCCTATCTGCTCGCGATGGCACCCGGCGCGACCTCGCTCGATGGACGAGCCGAGGCGCAGTCGATCGAGGTGGGCGGCGGTGCGCGGATTGCCGTGGCGCCGGGCCGGCGGGCCAATGTGCGGGCCGAGCCGGAGGTGCGCGCTGGCAATGTCTTGGCGGCGGTCAATGGCGGCGATCTGGTGCGGGTGGTCGAGCGGGCCGAGCGCGAGCCCCTCGATTGGTATCGCGTCGAGTCGCACGACGATGCGCCGATCGTGTTTCAGGGATGGATTCGCAGTGACTTGCTGACGCCGGCGGCGCTTCCCGAGTCGGCGCCCGTCGCCATACCGCTGGCACCGGCTGATGACCCGGCACCTCGCTCGGCACCCGACCAGGCGCCGCCGTCGAGCGAGGCTGCGGCACCGCTGCCGCTCAACCAGCGCACCGACTGGTCGCGCGATCTGATCAAGCTCTTCCCCGCGATCGAGGGCTGCGTGGCGCTCAACTCCGCACCACCCGTCACCGTGCTCCGCAGCACGCTGCGCAACCGCGGCCTCGCCGATGTGATGATGGCCGATGATGCCGGTCGGCGCTGGGACTGCGTTATCAGTCAAAATGGCGGCACCCCGATTCGCTACGATCCACTCTCGGGCTCGGCCTTCCCACTCAGATATGCCGCCAGGCAGCCCTTCTTCCTGGTCGGCGACGAGCCGCCAGTGGTGGATCCGGCCTGCTACGAGATCGAGCGGATCAGCGATCCCGACAGCGGTGCCCAGCTCGGCTGGCTCTATTATCGGATCTGTGAATGACAGCCGGAGGTTCTTCCGCGTCCATGTCGAGCGATCCCATCGACGCCACCGCGCGCGAGGTCGTGGCCGCACTCGGCACCGGGCAGATCTCGCCGCTCGAGCTTGTCGAGGCAGCGATCGCCCGGATCGAGCGGGTCGATCCGTCGGTCAACGCCGTGCCGACCCGCTGCTTCGAGCGGGCCCGTGCCCATGCCCGCGCCCTCATGCAGGGCGAGCGGCCGCCTGTTGGGCAACGCGGTTGGCTGGGTGGCCTGCCGATCGTCGTCAAGGACCTCCACGAGGTCGACGGTGTCCGCACCACCCACGGCTCGCCGATCTTCGCCGAGAATGTGCCGACGCAGACAGCGCTCCACGTCAAGAAGCTCGAAGCCAACGGTGCGATCGTCCTCGGCAAGTCGAACACGCCCGAGTTCGGTGCCGGGGCCAATACCTTCAACGAGGTGTTCGGCGCCACGGTGAACCCGTGGAGCACCGATCTCACCTGCGGCGGCTCGTCGGGCGGCTCGGCGGTAGCGCTGGCGACCGGCATGGCCTGGCTCGCCGATGGCAGTGACCTCGGCGGCAGCCTGCGCACGCCGGCCGCCTTTTGCAGCGTCGTCGGCCTGCGCCCGAGCCTCGGAAGGGTGCCGATGGGCCCGGCGCGCTGCCGCTTCCAGACGCTCTCGGTCGCCGGGCCGATGGCCCGCGATGTGGCCGATCTGGCATTGATGCTCGATGCGATGAGTGGCCCCGATCTCGACGATCCGTTGGCCATGGAGCTGCCGGCCCTGGCCTTTGCGGACGCCGTGATGGCCACACCTGAGCTCGGTCGGGTGGGCTTCTCTGCCGATCTCGGTGGGCTGGTGCCGGTCGATCCGGAGATCGCCCGCGTTGCCGGCCAGGCGGCATCCCGCTTCGCCGAGCTGGGTGCGACGGTGATCGAGAACCGCTCGCCCGATTTCGGGCCGACCCGCGAGATCTTCGAGGTGCTGCGCGCCGCCCAGTTCGCCGCCGACAAGGCGCCGCTCCTGGACGCCGAGCGCGAGCGGCTGAAGCCCGAGGTGGTCTGGAACATCGAGCGCGGCCTCAAGCTCACCGCCGACGAGATCGGCTGGGCCGAGCGTGAGCGCAGCCTCGTCCAGGCCAGGACTGCCGCGTTCTTTCGCGAGCATGACCTGCTGCTCTGCCCGGCCGCCATCGTGCCGCCCTTCGACGTCAATCTCCGCTATCTCGAGCGCCTCGGTGACTATCAGTTCCCGACCTACATCGATTGGGTCGCGGTCACCTACGCCATCACGCTCACCGGTTGTCCGGCGCTGTCGCTGCCCTGCGGCTTCACCGCGAGCGGCTTGCCGGTGGGCCTGCAGATCGTGGCCCCGCCCAAGGGTGAGGCCCGCCTGCTCGCCGCCGCACGGGCGCTCGAGGACATCCTCGGCATCAAGGCGCTGCTGCCGATCGAACCGCGACCGCCGGTGGCGCCGCTGCCCTGAATCTGATCCGGTTGCGCAAGGTCGCTCTGGCTAGAGTGCTTTCAGGCTGGCCGGAGACGAGGAAGGCAAGGCGATCGGCGCGGAGCGTAGCAATCCTACGTGAGCACCGATCGTCCGCAGCCTGACGACGTATACGGGCAGCATGAAGGCGCTCTAGTCGGTCTTGCGCAGGATCACCCACTCGCCCTGGCTGCCGGTGAACACGCCGGAGAGCGGTGGATTCTCGCGGTCGTCGGGCATCGCCATCGGCGTGTAGTCGCTGCAGCTTGCGACGAGCAGGCAGGCCATGAGGACCGCGACCGTCAAGCCGGACGGAGCGATGCGGCGGCGCTGTGCCGTCCGAAGCGGCGTCAGATGTGGTGTCAAAACTTGAGCCTCGTGCCGACGGTAAACGCGGTGATGGCGTCGACGTCGGGCGCGTCGTTGCGGTCGAGCTCGTAGTAGCGGAGCTGACCGTAGAGCTGGAGGCCGAAATCGCTGACGTTCTGGACCACAGCGACGCCAGTCGACCAGCCCTTGTCACTCGGCGTTGGATTGTTGACAGAGCGGGCGGCATCGATGCCGAAATTGGTCGTGCCGAAATCGAAGAACTCGGCGATCCAGCCGAGCTTGGCGTAGTAGTTGGCGGGATTGCCACCGTCGTCGCTCTCGTCGAACCCGGACGACACCGTCAAGTTGAGGCCGCTCGCGACGTGCAGGATCGAGGCCGAGCCGTCGGCGCGGTAGTCGGTGTCGTCATCGTTGGGATTGGCGAGGCCGGCAGCGGCAGCGGCCTCGAAGCCACCGAACTCGGCCGCCCAGAAGAGGCCGGTGTCGTATTGCCCGTCGGCGATGGTCGCTGCAGCCAGGGTGAAGCCGCCGAAGCTCGGCGTGTCGTAGCGCAGCCGGTTCTTGCGCCCCAAGCCGTCGAAATCGCTGAACGCGTCGTTGACCGCAACACCGGTCAGATTGCCGTCCTTGGTGCGAAAGCGCAGGCCACCCACCGGATCGGCGACGCTCGCATACATGACGACACCGGTGCCGGAGAGATCCACCTCGGCGGTGTTGTCGGATGCCGTCGAGCCCTTGCCGAGCGAGACCTTGCCGAAGCGCTCGCTCTCACCCCAGATCTCGACGAAGCGCTGATCGAAGAAGTCACCGCTATCCTCGTCGCTCTGGCTGACTTGCGATGATTCATTCGGTGCGATGGCCAGCTCGATCTTCGAGCCGAGCTGGAAGTCGTCGGTCACCCGGCCGTTGCCGACAAAGCGGATGCGCGAGTTGCTGGCATCGTTGTCGACGAAGTAGGCCTTGGTGCTGCTGCCGTCATTGGCCACGTTGATGGCGCGATTGATCTGCCCGGAGATGGCGATCGTCACGCGCTCGTTGTCCGACGTCACGACCGGCTTGCCGTCGACCAGGACGGGTGCCGGCAGCTGGACCGGGTCCGGCAAGGGCTGGCCGGCCACTGGTGGCATCCTCAGGCCACCCCCCGTCACGGCCCGCGGCGGGGGTGCCGTCAGCAGGCCCTGGATCTGCTGCATTTGCTGCTCCAGCTGCTCCAGCTGCTGCTGCAGCGCCTCGTTCTGCCGTTCCAGCTCGTCGATGCGCTGATCGTCCTGTGCGTGGGCTGGGGCGGCGAGCGCCAGGCTGGCCGCCAAGGCCAGGGTGACGACGCCAGCTGTGCCGGCTGGAGCTGACATTCGGCCCTCACCTTGCGTGGTCTTCATGGCGACGAACTCCAAAACGAGTGCTGGGCAGGACGGCGAGAGGACGGGTCGGTCAGTTGCCATCATCAGGGTTGAAATCGTAGACGAAGCGGCTCGGACCCTGCAGCCAGGCATCGAAGCGCGCCTGGATGACCGCCTGTCGCTCGGCCCACCAGGCATGGTCGATGCGAATCGCACCATTGCGCCGCCCCTCGGCGGTTGGCAGGAACGGCTGCACGTCGGCCGCGACCAAGGCTGCGGCCGAGCGACGTGCCGGGCCGTAGGCGATGAGATCGGCCTGCGCGGCCATCCGCTCGGCACTGGTCGCGAAGGTGACGAAGGCCATGGCCTCGGCGCGGTTGATGGCACCTTTGGGAATGCCCCAGACATCCATGTTCCAGACCTGGTGCTCCCAGATCGTGCCCAAGGGCGCGCCGCGCGCCTCGACCTCGGCGAAGATCCGGCCGTTCCAGGCCGACGACATTGCGACAGCACCGCTCGCCAGGAGCTGCGGCGGCTCGTCGCCTTCGGTCCACCAGACGATCTGGTCGCGGATTCGATCGAGCTCGGCAAACGCGCGTTGCAGCCCGGCCTCGGTCGCCAGGACGTCATAGACGTCAGAAGGCGCCACGCCGTCGGCGATCAGCGCCCATTCGAGATTGACTTGCGGTCGGGCCTGCAGCGCGCGGCGGCCAGGAAAGCGATCGACATCGAAGAAGTCGGCGAGCGTCGTGGGCGGCGTCGCGTAGCGGCGCTCGTCGAAGGCGATGACCGTTGCGAAGATGTCCGAGCCGATGCCGCATGGCTGCAAGGCCACCTCGAAGAAGTCGTCCGTGGCGGGCGTGCCGTCGGGTGCCGGCACCAGCATCGCCGGATCGATCGGCTCCAGCAGCCCCTCCGCGCAGCCGGCGATCGCGTCCGGCAGCTCGAGGACGACGACGTCCCACTTCGGATTGGCGGAGCGGACCTGAGCGCGGATCTCATCGAGGCCGCCATTGAAATCCTCGACCGTGACCCAGCGCTCCTGCAATTCGCGGTAGGGCTCGACGTAGGCCAGCATCTGGCTTCGCGTGTAGGCGCCGCCGAACGACGCCATCGTCAGTGGCGGCTTGCCCTCCTGGCCCAGGGCCGCCGTCGCGCCCAGGGCAGCGGTCAGGACGATTGCCGCAAGACTGCCGAAGAGCGTGCGTTGCGATGCCATGAAAGCCTCCGCTGCTGATGGCGCTACTGCCCGGTACTGGTTTCGGCGATCAAGCGACCGCGGCAAAGCGCCGAGAGCGAGCTTTCGGGCAGGCCTGTCCAACCGCTCTCGGTGAGTGGCACGCTTGCAACGAAAACGACGTCGCAGTCGTCCTCGGCCGGCGTCGCATGCAAGCCCTTGACCACGAGGTCGTTTCGGCTGGCGTAGCTGAGCCCGGGCGGGCGGGCTTCGCTGAAGCGACCGCCACCTTCGTCCCAGTGCCGTTTGTGCGCGTGAACGAAGAGCGTATCGCCATCGGAATAGAGGAAGTTGGCGGGACCGAGCCTGGCGAGCTCGGCTGCCGTCTCGGCGATCACGGCGAATCGATCGGCGAGCGGTGGCGGCTCGGTCCTGCCGTGCCAAAGCGGCGCCAGCCGGTCGAGCAGGACGCAGAAGGCGTATTCGGAGTCCGTCTCGCCGACCGGCGTGTAGACCGCAGAGCCAAGCTTCAGCCGCTCCCAGATCTTCTCCAGTCCACCGTTGTGCGCGAACAGGTGCATCTGGCCGCCGAGCTCGCGCATGAACGGGTGGGTGTTGGCGAAGCTCGGCTCGCCGGCGGTGGCGTAGCGAACATGGGCGATGACGCAGGTGCTGGTCAGTGGCTGGTCGGCGATGAAGGCGGCAAGTGGGCTGTCGCTGGCCGGCAGGGGCTCCTTGATCAGGAACGCGTCCTTGCCTTCGTGATAGGCGATCCCCCAGCCGGATTTGTTCGGGTGCAGGAGGCCGCCATGCTCGGCGAACGTGTGGAGCGAGTATTTGACCCGCACGGGGCTCGAGCTGGAAAGACCGAAGAGCTCACACATGGCGTTTTCCGGTTCTGTTGGCCATGGCTCACCAGCGCAGTGGCTGGAGGAGCTCGCCCGGGAGCGTGAAGGCGGTCGGATCGGTGCCGACATGGGCCGCCTCGAAACGTAGCGCCTCGGCGCTGACATAGGCCAGCGCCAGCAGGAGGCCCAGGTAGGCAAGGGCGAGAGCGGCGGTCGGGACCATGCCGAACGGCGAGCGAATGAGCGAGATCACCGGCCCGACATAGGCTGCCGCCAGCCAGCCGGCACCGCCGCCGATGAGCATGGCGATGTGCACGGTGGCGAAGGTCGCCTCGGTTCCGGGTGGTGCCGGTCCCAAGGCATCGAGCACGGCCATGTAGGGCTGGAAGAAGCCGGATACGCTCTGCGCCAGCCCGAGATACATGAAGAGGTCGCCGGCGAGCAGGGTCCAGTGATCGCAGCTGCCCTGTTGGTCGAAGGCGCTCGAGGCGATGAAGCAGACCATCGCGATCACCGACAAAGCGAGTCCCAGCAGCAGCGTAATGTCGGTCGCGAGATGGACCGCCCGGCCGATCTCCGGCAGCTGCACGGCGCCCGGCAGGCGCGGCACGGCATTGAGCTGGAAGGTGATGACCGCGAGGTTGAAGCCGACCACCGTCAGGCGCGCACGCATGACGTTGATGGCAATCCGTACGTCACCCCGCGGCTGCACTCGTCGTATTTCCTTCGCTTGTGAGGGCGAGGCGGGACTGACGCTGCCGCCAGCCCCGCCAGCTCATCTCAGCTCATGAGAGGATCATCGCCAGGTAGCCGCTGATCAGGACCATGGCCGAGGTCAGCGCGTAGGTGACCGGGTAGGCCGTGGCACCGATGGCGCTCTTGCTCGAATCGAGCAGGCCATTCAGCGCAGGCGTGCTGTTGCGCGCACCGGCGCAGGCACCGGCGTTCACCACGGCGTTTATCTTCATGACGTAGTTGCCATAGAGGAAGGCCAGGAACGGCGGCACTGTGGCGCCCAGGAGCCCGATGATGGCGAGCCAAATCACGGTCGTGCCCTGGAAGCTGGCCAGGACCTTCGAGCCGACATTGGCGGCAAGGACGGCGATGAACACGTTCAGGCCGATATCCTGGATGAAGCTCCTTGCACCCTCGCTCACCGGTCCGCCGAAGGCCGGGTTCCAGGTGCGCAAGGTGGCGACACCGATGGCGGTGAGCATGCAGCCGGCCGAGGTGCCCAACGCGAACGGAATACCGCCCAGAGTGAGGGTCAAGAGGCCGATGCAGTAGCCGATCACCAGGGCGACTGCGAGGAACATCACCTCGGTGAAGGCGCTGAGCGTGATCGGCTTGCCGCGCAGCGTCTTGGCTGCTTTCTGCACGGCCCAGTCGGGCCCGGCGAGGCGCAGCACGTCGCCGACCTCGACCCTGGCGTCGGGCAGCACCGGCTGCTGATGGCCCTGGCGGAAGATCGCTCGCAGATACAGGCCAAAGCCGATTTCCTTGGCGAGGTCGGTCACGGTCCGGCCGCCGGGCGCGCCCTTGCCGACGTGGATGTCGGCGACCTCGATCGCAACGTTGCGGGCGCGCGGCTCGTCGACCTCGGTGCCGACGATCTCGCCGGCCTTCGCGATCAGGCCGGCATAGCGGCCGCGCACGCCGATGACGTCGCCCTTCTGCAGGCTCGGGTTGTCCTCGGCCTCGATGACCTGGTCGCCGCGCACCACCCGCAGCACGGCAGCATGGGGGTACTTGTCGAAGAGCTGACTGACCGTCTGGCCGACCAGCTCGTCATGCTCGACCCGATAGGCGCGGATGTCCATGGGCGAGGCGCCCATGACGAAGGCGGCGTCGGACCCGGGCAAGGCGGCGTTGTCGCCGCCGCCGCCGAGCGCTGCTTCCGCCTTCTTCGCCTCGGCCACGGGATCCTTGCCGAACAGCTGTGGCAGATATTTGATCAGCAGGATGCCACCGACCGTCGCCAGCACGTAGCTGATGGCGTAGCCGGCGGCGATGTTGGCCGACACCTGGTCGGTGGACATGCCATCGGGTGGCGTCCAGGCACCGCCCTGCATCGCCGAGGTGGCAACGCCAATGACGGCGGTGACGGTGTAGCTGCCGGAGATCAGCCCCGGCGCATAACCCGGGTCGAGGCCGACGAGCATGGCGCCGCCGTAGCAGATGATGAAATTGGCGACGATGACGATGCAGCCCATGATCACCAGGCCGACGCCACCGCGCATCAGGCCCGGGAAGAAGCTGGGCCCAACCTTGAGGCCGAGCGCGTACATGAACATCGAGAGAAAGATCGTCGAGACGAGGCCCGGCAGCTGGAACTGGATGTCGAAGCCGGTGAAGGCGGTGATCGAGATGATCAGGCCGATCACCAGCGTTCCGGCGGTCGATCCCAGCGACACTCCCTTGATCGCTATCCGCCCGAGCGGATAACCCAAAGCCATGGCCAGGAAAATGAAGAGGAAGGGCTGCGCTTCCAGCAGCTTGAAGAGGTAGCCCAAACCGCCCTCGGCGATCGGCGCGACATAGGGGGCGAGCGTGTGGGCGAGGCTGTCGGCCTCATCGACAACGGCGCCGGCTGCGCCCTCGACCGCCGCGGCGACCCCTTCGGCGCCTTCTTCCATCGTTTCGACCGCGCTCGAGCCGCCGTCTGCAGCCTGTGCCCATGCGTCGCCGGCGCCGAAGAGCGCCAAGGCGAGGCAGGCCGCAACCAGGTATCGGCAGGGCCAGTCAAGGATCTCACGCATGGCGATCCAACCTCCAAATTCTTTGCTTGGAGCAACCGCACCCTCCCGAAGACAATGGCGCGGCTGCTCCTCGGATACCACTCGGCGTCGCAATAGTGACGCCGCTGGTCGTTCTCAGTGGTGGTACCCGGTGCCCTCTTCAGCCGTGAGCGGGCTGGTGATCGGGTGCGCCTTGAAGTAGTCGAGGCAGCGCTGCATGTCCTCGACCAGAAGCGCGCCCAGATCCTTGCTGACGCCGTGCCGGACCAGGATCCGCTGGATCACCAGATCCTGGCAATTCGCCGGCAGCGCGTAGGCCGGCACCTGCCAGCCGCGGCTGCGCAGCCGGTCGGCGAGGTCGTAGAGGGTGTAGCCGTGGGTGTCGAAGCCGTCCTTGATCTTCCAGCATAAGGCCGGAATGCCGCCCTTGGGATCACCGCCATAGATGATCTCGAACGGCCCCATCTTGGCGATCTCGTCGGCGATGTACTGCGCCGTCTCGTAGCAAGCCGTGTGGATCTTGCGGTAGCCTTCCTTGCCGAGGCGCAGGAAGTTGTAATACTGGGCGATGATCTGCCCGCCCGGCCGCGAGAAGTTGAGCGCGAAGGTGGCCATGTTGCCGCCGAGATAGTTCACGTTGAAGACCAGGTCCTCGGGCAGGTCGCTGGCCTCGCGCCAGATCACCCAGCCGACGCCGAGCGGTGCGAGACCGAACTTGTGGCCCGAGGTGTTGATCGACTTGACCCGCGGGATGCGGAAATCCCAGACCAGCTCAGGGGCGCAGAAGGGTGCGAGGAAGCCGCCGCTGGCGCCGTCGACATGCATCGGGATGTCGAGGCCGGTGTCCTTCTCGAGCTTGTCGAGCGCGTCGGCGATGGCCTTGACCGGCTCGTAGTCACAGGTGAAGGTCACACCCAAGGTCGGGATGACGCCGATCGTGTTCTCGTCGCAGCGCTTGAGCACCTCTTCCGGCGTCAGCAGCAGGCGACCGTTCTCCATCGGGACCTCGCGCAGCTCGACGTCCCAATAGCGGGCGAACTTGTGCCAGCAGATCTGCACCGGACCGCAGATCATGTTGGGCTTGTCGGTGGGCTTGCCCGCGGCGCGCATCTTGTCGCGCCAGCGCCACTTCATCGCCATGCCGCCGAGCATCGCCGCCTCGCTCGAGCCCGTGGTCGAGCAGCCCATGGTGTTGGTCGCGTCCGGCGCGTTCCAGAGATCGGCCAGGATGTGCACGCAGCGCGCCTCGATCTCGGCGGATTGCGGGTACTCGTCCTTGTCGATCATGTTCTTGTCGATGCTGAGCTCCATGAGCTCGTGCACCTCGGGATCGAGCCAGGTCTGGCAGAAGGTGGCGAGGTTCTGGCGCGAATTGCCGTCCAGCATCAGCTCGTCGCGCACCACGGCAAAGGCGTTCCGCGGATCGTGCTCCTGCTCCGGCATCTTGTACTTCGGCATGATATTGCCGAGATCGGCCGAGCCGTAGATGTCGTCGAGCAATGAGCCCTTGACGTCCTTCTTTGCGTGCAGCGGCATGATCGAGAGTTCCCTCTTATTGCGCTCTTCAGCGAGATTCGAAGAGCCGAATCCCTGTGTCGATCGCAGCGTCGCCTGGTTCAGGCCAGGGCTGCGCGACTGTCGTCACCATGCTTACTAAGCGGCGCGAATGGACAATTTCTTGCCATTACACGACAGCAGTCAGCACGCCAGTAGCGCCCGTTTGTCGCGATGTCGCGGGAAATGCGCGCAGCTGGCCCCGTAATGGAGCGGCGCCGACCTCGGTCATCCATCAACGGTCCAACTCGTGAGCCAGGCCCGGCTCGGGTCCTGCCAGCCGATAACCAGTCGCGGGCTCAGGCGGCGATACGCTGGCCACGGAATTGGCGTGGTGAGACACCGGTCCATCGACGGAACGCCCGGGTGAAGTGCGCCAGATCAGTATAGCCGAGGTCGAAGGCGATGTCGGTGATCGGGGCGTCGCCTGCCCGGAGCATCAGCGTCGCCTGCTCGGCGCGGACCTCGTCGACCAGCTGGCGAAAGCTGGTCGATTGGCGATGCAGGCTGCGCTGCAGGGTCCGCGGATGGGCGCCGGCAATCTCGGCGACCGTCTCGATCGACGGGCAGCCGTGCGGCATCATGGTGGCGATCAGCTGCTTGAGCGCCGCCACCAGCGTATCGGCCGGCGCCGTCTGCAGGAAGGTCGGCTCGTCGAACGCCGCCAAGACCGGCGTCCGCGGATCGGCGTCAAGAGAGTGGACCGGCTGCGGTAGGAGATTTCGGGGCACGGCGATCGCCGATATGTCCGGGTGGTACTGAACCGCCGCTTCGCCCGACGCCTCGACCGGTGGCAGAGCGATCGGCCCAGTGCCTTGCAGCACGATCCGCTTCGGCCACCAGGCCTTGCCCGCGCCGCACTGCACCACCTGGATCATCCCGGCGAGCACATACTGGATCGTCATATCGTCACCTGTCTCCAGGAAGCGCCTGCTGCGGCGGCAAATCCAGACAGCGTCGTGCTTCTCGTCGAGCCAGTATTTGATGCCGTTCGAATGGCCCTCCATCAGCCGGCAAGCCAGCATGAGCGCCTGATAGAGGTTCGCAGACCGGGCTATCGCCAGCCGGACAACGGCCAGGCGTTCGACCCGCGAGGCCTCCCGGATCGCGAAGCCGAACAACCGTGAGCTCGCCGCGTGCGCCGCGCCATCGATGAAGCGGCGGAAGTGTTCCACTGGCGCGTATCCGGCCGGGTCGCAATCGTGCCAGAATGGCTGGCCGAGACGCCGGCAAACAGCTTCTGTCGAGACCCCGAGCAACTCGCAGGCCTCGGCGACATGAACAAACTCGCTGACCCTGCTGAGAGGTAGCAAGGGGTTTGTGGCCAGCTGTGGTTGGAAAAGCAAAAATTTGCCATCCACTGTTTGGCGTCCTCACGAGGACGGGTTGCTGAACTTCGCCAAATAGTATCTTACTCAAGGCGCCCACCAAACGCCTACACGCTTACCGATCTGCCAATATGCATAGAGTTACAGCCGAGCATCAGTTAGTGCGAATTGGCCGCGCGTCCAGCCGCTTCGACGGGCCGGAATCACCAACTCGGGCCGGTCGTCGGAGCGGGCTGCCGGCGGACAATGCCATGATCGTTTCTCCCCATGGGACCCGAATACCAGACGACTAGACAGCCGCTGCCAAAAAGCCAGCCACCTTCATCGAACCTGTCACCTCGACGCACAATTTGGTAAAGGAGGTCGGCGCAGGCAACTTCCCATTTGACGACAGCGGCGATCACGTCGGCATGGCGTCTTGTCGCTTCGCCATGCTAACCGCGCGATGGGCAACGTTTGGATTGGGACTCACTGATGGCAATCACTTCTAACGCGACCGGTCTACATTCGGGACGCTCGATCGCAACCGAGGCGTTACAGCAGCGCGAAGCACAGCCAGACGATGATCGTCGGCAGCAGCGCTGCCATGAGCAGGCCTAGGGGCGATACGGCATCGTCGAAGTGCTTCTTGAGGATTGATTGGCCCGCCGGATTGGGCGCGTTCGCGATGACCGTCAGCCCGCCGCCAGAGACGGCACCTGCAACCACGGCGTATTTCATGCTCTCGGAGAATCCGGGGACCAGCGTGCTCAGATAGGTGATGGCCGCATTGTCGTTGAACGCGGTGAGCACCGTCGCACCGAGCATGAGCGGCATTTCCGACAGGCTGCCCAAAACGGGTGCGATCCACCAGCCCTGCAGGCCACCGTGGATGACGAGGCCAGCCAGGAAAAAGCCCACCAGGAGCGGAGACTGCAAGGTGATCCGGTTCTGGTAGTAGGCCGTCACCTGCGCGAAGCCGAGGAAGAACAACAAGCCGAGCACGAACAGCTCGGCATGGTGGGCATTGATGATGGTCCAGCCCATGAAGAGAAGATGGACAGACGTGACCCAAACCGGGACCGGATCCTGTCGCTGGTCCCAATCCGGGTCTCGAAAATCCGGGCGCTCCGCCTCGGGTAGCAGCGCAGGCATGAATCGCCTGAGCTTGTAGCGCACGACCTCGGCGAACCGGGCCTCGATCGCTTCCTTGACGAGCTCCGGATCGGCGCCAGCGCTCTCGGCCTTGCTTAGAATAACGGGCTCTACGCTTTGGCGAATGGCGCGCGCGTATTCGTCCGTTCGCGCTCGGATCGTCTCGATGAACCGTTGCCGTTGCTCGACCTCCTCGACTGACCTCGTCCATTCCTCTTCCATCAGCTGCCGTGGGACGAAATCCCTGGCGATTCTGTCCTTCAGGAGCTCCAGGGCGTAGGCACCTTGCATGGCGGCAAGCTCTTGTCGGAACGCCAGGAAATAGAGACCATTGGCGATCAGTATGCCGAGGACTGCCTTCCAGCCGAAATTGAGGAGCATGAAGTCGGTTCCCCATCCCCACGGGCCCGCGACCATGAGCACGGGTGGTGCCGCGAAGTGGGTCAGCGTGCCGCCGACGGAGACGTTGACGAAAAGCAGGCCGAGGGTGGCGTATCTGAAGCGAGCGCTGGTACCGAGGTCGTAGAACTTCTGCGACAGCAGCAGCGCGGTGATGGTCATCGCCGCCGGTTCCGTGATGAACGAGCCGAGGAGCGGCCCGATGGTCATCACGGTCACCCAGAAGGCGCCCAGCGTTCCGCCGAAGAGGCCGGCGATCCGCATCATGATCAGCTCGCCCAGCTGCAGGATCGGCCGGGTGGACGCCAGCACCATGATGACGACGACGAAAGCGGCTTCCGTCAGATTGACCCCGTCATCGATGTAGTGGAGCACCGTCGACCAGTCGAAGAAGAGAATGATGCCGAAAAACAGCGGAATGACCCAGAGCCCGAACACGACCTCCACCTCGCCGAGGAAGTGGTAGGCGCCGGCCAACAGGTCTCGCGTGCCCTCGCGCGCCTCGCCTCTCTTGATCTTTTCGAGATGCGCGTGCTCACGCGTGTGGCTCATCGCCATCAGCTTGCTCGCCATGAAGGTGTGAACGATGGCGAAGAGAAAGATCAGGGTGGCAAACAGATTGAAGGGCTCCTGCTCGATCCGATGGACGAGGATCTCGCCGATGCCGGTCAGCTCGGCGTCGCCATAGCTGTCGAGCGCCGGGGGGAAGACGATATCGACGTCGCTCGGTGCAGCGGCCAACGCCGACGCGGCCCAGATAGCCGTGAGTAAGAGGGCGGCAATGGCAGCGGCCAGACAAGCAAGGTTGGCAACGTTGTTCTGGTTCATGACGGTCGATGATGCCCTTGTGCTGTTCATGCCGCGTCGACTACCGCTTACCCGAGGCTGGTGGCCGGCCCAGCCGCGCCTCTGCCGGGCCCTGTCGAATGAGGTGTCGCTCAAATAACGAGGCCGAGGCTCATCCGGCTAGATCTCACCGTGTGCCGGGGCCGTTCACATTCGGCGTCTCCCGAAGCCAGACGAGCGCGAGATCAGCGAATTTGCTGTCGTCATCGCCGTGCTGCCGCGGGCGTGCCAGAGAGGGCAAGCTTGCGTTTCCGTTGCGCGGCAAGGCTTTGCGCCATCGTCTCGATTGCCGCGAGATCGCGACGTCACGCTATTGCAGGACCGATGGCGCCGGCGGCACTGCTCCACCGTCCCCACCATCGCTGGTGCCGGTCATGACCAGCACCGAGGCGGTGGTGCCGACCCGCAGCGCCACACCCTCGGGCAGGTCGACGAGGTGAACCCGGACCGGGATGCGCTGGGCGAGGCGGATCCACTCGAAGGTCGGGCTGACCTGTGGCAACAGCTCGAACCCGGTGATGCCATCGTCCGGGGCGATACCCCAGCCGACGCTGTCGACCCGACCCTCGAGCGGCTGGTCGGGGTAGGTCATCAGCGTGACAATCGCGCGGTCGCCGGGTGCGATGCCGGCGACCAGGGTCTCGCGAAAGAACCCCTGCACGTAGAACGAGGCGCTGTCGATCAGGGCCAGTGCCGCTTGGTTGGCGACGGTCTGATCGCCGGGCCGAAGCTGCAGATTGGTGATATAGCCGTCGGCCGGTGCGTTCATCTTGGTGAACTCGAGATCGAGGCGAGCCGACTCCACCGCCGCCTGGGCCGCGCGTAACCGTGCGTTAAGATCGCCAGGTGCGCCCAGATCAGCCCGCGCGCGGGCGAGATCCGCCTGCGTCTGAGCCAGCGAGGCCTCGGCCTCGACCAGGCGGGCCTCGGCGTTGCGCAGTCGCGCTTCCGCGATATCACTCTCCGCCTTGCGTTGATCGAAGACGGCACGCGACACATCCTGGCGCTCGACCAGCACGGTGACCCGCCTGAGCTCGGCATAGGCCTGATCGAACTGGGCTTGATAGCCGGCGATCGCGATTTCCGCCTGCGCAACCTGCGAATTCGACTGCTCGACCAGAGCCTCGGCTGCGGCGACCTGGGCCTGAAGCGCATCGAGATCGTCGCGCGTCCTGTCGAGATCGGCCAGCGCCTGGTCGTAGGCCGCCTGAAAGGTGCGCGGGTCGATCTCGAACAGCAGATCGCCTGCGGCGACGAGCTGGTTGTCGCGGATCGGCAGCTCGACGATCGGGCCAGAGACCCGCGGCGCGATCTGCAGCACCTGCGCCCGGACCATGCCGTCCCGGGTCCAGGGATTGACGATGTACTGGCGGTACTTGAATGCTACCACTGCTACCGCAGCAAGCACGATCACCGCGGTGAGGCCGATCTTGATCGCCCGCTGCATGGACCTATCCCGGAATGACGAAGGTGGCGAAGACCGTGCCGTAGATGACGACCATGGCGACGAAGACCAAGGGCGGATAGAAGAAGAGCCGCGACAGCCGGTAGCGATTAAGCATGGCGACCGTCAGCCACGCGGCGATCACGCCGAATGCGCCGGCGAACAGCATCGGCGACAAGAACACACCGGCCACATCGATCTCGTGAGGAATCAGCTGCATGGCGTCCTTGGCTTCAGAACCGTGTTTCGCGAAGCCGGGCCCAGTCGATGCCGGACGCCGTTCGCGCCAGATCGATCACCGCCACGGATACCCCGCGATAGGCGCCGAGCACGCGGTACATGTCGGCACACTGCTCGGCCGGAACGGCTGCTGCGGGCCCGGTCAACGTTTCCTCGAGGCGTTGTTCGACGCGCTCGAGGAGTGCCGCAAGCTGGGCGCCGAGCGCTGTCGAATCGGTGCCTCCGGGACTATCGGCAGCAGCCTGCAAGGCAGTCTCCAAGCCGCCGCGCCAGCGATCCCTTTCGACCTCCAGCTCGCGCACCAGCACCGCATCTTGAGCGTAGCCGCGCACCGTGCCCAGATCCTGCAAGCGATCGGCGAGCAGCTGCAGCCCGGCGACGAGCTCGGCCAAGCGCTCAGGCGGCGTGTCGCCGAGAGCGGCGCGCGGCAATGCGCGGCTCCAAGCGGCAATCCGACCCGGCACGGCGCGCACCGTATAGGCATCGAACGCCCGGCGGTAGTTTTGGATGAAGCCAGTCTCGTTACCTTGCGGTCCAGGCGATGCCGCTAGCCGCGCGCAGCTGCCCAAAAAACGTCGGAGCAACCGCAAAATGACGTGCTCGGGCTTGAACGAGAATGGCCAATACGACGCCAGGGCCACAGCAGCAAAAAACAGCGGAAAAACGAATGCCCAGTTGGCCACACTAATAAAATTGTACTGCTGAAGATTCTCGACATTTATTAACATGACAAACAGCGACAGGCTCACACTTTTCGTTATGACGTGTTGCGGACTGCTTAAAGTGTAACTAATGAAAAAAACGACGCAGAAGAGCAGCAGCGCGAGTCCGGTAAAATCCGAAATATGCGGCATGACGAAGAGATAGATACTGCCCGACAAGAGGACGTTGAAGGCGATCGGCAGGAAGAGGGACGCAATCGAGAGCTGTGGCATGATGCAGAGGAAGAGCGAAGCGGAGGTCGTCAGGGCGATCAGTCCGGCGGGATTGGGCACATCGGGCACGAAGATCGCGACCATGAGCACCAACCAGAGCGTTGTGAATTGTCGTCCGACGGCTCTCAGCCGTTCGGGCTCCAAAGCCGAGGCGACCGTCCAAGACGGTTCCGCCGTCTTCGTTGCGATGACCCGGCTGGAACCAATGACGGCCCTGACGACAGCGTGCGCCTCGCGACTGATCTCGTCCAACTGCCGCAGCTGATCGCGTGACAGGACAGCCGCGGCGCGGGTGACATGCGACAGCCTCGCGAGCGCTGTCTCGTCGAACTCGAGGGCGACCGCAGCCGGCTCGTGTCGCGGGCTGCGCCCGGCGAGCATATCGTCGACCGCCTGGAGCCGCTGCGCGATCTCGGTTTCGAACGCCGGAAGTGACGGCAGCAACGCCGGCAGCGTGCCGTCGAGGTCGTCGAAGCCGTTTCGCCACCGCTCGAGGATGGTCGTCAGCTGCTCGAGTTGGCCGACGAGACGCCGCCAGGCGTCACGCACCTCCCAGACCTCGAAGCTGTCGAGCTCTGCAGCTTCAAGCAGATCCGCGAGACGCGCTTGCGTTCCCGCCGCCTGCGATGCCAGCTTCTTCAATTGCTCGGTCGGCGGAGAACCCGATGCCATCGCCAGATAATCGTGGAACAGCTGCTGCTGCAGGGCGACGAGCTCGGCCACGGCTTGCTCGAACGCGCGGCGGCTGCTGCTCGGCCAGACGAAGACCGAGACCAACATGAAGACGCCGATGCCGAGCACAGTCTCCTGCGCCCGCAGCATGACGGTGTCGAAGGCGTTGACCGCAATCGGTCCGCCGGCAAGCGTCAAAATCGGCACGGAGAAGCCGGCAACCATCCAGAAATACCAGCGCGAGGTGCCCATCATCAGATAGGCGCAGAAGGCGAGATAGGTGGAAAGGGCCAGGCAGAAGAGCCAGCGGTCCTGCGGAAACAGAGCGATCAGCGTCAGCGCGACGACCACACCGAAGAGCGTGCCGCCGATCCGCAGCAAGCCCTTGCGCAGGGATTCACCGGCGGTCGAGAGCCCGCACATCGCGACGGCAAGCCCGGCCCAGTAGGGTCTGTGCCAACCGAGCGCCAGGACGATCCCGTAGACGATGACCATCGCGAGCGCCACCCGGACGGCGTCCTTGAAACCTCGCGAAAGCGTCACGCAGGACCTCGCTCTTTGGCACGGTTCCCGGTCGGAAACCCCTGCACACTAAAGTGGAGCTTACCAGGCCGTCTAGCCGGCGCTTGCCATTCGGCGACAAGGAGTCCGGCTCAGCTCGCCGTCCGGCTGGCTCGGCGATAGCGGCTCGGCGAGATGCCGTAAGCGAGCACCATCGCCACAGCCAGCTTCACGGCATACCTGAAGCGTGCCGACGGCCACATCTCTGGGGTCGGTCTAGCAGCGCTCAATGGCTCGCCTTCGCTTCAACACGGCGGCATCATAGCGGGAATGCAGACAGTAGAGCTTGCCATTTGGTGCCACAGGCTCACGCGGCGAGACGCTGGCTCCGGAACTGCGTCGGCGAGACGCCGGCCCAGCGACGAAACGCCCGGGTGAAGTGCGCGACGTCAGCGTAGCCGAGGTCGAGGGCGATATCGGTGATGCTGCCATCGGGATTGCCGAGCAGGCGGCTAGCGGCCTCGGCGCGCACCTCGTCGACCAGCTGCTGATGGGTGACGTTCTTGCGGCGCAGCAGCCGCTGCAAGCTGCGCGGGTGCATATTCAAGATCTCGGCTATGGTCTCGAGCCGCGGACAGCCCTCCATCAAGAGCGTGCCGATCAGCTGCTTGAGCGATCCGACCAACTCTTTGGCCGGCGCCGACGCGAGGATATCGGCGTCATCGATGGCTGCGGTCGCCGGCAGCTTGCCTGCCGTTCTTGCCGGCTCGATCGGCAGGGCAAGAAGGTGCTTGGGAATGGCGAAGGCCGAGATGCTGCGATGGGATCGAATGTCGGCCTGGGAGAACAGCTCCGTATTGGCGAGCGTATCGATCCCGTCGCCCTGAAGCACGGCGGAATTGGGTCGCCAATTGGTGCCGGTGCCCATTTGGACGATCTGCACCATGCCGGTGAGCGCAAATTGGCAGCAGATCTCTTCGCCGACATCGAGGATGGTCGGGCTGCCTCGACAGAACCAAATCTGATCGTCGCGCTCAGCGAGCCAGTAGCGCTTGAAGTTGGTGTGGGCTGGCAATAGGCGCGTGGCGGTCTGCAAGGCCTGATAGATATTCGGCGCATTGCTGATCGCCTGGCCGAGCTTGCCGATCCTGTTGAATGGGCTTTGCTCAATGACCTGAGCACCGAAGGTCTCGCTGCCCGCCAGATGCGCCGCGCGATCCATGAAGCTGAAGAAATGGGTAATCGCCGTCAATCCATTTGGATCGCATTGGTCCCAGCTCGGCTGCCCCAGTTTTCGCAACACGCTGCCGACGGGAACCCCCATGGAATCCGCAGCACCCACGACGTGGATGAGCTGGCTGACCCGCAAGAGCGGTAGCGAGTTTACCAGAGTATCCGTCGGTGTTCCGCCGGCCCGAAGCAAGGTTTTGGAAGGCTCATCGCATTGCGCCGGACATGTCTCTTTAGGAGCTTGAAGAGGCATTCAGATTAGTTGCGGTCGTTGTTGGGCGCAATCGATAGCAGCCGGAGGATGCAACGCCTGCCGAAGGCCGGCCCGAGCCGTCAGCCTCACCTTTGTGCTACCAGTGGCGGTCGCCGCAACTGCGCCAGTCGTTGGACGGCGCCGGTCCGTCACCGCCCTATCGATCCAGTCCCATCGATCGATATGCTGACGGCTGATGTCGGCATCGTTGTCGGACGGCCGCAAGAACGACGCCTAAGTATCTGATTTTTCGTGTGAACTGGCGGAGACGGGGTCCGACGAATCCGCGTTCGTAGACGTCCCGCATTGTTCGCAACTGTCTGTTTATTATAGGGATAATCTCGACCTCGCGGTCGCCAACGTCCGTTCCCGTTCGTGCCAATCTGTGGTAAGCCAAGCTCAGGTGTGGTAACGAGTGAGGTAACGAAATGCCGCTGACCGACCGGGCGATCAGAGCGGCCAAGGCCGGGCGCCACTCAGATGGCGAAGGCTTGTCGCTGCTCGTGCAACGGTCAGGCAGTCGCTCCTGGGTGCTGCGCGTGCAGCGCGACGGCCGTCGTCGGGATATCGGGTTGGGGGCATATCCAGAGGTCGGGCTCGCCGCGGCGCGAGACAAGGCGCGCGAGCAGCGGCGGGCCGTCAAGGCCGGCGAGGAGCCCAAGCGCGCAGCACCGGAAGTGCTCACCTTCCGCGCCGCGGCCGAGGCGCTGATCGCGAGCAAGCGGGTAGAGTGGCGGAACAGCAAGCACGCCGGCCAATGGCCGAGCACGCTCCAGACTTACGTGTTCCCCAGCCTGGGCGATCGAGATGTGGTCAGCATCACGACCGAAGATGTCTTGAACGTGCTCAAGCCGATCTGGACAACCAAGACCGAGACCGCCGTGCGCGTCCGGCAGCGGATCGAGGCGGTGCTGAGCTACGCCATGACCCTGCAGGGCCGATTCGCGGTCAACCCGGCCACCTGGAAGGGGCATCTGGAGAACCTGCTGCCGAAGCCGAGCAAGATCCATCGCGTCAGGCATTTCTCGGCCTTGCCGTGGACGGAAGCTCCCGGCTTTTTCGCAGCACTGATGCAGCGGGTGGGCACCGGTCCCCGAGCACTGGCGTTCGCGATCCTGACCGCCGCCCGTTCTGGCGAAGTACGTGGCATGACCTGGGGCGAGGTCGACTTGACCAACGGCCTTTGGGTCGTCCCTGGCCATCGGATGAAGGCCGGCAAGGACCATCGCGTGCCGCTCGTTCCGCTGGCGCTTGAACTGCTCGGGAAGCCCGCAGCGCCCGACACTTTGGTGTTCCCGAGCCCCACCAAGTCAGATGTCGCGCTCTCCGACATGACCCTGGCTGCCGTTCTCAAGCGCATGGGTCGCTCCGATCTTACAGTTCACGGCTTCCGCTCTACGTTCCGCGACTGGGCCGGCGAGACGACCGCTCACCCGCGCGAGGTGATCGAAGCGGCGCTGGCTCATCAGCTCAGGGACAAGGCAGAAGCAGCCTATGCCCGTGGCGATCTCCTCGAAAAGCGACGGCGCCTGATGGAGAACTGGGCAGCTTTCGTCGGCGGAAGTATCGTGCCGCGCGTCTCATCTGAATAAAGTAAGATGGCAAGGGCCGACTGTCCCATTTTCGGATACTGACCGAACAGTCGGCCATCTTCCATCAAGCGCATCGACGTGGTCGTTTAGCGTGCCTTTTCTCACCGACGTCGGATGATTCCCGCGATCACCAGCCAGGCGACTGCGAGTCTCACCAGGATTTCCAGCTGACGCGCTTCATCGAGCCAGAATGGCGATTCATCAGCCCACGGGACCACCACCCGACTGGGCATGGCGTAGAGCGTTGCCGCCTGGACCATCATGGCCGCCCGCGAGTCTCAGCGCCATCCGCACGGCCTCCCGCGCGCCCCCCCGCAGCTTCAGCCCCCCCGCTACGGTTCCGATCATAAGAAAACCCGGCCGGCCGCCCCCTCCCCGCCCCGTCTCCCCCCCCCAAACCCACTCTAGGGCCGACCGGGGAGGTCCCCCGCCACCCCCCCGTCGACCTCACGGGGTTCGGCAGCCGCCTTCCCACCCCCCCCTTTGTGTTCTCCACCCCGCTTTTTCCACCCCGCCTAAACCGCCCCCAACCCAAGCGCGTGTATGTCCCTGGCCCAAAGGACATAGCCGGCCAACCTCCCGCCGGTTTTCAAAGTGACTGAGTGCCCCAGCTCGGGGCCAGTCGTCTGAAGATCGCCATGCTCCATGCACTGCGTCGTCCCATCGACGAGGTGCGCATGGCAACGATCATTGCACTCGGCCGAAGTGGCGATCCGCACATCGCAGCGGCCCTTGCCGAGTGCGGTTTCCGCTTCCCAACAATGATGATGCAGAACCTCGAGATCATTGCAGCGCTTGAGCGCTTCCCGGTCGGCGTCGAACGCGACATTGCGCTAGAGCACCTGACCCGGTACCCGTCCCGCCCACTCGCCGAGACCCGCCGTCGCGGCTCTTGTGCGATCCGACTACATTCACGCCGAAAGCGAGGCCTGAGGCGGCCGCTCTAGTGGCGTGCTTGAAGGCAACGGAGACACTCATGAGCAAAAACGGCCTCGCGCGCGTCGGATGCCTCGGCGTCGTCCTTCTCGTCGCGTTCGTCCTGGCCAGCGGAGTCGCCGCGCAGGAGGCGCCCGAGCGTGAGCCTCTGCGCGTCGGCACGACGCTCGCGCCGCCGTTCGCCATGCAGGACGCGGACGGCGAGTGGCATGGCCTCGGCATAAACTTGTGGCGCGACCTGGCCACGATGCTGGAGGTCGAGTTCGTACTGGAGGAACGGCCCTTCGCGGAGCTGCTGCCGTCGCTCGTCGCGGGCGAGATAGACGCCGCGGTAGCCGCCATCACGACCACCGCGGAGCGCGAGGAAGCGGTCGACTTCAGCCATCCCTTCTACACCACGGGCCTGGGCGTGGCAGTGCCGCAGGAAGGCACGGGCGAGCACTGGCTGAGAGTGGCCGAGGGCTTTGCCTCGATCGAGTTCCTTTACGTCGTTGGCGGTCTCGTGCTCGTCCTTTTCGTGTCCGGTTTCGTCGTCTGGCTGTTCGAGCGCCGCGGCAACAGCGAGATGTTCGGTGGCCCTCCGCATGCCGGCCTCGGCAGCGCGTTTTGGTGGTCGGCTGTGACGATGACGACCGTGGGCTACGGCGACAAGGCGCCCAGGACGCTCGGTGGCCGGATTGTCGCGTTGCTTTGGATGTTCGTCTCGCTCGTCGTCCTGTCGAGCTTCACCGCGACGATCGCCTCCACCTTGACCTTGAGCAAGCTCGGCAGCTCCCTTGACGACGTTTTCGATCTCCGCCGCGTTGAGACGGGAACCGTCGAAGGCTCGACCAGCGCCGGCTTCCTCTTCGACCGCGATATCAGCGCCGTCGGCTTCACGAGCACGCATGACGGCCTGGCGGCGCTCGCTGCTGGGCGTATCCAGGCGTTCGTGCAGGACGCACCGATCTTGACCTACCTCGTCAACACCAAGTTCGCGGCGGACCTTGAGTTGCTGCCCTGGACCTTCGCGCGCCAGGACTACGGTATCGCGCTGCCACCAGGCAGCGAGTTGCGCGAGCCCCTGAACCGCGCCTTGCTCGTGCATCTCCGCAGCGCCGACTGGCAGGCGTCGCTGCGCACCTACTTCGAGCCCTGAGCGCAACTCGGGGCGCCGAGGTCTCCGGCGGCGTGCGCGGGTTCCGTCGCGCTTTGACCCTCCCCCTGTGAATTGGTCCATCCCTAAGCTCAGGAATGAGGAAAACCCGAGATGGCGTGGGACGGCTAAATCGGGTCAGTCAATGCCCGTTTCCGCGACGAGCTGCTCGACGGCGAGATCCTCGATTCCGTCAAGGAGGCCCGAGCGCTCATCGAGGAATGGCGTCGCCACTTCAACACCATCCGCTCGCATGAGCCCGGCATACCGGCCCCCAGCTCCCGAAACGATCGTTCCGCCATGCTGGCCGTTCGGCTCTACTCCGCTACGCCGACCATCCAGCTCGGCGGCGAATCCACCCATGCACTAACATTCAACCTGGACCAGTCGCTGGGGGCTGATCAAAATGACCGCTCAAGCGTGAGTCCTGAGTCAAATCGCTTCGAAAATCCAGGCTAAAGCACATGCGGTATCGGTATCTCATCAGCCGCAGTCCACATCTGACAGCTTAAGGGAAAGAAAAGATGCATCGCACCTTCGCCGCCGGCCTCGTCGGCGCCGTTCTCGCCGCAGCAGCCGTTCCTGCCCTGGCAAAGGACAAGGTCGCCGAGCGCGACATGCTGCGCTATTGCCAGGGCGAAGCCTCGGCCGAATTCGACGTCAACCCGCGCACCATTTCCATGGGCGACCTGCGCAAGATCAAGCACGGCGCTCACAACGCTGAAGGGACCTACGAGTCGAACAGCGGCGACGTCGCGTTCAAGTGCCGCTTCGATTCCCACGATCGTTTCAAGTGGGTGCGAACTGCGGAGAACGCCGCCGCCGACAGCGGCAAGCCGAGCCGAAAGCAGGCCTCCGCCTGCAACGACATGCTGCTGGGGTCGGGCGACATCGTGGAAACCACGGCTCTTAAGCCCGGCGCCTACGAACTCATCATGGAGTTCTCGGACGGCAACTACGTCTGCGACGTGGAGGCTGATGGCTCGGTCACCTATTTCGAGAAGCTGCGCTGAGCCGGCGGTCCCGCCCGAACAGTCGCCGCGGGGCGCGTGGGGCCGGTCGCCGCGTTGCGGGTTGGACAGCGCCTCGGCTTCCCGCGCCCGTAGCGCGGCATCGAGGTCCGGCGTCGCGGCCAGAAGCGGTCGCGTGTAGGGGTGGGTGGCGGCGGAGAAAACGGCCCTCCGTCGGCCCCTCCTCCACGAAATCCCCGGACTGCATCACCGGCCACCCGGTCGGTGATCGCGAGTTCCACGTCGATGTCGTCGTAGATGAGCACTAGTATCCCACGGGTATCGCTTTGACAGAGTATTCCAACAACCGATTTCCGTCCTCATTCACGGCTCTGGTCGCATTGGCCGGCGCCATTACTCTTGCGGCTCTGATGGCGGCCCCGCCGGCAAAGGCTCAGGCGACCGTCGAGACGCTCGACGAGTGCTTTATCGTCGAGGCCGAAGACACGCCAGCGCTCCGGGCAGATTGCGGCTACGTAGTTTTGCCGGAGAACCCGGATCAGCCGGACGGCCCCGAGATCAACCTCGCTTTCCTTCGGCTGCCCACCATGTCGACCGATCCGAAAGCACCGTTGTTCATGCTGGCAGGCGGGCCGGGCGACACCTTCATCAAGCCCGAAACCCTGATGCTGTTCGCGGACGCGTTCCTTGGCCCGATTCTCGACGAGCGGGATGTCGTGCTGCTTGACCAGCGGGGTGCGGGCTATGCGGCCCCGATGCTCGACTGCCCCGAGTTGTACGGCCTGCCCTGGACCGCCCATGAACGCGGGCTCGACGAAGTGGAAATTCTCGAGGTCGGTCGACAGATCCTCGCCGCCTGCGTCGACACGGCGCGCGGCGCTGGCATCGATCTCGCCCAGTACAACAGCGTCCGGATAGCCGCGGACGTGGACGCAGCGCGGCAGGCCTTGGGCTATGACCGGATCGTCTATTACGGCGCGTCCTACGGCGCCCAGCTGGGCCAGCATTTCATGCGAGACTTCCCGGGAAGTCTCGAGGCCGTTATCCTCGACGGCGCCAATTCGCTGTCGCGGCGGAGCTGGGTTCAGGAGCGCGTGCGCGACGCTGATGTTGCCACGGAGAAGCTCGCCGCCCTTTGCGCCGCCGATGCGAAGTGCGCCGAGGCCTACGACGTACATGCGCTGATCGGGCAGGCGATGGACCTGTTCGAAGAGGGCCCGATCGAGACGACCTATCAAGATCCCTCCGATCCTGAGACTCAGATCGACCTGACGCTGACCGAGAGCGACCTTGCCTCGCTCATCTTCGAGTTCCAGACCGGCCAGATCGCCATCCGGTCGCTTCCGGCAATCCTTGCCGCCATCGTCGCCGATGGCCGGACCTCGGCGGCTGCGGTTCTGGGCGACGTGACGGGCTCGAGCATCGTCGCCTCCCGCGGGGCGACGCGGGGTGGCACGGCAATGCTGATGCACATGGCCGTCGTCTGCTCGGATGATCCCGTGACGTCGCCCGACGACATGATCATCGATCCCGACGCCAGCGCCTATGCGATCGCCTACGGCCAGTCCGTGTTGGAGGAATACATTGAGCTCTGCCGGGCGGCAGAGGTGCCGTCACTGCCCGATGACACCGACGTGGATGTTACGACCGATGTGCCGACGCTGATCCTCGCCGGTGACCTGGACGCCCGAACGCCGGCCATCCGAAGCGAGCTGGTGGCCGAGACTCTGCCTCGAGCGACCATGGTACTGTTCCCTGAAGGCACGCATGTCCAGCTTGGCGAGATCAATCTTTGCGCCGGTGAGATCCTGAGGGCCTTCCTCGCCGAGCCGGACGCCGCGCCGGACACCGGCTGCATTGCCGGCATGCCTCGACGTGGCTTCGTGCTGCCCGACGGGACCATCAGCGTGGAATAGGCGTGGTCTACGTCTTCCAGGCTGTCTATCTCTGCGCCATCGCTCTTTGCTTCACCGCCGGCGCACTGGTGACGGCAAGCCTCTTCATTCCGGATCGGGCGCCGCACAGCTGGACGTTTCTCGGCATCAGCCTTGTCGTCACCGGCCTTTTCCTGACCCTTGGTGTCTTGCTCTACGGCATCCAACGCCATGTCGCCTGCATCGCCTCGGAGGCAGGGCGCAACGCTGACCAAACCATCGGAAGCCTCGCGATGCATACGAGTCGGCTTATGGTCTACCTTCTTCTGGGAGGGGTTCTTCTCTGTTCGATCCTAGGGATTCTGACCTATGCGATCCTGGCGCGCATAGATCAGGGTTTCGCGGTATTCGGCTGAATGGTCTAAGGGCGTAATCGCTGAAAGGTGCAGGGTCTGATTTCCCAAGTCCATCTGTCAGGCATAGCAGATGACCTCAGTCGGCAGCGCGCGTCCACCGACGTGCGCATGTTCTAGCTTCCTGATTATCTGCCATCATCCCTGGACGAGGATGGCAGATAATCAGGAAATCCATTAAGTCGCCTCGCTGACATCTCGGCTCTCGCGTACCCATTCGAGGATGAGGTGGCGGCACAGAGCGACGATGACTGGGCCGAGAAACACACCCAGCACGCCCCAGGCAAGGAGGCCACCGATGGCGCCGAGGAACGCGAGGCTGGCGGGCAGGTCGCTCGTTCGGGCCACAGCCAGGGTTCGCACGAGATTGTCGGTGAGGCCGACGACGACGAGCCCCCAAAAGACGACGAAGAGCCCCAGCATGACCTGACCGTCGATGAGCAGCCAAACGGCGATCGGCGCCCAGACGAGGATCGGCCCGACCATCACCATAGCGAGGATGAAGGTCAGGAACGACAGCATCATCCAGTGTGGCACACCCGAGACGATGTAGATGACCGAGGCCGCCACTGTTTGCGCCGCCGCTGCACCGAGGATGCCGTAGACGGTGGACCGAACGGTGACGATCGCCGTGGCCGCGACGGGGCGGCCAGAGCCGCCGGCAAGCCGGCCGAAAAGCCGCTCCAGCGCCATCGCGATCTGATGCTTCTGGTTGATGATCAACGCGGCCAGGATGATGCCGAGAGCGAACTCGAGCACGAACGTGCTCAGCAGCCGGCCTTCGTCCAACAGCCATAAAAGAAGCGGCCGAAAATCGCTGTCGGTGTGTCGCTGAATAATGGCGAGGTCGGCAACGATGGTGTTCCAGATGGCGGCGAGATCGCCGCGCAAAAGAGAGCTGCCGTCCGGCACCGTGATCCGCTCGCTCAGCGCCGATTCGCTCAGGTTCTCCAGCCACGCCAGCGCTTCGGGAACGAAGGCCAGAATCGCGCGTGACAAGCCGACGATCGGCAGCAACAGCACCACGATCATCAGTATGGCGACAAGGATCGTCGCCAGCTTGCGATTGCCCCATGCGGCAGTCTCGATCCGCTCGTGCAGCGGAGCCAGAGCAATGCTCAGCACCAGGGCCCAGACAATCGCGGGGATGAACGGCCGGAGCGTTATGAAGCCGAGGAGGAATATCGTGAGCAGGATGGCGAAGGGCAGGAATGCCTCGACCGTTCCCTTCATGCTCTTGCCGTTCAACTAACAATTCCGAGTTGCATTGGATCTCGCCGTGGCTTGCGCATCGTCGGTCATGACTGGTATCGACTTGAAGGCCGCTCGCACGCCATCACTTTCGTGTCCTTGACGGCATTCTCATCCTGAAGCAAGTCTCTGTGCATACGGGCAGGTCAATCTGGGCTAGCTGTGCTTGTGTGCAGGTGGCGGAGCGCCGTAGTATGATTCCGGTCATGCACGACAGCTGGTGCGTTTAAGGGTGAGTGAAGACATGGGCATGTGGGATTTCGTCAAGAGTGCGGGGAAGGCAATCGGCATCGGCGGTGCGGAGGCGGCAGAAGCGCCACCGGCGGCTGACGCCCTCGAGAAAGAGATCAAGGACCTCGGCCTCGAGGCCGGCGATCTCGGCATATCCGTCGATGGCGACACGGTAAAGGTGAAGGGACACGCCGCGACCCAGGCCGAGAAGGAAAAGGTCATCCTCGCCGTCGGCAACGTGGCTGGCGTCGCCAAGGTCGAAGAAGACATCACGACCGATGAGGCAGCTTCGGAACCGGTTTTTCATACGGTGCAAAAGGGTGACACGCTCTGGGCGATCGCCACCAAGTTTTTGGGCGACGGCTCCAGGTACAACGAGATCTTCGAGGCGAACCGCCCCATGCTGAGCGACCCGGACAAGATCTATCCGGGGCAGATGCTGCGCATCCCGCAGAATTAAGCACGGCCTGGGCTCATCGAGAAATGCGACTGCACCCATTGATCATGCGAATGCGTGAGTTCGCATGGTAGCTTGAGGTATCGCTATCTTGCCGAACCGAACACGCTGATCGCTCTCGTGGGTCGACCGCACTGACAGTGAAAATGCCCGGAGCACGAGCACCGTTAATCGGCTGCCGGAACTAATCCTTCGTCTGATGGTTCCTCGATCGCCACCTCGACCAGCGGCGTGTCGAGCCGGCCCAACCATGCGTGCTCGACGAACCAGTAGCGCCGCGACTTGTCGAGCACGCCTGCGGTCTCGTAGGCGCTGACCCAGTTGTCGAGGTAGGTGCGAAAGGCGTGCTCGTCGCGGCGCACGGCGAAAGCCTGGCCGCTACTGAGCAGTGATTCCGGCAGCAGCGTGAAGACGTCCGGGTTCTCGAACCTCAAGAGCTCGGGCACCGGCGTCTCGCCGACGAGCACGGTCGTCTCGCCATCGAGGAATGCCTCGATGCTGGCGCCGACCGTATCGAAGAGCTGCAGACTGGCACTCGGCAGCGCGTGCAACGCGGCGATCTCGGTGGTCGTGCCGGCGACAGCGGCGACGGTGACGTCCGACTCGTTGAAGCCGAGGATGTCGTGCCGCTCCGTCAGGTCGACGACGCGCACGATGACGCCGACATCGCTGGTCATGTAGGGGGCGGAGAAGGCGACGTGCCGGGCCCGCTCCGGGGTGATCGAAAGCCCTGCCGCGACGACATCGATGGTGCCGTTCTCGAGCGCATCGAGCAGCTCGCCGAACGGCAGCTCGACCAGCTCGAGCGCCACACCGAGATCACTAGCCAGCTTGCTGGCATTGTCGATATCGAAGCCGAACAGGTCGCCGTGCGCGTCACGCATCGCCCATGGCAGGTTGAGCGAGGTGCCGACCCGCAAGACCCCGCGCTCTTCGATCTCCGCCATGACCTCGGCGCGCACTAATTGCGGTCCAGCTGTCGCCAGTACAATCAATGCGACAATAAGTAAGATCTTTCTCCCGCGAAAAATCGACAAGATCATCTGCCGCGCCCTTCTGCGTTGTACCCAAGCAACGGTCCGACTATAGCTGGATCGACGTATCGGCCAATGGACATTGTTGGCGCTGCTGGGAGAGGTTCATGACAGCTCGGGTTCTTGCTGCCGCTGTTGCTGCAACAATGCTGATGGGAAGCAGCATCGCCCAGGCGGCGACCGTGAACTGCCGCTCCGATGGTGGCTACGAGCGTTGCACCTCCGACACCTCGGGTGGCGTCGTCCTGCAGCGCGAACTCAGGGGTAATTGCGTCGAGGACCGGAGCTGGGGCTACGATCCGGGCGGTATCTGGGTCGATCGCGGCTGCTCGGCCGAGTTCGCGGTACGTGGCGATGATGGTGGCGGCATCGGTGCGGGCACCGCGATCGGCGTGATCGGCGCCATCGCGGCCATCGGCGCCGTGGCGGCGCTGGCGGCCAGCGACGACGACAACGACAATGACCGAGGCTCCTCAGGCAGTTCCGCCAAGCGCGAGGACCAGGCGATCTCGCTCTGCACCGACTACGCCAACCAGGTCGTCAGGGATGCCGGTGGCCGGGGCGCCCGGCTCGACCGGGTCAAGCGAACCCACCGCGACGGCGACAAATGGCAGGTCGAGGCTTACATGGAAGCGCGCTGGCCGGACCAGAAAAACCCGACCAGGTTCATCGACTGCACCGTCAATTTCGAGGGCAGCAACCGGGTGGCCAAGTTCCGCCACGACGGCCTCGACGACCCGCCGCGGCGCGGCGGCGGTGGTGGATCGCACGGTCACGGTGACAACGACCGCCAATGGCGCGACCGTGCCGTCCTCGCCTGCGAGAACGAGGCGAAGCGCCGCGACTTCAAGGTCCGCGATGTCTCCGACATCAGCCATCATCGTCGTGGCTACGACATGGTGTTGCGGTTGGAGCAAAAGCGGCATGGCGATCGCGAACGGTTCAATGCCGAGTGTCGGTACGATACAAACCGACAGGAAGCATGGCTCGATAACATCAGTCAGCGAGGCTGAGGCTGTCGGACGTCGGCGCCAAATGTCCTGACGACGGACACCGTGGATTGGCATCGGAGACCCGCCATTCGTGATGAGAACTGGCGATCTTCCGGTCAGGCGCCCTGCCACCCACTCGCGTCGCACCAAGAGGGGTTGGCGACGCTCTCTTTCCGGCCGTAGAGTGAGAGGGCCGCGGGCATCTGGAGAATGCCAGCTTACGGATGAGTTACGGTACGCGCTAGGAATCCCGTGTGGAACTATAATTGGAGTCAATCATGAGAATGGCTTTAATCGCGTCGGGCAGTGCGACACTTGCACTTCTGTTGGTCGGATGCATGGAAACGACATCCAGTCCAGACGTCACCGGCTCCAGCAGCGCATGCCCTTCGGACCTCGGCGGAAACGAGTGTGAGTACTACCAGGATGGCTATCGCCTTGGCGCCAACGACGCGAGCATGAACATGAGCATGGCCTATGAACGTCACGAAGGATACGATTCGACGTTCGAGCCTTATTTCGCACGCGGGTACAACGCGGGTTGGTCCGCCAACCAGTAGGCAGCAGCAGCCCTTTTGACGCCATAGAAGGCGCTGTTCGTAGAAATTTCGAAACATTTCGGAGGGAATGATATGGGCAAAGTTCTGATCGGTTTGGGCGGCCTCGTTCTGGGTGCCATTCTGGGAACCGTCTTCGGTGGAGCAATTCTGACGGGAACAACGGCAGGGATGGGTGTTGCAGCGGGGCTCCAAACAGGGATCTGCGCGACCATGCAGGCCGCACAGGATGAGGGGCTCCTGACATCCGAGCAGGTGGATCAGGTTCTTCAACGCGCGGCGTCCAACGTGGCGGCGATGGAGGGCGTCGAGGCGGAAGGCGAAAGCTTGGGAACCGCGGCAGCCTGCGAGGAATTCCTCGCGCAAATCCAAGACCAGGCGAGCGAATGATGCTGAACGTGAGATTGACAGCGGCACTCATGCCGCTGGCGGCTTCGGCGAGCCTCTTGAGCGCGACCTCCGCGTATGCGGACTGGTCCTACACCTCCTCTCCGACCGCCCTGGCCTATGCTCAGTCCGGCAACATGGCGCTGGAACTCATGTGCGACAGTATGCGGTTCGTGCCCGCCGGTTACGAAGAAAGCGAAAGAATCGTCGCCGAGGGCGGCTTCTCGATCCGTTTCATGTCCGACGGCCAGACTGAGGTGGGTGCTTTCCAGGTTGGCGCAGGCAACGCCACAGTTCGTATCGTCGACAACTATCCCGTCGAGATCCTACTCAACGATGCCGGAGACTATGGTTTTATCTTGGACCAACTTGCCGCGAATGCGGTGGTGAATATTTCCATGACGAGTCAGGACATGTCCTACGGGATATTCGACCTGTCCGGCTCCGGCGCAGCAATCCGCTCGCTGCGCGGCGATTGTGGCGTGCAATCAACGTCGGCGGCGCCTGCCATGGAGGCTCCTGAAGGTGTTGTGTATTGTGGCGGTGGCGCAATCGAACGTCAGATCGAATATCGCTTGCTGGACGATGCGACCGACGAATGGGACGCGCGGGCGATGGTCAACGGCGAGGAAATCCGCGCCATGACCTCCTACAGCTACTTCGGAAACTCCCAAGCGCCTGAAGGCTTCGTTGTCGCGCTTCTGGGTGAGGACCGAAGCGAGTTCCTCGTCTTTGAGCTGGGCGGGGCACGCTGGATCGAATATGGCGACTACCGGTACGATCAATGCAACTGAGTACCTGTCCGAACCGCCTCCTGCGACAGGGTGGCCGGACCAAGCTGGTTCTCTGGTTGGCGCTTGTTTTTGTTCACGGGTCTGCCGTCGCCCATGGCGTTGCAGACTTGCCTCAGGTGCTGCAGGAGAAGATCGAAGCAGCTGAGGAACTGTGTTCAACTACGAACAACGGGGCATTCGCGCTCGAATGGGGCGCTGTGGATCGAGTCGATCTGGATGGCGACGGCACGTCTGACTGGATCCTCAATGAGGCAGGATTTGCTTGTTCTTCTGGCGTCTCGCTCTACTGCGGAACTGGTGGCTGCATGTCCCATTTCCTTATCTCGGACAGCCTGCAGTCCTTGCTCAATCAGGGATGGGCGTTAATCGCAACCGCCCACGGTCCGTTAGTCTTGGCAAGGCTGAACAGCTCGGCCTGCCGAGGGGGAGTCGCCTCCCCCTGTTTCGCTGCGAGCATCTGGGACGCGGAAAGCGGCTCTTGGAGATCTGCCACTGCCCAGTGGGAGGATCGAGCGCCCTGAACAGATGAGGATTGAAACCGACGGCGCTGCTCGCCGCACTGCTTCTGCCCTCAGCCGCCTTCGCCGCCGATCCGCTTCCGTCATGGAACGACGGGCCGGCGAAGACGGCAATCATGGAGTTCGTGGAGGCGACGGTCGACCCGTCGTCTGCGGCGCATGTGCTGTCAAATAGAGAATGCGGGCTCAAAACCCGGCTCCGCAAAGCTGCCGCCCGCACCGTCAATGCGTTGGGATCCGCCATCGCCGGCGCCATCCAAGCCTTCACACCTCAAGAATGCGCCAACTACTTCACCGCCACTGGCTACGAGCCAGAGTGATCGGAAAATGCTCTAGCAGCGAAATGCGAGGTAATGAAGAGGTGTTGAATGTCGAAACTTACGTGGTTGGGATTCGCACTGATCGTTTCAGGCGTGGTGTCGGGCATCTTGGAGCAGATATTCTACGGCGCTCGGTTGGACGAGAATAATGTGTTACAGGAGAGCTTCTTTCTGCCCCTGGCATTTGTTCTTATATTTTTGGGATGCGCCCTGATTACCATCCCTGCAGGGTTGCAGGTGATAAAGAGGATTCGTGGCGCGAGCAATTAACCCGATCTATTCATCGGGCCGGTCTTGATTGGGGTGCCTGAGCGATATGCGCGGCAGGGCCTCCGGCGGCGTTCGTCGGCGTTTTGGGCTTGGCGATGTCGGTTGGCGGTTGGGTGAACGGGGCTTGTTCTGGGCTCATGGCCCCGGGCGTTATGGTGCGGCAGGGATGAGAGCATTGGCAAGCTGACGGAAGAGCGCGTCTTGCGGGCAGGCGGCGGCGAAGGCGATCCTGATGCGCGATTCGGTTTCGTGAATGCGGGCGCCGATCTTCACGAGATGGGTGCGGATCGTGGCGACCTCGGCGTTGGCCAGGATGCTGGTCTTGGGAATGGCGTCGCGAACGGCGAGCATCAGCCAGTAGGCGGCGGTGTGCAGCACGAGGCGCATCTGATTTGCGAGCGGGGATCGGCATGAGGTGCGATCGGAAGCGAGCTGGGTCTTGTGCAGCTTGATGAGATTTTCGGCCCGGCCGCGGGCGCAGTAGAGCTCGGCGTAGATGGTCTTGGCATCGAGCCCGGTGATGTTGGTGACGACGTAGCGGACATCGAGGCCCTTTCGCGTGGCCTCGATGCGAGCGCAGACCCGGCGTTCGGTGCCCTTCCAGGACTTCGCCGCATAGCGGGTCTCGCTATAGCCGCGCAGGACGTCCTTGTTCTCCAGGGCTCGGATGGTGCGGATCTCGTCGGCGTCATCCTCAACGGCTTTGCGCAAGACCTCGTTGCCGGCCAGACCGAAGACGTAGCGGATGCCATGAGCCTCGCAAAAGGCCATGACCTCCGGCCGGCCATAGTGGCTGTCGCCGCGGATCGTGATCTCGGTCCGCGCGAAAGCGCCGACGGTCTCAGGATCCGTCCACGCGCCGACAGACACGACGCTTTGCCTCGATTGGGCACTGCATCTGGTTGGCGGTCGCGGCCCGGCAGCTGGTGCGGTCGGAGGCGAGTTGGGCCTTGTGCAGCTTGATCAGGTTCTCGGCCTGGCCGCGGGCGCAATAGAGGTCGGCATAGAGCCATTCGGCTGTGCCGGTCGCGATGTTGGTGACGACGTAGCGGATGTCGAGACCGAGCCGCGTCGCTTCGATGCGGGCGGCGACGCGGCGCGCCTGCTTCCAGGATTTGGCGGCGTGGGTGGTCTCGGCGAAGCCGCGCACGGCGTCGCTGTCATCGATCGCGCGCTCGACGCGGATAGCGTCGGCGACCGCCTCGACCTTGGCGGCGAGGGCCTTCGTGCCGGTGAGGCCGAAGACGTAATCGACGCCGTTCGCCTCGCACCAGTCCATCACCTCGGGCCGGCAATAGTGGCCGTCGCCGCGGATGGTGATGCGGGTTGTCGGCCAATGGCGGCGGATCGCCCGGACGAGACGGCGGATGTGACCGCGCACCTCGGTGCCCGACGGCGTCTTGCCCGGCCGCAGGATCATGGCCACCGGACGACCGGTGGCGGTATCGTAGACATGGATCGGCAGGAAACAGCGTTCGTCGTAGTGGGCATTGAACAGCGACAGCTGCTGGTGGCCGTGAACCACGTCGAGCGTATCGTCGATGTCGAGCACGACCGCCTCGGGCGGCGCGGCGTAACTGGCGCAGTAGAGGTCGACCATGACCCGGCCGAGCCTGACGAGGTCGCGCACGGTCGGCGCGTTCTCCCAACGCGACACGGTCGGCTGGCTCATCAGGTCCACCCCGCTCTCCGGCAGCCGCCCGCAGGCGAGCTTGAAGGCGGGGTCGGTGCGCAGGGTGTCGAGATCGTCGGCGTCCTCGTAGCCGCAGGCGATGGCGAGGATGCGCGCCAGCAAAATCTCGGCGAGCGGATGAACCACCCGCGTCGGATCGCGCCGATCGGGGATCACGGCCGCCAGCTTCTCGGCGATCCCCATCCGTCGCGCCGCCGCGGCGAGCAGCATCACGCCACCGTCCGACGACAGGCGCCCGCCGTCAAACGCGGCGGTGAGCTTCTTGCCCCGGACGGCTGGAAACCGGAACGGCAGAGTCGTATCGTCGGTCATGGCTCACCACGCCGCAGACCGTGTCCGGGAAGTCGTCGGCGGCGACACGGTTGAGCACGACGCTGGCCACACCCTCCATGTCGGCGACCTCCTGGCCCCTGGCCTCCCAGTAGACGGAGCGAGCGAGGCAAACCAGCGCCTCGTCGAGCGGGGCGTCACCCTCGGGATCGACCGCCTCAGCCTCTGCCGGGGTAATTGGCTCGGCTGCTTCCGTCGTCTCGGCCGTGCCGGCCGCCTGCTCCTCGAGCGCGGTCGCTTTCTCGATTGCCGCCTCCGCCTCCTCTGATTCTGGGGTTGCCGCTTCCTGCGCCGCGCCCGGCTGCACGGCGATGCCGAGCACGGCGATACCAGCCAGCCAAGTCACCAAGAAAAGCCGAGGGCTCATGCTTACCTCCGTCATGCGTTTTCCAACCTCGGGCTCCGCACGTCGAGCCACTTGCCTAGATGGTTCATTCGAATGGGCAAACCAGCGCTGGCCATCAAGCTGCGCAGGCGTCTCCGGTATCATGGCACGGGCAAGCGCGCGGCACGGTTTGACATGTCGCCTGGGGCATTTATCTCACTTGCACGTCGCAGTTCCGTGCGACAGCGGGCACGACGCTGGATCGACAACATACTCCTGGGAGGCAAGCCATGAACAAGATCATCTATCTGGTCGGTTTGGTAGTGATCGTTCTCGCGATCCTCGGCTTTCTCGGCCTGCGCTGACTCCACCACGAAAAAGGAGGCCGACGTGCTGAGCGTCCGCTGCGGTGCCAATCCGTCCCCAAACGAGGGTCCGCGCGCCACGCGGCGTGCCGATGAGGAAGGAAAGCAGCTCCAGGAGAGCCCGCTGGCGAAACAGATGATCATGATACTGGACGGCTCTCCGTAGCGCTCGAGGGCGCCAGCGTGTGTTCGGCTGCGGCTCGGCACCGGTTTGCGCGCCCTACCGGCCGTCGGTCTCACCCAACGATCGGCACTGCGTCCGGGACTTCGTAGCGCTTGTCGCCGACGCGGATCATCCCAGGGTTGCTCTTGCGACCGACGCTGAATGCGTCCGGATCGCACGGCGCACCGGGCCTCCTGCAGATGTCGATTGAGGATATGGCAAGCGCGGCGAGGCAAGCGACACCCGGTAGTGCAGTCAGCTAGCGGCAGAGCGATGACGCGCAAGACTGGTCGTTCTCGTTGCCAGCCGGCAGGGACGGTCGCGCCGTGTTCTCTCACTCTTGGCTTGCAGCTGCCCGCATGTCGGCGACCACCTGCTGGCAATCGAGGTCACCTTCGAGATCGGCGGAATCAGCCGGCAGGTCCTCCGACGAGATCTGCGCCACCGCGGCTTGCAGGACCTCATTGACCTGCTCGTCGGAGACCAGGCCGGCTTCCTTGGCCGCCTCGACTGTGAGGCAGGCACCCGCCTTGAGACCCGTGGCCACGCCGACACCGGTACCGATTCCGAGGATAAACGGCGACAGCAGGAAAACACCTACGATAGCGCCGATCACGGCACCGACGATAAAGATCAGAAAGCCCTTCATTCGCTCATCCCCAGTTAAGTTCAACGGCCAATAGAGGCGATCAACGGCAACTGCCGAATGCCGAGCGCACACTCGGGAAGAAGGCGCTTGGCGCTGGCGAAGCCCCCCGGCGATGTAGCCGCCGATCGGACCCCGAATGAAGGTGGTCGCGCGATCCGAGATGCCGAGGATAGGGAAATCAGCGCGCCCAAGACGCCAGCGACCAAACCGATGATCTTGTATTTGAACGGCATCCGGGAACGATCGAGGAAATAGAACATCACTCGGCACCGTCGCAGCAACCCGGCCAGCGCTGCCTCAGCCGTCTTGCTCATCCGCCGAGCGCCACGGCGTCCGGGATCTCGTAGCGTTCATCACCGACACGGATCATGTTGAGGTCGCTCTCGCGCTCGACGCTGAAGTCGCCCGGATCGGCTTCGCTGGTGTCGGCACCGATCGCCACGCCGTTGCTGAAATAGATCGCTCGGGGGGCACCGTCGGGGCGGGTGATCACCACCGTGGCATTGCCGCCGCCGGCGCGGGCGACGCCGAAGTCGCACTGGCCCATGGGCTGGCCGGCAGCCTGGGCGCACGGGAGTTGGCCGGTCGCATCGAAATCGCCCTGGCCCGCGCGCAATGCCGAGCCGTCCTCGCCGGTCGCGACACTGCCGTCGGGCGAGACGGCGGCGCTCAGGAACTCGGCGGCGACATAGCCGCGCGGGCCGCCGCCGGGTTCCTGCACATCGCACCAGACGCGTCCCTCGGCTTCGAGGCAGCCGAGATTGTCGAGCACCGTGCCGGGAGCGTAGCTGGCAATGGCGCGTGCCGCGGTCGACGGCTCTTCGCGCAGGTTGAGGGCGCCCGTGACGCCGGTGACCTCCCAATGGCGCGGCCCACCGTCCTCGGGCGCCGCCGGCACGTCGCCCGCGCCGCCTGCCGCAGAGGGTTCGTCGGCAGCGGCGATGATCATCTCGAGGCGGTAGTTCGCCGTCTCGTCGCGCCGCGCCGCGTTGCGCATCAGGTAGACGCGGATCGTGTAATCGCCCGATTCCGGCAGCACGCCCTCGTACTGATTGCCGGAAGTCGAACCGATGAACATCGCGGCATCGGTCTCGCCGGGCGCCAGGATGTTGAAGTAGTTGGCGCCGTTGTCGGTCGCCATGCTGACGTTCATCGCCTGACCGGCACTGGCACCGAGCAGGTAGTCGACGCTCTCGTAGCCGGTTATCGAGCCTTCGATCGTGGCGCTCTCCGCACCGCGCTCGAACTGCACGCGCTCGGTACGGATGTCGTCCTGCGCAGCGACCGGTGGCGGCATGATCGTCAGCGCGCAGGCAATGGCAAAAGGAGCGAAGAGGCTCTTGCTGGTCATTCTAATCTCGCCACTATCCCGCCGTTTCAGTCACGGTCGATGTCGAGATCGGCGTGGCCGTTCTCGAAGCGGCAGTAGCCGACGTAGTCGTCGCCGTCGCGACGCAACTCCATGTTCATCCGGATAACATGGTTGCGCACCTGCTCGTTGCTGACGCCACGCACGCGATAGTCACGAAATTCGGCTTCTTCTTCGCAGATTTGCCGGGCATTGGCATACTGATCGTCTTCGTTGTCGGTCGCCGGATTGAAGTCCACCTCGGCGCGGCGGCGGTCTTTGTCGTAAACACATGTGCCGGTGTAGTCGGTGCCGTGACGGCGCGCCGTCATACCGAAATCGATCACGTCGCCGACGCCGATTGCATCCGTCGTCAGCGACAGGTGGCGATAACCGTCGTGCCGGGCCTCGGCCCGGCATTCGTCCTCGGCCCGACGCGCATCTTCACGTGATACCGGGGTACAAGAGGCGACCAGCAACAATCCGACGACGGCCAACGAAACGCGCAACTGCAACAAAAGCCTACTCCTACCTCGAGCCAAAGACGTCGCTGAAGTGCCTCATTATTTCTGGATCATCAACCCCCAGAAAGCCACGCTGGTGCCCCGCCAGCTGGTCGTTCAGCGTTGATTCGTCAGTGCACCTAGGCCGTTTGCTGTCATCGTCGTCTACCGCCCAATCGGTCGTTTTTTCGCTAGTGCCATGGGCCAGGTAGAGCACCACAGAGGCTGACTCTGCCGCAATCGGGCGAAACACGGGGGGGCATCAGAAGGCTCCTTCAGGATACGGTCGGTCCGGTCCGACCCTTCAATGCCACGGCACGGCAATAAGTTACGTAAAAGACTGGGAGACCCATCGAGTTCCCACACGCCCGCCACCGGTTGCTCGTCGTCGATGAACATGCTGCGGCCAAGTGTGCTGTTGAGTTCGAGGGCATCTCCGCCTGCCTGGAACACGGACCGTCGCGCCTTCCATACCGAGGCATCGAGGCCATAGAATACACGGACAATAGCCGAGAGGGGTTCGCAGCGATGATGAAACGGCGCAATCTGGCGGTGGCCGGGATCGTGCTCGTGCTGATCACGGCGGTTCGCGCCGCGGCGACACAAGAGCCCGCACCGCCGGTTGCCGCAGTCGTGCTGGGCGAGGAAGTTCGTGTCGACACCGCCGAAGAGATGCAGGTGGTGATCCTCGATCGCCTGTTTGGGGAGTACGCCGCGAACAAAGGTATCACGGCGAGCGATGCGGAAATCGATGCCTATCTCCAGAGCTTCGAGCGGATGGTACAGCAGGATCGCGCCGAGCGCGCCGCCCGCATCGCCGAGATCGACGAACGCCTGCAATCGGCCAGGCTCACCGCCGCCGAGCGGAAAACCCTCGAGGCTGAACGCGACGCCGAAGTCCAACTACAAGCGGGATTGACCTCAGAGGACGATCTGACCCCGGAGGAAGCCGCGCAGATAAACACGATGCGCCGCGGGATGGCACGCGCGTCGATCGAACGTTGGAAGCTCAACCGCGAGCTCCATCGCGACTACGGTGGGCGGGTCATTTTCCAGCAATTCGGCCCGGAGCCTCTCGACGCCTACCGGCGGTTCCTGGAGGGCCGCCAGGCCGACGGCAGCTTCAAGATCACCGAGCCCGCCTTCGAGGACGGCTTCTGGCGCTACTTCACGGACGATTCCATTCACTCTTTTTATGATAGCGGCAGCGAGGCCGGTGTACTCGAAACGCCCCCTTGGCAAGCCGGGCAGTAGGGCGTTTCTTGCTTGTGGAGCCCAAGTCGGGCACAGGAATTCGCGTGGGTCTGTCGCTACCCCATACTCCCACGTGCTTACGTCATGGGGGTTGGTGCCACAATCCGCGCATATTGTGGATCGGCGTTGAATACGGACCCTACCATCTAGTAATGCAACCTATTGACCCGATTAATCAAATTCGATCTAGACCAGTGTGCCGCTTGAAATGCGTCGGAAAGCCAATTTTGGCAGTGAATTCAGGGCATTACCATGAAAACCAAGTGGGGTCCCATTTGCATGCCGATTCACCCAGTGACAGAGTGGCGGCAAATGGCGGTTTGAAGGCGGATCCCTTCGCTATGGTTCAGAGCCGAGCGACTCAGTCTGACAACGCCTGATCTTAAAATGCAGACTGGTATCACTGATCCTTCCACTTATGCGTCCGTACAGCGCCGAGGAACTTCTGCACGACCTCGGTGTCCTCGCGGCCGATGGGCACGGCGAGCGAGACCGAACGTTCGAGCTGCGGCTCACTGAGCGGCACCAGGACCAGGTCGGGCACGACAGTCGATCGTTCCGGGACGAGTGCCACGCCAGTGCCTTGTGCGACGAGGGACTGTGCCCATTCCTCCCGGTCGCTGCGCGCCGCGAAGATCGGCGCGAAGGCGCGACGATTGGCTTCGGCGAGAAACGTGTCGCGAAACTCGCATTGCAGGCGGTCGACATAAGGCTCCCGCAGGACTTCGCCGAGATCGACCGAGCGCCGGCCGGCGAAGGGATGGCCCGGCGCGCAGGCCACGACCATCCGCTCCACGTAGAGCTTGAGATAGCGAAAGCGCTGCACATCGCCGATCTCCGCGCCGACCAGCGCCACATCGACAGCGCCGCTCAGGAGCGTTTCGGAAAGGTCGGACCGGTTCAGGTCGCGGATGACGATTTCCAGATCCGGAGCGCTCTGCCGGTATCTCGTTAGAAAGGCGGAGATCGGGTCCGGGCCGATCGTGCACATGAGGCCGATATGCAGGGTCGGCATGTCGCCGGCCGACAGTCGCCGCGCGGCCGCTTCCGCCCGCGCCGCACTCATGTCGAGCTCCTTGAAGTAGGGCAGAACGGCCTTGCCGAGCGGCGTCAAATGCGTGTTGCGCCCTTCACGGCGGATCAGCGGTCCGCCGATGTCATGCTCGAGCCCAGTGATCGCTTTGGTGAAGCCAGGCTGGGAAACCTTGAGTGCCCTCGCGGCGCCGGAGAAGCTGAGGGTCTCGCTCAGTCTCAGAAAGTAGCGCACTCGCTTGATGTCGATGTTTTGCATTGCGCACCTCCCGATGCCCACGTTCTACACGATCAAAACCGAAACCAAATGGAATGGAATTCATAACGCCGAGCGTTTGCAGAAATTGACATAGTCGTTCCGGACGCAAGGAGGAAGACATGCCCCGCTCAGCCAATGCAAACGCGACAACCTCGCTCGCGACGATCCTGATCATCGGCCTAGCTCTAGCGGCGACGTCGCCGCCGGCTCAGTCGCAGGAAGTGGCGCAGGCCCAGTACACCGATGGCGGTGAGGTCATCAGACCCGAGGGCTGGCGATCCTGGATCTATGTCGGCACGCCCTTGACCCCGAACGCGCTCAATGGCGGCCAGGCTCCGTTTCCAGAGTTCCACAACGTCTATGTCGAGCCTGGCGCATTCGCTGTCTTTGCGGAGACCGGTGCCTGGCCCGAAGGTACCCAGATCGCCAAGGAACTCGTGCTGGTCCGCGAGGGCGACGCTTGTGACGAGGCCAATGGTGCCTGCAGCGAGGTCTCCGGCGTCGGCTACTTCCAAGGCGAGTTTCAGGGTCTGGAGTTGGCCGTGAAGGACACCGCCCGCTATCCGGAAGATCCCGGCGGATGGGTCTACTTCTCCTTCGGCCATCAGCCCGAGCCTTACGCCGAGACGGCAGCGGCGTTTCCGGCTGAGAGCTGCAACGCCTGCCATGAGGCCAGTGCGGCGACGGATTTCGTGTTCACGCAGTTCTATCCCGTGCTGCGTGCTGCGGCGCCGGACAACTGAGGCGCATCGAATGAAAATCACGATCATTGTCGCGGCAGCGGCGCTTGTTGCCATGCCGACGCTCGCTCTTGCGCAAAGCGAAGCGCCGCTGCCGTCCGGCTTCGACATTGCGGTCGATGCCGACGGGGCGATCAGGCTCCCGGACGTGCCGTTTCGCACGGAGTGGACGCTCCTCGGCAGCTGGTCCGTCAACGGCGAGGACGGCGCTCAAGGCATGCACATCGTCTACACCCAGCCGGGTGTCGCCGAAGCCTACCGTGAGACGGGCGGGTTTCCGGATGGTGCTGTCTTGGTGAAAGAGCTTCGCACGGCCAGCACCGAGGACCTGACGACGGGCCGCGTTTCCTACGCCACCGAGCTCGAGGGCTGGTTCGTGATGGTCAAGGATCGCACTGAGCGCTTCCCCGACAATCCGCTCTGGGGAGACGGTTGGGGCTGGGGTTTCTTCGCCGCGAGCGACCCCGACAGCCTCATCACCACGGACTACGCAGCGGAATGCCTCGCCTGCCACGTTCCAGCCCAGGCGACGGACTGGATTTACACCCGAGCCTATCCGGCCCTGTGGGCCGACTAACGGGCCGGCAGACGCTCGGCATGCCACCTCGACGTCACCACCAACCCCTCATGCCTCGACCATTTCGGGCGAGGCACCAATCTTGGAGCACGACGGATGCGAACCCTGATGCTTGCGCTCTTGTCGCTCGGGCTGGTCACAGCGACGCCAGTCCTGGCGCAGGACCCGGCTGATCTGAACGACCTCGAGATCGCCCATGTCGCCTACACGGCTGACCTCATCGATATTCAGTATGCCCATCTCGCTCTGGCGCTGTCCGAGAATGAAGAGGTGCGCACCTTCGCGCGGACGATGATCAGCGACCATGAGGCAGTCAATGCCGAGGCATTGGCGCTGCTGGACCAGCTGGGCGCCGAAGCGCAGGACAACTTCCTGAGCCAGTCATTGTTGGCAGGCTCGGTGGATGTCGTCGACAAGCTGACATCGCTACGCGGTGCCGAGTTCGACATGGCCTACGCGACCAATGAGTTCGCCTACCACCAGGCCGTGAACGAACTCGTGGCGAACACGTTCATTCCCAACATCGAGAACGCCGATATGAAAGCCCTGTTCGAGCAGGCGCTCGAGATCTTTCGCATGCACGAAGATCACGCCGAGAAATTGGTCGAGTCGCTGCAATGACTGACCGCGCCCGGCGCCGCGTCCTCCTGGGCGCGGCGGGCCTTCCCCTGGTGATTTGCAGCACGCTTCGCTCAGGGCTCGCAACCGCCGAGACCGTGTTGCACCAGGTCGACATCCAAGGGTTCAAGTTCGTCCCGGGCACTCTCGATGTGCGACCCGGCGACAGCATCACCTGGACCAACCGCGATCTGGCTCCCCATACGGCGACCGCCAAGGCCGGCGATTGGGACACTGGACCTATCGAACGCGGGCAAAGTGTGACCCTGACGGTCGCCCCAGACATGTCGGCCGACTACTTCTGCGCCTTTCATCCGGCCATGAATGCGAAAGTGACCTCTGCCAACCCCGACTGATCCGACCGGCCGGTGCGAGGTCCGGTTGACCCGCAGAATTGAGTCAACCGGGCCACGCATCAGCTTCCGGCAACAGCCGGCTTCGGGATAGGCGGGCGCCTACGACCTAGCCATCAGCCAGATACGCCCTCAGCACCACCGCATGGTTCACGGTCTCAGATCGTGCCGCATAGAGCAGTGTGAGTGTGCCGGCTTTGCCGATACCCCGGAGCCTCGCCAGATGATCTCTGCAAGGAAGTATTCGCGAGCTCGGCCGCGTAGCGACGCGCGAAATCCTCCCATCGTGTGGGGTCGTGGTCGAACCAGGTTCTCAGATCATGACTTGGTGCAATGTCTCGCAACCATTCATCGAGTCGGGCATCAACCTTGCGAATGCCGCGCGGCCACAAGCGGTCAACGAGCACGCGCTGGCCATCCGCAGAGTCGAACGGCTCGTAGATTCGCTTGATCTGGATCATGTTCCCTCAGTGCTCCCCGACCCAACCGGCCGCCCAGCCCATTACGGACAAGTCCATCGACCGGTGCCTTTTGCAGGACACTGTGGAGGCATGATCAGCAGGCCTGCATGTCAATTGATCATCCTACTGTGAATTGGGCCATCCTCAAGCTTAGGAATCAAGAAGACCAGAGATGGCGAGGAAGTGTTGCAGGCCGGAGAAGATCGTCGGCAAGCTGTACCAAGCGGACTTTCTTCACGGCCAAGACATGTCAACGGCGGAAGTGTTCCGGCAACTGGGTGTCAGTAAGATGACGTGCTTACGCTTGCGTACAAAGCTAGGCTAATAATTGATCAGCGCAGCCGACACCGGGAGCTGGTGAAAGATCAGCTTCAAACTATCGTCCCCTCCACCGCGATGAGAAACTTCCCCGTCCCGAACGCCACCGGCGCCTGCCCTACACCGAGCCCAATGCTGTCGAGCTGTGGCGTTATCTAGACGGTCTCACCGGGCGCATTGAGGTCCCAGCCGGAGCTGCCGCCGCGGGAGATGACGCCGACCCGATTGATGGTAGTGGCGGATCCGGAGGCGTTGACGGTGGCGAGCAGATAGGTCTTGCCAGCCTCGAGCAACATGGCGGTGGCGAAGGCGAAACGGTAGCCCTTTAGCTCCAAAGAGGTGCTGGCGACCGCTGCACTGGTCCCGAGAAACGCGGTGGCCGTGTCAGCTGCCGTGATGCCGCTGAGGTACCATTGCCCAAAGTGAGCGGGCACCGCTTGCGATTCATTTCCCTCATGGCCGCGCCCTGCTGTCCGGCTCTGTTCGTATTGGCGGCGGGCCTGGAGACTGACTAAGACACCGGACACACGCCGGAGCATCGAGGCTGCGGCGAGGAGGAGGACCGATGGCTGAATTCAGCGTCACCTATTTCGATATCGCCGGCAGCCGGGGCGAGGAGGTTCGCCTGGCACTGAAGCTCGCTGGTCAGGCGTTCGACGACAATCGCGTCGACCGTGAGGCCTTCCTGAAGCTGAAGCCCGACCTGCCCTTCGGGTCGGTGCCCGTGCTCGAGGTCGAGGGCCATGGGGTCTTCAGCCAGACCAATGCCATCCTGCGGCTCATCGGCCGCCTCCACGACCTGCACCCGCAAGAGCCGTTCGAAGCCGCGCGCCACGACGCCCTGATGGATGCGGTCGAGGACCTGCGCCACAAGATCTCGCCGACGATGCGCATCCAGGATGCGGCGGAGAAGAAGGCGGCACGCCAACAGCTCGCCGTGGACTTCATCCCGCAATGGGGACGCGACGTGGAGCACCTGATCGGTGAGGGCCCGTTTGTCGGCGGCGAGCGCCCGAGTGTCGCCGACATCAAGCTCTACATGGCGGATCGGTGGCTCAGCAGCGGCATCATCGACGATATCCCGAACGATGTGTTCGATCGCTGTCCGAGGCTCAAGGCTGTCGCCAACGGCATCGCGAACCATCCGGCTGTCGCGAGCCAGGGGTAAGGGCCAGCGCGGCGCTGCGGAGCACCATCGTCTTCGCCAATCTCCAGACGGGACGCTACGCCGTCATCGCCTTTCACGACATGAACGGCAGCGGCGAGCTCGACAGGAATTTCCCGGGCGCGCCGCTCGAACCTGATGGGTTAGGCAACGGCGCAACCCTCCAGTTTTTTCACCCTCCCGCCGTCGATGCAGCCGCGGTGGTGCTCAGGAAAGGTGACAACGCCATCCGAATCGCGGTGACCCGGCCGTGAACCAACGACGCCAAAATCCGATGGGGCCCGGAGACGATCATCTTCCCCGGATTTGTCTCTTGGAACCGACGTGTCCCCGTCGCTCCCCGCCCCTCATCCATCGTTGGACGTCGCACGCCACTTCCTGTCTCACGGGTCCAGTGACTGGCGAAGAAGAGGCACGATCATGGCTGGCGGTTGGTCGCGCGATGGCACGGTTCAGGAGCAGGTCGGCGAGACGGTGACGGATGCCGTGAAACGCGCTCGGGCACAGATGGGCGCCGGCGAGGGAGAGACCGCGAGCGGTGCGGGGAGGAGATCCCAGAAGCCAGGCGCCGCGCGCTCCCCGGTGTCCGAACCTGCGTGCCGTGCCAATCGGCGCTGGACGGCCACCCGACCACCTCGCCATTCAACCGCCGGGGCAGCAAGGACAGCCAACTGCGCTAACGGCAGCCGGGCTCGGGCGGCCATCTCACGGAATGGCGCGGTCTCCTGTGCCGGATAAACGGCGATGCCGCAGGCCTTCCGGAGACCGGTTCGCATTGCTCTGATAGCTCCCGACCATGGCGCCCACAGGACAGCGTCGGCAAAGGGATACGACGATCGTCCGAGCACGCAGGACGACTATGACGCGAAGGAGAGTTGGACCTTGACGGCCCTCGCACGGTCGCCTGCTAGCTCGAAGGCATCGACGGCATCCTCGATGGCGAAATCGCCCGAAAGGATCGGCGTCGGATCGATGCGGCCCTGGTCGATCATCCGGACCGCCTCGGCGAACTCGGCATGGAAACGATGGGTGCCGATGAACTCGATCTCCTTGCCGACGATCAGGTTGAGCGGCACCGGCACCTCGCCGGAGACGCCGACCTGGACGACCCGACCGAGCGGCCGGGTCGTCTCGATCGCGTTGCGGATCGCGGCGGCTGCAGCCGAGCACTCGAAGGCGACGTCGAAATGGCCCTTGTCGGCCTTGAACACCGTCATCGCCTCGGGCTCGCGCACCAGATTGACCGCCTGTGTGGCGCCCATGGCCGTTGCGGCGGCAAGCGTGGCGTCATGGAGGTCGGTGACGACGATCTCCCGGGCGCCGGCCGTGGCCGCGGCAGCGACGCAGAGGCTGCCGATCGGGCCGGCACCGGTGACCAGCACCCGCTTGCCGGCGAGCTCGCCGGCCCTGTTGCGGGCGTGCAGGCAGACCGCCAGCGGCTCGGCGCAGGCCGCCTTGGCAAAGCTGGTGCCGGCGCTCACCGGCACGCATTGCGCGGCATCGACCACCATCAGGTCGCGAAAGGCGCCCTGCTCATGCGGAAAGCGCAGGGCCGAGCCACTGAAGCGCATTGCCAGGCAGTGCTGGAACTTGCCCGCCTCGCAGTAGCTGCAGCCGAGGCAGGGCCGGCTCGGGTTGAGCGCAACGCGATCGCCCAAGGCCAGCTCGACCCCTTCACCGATGGCTTCCACAGTGCCGGCCGCCTCATGGCCGAGGATGATCGGCTCCTTGACCCGGATCGGGCCGAACCCGCCGTCCTGGTAGTAGTGGAGGTCCGAGCCGCAAATGCCGCCGGCGGCCATGCGCAAGCGGACCTCGCCCGGCCCCGGCGCTTCGACCGCCTCGGTCTCGATGCGGATGTCACCCTGGCCGTAGAGGCGGCAGACGCGGGTCTTCATGGTCGAGCCCTTCTCAAGGCATGAGGACGGATGGCAACCAGGTTGCGATCGGCGGAACGTAGGAGACGAGCAAGAGGACCAGGATGTTGGTCAACAGGAACGGCAAGATGGCGACGATGACCGGGGTCAGCGGGAGCTTGGCGATATTGGCGCAGACGAAGAGGCAGACCCCCACCGGCGGCGTGGTCAGCCCGATCATCAGGTTGAGCACCGCGAAGGTGGCGAAGTGGAGCGGGTCGACCCCGACGCTCTGCGCCAAGGTCAGCAGCGGCACGAAGAGGATGATCAGCGCGGCGATCGTCTCCATGAACATGCCGACGAACAGCAAGAGCAGATTGATCAGGATGATCACCACGTATTTGTTGTCGGTGACCGATAGCACCGCGGCGGCGATGGCCTGCGGAATGCGCTCGGAGACGAGGATCCAGCCGAAGACATTGGCGAAGCCGACCAGCGCCAGGATAGCGGCCGAGGACACCGCACTGTTGATGAAGATCCGGGGAATGTCCCGGATCGGCAGCTCACGGTAGACTAGAAGCCCGACAATGAGCGCGTAGACGCTGGCGATGATGGCCGTCTCGGTCGGGGTCGCCAGGCCGGTGAGCAGGCCGCCGATGATCAGCGCGGTCATGGCGAGCGCCCAGAAGGCACCGAGGAACGACCGGCCCAGCTCGGCCACCCCGGCCCATGGCTGGCGCGGGAAGTCGCGGCGCACCGCGATGATGTAGCAGGTGACCATCATCGCCAGCCCCATCAGGATGCCGGGCACGGCTCCCGCAAGGAACATCTTGCCGACGGAGATGCCGGAGAGCGCGCCGACGATGATCATCGGCACGCTGGGCGGGATGATCGGCCCGACGGTCGAGGATGCGGCGGTGATCGCGGCCGAGAAGTCGGCCGGGTAGCCCGCCTTCTTCATGCCGGGGATCATCATCCCGCCGATCGAGGCGGCATCGGCGACGGCGGTGCCGGAGATGCCGCCGAACAGCATCGAGCCCGCCACATTGGTCAGCCCGAGACCGCCCCGCATCCAGCCCACCAGCGCATTGGCGAAGCGGATGATCCGCTCGGTGATGCCGCCCGAGTTCATCAGGTTGCCGGCCAGGATGAAGCCCGGGATGCAGAGCAGGACGAACACGTCCATGCCGGCATACATCTTCTGCGGCACCGAGACGAGCGGGATGCCTTCGAGCAGGAGATAGGCGACTGACGCCAGGCCCAGCGTCACCGCCACCGGCACGCCGATGATCAGGCCGAGGACGAAGACGCCGACGAGGACAGCGAGACCCACGCTCAGCGCTCCTCGGCCGAAAGGGGCCGGCCGTCGCTGTCGGCGAAGAGCATGCGGTAGACGCGCAGCAGCGCGAAGACGAGCAGCGACAACAACAAGATCAGGACGCTGGCATGGATGAAGTCCATCCGCCAGGTCAGCGCCGGCGAGGTCTGCATGGCGCCGATCGAGGTGTAGCGCCAGGCCGGCCACAAGAGGACGGCACAGAGCAGCGCCGTCGCCGCCGCGGAGACCAGACGCAGCAGCCAGGGCAGCCGCCCGGGCAGGGATTCGCAGACCAGGTCGACATTGACCAGGTCGCCCGAGCGATAGGACAGCCCGACACCGAAGGCCGCCAGATAGAGCAGAGCGAAACGCGTCAGCTCCTCGGTCCAGACCGGCGAGGCGTTGAATACCGAGCGGCCGAGCACCTGGATCAGCACGGCAGCGCAGAGCACGGCGAAGGCGACGCCGACGGCGACCCGCGCCACGGCTATCAGCACCCCCAAAAGACCCGGTTCACGCATGTGACCCCCATCGTGCGACGGCGCTCGGACACCTTACGAGTAGCGGCGCCACGTCGTCCGCGGCGCCGCGCCCGTCGATGCCAGTGTCAGTTGGCGAAGAGCTGCTCGACCGTCGGCCGGATCTCGTCGCTGACATTGCCCAGCACGGCATCCTTGGCCTTGGCGGCGAAGGCGGCGCCGTCGACCTCGACGAAGGTCCATGCCGGCTGCCGTGAGGTCGTCGACCAGGCTGCTGCTCGTCGGCGAGGAACAGCTCGCGCTCGTAGGCCTGGGCACGTCGGCCGGCTTCCATGACTGCGTCCTGGTCCTCCGGCGACAGCTGGCTGAACGACAGCTCCGAGATCGCCAGATAGATCCACGAGCGAACATGCTCGGTCAGGTTCACGTAGCCCTGGACCTCCGGGAAGCTCGCCGACTTGATCAGCGCCAGCGGGTTCTCCTGCGCCTCGATGGTGCCGTTCTGCAGCGAGGTGAAGACCTCCGAGAACGCCATCGGCGTCGGCTGGGCGCCGAGCGCGCTCCAGGTGTCGACGAAGAGCGGCACGTTCGGCACGCGCAGCTTCAGGCCGTCCAGCTCGTCCGGGCTGGTGATCGGGCGATTGGACGTCAGGTTGCGCGGGCCGCGGGCGAAATAGGCGACCGGCCGGACCTGCGCCTTCTCGATGATCTGCGCCTCGATCGCGTCGCCGATCTCGCCGCCCGCGACCTCGTCCATCTCCTCGAGCGAGCCGTAGGCATAAGGCACGGCCAGCAGCGCCGCCATCGGCGCCCAGTTCTGCAGGCTCTCGCCGGTGATGGTCATGTCGGCGGTGCCCAGCTGCATGCCGTTGATCAGGTCCATCTCCTTGCCCAGCGATTCGTTGGGAAAGACCTGAACCTCGACGCGGCCGTCGGTCAGGGCGGCGACCTCCTCGGCGAACTTGAGCGACGCCTTGTGCCAGATGTTCTCCTCGTTGGCGAGGTGACCGAGCTTGAGCGTGACGTCGGCCGCCATGCCGGGGCCGGCCAGGAGCAGGCTGGCAATGCCGGCCACCAGCGCCGCCCGACGCGTTCCTGCGAGCTGCATAGAATTCCTCCACGTGTTTGATGCTGTCGGTTCTGGGCGGGTCGCCGCATGGCGCCACAGGCGTTCTCTCGTTGACCTCCCGACCGAGGCGACCGTCCGTCGCTTGATCTTCGTCTAGCTCGATACTTCCATACTAGTCAACCATAAACCGATCTGCTAGACGTCGAGCCGCCATCTCGATGCGGAGGAAAACGGATGCGGCAGACGTGGCGATGGTTCGGCCCCAAGGACCTGGTCTCGATCGACGACATGCTTCAGGCCGGTGTGGAAGGCGTGGTCTCGGCCCTGCACCATGTGCCGACCGGCGCCGTGTGGAGCCCGGCCGAGATCGAGCAGCGGCAGGCGGAGATCGCGCGGCGCCGGGACGGCACGCCCTCCGGCCTGCGCTGGGAGGTGGTCGAGAGCCTGCCGGTCTCCGAGGACATCAAGAAGCAGAAGGGCCAGTGGCGTGCCCATTTCGAGGCCTATCGCGAGAGCCTCCGCCATCTCGCCGCCGCCGGGATCGAGGTCGTTTGCTACAATTTCATGCCCGTCCTCGACTGGACCCGCACCGACCTCGCCTACCGGGTCGCCCATGGTGGCACCTGCATGCGCTTCGACCTCGCCGATTTCGCCGCCTTCGACCTCTTCATCCTGGAGCGCCCAGGCGCGGATGCGGACTATCCCGAGGCGCTGCGCGCGACGGCGGCCGAGCGCTTCGCCGGGATGGACGATGCGGCGCGGCAGCAGCTCACGGCCAATATCGCCTTCGGCCTGCCGGGCGCGGCCGAGACCATGACGCTCGACGACCTGCGCCAGCATCTGGCCGAGTACGGCGCCATCTCTGCGGCGACGCTGCGAGCCCACTTCACCGCCTTCCTCGAGGCGGTCGTGCCGGTTGCCGAGGAGGTCGGCATTCGGCTCTGCTGTCATCCGGACGACCCGCCCTTCGCGCTCCTCGGCCTGCCGCGGGTCATGTCGACCGAGGCCGACTATGCTTCGATGATGCAGGCGGTCGACAGCCCCGCCAACGGCATCACGCTCTGCTCGGGCTCGCTCGGCGCCCGGCCGGACAACGACCTGCCCGGCATGATGCAGCGCATCGGTGACCGGGTGCATTTCCTCCATTTGCGCAACGTCCAGCGCGAGAGCGACGAGGTCCGCGGCTCCTTCCACGAGGCCGAGCATCTGGGCGGCGGCACCGACATGGTGGCCTTGATCGCCGCCATCACCGCCGAGGAACGGCGCCGCAAGGCCGCCGGCCGGCCGGACCGCGCCATCCCCATGCGGCCCGACCACGGCCAGGACATCCTCGACGATCTCGGCCGGCGGGCGCAGCCGGGCTATCCCGCGATCGGCCGGCTCAAGGGCCTGGCCGAGCTGCGCGGCATCATGGCGGCGCTCGACCATCCGCGATGGGGCCTGGCCTCTTGACCAAGCGGCTGGGCCTGGCCGCGCTGGACACGCTTGCGCCAGCCGTCGGCCGGCCCGGCTTCGCGCCGCCATCCATGGGCAGCGGCATCGTTCATCTGGGCGTCGGCGCCTTCCACCGCGCGCACCAGGCCGCCTACACCGACGACGCGCTGGCCGCGGCCGGCGGCGATTGGCGCATCTTGGGCGTCAGCCTACGCAGCGCCGACGTCGCCGATGCGCTGAACCCGCAGGACGGTCTCTACACCGTGCTGGAGCGGGGCCCCGAAGGCACGAGCGCCCGGGTCGTCGGCAGCATCGAGCGGGTGATCACCGCCGTGCGCGAGCCCGGTGCCGCGCTGGCGGCGCTGGTCGCGCCGGCGACCCGGATCGTCAGCCTGACGGTGACCGAGAAGGCCTATGGCATCGACCGTGCCGCTGGCGGCGTCCTCGTCGATCATCCGTCGATCGCGCCCGACCTGCGGTCGCCGGCCGAGCCGCGGGGTGCCATCGGCCTCCTGGTCGAGGCCCTGCGGCTGCGTCGCGCGCGGCGCCTCGTCCCGTTCACCGTGCTCTGCTGCGACAACCTGCCGGAGAACGGCCGGCTGCTGCGGGCGGGTGTGCTCGACTTCGTCGGTCGGACCGATCCGTCGTCGACCGACTGGATCAAGACCGAGGTGGCGTTTCCCTCGACCATGGTCGACCGCATCACGCCGGCGGCAACGGCGACCACCCGCGCCGACGCAAAGCGGCTGACCGGCCTCGAGGACCCGGCCGCCATCGAGACCGAGCCCTTCAGCCAGTGGGTGATCGAGGATCGGTTCACCGCCGGACGGCCGGCCTGGGAGGCCGGCGGCGCCATCTTCGTCGACGACGTCGCGGCCTATGAGCGGATGAAGCTCCGAATGCTCAACGGCAGCCATTCGATGCTCGCCTATGCCGGTTTCCTCGCCGGTCATCCCTACGTGCGCGACGTCATGGCCGACCCGGTGCTGGCCCGGCTCGTCAGCCGCCACCTCGATGCCGCAGCCGCGACCCTGCCCCGCCTCGCCGGCATCGATCTCCAGGCCTACGCCCAGGCGCTGCGTGAGCGCTTTGCCAATCCTGCCATCGCGCACGAGACCTATCAGATCGCCATGGACGGCACCGAGAAGCTGCCGCAGCGCCTCCTGGCGCCGGCGGCCGAGCTCGCCCGGGAGGGCGGCGACCTCCGGCCCTTCGCCTTCGCCGTCGCCGCCTGGATGCGCTACGCCATCGGACGAACCGACGCCGGCGAGCGCTACCCGTTGCGCGATCCGCGCGAGAACGAGATCCGCCAAGCCGTCGAGACCGGCGGCACGCCCGTTGGAATTGCTGCTGCGCTGCACCATCTCCCCGGACTGTTCCCACGAGAGCTCACCAGCGATCCCGGCTGGATGGGCACGGTCGCGGCGATCCTGAGCCAGATGCTCGAGCAGGGCGTCCCAGCCGCTCTCGCCGCGGAGGCAGCACGAGCGGCCTAGTCGCGACAGCTCAGTCGACGAAGAGATCCGGATGGGCCAGGGCGATCTTTGGCAGCGACGCCAGCAGCTCGCGGAGGTGACCGCGCATCGCCGCCTCGGCCCGATCCGCATCACCGGCCTCGATCGCGTCGACGATCGCGCGATGCTGGCGGATCAGGACACTGAGCGGCGTCGTCGCCGGGAACGACAGAAAGCGGACCCGGTCCATTTGGGCCCGCAGCGTGTCGAGGAGGTTCCAGGCACTTTCATAGCCGATGCCGCGGGCGATCGCCCGGTGGAACGCCTCGTCCTGACGCAAGAACTCGAGCGCATCGCTTGCGCGTTGCGCCACCTCCTGCCGGCCGATGATCTTGCAGAGAGCGGTCACGGTCCCCGGCACGGCATCCGCCGCCGCCTTGCGGGCGAACGCGACCTCGATGGCCTCGCGGATGAACCGCGCATTCTCGACCTCGCGGCGCGAGATCATCTGGACGAAGGTGCCCCGCTGCGGGCGAACCTCCACCAGACCGGCCTCGGCCAGCTTGATGAACGATTCCCGCACCGGCTGCCGCGACACGCCGAGCTGCTTGGCGAGCTCGGTTTCGGACAACAGATTGCCGGGCCGAAGCTTGAGCTGAATGATGGCCTCGCGCAGCAGGTCATAGACTCGGCTGCTCATGCTGCCCTGCCGGAAATTGGCGACCGCAGCGACAGCATCCTGCGAGAATGCCACGTCCATTCTAAGTCCCTTGCAGACTGAATGCCCTGAATGACGCCAACCTGCATACTACCATTCAACGCACTCGGCAATTCGCTCTAGGCTGCACATGAAAGCCGGCTGCAGCGAATCAAGATGATGCGAACGACCGAAGAGCCCTGCTTGGTCGTGTCAGGCCAAATAGAGCTCGACTGCGCACGGATAGTTTCCCTGTCTCTTGACCAACTCAGAGGCTGCGCCACGCGGCGAGACCGGCGGCGGCATGCTTCCGCGTGACGGGCCAGCGCCAGCGCGCTAGGTACATGTGAGGTGATTTCCGAGCGGAAGGCCTCTGGCTCCGCGTGACCACCGAGGAGTTGTATTGAGACAGAAGCTCGGAACGCCCGAGCCGAACTGATCTGACCGGTGCGCATCAAACAATCGCCCCCTCCACCGCGATTAGAAACTTGCCGGTCCCGAACGCCGCCGGCGCCTGCCCGACACCCAAGCCGATGCTATCGAGCT
>CALOAB010000003.1:7500-71938 GCA_942491185.1 uncultured Alphaproteobacteria bacterium | reverse complement strand
CTCGGTCGGCGGCCAGGGTGCGCCGAGCGCCGCGGCGAGCCTGGCGAACGCCTCGTCGCCGCTGGCGAGCTCGCTCAGATCCTGCGTCAGCACCTGCTCGAGGCCGGGTCGTCGGGCGATGGCCTCGTCAATGTCGGGGTTGCTGCCACCGCGGTAGGCGCCGAGCTCGATCAGTTCGGCCATCTCGGCATAGCGCTGCATCAGCCGTCTGGCGGTGGCCACAAGGGCTCGCTCCGGCGCCGCGTAGCAGCCGGGCGCTGTCCTCGATATGCTCTTGAGGACGTCGACGGCTGGGAATCGTCCGGCCTCGGCAATGCGCCGATCGAGCACGACGTGACCGTCGAGGATGCCACGGACCGCGTCGCTGATCGGCTCGTTGGTGTCGTCGCCATCGACCAGAACGGTGAACAGCCCGGTGATCGTGCCGCCGCCATCGCCCGTCTTGGCCGCTGGCCCGGCGCGCTCGAGCAGCTGCGGCAGCTCGGCGAAGACGCTAGGCGGGTAGCCCTTGGTCGTCGGCGGCTCGCCGGCGGCGAGGTGGATCTCGCGCAGCGCCATGGCGAAACGGGTGACGCTGTCCATCAGGCAGAGGACCTCGGCCCCCTGGTCGCGGAAGTACTCGGCCACCGCCATGGTGGCATAGGCGGCGCGCCGGCGGGTCATGGCCGGCTGGTCGGACGTGGCGACCACGACAACGCTGCGCGCCCGACCCTCGGCGCCGAGCGTGTGCTCGAGGAACTCGCCGAGCTCGCGGCCACGCTCGCCGACCAGGCCGATCACCAGAATGTCCGCGGTGGCGGCACGGGCCAGCATCGACAAGAGGCTCGACTTGCCGACGCCGGAGCCAGCGAAAATGCCGAGCCGCTGGCCGGCGCAGACCGGTGCGAATAGATCGAGTGCGCGCACGCCCGTGGCTTGTCGCCGGCCTAGGCCCGCGCGCTCGCCGGCTGGTGGTGGTGCCGCCTGCACGGCATAAGCCCTGCTGCCCGCACGGAGTGTCGGGCCGTCGTCCTGCGCCCGCCCGAATGCATCGATCACCCGCCCGCGCCAGCTCATGTCCGGAAAGAGCTGACCGAGCTGGCGGTCGATCAGCACTCTAGCACCCTGGGTGATGCCGGTGATGTCGCCATAGGGTGCCAAGAGGGTGTCGCCGGCATCGAACCCGACGACCTCGGCGGCGACCTCGGCAGCAGGTGGCGCTGCGCCGGGGTCGACGCCGCGGGCAATTCGGCACCCGTCGCCAACGCCTACGAGCCCGCCCAGGCCCAAGGCCCGAATAATCTGACCGCGGCAGGCCCCGACGCGGCCGAAGAACTGCCAGCCGTCGATGCGGGAGATGGCGTCGTGCAGGTCCGTCCGCTCTGCAATTGAGAAGAGCGGCGGCAAGGCGCTGGGCGTGGTCCGTGGTGATGCCTCGTCAGCAACGGCTCCCATCGCGTCTATGCCTTCAGTCATATCTCAATATGTCGATCTGCCTTGTTTCGCCGCGGTTTTCGCTGTGCCGACCGTTCTAGGGGCCGCGCATTAAGGAAGGGTTAAGGAACGCTGTCTTAAGGTTACGGCAACGCACGGAACTGCGGGACAGATGGAGACGACATGCGTGCACTGGTAATCGAGGATGATCCGGTCTCGGCCAAGCTGATCGAGACGGCGCTCCGTACAGAGAACATCGTGTTCGAGCCGACTGATCGCGGCGAGGAAGGGATCGAGCTCGCCAAGCTCTACGATTTCGACATCATCATCCTCGACCTTCGCCTGCCGGATATCGACGGCTACGAGGTCGTTCGACGCTTGCGGGCGAGCCGGGTGCAGACCCCGGTCTTGATTCTCTCCGGCCGCAGCGATCCGACCGACAAGGTCCGCGGCCTGACCAACGGCGCCGACGACTACCTGACCAAGCCGTTCAACAAGGCCGAGATGCTGGCGCGGATCCACGCGATCGTGCGTCGGGCCAAGGGCCACTCGGAATCGGTGATCCGCACCGGCAAGCTGGTCGTCAACATGGACAGCCGCTCAGTCGAGGTCGATGGCCAGCGTCTGCACGTGACCGGCAAGGAATACAACATTCTGGAGCTGCTCTCGCTGCGCAAGGGCACGACGCTCACCAAGGAGATGTTCCTCGACCATCTCTACGGCGGGATCGATGAGCCCGAGCTCAAGATCATCGACGTCTTCATCTGCAAGCTGCGCAAGAAGATCGCGGCCGGAACCGGCGGGCTGCACTATATCGAGACGGTCTGGGGCCGCGGCTACGTGCTCAAGGATCCAGAGCCTCGGCAAGACACGCCGCAACTGCCCTCCGAGCGTCTGGCCCGCGAGCAAGCGGTGGAGGCGAGCGCCGCCGTCGCCTGATCCTTGGCACGATAATCGAGGCGGCATCGGCCAGAGAGGGCGTCGAGCGCGCCCACGAGGCGCGACGTCGTCGCATGGCGTTGGCGGCCGGTCTGATGCGCCGTTGGCCGCGAATTGCCGGTGACGGCGAGAGGTCGACCGTGATCGCTTGCGAAGGCGCATTTCGTGCGTCGAGGAGCGATCGACGATGGACACTGCAACCAACGCCAGAGCGCAGGCGGTTAGGGGAAAGCTGTTGACTGGCGCAGTGACGTCGTGAGGATACTATCGTCCGCGAGTGCGGAACGCCGTGCCTTCCGGGCCTCGTGTCGCTCCAGCAACATGTCTGGCCTCCGGGCAGTGGCGCCGCGGGCCCTGACCGAGCAGCACCTCGCGGCTGATGCTCACGGCCGGCAGCCCTCAGCCAAGCGGATCGCCGAGTCGTTGGCAATTCTGCGTATTGCTCTGCCGTTGGTGGCGCTGGAGGCGTGCCGCTGTCTCCGACTGCTGCTCGATCAGGCGTCTCGGGTGGACTACCGATGGGATCAGAGCCCGCCCAGGAAACTTGAAAGGCACATCGCCGATACTCGATCGAGCGCCTACGCGAAGGGGAGCGCAGCCCGATGCCGGGTCATTGGTCAGGCCTTACGCCAACCCGAACAGATAGCTCGCCGTCCGCAGGTCAATTTGGCGGCTTGCATGGCAGCGGGCATCCCGCAGCGCCACAGCGAAGCTCCGGATGTGCCTTCTATCGGCTGACCCCCGGTGGGCCTTGGGCGCACCGCAGCACGCCTGGGGCATCTGCAGCGACGGCTGATCGACTCCTGGCATCTGCTGCTATGCTAGAAGCGTATCTCGCAGGCGTCTCAGAAAGGCTCTCAAAGGCGAATCCGGCACCGGAGCAGGACGTGACCGCCTTATGACCGCGACTGCTGCATTTTCTCTCGATTGGGCATCGAGCCTTTCGAAGGCCGGTAGCGGATCGTTCTCCTGCCCGTAAGCTACTTGGACCGGCCATTGCTGAAAAATGTGAGTGGCCGTCCACTGGCCTGCGGTGCGTCGCACGGTTGTGACAGCATTGGATCAGATACGGGTTGATCCTCGGTGCGACGGCAGTCTGCGGCAGGCAATGCGTTGGGCGCAGATCTCGTCGTGATCATATTCGTGGCCGAGAATGGGCCGTAGCGTCGGTAATGCTCGCCGCTGCGCGCCGTCGATTGTTCGAGCCTCTTGTCGCGTGCAGTGCTTGCGCTGCGGTGGCCGTGGGCGCCGCGATCGAAGGGCCCTTTGTTCGGGCAGCATGACACATCGCCTCGCTTTTCCGCTGGTGACCCTGCCAGGCGATTCATGCCCGCCATCTCGTGCACCTCATCAATGAACGTGGTCGGCCTCCTTGTCCGGTTGGCGCATCGTGCCGATTTATGCTTGGTGGCAGCCTTGCTGGATGGGGCTCTAGCCTGACGTGCGCCCCTAGGCGCTGGGCGAGGCTGCTCCTGGGAAGCGGGCCCTTAGAGAATTCATGCACTGCTGATCGATGCCGGCAGTTGGAGGAGACAGGGATGTTCATTCAGACCGAGACCACGCCGAACCCCGCGACGCTCAAGTTCTTGCCCGGACGGAGCGTCATGGAGGAAGGCGTTGTCGATATAACGGAGACGGAGAAGGCCGAGGCGCTCTCGCCCCTGGCGGCCCGGTTGTTCGCCATCGACGGGGTGAGCGGCGTCTATCTCGGCCGGGACTTCATCTCGGTGACCAAGGGCGGGGTCGAGGATTGGTACATGCTGAAGCCGGCCGTCCTCGGGGCGATCATGGAGCACTTCATGTCCGGCGATCCGGTGCTTCGCGATGATGCCGACATCGATGATGGCATTCGGCTCGACGAGAGCGATGCGACGGTGCGGCAGATCAAGGAGCTGATCGACAGCCGGGTGCGGCCGGCGGTGGCTCAGGATGGCGGTGACATCGTCTTCCAGGGCTTCGACCGCGGCATCGTCTACCTGCACATGCGCGGCGCCTGCTCCGGCTGCCCGTCCTCGGTGGTGACCTTGAAGAACGGCATCGAGAACCTGCTCAAGTACTATGTGCCCGAGGTCGTCGAGGTCCGCTCCGTTTCCTGATCGGCATCGGTCGGCGTCTTGCGGCTCCTGGTCTTCGATACGGCTGGCACCAGCTGCTCGGCCGGCATCGTTCGCGATGCCGAGATCGTGGCGATGCGCACCCTCGACGGCGCCCAGGGCCATGCCGAGCGGCTGCCCGGCTTGCTCTCAGCCGTGCTTGCCGATGCCGGGCTGACGCTGGGTAGTCTCGATCTCCTGGCGGTGACGGTGGGGCCTGGCAGCTTCAGCGGCATCCGCACCGGGCTGGCGGCGGCGCGCGGCATCGCTCTGGTGACCGGCGCGCGGGTCATTCCCGTCACCACGCTGGAGGCACTGGCGGTACCGCTGGCACGTATTCTTGCGGATGACGACGCAGCCGTGCGGTTGCCGATCGTCGCTGTGCGGGATGCGCGGCGGGGCCAGGTCTTCATGCAGCGTTTTGACGCTGAAGGCCGACCCGTCGATCGACCGCGCGTCCTGACGCCGGCTGCTGCTGCGGCTGATCTCGACGGGTCCTTGCGGCTGGTCGGCGATGGCGTGCCCCTGATCCTTCCCCGTCTGACACCCGATCAAGCGGCACGGATCGAGGCTCGGCCTGATGCTGCGCCGGGTGCCGAGGGGGTGGCGATGGCAGCACTTGCGGCGCTCGAGCGGGGCGTCGAGCCGATCGAGGGGTTTGCCCTGGCACCGCTCTACATCCGCGACGCCGATGCCCGGCCGGGTGCAGGCCGCTCGCTCCTGCCGGTCGGGAGCTAGCGCGTTGCTGTCGTTCAAGGGCGAGCCGCAACTGACGATCAAGCCGATCGGCGCCTTCGATCTCGGTCGATTGGCACGGCTGCACAAGCATTGCTTCGAGGAGGGCTGGAGCCGCGCCGATCTCGCCCATCTCCTGGCATTGCCGGGTGGCTTCGGCTTGATCGCACGGCAAACGGGCGGTGGCTTTGCCGGTCTCGACGCGTTGCGCGGCACCGGCTTCGCGCTCTTGCGCGTGGTTCGCGACGAATGCGAACTCCTGTCCCTGGGCGTCGTTCCAGCACAGCGGCGGCGGGGGGTTGCCGCCGCAATCCTGCGCATGAGCATGCAGAGTTGCCGCGACGCCGGTGCGCAAACCATGTTCCTCGAGGTGGCGATCGACAATCTGTCGGCCCAAGCGCTCTACGAGCGCTATCGGTTCACCCGAGTGGGCACACGGCCAGACTACTACGCCAGGCCGGACGGCACGCGCATGCATGCCTACACGATGCGGGCCGATATCGAGGCAGCGCTGACCGACCCGGTGATCTGAGCCGCCAGCGACGCGCGGAATTCGGCCGGAACTGGTGGAACCATCGAGGTCGCCACGCTATTGATCGTCTGATCGCGCGTTTCTTGACGCCGCTGTCGGTCTTTTTGCCGTGGTCGGCGGCCAATCGACGTTGGCCATGATCGGCTGGAGCATCAGGTACCACAGGTCGGTGCCTCGGACTTTGCCGATCGCTCAGGACTTAACTTTTATCCACAAGGCGTAGAGTTGATCGGCCAATGGCTCTGTCGCGAGCACACTGTGCCCATGGTCGAGAACAGCGCGTGGCACGTTCTCCAGCGGTTCACCCGCCCGCAGCTTGACGCAAAGCAGTTCGCCCGCGGCCATCGTTTCCAGCTTGACCTTGGTTCGGACAAAGGTCATCGGGCAACTTTCGTGGGTAATGTCCAACTCAGCGTCTGCCTTCATGCGGCTACTTGACCCCTTATTGCTCTGTCGTCCCAGAAACTTGAAAAAACCAGAAAAAACCCCTTGCATCCCTAGAGCGAAGAAATATGTATTCCCGATCACAGGCTTTAATGCTTGGGCGAAAGGACACCCTGAGAATGACCGACCAATTGAGTCAAAATGAGCTGCTGTCGCTGACTACCGAGATAGTCGCATCGCATGTCTCGAACAATACCGTTGCCGTCAGCGATCTGCCGCAGCTCATTCGGCTCGTGTACACGGGGCTGGCGGAGCAGGGCCAGACGTTGGTCGAGGAGGAGCCGGAGAAGCCGGTGCCAGCCGTCCCGATCAAGAAGTCCATCCAGCAGGACCATCTGGTCTGCCTCGAGGATGGCAAGAAGCTGAAGATGCTCAAGCGCCATCTCAAGACGCGCTACGACATGACGCCCGACGAATACCGTCGCCGCTGGGGCTTGAACGACGACTACCCGATGGTGGCGCCGGCCTATGCCGAGCAGCGCAGCAGCTTGGCGAAGAAGATCGGGCTCGGCACCAAGCCGAGGGCTCGGGGGCGCAAGGCAGCGTCCTGAGGCATCGGCTCGCTTGACCTTGACCTGATGCTTGCGTGCCGCTTCCGGCACAGGGCGAGCGTCAGGGCAAGGCGGCGGCCGGCCGAGACGTGGACTATCTCGCTGCCGGTCGTGGCACCGAGAGCGCATGAGCGGGCGGTCGTCTAGGCCGTCCGTTTTTGTGCGCCCGCTGTATTTATGTTAACCGATTGTCAAACGGTTGTCGTTACGCTCCCCTAGCGCTATGGCTGAAGCAAGAGTGACAACGCCCGTTAGGCCATGATCGATACGATCGAGATCCTTTGTTGATCGTCGACGAGCCTGGAATCTTCTCCGGCCTGTGCAATGACGTGCGCGCGTATGCCTCGCCGATCGGGCGTCAATCGCTTTGGTGGGCGGGCATGACGCCGTTGCGCGCATCGTGCAATCCAATGATCGCCAGGCGATCCACCTGCAATCCAATGCTGCGATCCGAGAAGCGATGAGTGACGACTTGGCCATGCAGGCCGACGCGGTCGAGACGCCGACAAATGGAACCGAGCGCGCGCCGGCCGATTCCTCGGATGACAGCGATGCCTTGCTGCCGGCCGGGCGGCCTGCGGCGATCGCCGCAGGCGACAGTATCGAGACCCCAGCGTCGCACGGCTCGGCCAAGAGCGTGCACATCAAGACCTATGGCTGTCAGATGAATGTCTATGACAGCGAACGGATGACCGGCCTGCTGGCCCGGCATGGCTATGCCGCGGTGGCGGACGCCAATGCTGCCGATCTCGTCATCCTCAACACCTGCCACATCCGCGAGAAGGCGGCCGAGAAGGTCTACTCGGAGCTTGGCCGCCTCAGAATCGCCCGCGACGAGCGCCTTGCCGCCGGCGGCGAAGAGCAGCGCCTGGTGGTTGCCGGCTGTGTCGCCCAAGCGGAAGGTGCGGCACTGCTCGAGCGGGCACCCTTTGTCGACATCGTCGTCGGTCCGCAGGCCTATCACCGGCTGCCGGAGTTGCTTGCCAAGCGGGAGCGCGCGTCCGGCGGCCAGCTCGACACCGACTTTCCGCTGGAGAGCAAGTTCGACCTCTTGCCCGAGGTCGCCGAGGGATCGGCGGTCTCCGCCTTCCTCACCATCCAGGAAGGCTGCGACAAATTCTGCACGTTTTGCGTCGTGCCCTACACGCGCGGCGCCGAGGAGAGCCGGCCGGCTGCGGCGATCCTTGCCGAGGCTCGGCGGCTGGTGGCCGGCGGTGCCCGCGAGATCACGCTCCTCGGCCAGAACGTCAACGCCTACCATGGGATTGGGCCTGGCGGAACCGAATGGGGCCTAGCGCGGTTGATCCTCGAGCTTGCCGAGATCGAAGGCCTCTTGCGTATCCGCTACACCACCTCGCACCCACGCGACATGGACGATGACTTGATCCGCGCGCATGGGCGCGCGCCGCAGCTCATGCCGTTCCTGCATCTGCCGGTGCAGTCTGGCTCGGATCGCGTGCTGGCTGCCATGAACCGCGGCTACAGCGCGGCTGATTTCGAGCGGATCGTCGACCGCCTGCGCCAAGTGCGGCCGGACATGGCGCTGTCGTCGGATTTCATCACTGGGTTTCCGGGCGAGAGCGACGCCGACTTCGCGGCGACGATGGCGCTGGTCGAGCGGGTTGGCTTCGCCCAGGCCTTCTCCTTCAAGTACAGCCCGCGGCCGGGCACGCCTGGGGCGGTGATGCCAAAGCAGGTCAAGGAAGCGGTGCGAGGCGAGCGGTTGCAACAGCTGCAGGTGTTGCTCGAGCAGCAGGCGGCCGCGTTCAACGCGGCAACCGTGGGCGATGTTCTGCCGGTGCTCTTCGAGCGGCAGGGCCGCCATCCGGGCCAGCTCATCGGCCGCACGCCCTATCTGCAGGCGGTGCATGTCACGGCGCCAAGTGACGCGCTCGGCGCTTGTGTTGCTGTCGAGATCACCGAGGCTTTTCCGCACAGCCTGGCCGGTCGGCTCGCCGATCAAGATCGGCCCGGCACCACCCGCGCGACCGCTGGCCCAGGCCAACGCCAGGCCCAGGGTCCCGCTCAGCCCGAGGAGACGTTCGCCTGACCACCATAGCCCCGCTCGCCGACTTCCAGGGCTCGAGCCATCGGGTCCGCTTCGATGACAATGCCACCTGCGCCATGCTGTTCGGCCAGCACCATGTCAACATTGCCAGGCTCGAGCAGAAGCTGCCCGTCAGCATCGTCACCCGCGGCAACGAGATCTTCATCCAAGGCGAGAGCGACGCCGAGGTGCAGACAGCAGCCGCCGTGCTGGATCGCCTCTATGCCCAGCTGCAGGGTGGTCACGAGGTTGGGCGCGACGATGTCGATGCGGCGCTGCGCATGGTCCACGGCAAGGTCGAGAGCGGTGGTCTCGGGCATAATGTGCAGACGGATCGGCGCTCGATCACGCCCCGGTCACCGAACCAGGCGGCCTATCTCAGAGCTCTCGAGCAGCGCGATCTCGTTTTCGCGCTCGGCCCGGCTGGGACCGGCAAGACCTATCTCGCGGTGGCGGCTGCGGTCGCCTTCATGCGCGAGCGGCGGATCGAGCGGATCATTCTCTCGCGCCCGGCGGTCGAGGCCGGCGAGCGGCTGGGCTTCCTGCCCGGTGACTTGAAAGAGAAGGTCGACCCCTATCTGCGCCCGCTCTACGACGCGCTGCAGGACATGCTGCCCGAAGGCAAGCTGCAGACGCGGATCGAGCAAGGGCAGATCGAGATAGCGCCGTTGGCGTTCATGCGTGGCCGGACCTTGAGCCATGCCTTTGTCATTCTCGACGAGGCGCAGAACACGACGCCAGCCCAGATGAAGATGTTCTTGACCCGCCTCGGCGAAGGCTCACGTATGGTGGTGACGGGTGATCCAACGCAGATCGATCTGCCGGCGGGTGCGCCCTCCGGGCTCGCCGACGCGGCCGCCAAACTCGACGGCATCCCCGAGGTGGCCACGGTGCGCTTCGATCGCTCGGACGTGGTGCGCCATCCGCTGGTGACCAAGATCGTCGAGGCCTATGAGACCGCAGCGGTGGCCGACGCGCCGGCAACCGCCACATGACCCCCCACGGCAGGAGACCGATGGCGCCTGGCTGGCGCCGACGAGCAACCAATGGACAGTGACAGTAGCCCATCTATCGAGGTGGCGGTCGGCAATGGCGCCTGGCGCGCGGCCGTCACCGAACTTGAGACAACCGTCGAGACGGCCGCGTTAGCGGCTTATCGAGCGGGCATGGCGCGATCCCGGGGTGGTTACGCGCAGCACCTCGCACCACCGGTCGAGATCAGCGTGCGCCTTGCCGACGATGCCGAGGTGCGCATTCTTAACCGTGATTTCCGCGGCAAGGACTCATCGACCAACGTGCTGTCGTTCGAGGGCGACGACCCCAGGGCACCGCGTGAGCCAGGCGTTCCACTTCTGCTCGGCGACATCGTCGTGGCGCTCGAGACGACGAGCGCGGAGGCTGCGGCAATGGGCCGGACGGTCGACGCGCATCTGACCCATTTGGTCGTCCACGGCGTTCTCCATCTCCTGGGCTTCGATCACGAGGACGAGGCGGAGGCGGTGGCCATGGAGGCGCTCGAGACGCGGGTGCTGGCCGGGCTCGGCCTCGCCGATCCCTATGCCGCCGATCACGACATCCCTGATGACGACGCTGGTGCGGTCGCCAATGCTACCTCGCCGAGCCTGGTCTTGGAGGCCGGGCGATGAGGCAGCTTGCCCGCGAGCCCGCTGCCAGCCCGTCCATGCTCGAAGGCCTGTTGCGCCGGTTGAAGGAGCTGGCGACGGGCGAGAGCAGCAATGGCAGCCTGCGCGAGACGCTCGAGGATCTGCTCGAGGAGGAGGAGGCCGGCGGCGGTATCGAGCAGTTCACCGCCGACGAGCGCGAGCTCCTGCTCAACGCCTTGAGCTTTGGCGAGCTTCGTGTCGACGACGTAATGGTGCCGCGCGCGGATATCTGTGCCATCGAGATAACCTCGAGCCTGGCCGAGATCGTGGCCGCGATGCGCGCCGCGGGGCATTCCCGGCTGCTGGTTTTTCGCGACACGCTCGATGACGTGGTCGGGCTCGTGCACATCAAGGATCTGCTGCCGTTCTGGGGCAATGGTGCTGGCTTTCAGTTGGCCAAGGTGATGCGGCCGGTGCCGGTGGTGCCGCCGTCGATGCGGGTGCTCGACCTGCTGCTCGAGATGCGCAAGAGCCACGCGCACATGGCCGCCGTGGTCGACGAGTTCGGCGGCACGGACGGGCTGGCCACGGTCGAGGATCTCGTGGTCGAGCTGCTGGGCGAGCTGCACGACGAGCATCGCGGCCAGGAGCCGGCGCAGCTGGTGCGCCGCGCCGACGGCAAGCTCGAGGCGGATGCCAGGGTCGACATCGACGACCTCGAGAAGCTGCTCGATTGCCAGCTCCTGACCGAGGACGAGCGCGACGAGGTGGACACGCTGGGTGGGCTCATCGTCACCATGGCCGACCGCATCCCGGATGTCGGCGAGGAGGTGCGCCACCCCGCGGGCTTCGTCTTCCAGATCGTCGACGCCGATCCCAGGCGCATCAAGCGGGTGCTGATCGAGACCTTGCCGATCGACCGCATGGGCCGCCGCCGGCGGGCTGATAAGCGTGAGCCTGAGAACGGCGACGCTGCCGAGGGCCGCACAGAGCCCGGCGAGGCGGATTGAGCTCCGCCACGGCCCGCCTCGATGCCGGGCGGGTCATTGTCGGCGCCGGGTGGCTGTTTTGGTTGTTGCCGCTGGCCGGCGCTGTCCTCGCCGCAGCACTGCCGCCGGTGGGTTTCTTGCCGGCTGCGCTGGCACCTGCGGTGCTCTTCTCGGCGCTGCTCGGCGCCACTGGCTATTGGCGGGCGTTCCTCGCGGCCTGGCTCTTCGCCTTCGGCTTTCACCTCGCTGGGCTCTATTGGGTCGGCATCGCTTTCTTCGCCGAGGCCGAGCGCTTCGGCCTCCTCGCCGTGCCGGGCGTGCTCGGCCTCGCCGCGGTGCTGGCCGTTCTGGGTGCTCTACCGCTCGGCTTGATGGGTCTTCGGCGTTGGCGCAGCCCTTGGGCGGCGACTTTGGTCTTTGCCGGGCTCTGGTGCCTGGGCGAGGTCGTCCGTGGCAGGCTCGGCGTGCAGTTCCCCTGGAACCCGCTGTCGCTGGCGCTCACCGCGCACGACGCGACGCTGCAGGCGGTAGCCTTGCTCGGCACCACCGGCATGAGCTTTGCGCTCGCCTGGCTGGCTGCACTGGTCGGCCTCGCCTGGCATGTCCGCGAGCAGCGCTGGCCGGCGGCCGGTTTCGCCGCGGCACTGGTCGTCGCCATTGCGGGCTTCGGCCACTGGCGGCTCACCGCCGACCTGCCGCTGGAGACGCCCGCCGAGCCGGTCAATTTGCGGCTCGTCCAGGGGAATATCGCGCAGCACCACAAATGGGACCCGGCGCTGCGCCAGCGTTGGTTCCAGCGCCATCTCGACCTGTCGGTGGCGCCGGGCGAGGTGCAGCCGGACGTCGTGCTGTGGCCGGAAAGCTCGGTGCCGTACCCGATCGAGCAGATGGCCGAGGTGCGTGATCTGGTCGGTGCCGTGGTGGCGCCTGGCGGTCATGTCGTGCTCGGGAGCAATTTCTACGATGACGGCGTGTCGCCGCCGGTCCTGCACAACAGTGTCTACGGCATCGCCGCCGGCGGGGCCGTCCAGCAACGCTACGACAAGGTCGATCTGGTGCCGTTCGGCGAGTTCCTCCCCTTTCGGCCGCTCTTCGGCAGTCTCGGACTCGAGGCCCTGGCCGTGGGCAGCATCGATTTCCTGCCCGGTGCCGGCCGGGTCACGATGGCGCTCGATGGCTTGCCGCCGTTCAGCCCGCTGGTCTGCTTCGAGGCGGCCTTCCCGGGGCGGGCAACCGACGGGACGGGGCGTGCCCGCTGGATCGCCAATGTCACCAATGATGCCTGGTTCGGCATCTCGAGCGGCCCGCACCAGCATGCCGGCATGGCGCGGATGCGGGCGGTCGAGGCCGGCCTGCCGCTGGTCCGTGCCGCCAATACCGGCATCTCGCTGGTCACCGATGCCAAAGGCCGCGTCCTCGCCAGCCTGCCGCTGGGTGCCATGGGCACGCTCGATGCCGTCCTGCCGGCGGCCTTGGCGACACCGCCTTTGACGAGCCGGGCACCTTGGCTTGTCCTGGTCCTCGTGGCGCTGGCGCTGCTGGTCGCGGCCCTTGCTGAACGGCGCGCGGTGCTTCCGGGTGTCGCGGGCAAGCGCGACTGACGGCGCCGAAGGTCGATTTTCGGCCGTTTTTCATCGACTTGACGGGATCGGGCGCCCGTTGCTGGCCGTCCGCGCCGCATCAGGGGACTTGAAGCCGTGGCGCATCGGCGCCAGAAGGCAGCCATATCAACAAAGCGTAGAGGACGGCTCATGGTCGCCAACGACTATTTGTTCACCAGCGAATCCGTGTCCGAAGGCCATCCGGACAAGGTTTGCGACCGGATCTCGGACGAGGTGGTGGACGCCTACCTGGCGGCAGAGCCGGAGGCGCGCGTCGCCTGCGAGACGCTGACCACCACCAACCGGATCGTCATTGCCGGCGAGGTGCGCGGGCCCGCCACGATCACCCACGACCATGTCCGTTGCGTCGCCCGCGAGGCGGTGCGCGCCATCGGCTACGAGCAGGACGGCTTCCATTGGCGCGATGCCGCGGTCGACGTCTACCTGCACGAGCAGTCCTCGGACATCGCGATGGGCGTCGATAGCGGCGAGAACAAGGACGAGGGTGCCGGCGACCAGGGCATCATGTTCGGCTTCGCCTGCGACGAGACGCCGGAGCTGATGCCGGCACCCATCACCTATGCGCATCAGATCCTTCAGCTGATGGCCGAGGCGCGGCACGCCGGGCAGGTGCCCGAGCTGGCCCCTGACGCCAAGAGCCAGGTGACGCTGCGCTATGCCGGCGGCCGCCCGGTGGCCTGCACGTCGCTGGTCGTCTCGACCCAGCACGCCGCCTCGGCGACCACGCCGCAGGTGCGCGAGATCGTCCGCGGCTTCGTCGAGCAGGTGCTGCCCGATGGCTGGATGCCGGCCGAGGACGAGTTCTACGTCAACCCCACGGGCCAGTTCATCATCGGCGGCCCCGACGGTGACGCCGGGCTCACCGGCCGCAAGATCATCGTCGACACCTATGGCGGGGCCGCCCCGCATGGCGGCGGCGCCTTCTCCGGCAAGGACCCGACCAAGGTCGACCGCTCGGCTGCCTATGCCGCCCGCTATCTGGCAAAGAACGTGGTCGCGGCCGGCCTCGCCAAGCGCTGCCTGATCCAGCTCTCCTATGCCATCGGCGTCGCCAAGCCCTTGTCGATCTATGTCGACACGCAAGGCACGGGCGAGGTCGACCAGACCCGGCTCGCCGAGCTGTTGATGGATCTCGACCTCAGCCCGCGCGGCATTCGCCGGCGGCTCAGCCTCAACCGGCCGATCTACGCGCGCACTGCGGCCTACGGCCATTTCGGCCGGACGCCGGGCAATGACGGCAGCTTCTCCTGGGAGCGGACCGATCTCGCCGACGAGCTCAAGCGCGCTTTCAACTGAGGCTTTGCCGGACGAGCTGTCGTGCGAACCGATGACGGACGGGGCCGAGCCGGGTGCTCGGCCCCGTCGTGTTCTGTACGGCAGGCGCAGCGGCCCGGGCCTTCGCCCGGCGCAGCGCGAGCGGCTCGACCGCCTCCTGCCCGAGCTGACGATCGCGCTGCCCGACCATGGCATGCTGTCGCCTGAGGCGCTGTTCCAGCCGCCGCGGGGGCGGTTGTGGCTCGAGATCGGGTTTGGCAGCGGCGAGCATCTGATTTGGCAGGCGAAGGCTCATCCCGAGGTCGGGCTGCTCGGCGTCGAGCCCTATCTCGACGGCATGGCGCGACTCTTGGGCGAGATCGAGACGGCCGGCATCGCCAATGTCCGGGTGCTGGCCGATGATGCCCGGCTGTTGCTGGATCTTCTGCCGCCGGCCTCGCTCGAGCGGATCTTCGTCCTTTTTGCCGACCCTTGGCCGAAGAAGCGACACTGGAAGCGGCGGATCGTCAACCCGGCGACGGTGGCGCGGATGGCCGAGCTCCTGGTCGATGGCGGCGAGCTCAGGGTCGCCACCGACGATCCGGGCTATCGCCGCTGGATCCTGGCGACGCTGCTGGCCGAGCAGCGCCTCGACTGGCAGGTGCGGGGGCCGGCCGACTGGCGCGAGCGGCCGGCCGACTGGCCGCCGACCCGCTACGAGAGCAAGGCCATCGCCGCCGGTCGCCGGCCGGTGTTTCTGCGCTTTCGCCGCCGGCCGCGCGCCGATCTGCTTGCATCTGCAGACGATTGAGACCATAAGTTTCGGAAATCTCGGCTTTGCAAGCAGAGTGGGCAAGCAGAGTGGGTCTCGGCCCGCTCTTTTTTGTTTGTGCTAACGGCGTCTCGGCGCCGTGCTGACAAGCCGGGCACTTGACGGGATTCGACGGGACGACGACACGGGGCGGATGGCGACCAATCAGGCGAGAACCAAGCTCGACGACCTGGACGCGCTGCTTGCGCCGACCTTGCATGACATGGGTTTCGATCTCGTGCAGGTGACGTTTGGCGGCGGGCAGCGGCCAACGTTGCAGGTGATGGCCGAGCCGGTCGATCGGGCGGCATTGATGACCGTCGACGATTGCGCGGCGATCAGCCATGCGGTCTCGGTTTTGCTCGATGTCGCCGATCCGATCGAGGGTGCCTATGCGCTCGAGGTCTCGTCGCCCGGCATCGATCGGCCGCTGGTGCGGCTGGACGATTTTCGCCGGTTCGCCGGACACGAGGTGCGGGTCGAGCTCGATCCGCCGCACGAGGGCCGCAAGCGGCTCAAGGGGCGGTTGGAAGGGGTCGCCGCAAAGGATATGGCCACTGGTGCGGCCGAGGATGGTGATGTCTTGCTGACCGTGGATGGTGCCGCCTGGCGGGTGCCGTTCCAACGGATCAGGAAGGCCAAGCTGGTATTGACCGACGCGCTGATCGCGGCAGCCATGAAGGGCACCGACGCAGCGCTCGAGGTGAGGGATTAGGCAATGGAAGTGAGCGCCGGGCTAGGGCGGGCAGAGCTGTTGCGGGTGGCCGAGACGGTGGCCCAGGAGAAGGGCATCGAGCCTGCCGAGGTGATCGAGGCGTTGGAGCAGGCCATCCAGACGGCGGCCCGCAAGAAGTACGGGCTCGAGCACGAGATCATCGCCGAGATCGACCGCAAGAGCGGTGAGATCAAGCTGTTTCGCCAGCTCGAGGTGGCCGAGGTGGTCGAGGATTCCGCCCGGCAGATCAGCCTGGACGAGGCGCGTGAGCGCAACCCCGCGGCGCAGGAGGGCGATCTCATCCTCGATGCGCTGCCGCCGATCGATCTCGGCCGCATCGCCGCGCAGAGCGCCAAGCAGGTGATCGTGCAGAAGGTGCGCGATGCCGAGCGCGAGCGTCAGTACGACGAGTTCAAGGACCGGATCGGCGAGGTCGTCATCGGCGAGGTCAAGCGGACCGAGCATGGCAACGTCCTGGTCGAGCTCGGCCGGGCCGAGGCGATCGTCCGTCGCGACGACCTGATCCCGCGCGAGAGCTTCCGCAACAAGGACCGGATCAGGGCCTTTCTCTACGACGTCCGGCACGAGACCCGCGGCCCGCAGATCTTCCTCTCGCGCACCCATCCGCAGTTCATGGCGAAGCTGTTCGAGCAGGAGGTGCCGGAGATCTATGACGGCATCATCGAGATCAAGTCGGTGTCCCGCGATCCGGGCAGCCGGGCGAAGATCGCGGTGATCTCCAAGGACAACTCGATCGACCCGGTGGGCGCCTGCGTCGGCATGCGCGGCAGCCGTGTTCAGGCCGTGGTGCAAGAGCTGGTCGGCGAGAAGGTCGACATCATCCCCTGGTCTTCCGATCCGGCCACCTTCGTCGTCAATGCCCTGGCCCCGGCCGAGGTGAGCAAGGTCGTGCTCGACCCCGAGGCCCGGCGGATCGAGGTGATCGTGCCCGATCACATGCAGCACATCGCCATCGGCAGGCGCGGCCAGAATGTCCGGCTCGCCTCGCAGCTCACCGGCTGGGACATCGATATCATGTCCGAGGGCGAGGACAGCGAGCGGCGCAACCGTGAGTTCAAAGAGGCCACCGAGCTGTTCATCGAGACCTTGAACGTCGAGGAGGTGATCGCCCAGCTGCTGGCCACCGAGGGCTATGGTGCCGTCGAGGACGTCGCCTTTGGTGAGGTCGACGAGATGGCGCAGATCGAGGGCTTCGACGAGGAGATCGCCGAGGCGCTCAAGGAGCGCGCCAACGGCTATCTCGATGAGCAGACGCAGCTCTTGGAGCAGGAGGCAGACAGCCTCGGCATCGGCGAGGATCTGCGCGCCTTCACGCTGATCAATCTGGCGACCATCGTGGCGCTCGGTCGCCAGGAGGTGAAGTCGCTCGAGGATTTCGCCGGTCTCGCCGCCGACGAGCTGGTCGAGATGCTCAAGGATGGCGCGTCGATGGACGAGGCCACCGCCGGCGACTTGATCCTCCAGGCGCGGCTGGTGCTGGGGTGGATCGAGCCCGAGCCGGAGGTCGAGGACGACGCCGAGGGCGAGGCGGAATCGACGGAAGCCGCCGCTCAGCCGGAGACGACGCACTGAGCATGATGGTCGAGGCACCCGAACGGAGCACGGTGAGCGATGGTGGGCCCGAGGGCCTGCCGCCGGCTGCTGTGCTGTCGCCGGAGGCGCGCACCGGCAAGCAATCGGTGCGGCGTGACCTGGCAAGCCGGGCGAGCGGCGAGGCGCGAACCATGCTGCGCTTCGTCATCGATCCCGAGCGCCGGTTGCTGCCCGACCTGGCCGGGCGGCTGCCGGGGCGCGGCTTTTGGGTGAAGGCCGATGCGGCCAGCGTGCGCAAGGCCTTGAAGAAGCGGGTGTTCGACCGACATGCCGGTGGTGCGGTGGTGGTGCCCGACGACCTGCCGGCACTGCTGGAGCGGCTCTTGGTGCAGCGTTGCATGGATGCTGTCGGGCTCGGCAAGCGCGCCGGCGATCTGGTCTCGGGATTCGACCAGGTGGCGGCAGCACTGGCGGCGAATACGGCAGGTGTGTTGATCGAGGCGAGCGATGCGGCCGAGCACGGCCGGCGCAAGCTCAGGGCGAAGCAGGTCGATGGCCCGGTGGTTGCGGCCTTGAGCCGCACGGAGCTGGGCCGCGCGCTCGGCCGCGATGCGGTCGTGCATGCCTGGATGAGAAACGGTAGACTGGCTACGCGGTTGGCGGACGATGCGGCGAGGCTCGCAGGGTTTCGCCGCCCGCCCGATGATGCGGGCGACGAGGACGCGGATGCGGGCGACCCGAGAGCGGGTGAGCGCCGCGTGGACGAGCAGCAAGGGATTCGACGAGCAGAATGAGCGACGTCAAGGGGCAAGACCGCAACACGCGAATCGAGCTCGGCAAGAGCACGGGCAGTGGCCGGCTCGAGCTGAAGAAGGCTGGCGACCAGGGCACGGTACGGCAGAGCTTCAGCCATGGCCGGAGCAAGGCCGTGGCGGTCGAGGTCAAGCGCCGTCGCGGACCCGGTGGACGGCCGGCAGCGGCTGCAGCGCCCGCGGCGGCCGAGACGCAGCTGAAGGCGCCGGCGGCGCCGACGCCCAAGCCGCGCTCCGCCGAGCCGCAGCGCCGTTCGCCAGCCGATAATCGGGGCGGCGGCCGGGGGCCGATGACGCTGCCGACGCTGACCGATGACGAGAAGCGCTCACGGCTGCGGGCGCTTACCGAATCGAAGAAGATCGAGGAGGAAGCGCGCGCCCGGGCCGACGAGAACGCCAGGCGGGCCGCCGAAGAATCGGCGAGGCGCAAGGCCGACGAGGAGGCATCTGCGCAGCGCAAGGCCGAGGAGGAGGCGCGCCGCGCCGCCGAGGAGGACGCTCGGGTCAAGGCCGAGGAGCAAGCCGCACGGCTGCTGGCCGACGAGCAGCGGCGCAAGCAGGCGGCGGAGTCGCCGAGTGCGGCGCCGGGTGGTGCTGCCGACCCCAGCCAGGTGGATGTCGCCGGCCTCGAGGCGCGGGCGCCCGAGGAGGGCAAGCGGCCGGCCAAGTCCTCGACGCGTCAGCCGGCCGGGCCCGGTGACGACGACGAGAAGCGTGGCAAGGGTGGCAAGGGCGATCGGCGCAGCACGCTGCGGCGCACCGAGCGCGACACCAGGCGCAACGACAAGCGATTGATCCTCGCCACCGACGAGGAGGCCGAGGAGCTCGAGCGCACCCGCTCGCTCGCCGCGCTCAAGCGGCAGCGTGACCGTGAGCGCCGCCAGGAGGCGGCCGGAACGAGCGAGCCCACTGTCCGCGAGGTTGTCGTGCCCGAGATGATTACCGTCCAAGACCTCGCCGCACGCATGGCCGTGCGCGGTGCCGAGGTGGTCAAGGCCTTGATGCGCAACGGCATCATGGTGACCATCAACCAGTCCATCGACGCCGACACGGCCGAGCTGGTGGTGTCCGAGTTCGGCCAGGCGGCCAAGCGGGTGAGCGAGAGCGATGTCGAGATCGGCCTCGAGGCGCAGGAGGACGATGCCGCGTCCCTCAAGCCCCGAGCACCTGTGGTCACCGTCATGGGCCACGTCGATCACGGCAAGACCTCGCTGCTCGACGCGCTGCGCAAGAGCGACGTGGTGGCGGGCGAGGCCGGTGGCATCACCCAGCATATCGGCGCCTACCAGGTGAATGTCGGGGCCGGCCTGCCGGTCACCTTCATCGATACGCCGGGTCACGCCGCCTTCACCCAGATGCGCGCCCGCGGCGCCTCGATCACCGATGTCGTGGTGCTGGTGGTTGCTGCGGATGACGGCGTCATGCCGCAGACCGTCGAGGCCATCCAGCACGCCAAGGCGGCGAAGGCGCCGATGGTGGTCGCGATCAACAAGATGGACCACCCCGAGGCCAATGCCGACCGGGTCAAGCAGGAGCTGCTGAGCCACGACGTCGTGGTCGAGGATTTCGGCGGCGACGTCCTGGCCGTGCCGGTCAGCGCCTTGAAGCGCACCGGGCTCGACACGTTGCTCGAGCAGCTGCAGCTGCAGGCCGAGCTGCTCGAGCTCAAGGCCAATCCCGACCGTGAGGCCAGGGGTGCGGTCATCGAGGCGCGGCTCGATCGTGGTCGCGGCGTGGTCGCCACCGTGCTGGTGCAGAGTGGCACGCTCAAGCAGGGCGACCTCGTCGTTGCCGGTGCTGCCTGGGGTCGCGTTCGGGCGATGACCGACGACAAGGGTGCCCAGGTCAAGGCAGCTGGTCCGGCGGTGCCGGTCGAGATCCAGGGCCTGGATGCGGTGCCCGATGCCGGCGACGAGATGGTCGTGGTCGACAACGAGAAGCGCGCCCGCGACATCGCCGACTACCGTGGCCGCAAGCGGCGCGAGCAGCAGCAGCTCAAGTCGACCCCGGCGCGGGCCTCGCTCGAGGAGATGTTCACGCAGCTCCAGGCCGGCGAGATCCAGCAGCTGCCGTTGGTGATCAAGTCCGACGTGCACGGCTCGCTCGAGGCGATCCAGGCGGGCCTCGAGAAGCTCGGCAACGAGGAGGCGAGCGTTCGCATCCTCTCCGGCGGCGTCGGTCCGATCACCGAGAGCGACGTCACGCTGGCGCAGGCGTCGGAGGCCGTGATCCTCGGTTTCAACGTCCGCGCCAACGCGCAGGCCCGCGACATGGCCAAGCGCGAAGGGATCGAGATCCGCTACTACGCGATCATCTACCAGCTGCTCGACGAGATGAAGGGCCTGCTGGAAGGGATGCTCGCACCGGAGGCCCGCGAGACCATCCTCGGCCATGCCGAGATCCGCGAGGTGTTCAACGTCTCGAAGGTCGGCAAGATCGCCGGCTGTAGGGTCGTCGACGGCCTCATCAAGCGGCACGGCCGGGCGCGTCTGCTGCGCGACGACGTGGTCATCTATGACGGCCAGCTGGGCTCGCTCAAGCGCTTCAAGGACGATGTCCGCGAAGTGCGCGACGGCTTCGAGTGCGGCATGTCGATCGAGGGCTACAACGACATCCGGCAGGGTGACGTTATCGAGGTCTACGAGGTGCAAGAGGTGGCGCGCACGCTCTAGCGAGTCCGAGCGCCGTCCGGCCGCCGCCCCTGTGCCGGGCCGGCGGTCGCTCGGCGTTGGACCAAGCGTGCGTCGGCGAAGGCGGATTTCATGTCCAGGGAACGATCGGGAGGGCTGCCGTCGCAACGGCAGCTCAGGGTGGCCGAGCAGGTGCGGCATCTGTTGGCCGAGCATCTGACGCGCGGCGATCTGCACGACCGCCATCTCGAGAGGGTGAGCGTCACCGTCTCCGAGGTGCGGATGAGCCGCGATCTGCGGCATGCGCAGGTCTTCGTTGCCGAGCTCGGCGAGGAGGTGCAGCCGGTGACGCTCGACTCGCTCGCCCGGGTGGGGCCGTTCCTGGCCGGCCGGCTGGCGCGCGAGATGAACCTCAAATACGCGCCCAAGCTGCGCTTCGAGCCGGATACCAGCTTCGCCTACGCGGCGAAGATCGACAGCCTCCTGGACGAGGGGCTGAAGCCGCATCGCCCGGCCGATGGCGAGGCTGCCGACCCTGCTGCTGGCGGGCCGAGTGATCCTGCCGACGGCACCAAACGATGAGCCGAAGGCGCAAGGGCAAGCGGATCAATGGCTGGCTGATCATCGACAAGCCGTCGGGGATCACCTCGACCGCCGTGGTCGGCCGGGTCAAGCGGCTGACCGACGCGGCGAAGGCGGGGCATGGCGGCACGCTCGACCCGCTCGCCACCGGCATTCTGCCGATCGCACTCGGCGAGGCCACCAAGACCGTCATGTATGTGATGGACGCGGCCAAGCGCTACCGTTTCACCGTGCGCTTCGGGGCGTCGACGACCACCGACGACAGCGAGGGCGAGGTGCTGCGCACCAGCGACGACCGCCCCACCGATGCTGCGATCGAGGGGTTCCTGCCCGCGTTCACCGGCACCATCATGCAGCGGCCGCCCGACTTCGCCGCGATCAAGATCCAGGGCGAGCGGGCCTACGACATCGCCAGGCGCGGTGATGTGGTCGACCTGCCCGAGCGCCCGGTGCGCATCGACGAATTGGTTCTCGTCGAGCGGCCGGACGCCGACCACGCGGTGCTCGAGGCCGCTTCCGGCAAGGGCGCCTATATCCGGGCCTTGGCGCGCGATCTGGGTGAGCGGCTCGGCTGCTTTGGTCATGTCGTGGCGTTGCGCCGGCTCCAGGTGGGACCATTTGGCGCGGATCAGGCTGTCGGTCTCGACGCTCTTGCCGAAATCACCGAAGCTGATAGCTTACCGCAAGTATTGGTATCGGTCTCGACAGCGCTGGCCGACATCCCGGCGCTCGCCGTGACCGAGCCGCAAGCAGCGCGGCTCCGCTCTGGTCACCCCATCCGCATCTCACCGCGCCTCGTCTTCGGCGAGACGGTCGAAGGCGGGACCATCAAGGCCCTGGCCGATGGCGACCTCGTCGCCCTGGGTCAGCTCCGTGATGGTGAGCTCTGCCCGCTGCGCGTTTTCACGCCCTGAACGGCTGATGGCCGTCTTCGAAAAGGACTAGTCGATGTCGATCACGCAAGAGCGTAAGCACGAGGTCATCAAGGACTTTGCCGTGCACGAGGGCGATACCGGCTCACCGGAGGTGCAATGCGCCGTCCTGAGCGAGCGTATCGGCAATTTGACCGAGCACCTCAAGGATCATCAAAAGGACTTCGCGTCGCGTCGCGGCCTGTTGATGATGGTCGGCCAGCGTCGCCGCCTCCTCGACTATCTCAATCGCAACGACAGCGCTCGCTACCGCGCGCTCATCGAACGGCTTGGCCTGCGTCGTTGATATTGCCGCCAGGCTCTCTTCCAAGGCGCCGCGCCGCGCCTCAATCGGCGTTGAGCCGGTCCGCTCTGGTGGCGGACCGGCTGCCTGCTGTTGCAGGCCACAGAAAGGTTTAGGTGGATGTTCAAGACGACAGTCAAAGAGATGGAATGGCTCGGCCGCACGCTGCGCCTCGAGACCGGCCGCGTCGCGCGGCAGGCCGATGGCGCCGTGCTGGCCCAGCTGGGCGAGACGGTGGTGCTGGCCACCGCCGTCGGTGCGAAGTCGGTCAAGCCGGGTCAGGACTTTTTCCCGATGACCGTGAACTACCAGGAGAAGGCGTTCGCCGCCGGCAAGATCCCGGGCGGCTTCTTCAAGCGCGAGGGCAGGCCCACCGAGAAGGAGACCTTGACCTCGCGGCTGATCGACCGGCCGATCCGGCCGCTCTTTCCCAGCACCTTCAAGAACGAGACGCAGATCATCGCCACCGTGCTGGCGCATGATGGCGAGAACGACCCCGACATGCTGGCGATGATCGCCGCCAGCGCCGCGCTGACGATCAGCGGCCTGCCGTTCCTCGGCCCCATCGGCGCCTGCCGGGTGGGCCATGTCGACGGCCAGTTCGTGGTCAACCCGACCATCGAGCAGCTCAAGACCAGCGCCCTCGACCTCGTCGTCGCCGGCACCCGTGACGCCGTGATGATGGTCGAGTCCGAGGCCAAGGAGCTGCCCGAGCAGACCATGCTCGATGCCGTGATGCACGGCCACCGCGCCTTCCAGCCGGTGATCGACCTGATCATCGAGCTGGCCATGGCCTGCGCCAAGGAGCCGTGGCAGCTGGCCGAGAGCGACGACGAGGCGCCCTACGGCAAGCTCAAGGCCGCGTTCGAGACGCCGCTGCGCGAGGCTTACGGCGAGCAGGTCAAGCAGAGCCGGGTCGAGAAGGTGGCTGCTGTCAAGAAGGCCGCCATGGCGGAGATGCTCACCGAGAGCGATGACGTCAGCGCCAAGCAGAAGCTGGGTGAGCTGTTCAAGCGGCTCGAGAGCGACATCGTCCGCAACAACATCCTCGAGACCAAGGTCCGCATCGACGGCCGCGACCTCGTCACCGTCCGGCCGATCGTGGCCGAGGTCGGCGTGCTGCCGCGCGTGCACGGCTCGGCGCTGTTCACCCGCGGTGAGACCCAGGCACTGGTCGTGGCCACCCTCGGCACCGGCCAGGACGAGCAGATGATCGACGGGCTCGAGGGCGATTTCCGCCAGCATTTCATGCTGCACTACAACTTCCCGCCCTACTCGGTCGGCGAGGCCGGTCGTGTCGGCACGCCGGGGCGGCGCGAGGTCGGCCATGGCAAGCTCGCCTGGCGCGCCACCCATCCGCTGCTGCCGGCGAAGGACACCTTCCCCTACACCATCCGGGTGGTCTCCGAGGTCACCGAGTCGAACGGCTCGAGCTCGATGGCGACCGTTTGCGGCACGTCATTGGCGCTGATGGATGCCGGTGTGCCGTTGCCGCGGCCGATCGCCGGCATCGCCATGGGGCTGATCAAGGAGGACGACCGGTTCGCCGTGCTCTCCGACATTCTCGGCGACGAGGATCACCTCGGCGACATGGACTTCAAGGTGGCCGGCACCGAGGTCGGCGTGACCTCGCTGCAGATGGACATCAAGATCGCCGGCATCACCGAGGAGATCATGAAGATCGCCCTCGATCAGGCGCGTGACGGGCGGATTCACATCCTGGGCGAGATGGCCGGCTGCATGGGCATCCCGCGCCCCGAGCTGCGTGACTCGGTGCCCCGGATCACCACGCTGAACATCCCGACCGACAAGATCGGGGCGGTGATCGGCCCGGGCGGCAAGATGATCCGCGAGATCTGCGAGCAGACCGGTGCCAAGATCGACATCAACGACGAGGGCCTGGTCAAGGTCGCCTCCAGCGACGCCATGGCATCGCAGCGGGCGGTCGACTGGATCCGCGGTCTGACCGCGAGCCCGGAGATCGGCCATGTCTACTCGGGCAAGGTGATCAAGATCGTCGATTTCGGCGCCTTCATCAGCTTCCTCGGCTCGAAGGACGGGCTCTGCCACATCTCGGAGCTCAAGAACGAGCGTGTGGCGACCGTGGGCGACGTCGTCAAGGAGGGCGACGAGGTCAAGGTCCAGGTGCTGGCCGTCGACGATCGGGGCAAGATCAAGCTCTCGATGCGCTCGGTCGACCAGGAGACCGGGGACATCATCGAGGTCGAGCGCAAGCCGCGTGAGGGCGGCGATCGCGAAGGGCGGCGTGACCGTCCGCGTCGCGAGCGGGCCGGCTAGCAGCCGCGCCCGGCGCGGCCGCGTATCGAATGAAGCGGCCGCGCCTGCACCAAGAGCAAGGGAGACGAGCATGAGCGCGGTCAGTCCGCTCCTAGTCGCCGGTCACGAGGTCTGGCCGTTGATCGAAGGCGGCAAGGGCGTGGCGGTCAGCAATGGCCGTAGTGCCGGCGCCTGGGCCGCGGCCGGTGGGGTCGGCACCTTCTCGGCCGTCAACGCCGACGTGCTCGACGACAATGGCGACTACGTGCCACTGGTCTTTCAGGGCCGCGACCGGCAGGAGCGGCACCGCGAGCTGATCGACTACTCGATCCGCGGTGCCGTGAGCCAGGCCCGCCTCGCGCACGAGACGCGCGGCGGCGAGGGCCGGCTGCACATGAACGTGCTCTGGGAGATGGGCGGCTGCGAGCAGGTGCTCACCGGCGTGCTCGATCAGTGCAAGGGGCTGATCCACGGCGTTACCTGTGGTGCCGGGATGCCCTACAGGCTGGGCGAGATCTGCGCCGGCTACGGCGTCCACTACTACCCGATCATCTCGTCTGCCCGGGCGTTCAACGCGCTCTGGAAGCGGGCCTACAGCAAGGTCTCCGACTGGCTGGGCGCCGTCGTCTACGAGGACCCCTGGCGGGCCGGCGGGCATAACGGGCTTTCCAACAGCGAGGACCCGCGAGCACCCGAGGATCCCTATCCCCGCGTGCTCGAGCTGCGCAATGTGATGCGCAAGATGGGCCTGGACGACGTGCCGATCATCATGGCCGGCGGCGTCTGGTACCTGCGCGACTGGAAGGAGTGGATCGACAGCAAGGAGCTGGGGCCGATCGCGTTCCAGTTCGGCACGCGGCCACTTCTGACCACGGAGAGCCCGATCCCGGAGAGCTGGAAGAAGCGGCTGCACGAGATCGAGCCGGGCGACGTGCTGCTGCATCGCTTCAGCCCCACGGGCTTCTACTCGTCGGCGGTGCACAACCGGTTTCTTCAGGAGCTGGTCGAGCGCTCGGCGCGGCAGGTCGAGATCAGCGACGAGGCGGACGAGCCGGCCGGCCGGACAGCGTTCTTCGCCTATGGCCGGGGTGGGCGCGGCGTCTGGGTGAGCGAGGCCGATCTGGCGCGCGTGCAGGGTTGGATTGCCGAAGGCTACAGTCAGCCGATGCGCACGCCCGAGCAGACCTTGATTCTCGTCACACCCGAAGGTGCCCGACAGATCCGTCGCGACCAGGCCGACTGCATGGGCTGCCTCAGCCATTGCGCCTTCAGCAACTGGAAGGACAAGGACGACTACACCACGCATCGCCCCGTCGATCCGCGCTCGTTCTGCATCCAAAAGACGCTGCAGAACATCGCCCATGCGCGGACCGACCAGGAGGACGAGCTGATGTTCGCCGGCCACAACGCCTACAAATTCCGCGAAGATCCCTTCTACGCCAATGGTTTCGTCCCGAGCGTGCGGCAGTTGGTCCAGCGCATTCTGACAGGCGACTGATAGCATGATGAGCGTGCTCACCTTGACGGAACAGGCAATATGGACCATGTAGGTCCGGTATCGGGAAGCGCGCCCTAAGGCTTCGATCTGGGTGTCGCTCAGGGTTTGGACCGGGAATGACTCGACGCTACGCAGACGCCACGCGACGCCTCAAGGAGGTGGGCCTTCGGCCGACTCGCCAGCGTCTGTCGATCTTGAGCATGCTGCTGGAGACGGCGCCACGCCACGTGACCGCCGAAGAGCTGTTCCAGGAGGTCCGCCAGGCGGGCATCCCGGTGTCGCTCGCGACCATCTACAACACCTTGAATCAATTCACCCAGGCGGGGTTGATGGGCGAGGTCGTGGTCGGCTCCGGTCAATCCTATTTCGACACCGATCCCAGCTCGCACTGCCATTATTTCGACAAGTCGACCGGTGAGATCTACGACATGCCAGCGGGTGTCGTGACCATCACCGACCTGCCTGAGCCGCCGCCCGGCAAGGTGATCGAGCGCATCGACGTGGTCGTTCGCATCAAGAATGCGCGCACCGCCGGCAAGCCGCGGCTCGCCGACTGAGCTTTCGCCGCTCGCGCCAGCGCCACGTCCTCATCACACGCAGATCGATCTGACCGCTGTCGTTGCTCGGCAGCGCGCGAATCCGTGGTGCTGGCCGCTGCTAGGTTGTGGCCGGCAGAGGCCCGGAACCTGCCACAGCGGCGATGGGGTCGGGAACGTCCCTGAAGCGGACCAGGCACCGTCGTTCCTCGTCCCATAGAGCGAGGCGCATGCAGCCCAGGCTTTGCCACAAGGTCAGCCGGCCGATGTTCCGCAGGACGGGATGGTCGCGCAGCACGGCGTTGAGCCGGTAGCTCGGAATCCGGCTCGCCAGATGGTGAACGTGGTGGATGCCGATATTGGCGGTGAGCCAGCGAAGCGGTGCTGGCAAGTCGTAGTGCGAGCTGCCGTGCAGGGCGGCGGTCGATGCGTTCCAATCGGCAGTGTGGTCCCACGACGTGTCCTCGTACTGGTGTTGCACGAAGAACAGCCAGATCCCGATCGTCCCGGCGAAGATGGTCACCGGTGCCTGAATGGCGAGCACGGCCTGCCAGCCGAGCAACGCCGAAAGACCGGCGAACAAGCCCAGAATTGCGAGATTGGTGCCCATCACGCTCAGCCAGTCGGCGCGGCTGGCATTGCCGAGAGCGGTAGGGAGACGCTGTTTGATGAAGAAGAGCCAGGCCGGGGCGAAGCCCAGGATGGTGAGCGGATGGCGCGACACGCGGTAGAGGCGGCGGCGCCAGCGCGGCAGCGCCCGGTACTCGCGCACCGTGAGCGTGTCGATGTCGCCGATACCGCGCTTGTCGAGATTGCCGGAGCCGGCATGGTGGGTGGCATGGGCGCGGCGCCAGTGGCCGTAAGGGGTCAACGTGAGCACGCCGATGATCCGGCCGAGCCCGTCATTGGCCCAACGGCGGGGGAAGAACGAGCCGTGGCCGCAATCGTGCTGGATCATGAAAAAGCGAACGAGAAAGCCTGCCGTCGGAATGGCGAGGAGCAGCGTCAGCCAGTAGCCGACCTGCAGGCTCCACAGCATGGCGAGCCAGAGGCCGATGAAGGGCAGTGCGGTGAGCGCCAGCTCGAGCAACGCCCGATTGGTGTGCTGCTCACGGTAGGGGGCCAGAATGCGCACCCAGTCCTTGGCCTCGACGGGGTCTTTTGCGTGGCGAGTGCCCGTCGATGCGGCCGAGCGGACGGAAGGCGTGGCGGCAGTTGTGCCGCTTGCGTCGCAAGTCGTTTCAGGGGTCATTATTGCCTTCGGGCGTGGTTGGAACGAACGTCATCGACTCTCGGTCGCGAGACGGCATGCCGTGCGCGGGCTAATCACCCGCCGACCAGGCAGGTGCCAGCACCTCAACGGAATGAACGCCGGGCTTGCCGCAATCGACCGACACCGCTTGCCCGGTGCTGCCGATCACAATCAGTTCCAGCCGCAGATAGCCATCCCAAAAAGACCAAAGGTCACGGCCTTCTCCAAGAGCCGCATAGCATAGAGATGTGGTGCCGAGGAACCCGATCCAATGGCTGAGCGGCAAAATGCCGATCTGACGTGGCTGTGAACGGCCCGCGGGTGACCAGCTCTAGCTCTCTTGGTAGGTCGAAATCGTTGCGCCCATCGCTTGAAGGAAGTTGTGCATGCGTCGAATGCTGATCCTCGCCTCGTTGCTGGTGGCCGTTTGGTCGATGCCGGCTGCTGCCTTCGAGGCGGTGCGTGAGGTGGCGCGCGGCCAGACGGTCTATTTCAACGCCTGGGGCGGCTCGACCCAGATCAATGACTACATCGACTGGGTTGGTGACCAGGTGGACGAGCGCTTCGACATCGAGCTGGTTCACGTGAAGCTCACCGATACCAGCGAGGCGGTTGCCCGCGTCCTTGCCGAGAAGGCGGCCGGCCGGACGGCTGGCGGCTCGGTCGACCTCGTCTGGCTGAACGGCGAGAATTTCCTCGCGATGAAGGAGAACGACCTGCTGTTCGGCCCTTTCGCCTTCGACCTGCCGCATTTCGAGCTGGTCGACACGAAGCGCAAGCCCACCACGCTGGTCGACTTCAACACCCCGACCGACGGCTATGAGAGCCCCTGGGGCATGGCGCAGTTCGTGATGATCCACGACAGCGCCGCGCTGACGGCGCCGCCGGCCGATCTCGACGCGCTGGCCGATTGGGCCCTGGCCAACCCCGGCCGCTTCACGTTCCCGAGCCCGCCGGATTTCATCGGCGCCACCTTTCTCAAGCACGTGCTGCACCAGGCGGTGGCCGATCCGGCCGTCCTGGCGGAGCCGCCCGGCGACGACGCGACCGCCATGCTGGCGCCGGTCTGGGGCTGGCTCGATACGTTGCAGCCGCATCTCTGGCGCGGCGGCGAGGCCTTTCCGGCGAGCGGGCCGCAGCTGCACCAGCTGTTCGAGGATGGTGAGGTGGATCTGACCATGGCGTTCAATCCGGCCGAGGCGTCGAGCCTGGTGCTCGATGGCCGCTTTCCCGAGACGACCCGCTCTTACGCGCTGGCCGACGGCTCGATCGGCAACACGCATTTCGTCGCCATTCCGTTCAACAGCGATGCCACGGCTGCAGCCCAGGTGGTCGCCGACTTCCTCCTCTCGCCCGAGGCGCAGGCGAGAAAGCAGGACCCGGCTCATTGGGGCGACGTCACCGTGCTCGACCTCGATCGGCTGGGCAGCGCTGACCGGGAGCTGTTCGCTGCTCTCGACCTGCACCCCGCGACCCTGCCGCCGGACCAGCTCGGCCGGACGCTGCTCGAGCCGCACGGGGCGTGGATGGTCCTGATCGAGGAAGGCTGGCGGCAACGCTACGGCAGCTGAGCCAGCGGGCCGGGCCATCTTGAGCGGGCTCGCCAATCTCCTGCTCGCAGGCCTGGTCCTGGTGCCGACGCTGGCCGGGCTGCTCGGCGTCGTCCTGCCGGCCTTCGGCTACCTGCCGGCGCTCGGCTTCGACCAGCCGGGGCTCGGTGCCTTCGCGCGGGTCTTGGCGCTGCCGGGCTTCGTGCCGGCGACGCTGATGAGCATCGGCGTCGGTCTGGCCTCGACGGCGCTGGCCCTCGCTCTTGCAGTCGTGCTCACGGCGACGCTTGCCAGCCGGCGCACCAGCCGCTTGCTCGAGCTTCTGGCGGCACCGCTCATCGCCGTGCCGCATCTCTCGATCGCCATAGGTGCTGCCTTCCTGCTCGCACCGTCTGGGTGGCTCATGCGGCTCGTGGCCCTGCCCTTGGGGCTCGAGCAGCCGCCGAGCCTGGCGCTGGGCGCCGGCTACGATCTCCTCGTGCTCACGGCCGTCCTGGTGCTCAAGGAGACGCCGTTCCTGCTCGCCGTGCTGGTGACAGTGGCGCGGCAGCCGGATGCCGAGGCGCGCGTGGCGCTCGCCCGGTCGATGGGCTATGGCGATGTCGAGGCGAGGCTCAAGCTCCTGGCACCGGACTGGCTGCAGCCGCTCGCGCCTCGCGGTCCTGGCCGTGCTCGTCTACGGCATCGGCAATGTCGAGCTGGCGCTGGTGCTGGGCCCGTCGACGCCGCCGTTGTTGCCGGTGCTGGTGCTCGATCTGCTCAGCCATCCGGACCTCGCGCTCCGCCTCGACGGCTCGGCAGCAGCCCTGCTGCTGATCGCCGCCATCGGGATCGGGTATGGCTGCTTTAGCGTTGGCATGGCGCTTATTGGTCGGCTGTTTCGCCGCTGGCAGCTGCTAGGCCCGACGCCAGGGATCACCGCTGCCCTCGAGCGGCTGGGCGGTGCTGCCACGTGGCTGCTGCTGGTGCTGCTGCTCTTGACGCTCGCCATGCTCGGGCTCTGGTCCCTGGCCGGGCCTTGGCGGTTCCCCGACCCGCTGCCCGAGACGTTCCGCCCCGATCTCTGGCGGCAGCGCGGCTTCATGCTGCTCGGTCACGCCGGCGCGACCTTGCTGATCGCCGCCGTCACCAGCGTCGCGGCGCTGGCGCTGGTGCTGTTCTGGCTCGAGGCCACCGGCCGACGGCGGCCGCCGGCCTGGCTCTGGCTGCCCCTCGTCCTGCCGCAGATCGCCTTCCTGTTCGGGCTGCAGGTCTTGACGCTGGCACTCGGCCTGACGCCCGGTCTGGCTCACGGTGATCCTGGCCCATCTCCTCTTCGTCGTGCCCTACACAGCACTCCTCGTCGCTGACAGCTGGGCCGATCAGGACCCGCGCTATGCCGCCCTGGCGCGCAGCCTCGGTCGCGGCCGGTGGGCGGTGTTCCTCCAGATCAAGCTCGGCATGCTCAAGGGGCCGTTGGCGCTGGCGCTGGCGATCGGCGTGAGCGTCAGCACGGCGCTCTATCTGCCGACGTTGTTTGCCGGCGGTGGCCGGGTGGTGACGCTGGCGACCGAGGCGGTGAGCCTGGCGCAGGGTGGCGATCGGCGGTTGGCGGCCGCCACCGGGCTGGTCCTGGCGCTGCTGCCGCTCACCGCACTGGTCCTGGCGCGGCGGGTCGGCCGGTGAGCGGGCTCGTGCTCGAGGCCGTGCGGATCGAGGCCGGCGGCCGGACGCTGCTCGACGGCTTCGATCTCAGCGTCGCACCCGGCGAGGTCGTGACCGTGATGGGGCCGTCCGGCTGCGGCAAGTCGAGCCTCTTGCTCTGGCTCGCCGGCACGGCGCCCAAAGGCGTCGACGGCTCTGGTCGCGTGGCGCTGGCCGGCCGGCGGATCGAGGCGCTGGCGCCCGATTCGCGCCGGCTCGGCCTGATGCTGCAGCAACCGCTGCTCTTCCCGCATATGGACGTCTTGGGCAATCTGCTGTTCGCGCTGCCGCGTTCGCTGCGCGGACGGCAGGCTCGGCGCGAGGCGGCGGAGGCGGCGCTCGCCGAGGTCGGGCTGGAGGGCTACGGCCGGCGCGATCCCAAGACGCTGTCCGGCGGGCAGCAGGCACGCGTGGCGCTGGTCCGCTGTCTCCTGGCCCAGCCCACCGCACTCCTGCTCGACGAGCCCTTCGCCAGCCTCGATCGCGAGCGTCGCGCCGAGGTGCGCGGCTTCGTCCTCGGCCGTGCGCGGGATGCCGGCCTGCCGACGCTCCTGGTCACCCACGACCACGACGATGCGATCGCCGCCGGTGGCCGCGTCGTCGAGCCCTGGGCGGCGCCCTGCCGATCGTGAACGCTGTCACATGATTGTCATGCTTGCGTGGTCGAACCCAGCGAGCGCATTATCCCGGTAACAGGGAGAAGGAGGACACTCATGCGGAAGACCAACCTCGCGGCCGCCATCCTGGCGGTTTCGGCCATGGGCGCCAGCAGTGCTGCCATGGCCCAGACGCAGATCCAGTGGTGGCACGCGATGGGCGGCGCCAATGGCGAGCGGGTCGAGAAGATCGCCGCCGACTTCAACGCCACGCAGGACGCGTACGAGATCATCCCGACCTTCAAGGGCTCCTATGCCGAGACCATGACGGCGGCGATCGCCGCGTTTCGCGCCAATGAGCAGCCGCACATCGTCCAGGTCTTCGAGGTCGGCACGGCCACCATGATGGGTGCCGAGGGCGCCATCTACCCGGTCTACCAGCTGATGGAGGATGCCGGCGAGCCGTTCGATCCGAGCGTCTATCTGCAGGCAGTGACCGGCTACTACACGACGCCCGAGGGCCAGATGCTGTCGATGCCGTTCAACAGCTCGACGCCCGTGCTCTGGTACAACAAGGACGCCTTCGCGGCGGCCGGGCTCGACCCGGAGACGCCGCCCGCGACCTGGCCGGAGCTCGAGGAAGCGGCATTGGCGCTGCAGGAAGCCGGCTTCGAGTGCGGCTTCACCACGGCCTGGGAGAGCTGGGTCCACATCGAGAACCTCTCGGCCTGGCACAACCAGCCGATCGGGACGCTGTCGAACGGCTTCGGCGGCCTCGGCACCGAGTTCACCTTCAACCAGACGGTGGCCGTCGACCACATCACCAAGATGGGCGAATGGCAGCAGTCGAAGATCTTCGACTATGGCGGCCGCACCAACCAGGCAGCACCCAAGTTCTATAATCAGGAATGTGCGATGTACACGGAGAGCTCGGCGGGCTACGCCGGCATCTCCGCCAACGTCACCGACTTCGAGTTCGGCATCGGCATGCTGCCCTACTGGCCGGACGTCGAGGGCGCGCCGCAGAACTCGATCATCGGCGGCGCCTCGCTCTGGGTGCTGCAGGGCCACGAGGCCGAGTCCTATGAGGGCGTGGCCCAGTTCTTCAGCTACCTGTCGTCGCCCGAGGTCCAGGCTTGGTACCACCAGGAGACGGGCTACCTGCCGATCACCCAGGCGGCCTACGAGCTGAGCCAGGAGCAGGGCTTCTACGAGGCAAACCCGGGCGCCGATATCTCGGTCAAGCAGATCAACCTGAACCCGCCCACCGAGAACTCGAAGGGCCTGCGCTTCGGCAATTTCGTGCAGATCCGCGACATCATCGCCGAGGAGCTCGAGCGGGTCTGGGCCGGCGACGCGAGCGCCCAGGAGGCGCTCGACGAGGCCGCCCGGCGCGGCAACGAGTTGCTCCGGCAGTTCGAGCAGCAGCAGGGCTGAGCGGCTTGCGCCTCTCTGGCGCATGGGCGAGAGGGGGCTGCGGTGCCCTCTCGCCCGGGGCCGCCTGAGCCTTGGAAAAGCGCGTCGTCTTTCGCCATCGCTGGCTGCCCTATGCGCTGCTGGCACCCCAGCTGGCGATTACGGCGGTGTTCTTCTTGTGGCCGGCGAGCCAGGCGATCTGGCAATCGATGCTGGTCCAGGATGCGTTCGGGCTCTCGGTACGCTTCGTCTGGTTCGAGAATTTCACTTACCTGTTCGACAACCGTGAGTATCTGAACGCCATCAGGGTGACGGCGATCTTCAGCCTGGGCGTCACCGTGGTCGGGCTCGGCGTGGCGCTGCTGCTGGCCGCCGTCGCGGACCATGTGATCAAGGGTGCGCTCGCCTACCGCACGCTCCTGATCTGGCCTTATGCGGTGGCACCCGCGATTGCCGGCGTGCTCTGGCTCTTTCTCTTCAACCCGTCGGTCGGCATCGTTGCTTGGTGGCTGGACAGACTGGGGATCACCTGGAACCATCAGATCGACGGCAACCAGGCGATGCTCCTGGTCGTCCTGGCGGCCGCCTGGAAGCAGATCTCGTACAACTTCCTCTTCTTCCTCGCCGGGCATGCAGGCGATCCCGAAATCGCTGATCGAGGCGGCGGCGATCGACTGCGCGGGTCCGGTCAGGCGGTTCTTCACCATCATCTTCCCGCTGCTCTCGCCCACCACCTTTTTCCTGCTCGTGGTCAACATCGTCTACGCCTTCTTCGACACGTTCGGGATCATCCACGCGGTGACCCGGGGCGGCCCGGCGCAGGCCACCAACATCCTTGTCTACAAGGTCTACAGCGATGGCTTCATCGGCCTCAATCTCGGCAGCTCGGCGGCACAGTCGGTCATCTTGATGGCGATCGTGATCACGCTGACGGTGATCCAGTTCCGCTTCGTCGAGCGCCGGGTGCAGTACGGATGAACGAAGAGCAAAGAAAGACGGGGAGGATGATCCTCCCCGCGCCCCACCGAAATTTTCGAGGGGGCGCGGGGGAAATCATTTCCCCCGCATGCTTAACCTGATGGTCGAGAATCGCCCCCTCTTCATGGTCTTCGTGCATCTGACGCTGATCTTCGGCGTGCTGATCGTCGCACTGCCGATCTACGTCACCTTCGTGGCCTCGACCCAGGCGCCGGGTGACGTGCTCAAGGCGCCGATACCGATGGTCATGGGTGACCGCCTGGTGGAGAACTACTCGGCCGTGCTGGGTCAGGGGCTGGAGCGGGCGAGCTCCGGGCCGGTAGCGCCGATGATGCTGAACTCGCTGATCATGGCCATGGGCATTGCCATCGGCAAGATCGCGATCTCGCTGCTCTCGGCCTTCGCCATCGTCTATTTCCGCTTTCCCGGACGAATGCTGGCGTTTTGGACCATCTTCGTCACGCTGATGCTGCCGGTCGAGGTGCGCATCCTGCCGACCTACGAGGTGATGGCCGATCTCAAGCTCTTGAACAGCTATACCGGGCTGATCCTGCCGCTGATCGCCTCGGCCACGGCCACTTTCCTCTTCCGCCAGTTCTTCATGACCGTGCCGGACGAGCTGGCAGAGGCGGCGAGGGTCGATGGCGCCGGGCCGCTGAAGTTCTTTTGGGACATTCTCCTGCCGCTGTCCCGAACCAATATCGCGGCACTCTTCGTCATTCTCTTTATCTATGGCTGGAACCAGTATCTCTGGCCGCTGCTCGTCACCACCGACGAGAGCATGTACACCATCGTCATGGCGATCCAGCGCATGGTGGTGGCGGCCGAGAACGAGCCGGAATGGCACTTCATCACCGCCGTTGCGATCCTCGCCTTGATCCCGCCCGTGCTGGTTGTCGTCTTCATGCAGCGGCTCTTCGTCAAGGGCCTCGTTGATACCGAGAAATGATGAAGAAATCGGAAAAGAATGCGGGGGAAATGATTTCCCCCACGCCCCCTCGGAAGTTCTGGAGGGGTGCGGGGAGGATCATCTTCCCCGCATTCTTGCCTGCATTGAACAGGCGCGAGCATGGCTGAGGTCATCGTCAGCGACGTCGTCAAGAGCTTTGGCCGCATCGAGGTCCTGAAGAAGGTCTCGGTCCGGATCGAGGACGGCGAGCTGCTCGTCGTCCTCGGCCCCTCGGGCTGCGGCAAGTCCACGCTCCTGCGCATCATCGCCGGGTTGGAGACGGCAACCGCTGGCGACGTCCATATCGGTGAGCGGCGGGTCAACGACCTCGAGCCCGCCGAGCGTGATATCGCCATGGTCTTTCAGAACTACGCGCTCTACCCACACATGACCGTTCGGCAGAACATGGCTTACGGGCTCAAGAATCTCGGCACGCCCAAGCCCGTCATCGAGCAGCGCGTGGCCAATGCGGCGGGCATTCTCGGCCTTGCAGAGCTGCTCGACCGCAAACCGCGCCAGCTCTCGGGCGGCCAGCGCCAGCGGGTGGCGATGGGCCGCGCCATCGTCCGCGAGCCCAAGGCCTTCCTCTTCGACGAGCCGCTCTCCAACCTCGACGCCAAGCTGCGGGTGCAGATGCGCCACGAGATCCGCCAGCTGCAGACCCGGCTCAAGACCACCGGCATCTTCGTCACCCACGATCAGGTCGAAGCGATGACGCTCGGCGACCGGCTCATGGTGTTGAACGGCGGCGTCGTCGAGCAGATCGGTGCGCCCTTCGAGGTCTACAGCCGCCCGGCCAGCCTGTTCGTCGCCGAGTTCATCGGCGCGCCGGCCATGAATCTCCTGGATGGCGCGATCGACGGCGAGGGCCGCCAGGTGGCATTCGCGGGCGCGGCATTGACCCTCGACCAGTCGCTGCCCGAGGCCGCCGGGCGCGCCGTCCGGGTCGGGCTGCGGCCGGAGCATCTGGCGCCGGCCGGCGACGTGGCTGCCGGCGGCGTGCTCGACATCACCGTCGAATGGATCGAGCTCCTGGGCGCGGACACCGTGGCGCATGGTCGCCTCGCGGATGGGCAGATCCTGACCGTGCGCCTCGCCGGGAACCATCCGGTGCGCATCGGTGACCGCCTGCGCCTGGCGCTGGCGCCCGCCGACCTGCATCTGTTCGATCCGGGCACCGGCCTGCGCATCAAGGCTTAGCTTCAGCGGCCTGTTAACCAGATCGAAATCTCCAGGTGGCAGTCTGCATTTCGTTGCTGCTCTTCGCTTGGAGGTCCATCCCGTCGATGCTCCGACGTTCTCTCGCGGCCCTGGTCCCGCCCGACGACAGGGAGACGGCGTTGTGGCACCACACACCGGTGCTGCTTGCGGCCTACCTCCTGGCCTGCGTCGTCGTTATGGGCGGCGTCGCGGCCTTTGTGCTGGAGTTGCGTGTCAGCGATTACGAGATGCGCGAGCGTGAGCTTCTGACGGCGTTGGAGCAGCGCGAGCTGGCCCGGCACGAGGTCGAGGCGGAGGCCGTTGTGCTGCGTCGAGCACTCGAGGAGCGCAACCTTTGGCTCGACGCGGCCACTGCCGAGAGCGCGCGGCTGAGCCGGGACCTGGCCTTGGTCGATGCCGAGCGGCTGGCATTGGAAACAGAGCGCCGCCTCGCCCGCGAGCGGGCGCAACGGCTCGATCGACGTGTCAGTGAGGCCGAGCGCTGGCTGGCGACGGCCGAGGCCGAGCGCCTGGCCGTGGAGCACGGCCGGACGACGCTCGAGGACCGCATCGCCGATCTGCACAACCAGCTCGAGCTGGCGGTCGATGAATCAGCGGTTCTGCGTCAGCACGTCGCCATGGCCGATGGGCGCCTCGCCCGGCTCGAGCGCGAGCGCGAGTTGGCGCAGCTTTGGCTCACCGATTGGATCGGCGACCGGCTTGCAGCGATCGAGACCGTGTTGCGGCACACCGGGATCGAGGCCGATCGCCTGATCGCCCGCGCTGGCGGCGAAGCGGCCGGCCAGGGCGGGCCGTTTCTGCCGTCCGCTTTAGCCGCACAGGCGCGCGCGGGTTCTGGAGACGGCTCGTGGCCGAGCGGGCTTGCCGCCGATGACGAGACGCTTACCGATCAGTTGCCGTTCGGGCTCGATCCGCAGGCGCTGACGCAGGAGCCATCGGCTGGCAACGCCCTGGACCCCGAAGCCGTGACAGCGGGCCTCGGCTCGCTGCTCGCTGCAGCCTTCCTTGGCGATATCGACAGGCTCGAGGCGGCCGAGCGCGTGCTCGCTGCCGTGCCGCTCGGCGCGCCGTTCGACAGCTTCCATCTGACCAGCCGGTTCGGCCAACGCGTCGATCCGCTCAGCCGCCGCCGGGCCATGCATCACGGCCTCGATTTCGGCGCGCCATCGGGCAGCGAGGTTCTGGCCACGTCGCCCGGCACCGTCATCCGCGCCGGGCGCGCCGGCAGCTATGGGATCATGGTGGAGCTCGACCACGGCCACGGCATGACCACCCGCTACGCGCATTTGAGTCGGACCCTGGTCGAGGTCGGGCAGACCGTCGGCCGGCGAGCGCCCATCGGCGTGATCGGCACCACCGGACGCAGCACCGGCCGGCATCTCCACTATGAGGTCCGGGTCGACAACGAGCCACGCGACCCCGCCCGCTTCCTCGCCGCCGGCCGCCAGCTCGTCGAGGCGCTCGGCAGCTGACCGTCGATCGACGGCTTCAACAAGAGCACCGAACCGCGCCGCCGGAGAACGCGGACCGGCACGAAGAAGCGCGGCCAGCCTGACGTTGCTGCGACCGTGCCAAGACTGGCGTCAGGCCGCGATCGGCCCTGTGGTCCGAGCTAGACGCACGCATTGGGGCTCGCCGACACTGTTTGGGCCATTCTCGACAGAGTGCTGGCTGCGCTGCCGCCTCAGGATCGTGAGGGTTGGCCGAAGCCGCTTGGCATTGTGGCGACGATTCTGGGCGGCCGTCCTGCCGTTGATGGTGTTATCGCAATCGTCGTGTTCTGCCAGCCGAAGCCGATGCTCGCGTCGACTTGCTGATGCACCGCCCCCTCGGGCATTGCCGTGACTGGAACGGTGGGGCCATGCGGCGGCCCGGACCTGTTCGGCGTTTCTCGGCTCGATCGAGGCGTCGCGACGCTCGAGTCGTGGCCGGCGGAGTCTGCAACCATGAGCCCGACGTGCCACTTGCGGCCTTGCTCTCGTGACGGGCGGGGTTCGGGGGTGGGCGGTTGCGCTGCTGCGGGCTATGCAGGGCTGGGCCGTGAGCCCATGTTTGGGCCGATCCTCGGGTGGGTGATCGAGGCTCGGTCGTCCGGCGGAGTGGCGAAGGGGCGTGTCAGCAGTACTAGACGGTATCGGGTTGTCACCGGTCGTGGCCATTGCCTTGGGCGCGGCGCTGCTCGGCGGGCTTGCCGGCTGGCTGATCGAGCGCAGCCATTTCTGCACCATGGGGGCGATCAGCGACTGGTATCTGTTCGGCAGCCAGCGACGGCTGCGCGCCTGGGGCTTGGCCATCGCGACCGCGCTCGTCCTGACCCAGCTCGCCGCTGCCGTCGGGCTGGTGCCGCTGGCGCTGAGCGAGCCGCTGGGGTCGGCGATCGAGCCGGTGGCGCTCATCGTCGGCGGGGTGCTCTTCGGGATCGGCATGGTGCTGGCCGGTGGGTGCGCCAGCCGCAACCTGGTCCGCCTCGGCGGCGGCAGCCTGAAGGCGCTGGTCGTCGTTCTGGTGCTGGGCGTTACCGCGTTTGCCACCCAGGCCGGCATCCTCGCCCCGGCAGCCGGGCTGCTGCGCAGTGCCGCGAGCTTTGCCTTCGATCAGCCGACGCAGAGTCTCGGTGCGGCCCTGGCGGCCGCCGGCGTCGGCCCCGCGCCGGCACTGGATCTGGCGCTCGGCCTCGTGCTCGGGGCGGGCCTGCTGCTCTATGTCTTCAAGGATCCGAGCTTTCGCCGCAGCCGGCTGGATCTGCAGCTCGGCCTCGGGCTCGGCACGCTGATCGCCCTCGGCTTCGTCCTGACCGGTTGGCTGCAGGCGTCGCCAATAGTCGCGTCGCCAGCGTCGGTCGGGCCGCCCTGGGCGGTGGCGTCGCTCACGTTCGTGGCACCGATCGCCGAGGCGCAGCTCTGGGCGATGACCGGCGACGGTGCCTGGCCGGGCTTCGGCGCGGCGCTGGTCATCGGGACGGTTCTAGGTGCTGCGCTATCGGCCGTTTCGGCTGGGCGCGCGCGAATCGAGACGTTCGGCCATCAGGGCGATATGATAAGGCATGTCAGTGGCGGTGGGCTCATGGGCTTCGGCGGCATTCTGGCGCTCGGTTGCACGGTCGGCCAGGGGATGACGGGCTTGGCGACGCTGGCCCTGGGGTCGTTTCTGGCGCTCTTCGGCATCGTCATCGGCGCCGTGCTGGCGCTTCGCCGCCTCGAGCGTGGCAGCTGGCGGGCAGCGCTCGGGCTCGGTGGCCCTGCCGGCCTCGGTCCCGCCGGAGGGTCTTGAGCGGTGGCGGTGATCGGATGCGTTTGGCGAGATGGGGAAGGAGCAGCTTTGTCGAGCCAGTCCGCGAGCGACGCTGCTGTCGGCCCGCGCTGTTGTCGGCTCCAGGCGCCGCCGCAAGCGCAGGCAGGAAACTGATGCTGCGGCTCGGCGGCATCGTCCTGCTCGTGCTGTTGCTCGGCCAAGCCTCGACGGCCCGGGCGAGCGGCTTTATCGCCGACCTTTCGCACCACCTGATCGCCATCACGACCGCCTTCACCGGCAGCAACGTGCTGTTGTTCGGTGCCATGGACGAGCCCGGCGGCGATGTCGTCGTCATCGTGCGCGGCCCGGACACCGTCGCCACGGTCAGGCGCAAGAGCCGGATCGGGCCGGTCTGGCTCAATACCGACGAGCTCACCTTCACCGACGCGCCGGCCTACTATGCGGTCGCGGCGAGCCGGCCGCTTGCGGACTTGCTGGCCGAGGACGACCGCGACCGGTTTCGCATCGGCGTCGACCGGCTGGCCCTGCAGGTGCCGGATGCGGCCGGGCGCCCGGCGGCCGACCTCGCCTCCTTTCGCGAGGCCCTGGTCCGCAACAAGGCGCGCGACGACCTCTACTCGGTCGATGTGGCGCAGGTTCGCTTTCTCGGTGAGCGATTGTTTCGCACCACCTTGAGCTTCCCGGCGAATGTCCCACCCGGCAACTACCAGATCGAGGTCCTGCAGGTGCGGGACGGTCAGGTGGTCGGTGCCCAGACCAGCGTGCTGGTGATCTCCAAGGTGGGTCTCGAGGCCGAGATCTTCGATGCGGCGCGGGCCAGCCCCGCCCTTTACGGCCTGATCTCGGTTGTTTTGGCCATTGGCGCCGGTTGGACCGCCGGCGCCCTCTTCAAGAAGCAGTGATGTGATGCAGGATATGACGATCGATTCTGCCGCTGATCCCGGCCCCTACCCCGCCGACGAGGGCGATCTCGGGGCTGCCGATGGCGGCTCCTTCGCCAGCGATGAGGCGGGCAGTGGGCCGGGCGGCGCTTCGGGCGATCGGACAGGGGCGAGCGAGACGCCGTCGGCCGCGAGCGATGCACCGAGTGCCGTCGCCGAGGCGCAGCGCGTTTTCCTCGTCGTCGTGGACGAGAGCGACGAGATGCGCAGCGCGCTGCGCTTCGCCTGCCGCCGGGCGCAGCACACCAAGGGCCGCGTGGCGCTGCTCTACGTCGTCGAGCCGGTCGAGTTCCAGCATTGGATCGGCGTCGGCCGGGTGATGGAGGAGGAGGCCAGGCTCGACGCCGAGCGGCGCATGCAGACCTTGGCCGCCGACGTGTTCGCCCAGACCGGAACCATGCCGGCCGTGCATATCCGCGAAGGCCAGCGCACCGAGCAGCTGGTCGAGCTGCTGCAGGAGGAGCCGTCGATCTCGCTCTTGGTGCTCGCCACCGCCGAGGAGGGCAACGATCCGGGGCCACTGGTGACCTTCCTCATCAACAATATCGGCCGCAACCGCTTCCGCGTCCCGGTCACGCTGGTGCCGGGCCAGCTGAGCGAAGCGGAGATCGACGCGCTGAGCTGAGTCTGGTCGGACGTTTGGCTCTCAGCCGGATCGGCCACAACCGCTCGGACCGGTGATCGCCGTTGGTCGACCGCGGCGCATGACCAGCGCCACGCCCACCGTTGCGATCGCCATGCCGAGCAGCGCCAGGGGGCCAAGCGTTTCGTCGAGCATGACGTAGGCGACGAGTGCGGCACCTGGCGGCACGAGGAAGAAGAGCGAGGCGACCCGGCCGGCCTCGCCGCGCCGGAGCATCAGGTTCAAGAGCCCGATCGCGACGATCGAGTTGATCAGCACGAGATAGGCCAGCGCGCCGGCGAAGGCCGGCGTCCAGGCGATGCTGTTGTCCTCGAAGAGGAGTGCGATGATGGTCGTGGCCATGGCGGCGATGGCGAATTGCAGCGTGCCGCCGGTCCAAAGGTCGAAGGCGGGGCAGAAGCGCTTCTGGTAGAGGGTGCCTGCCGTGATCGCGAGCAGCGACACGCCGGCCAGCGCGATCCCCACAGGTGTGCCGAGGCCGGCGGCGAGCTTTTCGCCCAGGACCAGGACGACGCCTATGACGCCCAAGGCGAGGCCCGCTATCTGCGGCGCTCGGACCCGCTCGCCGAGCCACCAGGTCGCGAGGATCACGGTCGCGACCGGTTGCATGCCGACGATGAGCGCCAGCCCGCCGGCGGTGACGCCCGAATCGAACGCGAGATAGGCGGTGCCGAAATAGAGCGCCTGCATGACGAGGCCGATGAGCAGGAGATGGCCGATCTCGCTCGGCCGGCGCGGCCAGGGCCGGCGGAGCAGGACGGCGATCGCCAGCAGCAGGGCCGTCACGATGACGAAGCGGAGTGCGAGGAAGGTGATCGGCTCGGCGCCGTCGAGGCCGAGCTTGGCGGCAACGAAGCCCGAGGACCAGAAGGTGAGGAAGAGCGCCGGGGCGGCACGCTCGATCAGGCCGGGCGGGCCCAGCGGGCGTGCCGTGCCGGCGGCCTCGCTAGAAATGACGCCAGCCGAGAGAGTCGGTGGCGAGCCTCTGGCCTCGGGCATCGACGACCTCGAGCCCGGTCGCGGCGGTGATGCTGCCAATGACGGTCAGCCTGAGGTCCAGCTCATCGCTGATCGCCTCGATCGCGGCTGCTGGCGCTGGCCGGTGCGGTGAACAGCAGCTCGTAATCGTCGCCGCCGCCGAGGGCCGCCTCCAGCCAGCCCGGCAGGCCGTGCGCGACATCGGAAACCGGAACCCTTGCCGCCTCCAGCCGGGCGCCGACCGCGGATGTCTCGAGAATGTGGCCGAGGTCGGCGAGCAGGCCGTCGGAGACGTCGATCGCGGCGTGGGCCAGGCCGACCAGGCGGCAGCCGAGCGCCAGGCGCGGCTCCGGGCGGCGGTAGCGCTCGATCAGATGGAAGGCCTCGTCCTCGGTGGCAGCCAGGCCCTTGCGGACGCGAAGCCCAAGCGCGGCGTCGCCGAGCGTGCCCGAGACCCAGACGCGATCGCCGGCGCGGGCAGTCGAGCGGCGGAGCGCCTGGCCGGCCTCGACCTGACCCAGGATCGTGCAGGAGAGCAGCAGCGGGCCCGGCGTGCTGACGACATCGCCGCCGATCAAGGACAGCCCGAAGCGCTCCTGGTCGCTGGCGAGCCCTCGGGCGAAGCCCTCCAGCCATTGATCGGCCAGATCGTGCGGTCGGGCGATGACGGTGAGATAGGCCACGGGCTCGGCGCCCATGGCGGCAAGGTCGGAGAGGTTCACGCGCAAGAGCTTCTGCGCCACGGTATCGGCCGGGTCGTCGGCGAAGAAATGGACGCCGCTGACGATGGCGTCCTTGGCGACGACCAACGATCGCCCGGCTGGCAGATCGACGAGTGCTGCGTCGTCGGTGAGGCCAAGAGCGCCGGGGAAGCTCTGGGCGAGGGGCTTGAGCAGTTGGTCGATGAGCGCGAACTCGCCGCGCATCAGCACTGGCTCCAACCGGTTCCGGCGGCAGCGTTCGACTGCTCGAAATGCGGCGCTGCGGCCTTGCCGCCGTGTGGCGTGGCGGCGGAGAACCCACACGATTTTGATACATGCCGGAGCGCGGCGCGGCGGCCTGCCCACGCGTTATTGATACATGCTCGATGCGGGTTGTCGTGGCGGAGCCGGGCACGGGCGGGTCCTGGCAGTGCCGGGTCGGGTGGCCCTTGCCGCCTGCCACTTCGCCCGAACAAGCGGGCTCGGCTCAAAGAACGGCCTCCGGGTCGGTCCTGAGGATTGGGGCCAGTCGGTCGAGGACGGCGTTGACCAGCGACGGCTCGTCGCCGCTGAAGAAGAGATAGGCCAGCTCGACATACTCGTTGATGACGACCTTGATCGGCACGTCGCTGCGCTCGGCGAACTCGAAGGCGCCGGCCCTGAAGCAGGCGCGCAGCAGAAAGCCGCAGCGGGCCAAGGTCCAGTCGTCCTTGAGGCAGCTCTCGATCGCCGGGTCGAGCCGGTCCTGCAGGCGCCAAGCGCCGCCGGCGACGGTGGTGAACCAAACCTCGTCGACCTTGGGTGAGGGTTGGCTGTCCTCGAGCGTCTCGAAGAGCTCGGCCAGGCGATGCGCCTTGAACTCGGCGATCACCCGGTCGATGGCGAGATCGCCGGCCTCGGCCTGGTAGAGTGCCTGGACCGCGGCGAACCGGGCGGCGCGGCGCTTGTTCAGGGCCGGTTGGGGCTTGCCTTTGGCCATGGCCTAGCGTTCCTCGAGCTGGAGGCGGAAGGCAGCCAGGCTGAGGGCCGCGAGCGCCGCGTGGCCGCCCTTGTCCTCACCAGCCGGGTCCGCCCGCTCGATGGCCTGCGCCTCGTTCTCCACGGTCAAGATGCCGTTGCCGATGGCGAGGCCCCGCTCGGTGCCGAGCACCATGATGCCCCGGCAGCTCTCGCCGGCGACCAGCTCGTAATGCGTGGTGGCGCCGCGGATGACGCACCCCAGCGCCACGAACCCGGCAATCTCGGGGTCGAGCTCGGCGGCGATGCGGATGGCGGGCGGAATCTCCAGGGCGCCTGGCAGGACCAGATGCTCAGCCGTGACGCCGGCCTTTGCCAGGACACCGCGCGCGCCCGCGACCAGCATGTCGTTGATCGTGGCGTGGTAGCGGGCCTCGACGATCAGCACGCGCGCGCCGTCGAGCCGCGGGATGTCCGCGATGCCTGGCGTGCCGGCCATCAGCGTTCGCCCTCCTTGCGGATTGGCCGGGTCTCGACGACCCGGAGATTGTAGCCCTCCAGGCCGACGATGGTGCGACCGGTATTGGTCAGCAGTACCATGTCGGTGACCCCGAGATCGCCCAGAATCTGCGCGCCGATGCCGTAGACGCGCAGATCGGCGGGCGGCGAATCGCTTTGCCCGAGCGCCTCCTTCACGCGATCGGAGATGCTATGCGGCGATGGTTCGCGCAGGATCACCACCACGCCCCGGCCAGCCTCGCCGATCATGCGCATCGCCTGGTGCAGCTGGTCGCCGCGACCGCTCTCGCCCTCGCCCAGGAGGTCCTCCAGCATGTTCACGGCATGCACCCGGACCAGCACCGGCTCCGGGCTGGTGACGTCGCCCTTGACCAGCGCCACATGCTCGATGTGGTCGAGCACGTTGGTGTAGACCTGAAGGCGGAAATCGCCGCCGAAGCGGCTGGTGAAGGTGGTCGCGATGTCCCTCTCGACCAGCCGGTCGTGCTTGAGCCGATAGGCGATGAGATCGGCGATCTTGGCCACCTTGAGCCCGTGCAGTTGGGCGAAGGCGACGAGATCGGGAAGGCGCGCCATGGTGCCGTCGTCGTTCATGATCTCGCAAATCACGCCCGACGGATCGAGCCCGGCGAGCCTCGAGAGGTCGACCGCCGCCTCGGTGTGCCCGGTGCGCACCAGCACGCCGCCGTCGCGGGCCATCAAGGGGAAGATGTGGCCGGGTGCCACCAGATCCTCGCGGCGGCTGGCAGGATCGATGGCGACCTCGATGGTCCGCGCCCGATCGGCGGCCGAGATGCCGGTGGTGACGCCGTCCCGGGCCTCGACGCTGACGGTGAACGCCGTCGAGATGCGCGGCTCGTTGCCCTGCGCCATGAGCGGCAGGCCCAGCGCCTCGCAGCGCTCGCGGGTGAGCGCCAGGCAGATCAGGCCGCGGCCGTGCTTGGCCATGAAGTTGACGGCGGCAGCGTCGCAGGACTGGGCCGGAATGACCAAATCGCCCTCGTTCTCACGGTCCTCGTCGTCGACCAGGATGAACATGCGGCCGGCGCGTGCATCCTCGATCACGTCCTCGATGGGTGAGAGGAAGCTCGGATCGTAGGTGGCCTCGTCCATCAGCCGGCCTCCTGCTGCAAGGCGAGCTGGCGGGCGACATAGCGGGCCAGCATGTCGGCCTCGAGATTGACCGGATCGCCCACCGCCCGGTGCTGCAAGGTGGTGGCCTGCCAGGTGTGCGGGATGATCATCAAGCCGATCGTGGTCGCGGTCACCTCGTTCACGGTGAGCGAGATGCCGTCGACGCTGATCGAGCCCTTCACAGCGACCAGCGGGTGAAGGGCTTGCGGCAGCTCGATCTCCAGCCGCCAGCTCTCGCCGGCGCGCTCCAGCGCGGTGATGTGGCCGATGCCGTCGACATGGCCGAAGACCAGGTGGCCGCCGAGCTCGTCGCCGAGCCTGAGCGAGGTTTCGAGATTGACGCTGTCATCGGTCTTCCAGCTGCCCATGGTGGTCCGCGCCAGGGTCTCGGGCGAGGCGTAGACGGCATAGCTACCGGTGCCCTGCTCGGCACTCTTCTCGGCGACCGTCAGGCAGACGCCGGAATGCGCCACCGAGGCGCCGATGGCGAGCACTGCCAGGTCGAGCTCCGAGGCAATCTCCAGGCGTCGTCCGCCAGCATTATCGCTGACGGCCTCGATGTGGCCCAGATGGGTGATGATGCCGGTAAACATTCGGTCTGCCTTCGCAAGCGCTCTGTCGGGCCTCATCAGGCGTCCGGCTGGAGCACGCTCAACTGGTCGGTGCCCAGCCGCCGTGTGGCGACGAGCTGCCAGCGGCGGACCGCCGCCAGCCGGTCGATGCCGAGCCCCTGGACACCGGCAGCACCATCGCCGCCGATCAGGCAGGGTGCCGAGAACACATAGAGCCGGTCTACGAGTCCGGATGCCAGAAAGCTGGTCGCGAGGCTGGCCCCGCCCTCGACGAGCAGGCGTGTGATGCCGTGGCCGGCGAGCCGGGTCAAGACGGCCGGAAGCGAGGTGTCGCCATCGGCGTCAGTGACGTGGACCAAAGGCAGGCGGTCAGCGGTGGCGACCAGCTGGCTGGTCTCGGGCAGCCGGCCGCGGCGGTCCATGACGACGCGCACCGGCGAGCGGTCCTCGAGCCCGGGCAGCCGGCAGGAGAGCAGCGGATCGTCGGCGAGTGCCGTGCCCGACCCCACCATGATGGCGTCGTGGGCGGCCCGGAGCCGATGGCCGAAGCGCCTCGCGGCCTCACCGGTGATCCATTGGCTGTCGCCGGTCCGGGTCGCGATCCGTCCGTCCAGGCTCATCGCCAGCTTGAGCCCGACCATTGGCCGGCCGTCGCGGATACGCCGATAGAGGCCCAGGTTCTGCGCCAGCGCCTCGGCCTCCATGACGCCCGTCGTGACCTCTAGCCCGGCCTCGCGCAGCCAGGCGATGCCTTTGCCGTCGACCCTGGGGTCGGGATCGACGCAGCCGATGACGACACGGCTGATGCCGGCCTCGATCAGGCCCTTGGTGCAGGGCGGGGTCTTGCCCCAGTTCGAGCAGGGCTCGAGGGTGACATAGGCGGTGGCACCTCTTGCGGCGTCGCCGGCCCGGGCCAGGGCCTCGGCCTCGGCATGCGGCCGGCCGCCGGGCTGGGTCCAGCCGCGGCCGACGACGAGCCCATCCTTGACGATGACGCAGCCGACCGACGGGTTGGGCGCGGTTCGCCCCAGATGGCGCTCGCCCAGGGCAAGCGCCAAGCCCATGAAACGGGCGTCAATAGGGTCATGCGGAGACGGCAAGGGCTCGGGCTTTCAGGGCACGACGTCGTCGGAATCAGGCAAATGCCGGATGAACTCCTCGAAGTCGCGGGCCGTGGCGAAATCGCGATAGACCGAGGCAAAGCGGACATAGGCGACCTCATCCAGCTTTGCCAGGGACTCCATGGCGAGCGCGCCGATCCGGTCGGTCGGCACTTCGTGCTCGCCGCTGGTCTCGATCCGCCGGACGATGCCGTTGACGATGCGCTCGATCTGGTCCTGGTCGACGCCACGCTTGCGGATCGCAATGGCGATGGAGCGCGCCAGCTTGTCGCGGTCGAAGGGCACGCGCTTGTTGTCCTTCTTGAGCACGACGAGGTCGCGGAGCTGGACCCGCTCGAAGGTGGTGAAGCGCGCACCGCAGCCGGTGCACTGGCGGCGTCGGCGGATCGAGGTGGCATCCTCGACCGGCCGCGAATCCTTCACTTGCGTGTCCTCGGAACCGCAAAACGGGCACCGCATCGGCTATTTCCGTCTCAAAAGCTGCTGGTCCGGCCATCTATAGCCAGCAAACCCGGACCGGGCCACCAGCGCTTGATGTGGTCCTCGGCGTCAGGCGGTCGGCGGCTGCACGGTGAGCAGCTCTGCGACCTCGGCCTGCTGGCGCTGCCAGAGCTGGGCGTAGAGGCCGGCCTCGGCGACGAGCTCGCTGTGCGTGCCGCGCTCGACGATCCGGCCCGCGTCCATGACGATGATCTGGTCGGCATCCGTGATGGTGGAGAGGCGATGCGCGATGACCAGCGTGGTGCGGCCGCTTGCTGCCCGGCTCAACGCGTCCTGGAGCGAGTGCTCGGTCGTGCTGTCCAAGGCCGAGGTGGCCTCGTCGAGGATCAGGATCGGCGGGTTCTTCAACAGCACCCTGGCGATGGCGACGCGCTGCTTCTCGCCGCCTGAGAGCTTGAGGCCGCGCTCGCCGACCATGCTCTGGTAGCCGTCGGGCTGGCTCGCGATGAAGTCGTGGATCTGTGCCAGCTTCGCCGCGTCCTCGATCTCAGCGTGACTGGCGCCTGGCCGGCCATAGGCGATATTGGCCTCGATCGTGTCGTTGAAGAGGACGGTGTCCTGGGGCACCAGGCCGATCTGGGCGCGAAGCGAGTCCTGGGTGACGTCGCGGATGTCCTGGCCGTCGATGGTCACAGTCCCATCGCCGGTGTCGTAGAAGCGAAACAGCAGGCGGACGATGGTCGACTTGCCGGCACCGGTGGGCCCGACGATGCCGAGCTTCTGCCCGCCCGGCACGCTGAAATCCAGACCTTTGACCAGGGGCCGGCGGTCGTCATAGGCGAAGTTCACGGAGCTGAAGCGGACGGTGCCGTCGGTGACGGCGAGCGGCGGGGCGCCCGGCTTGTCCGCCACCTCCGGCGACAGCTGCATCAGGTCCTCGATATGCTCGAGATCGGTCAAGGACTGGCGGATCTCGCGATAGACGACGCCGAGGAAATTCAAGGGCTGGTAGAGCTGCAGCAGGAAGGCGTTCAACAGCACCACGTCGCCGATGCTCAGCGTGCCGGCGACGACGCCCTGGGCTGCCATGATCATCAAGATCGAGACGCCGATCGCGATGATCGCGGCCTGGCCGCCATTGAGGTAGGCGAGGCTGACCTCGGAGCGGACCGCGGCCTGCTCATAAGTTGCGAGCTGGCCGTCCAGCCGCTGGCGCTCGTAGCCCTCGTTGGCGAAGGCCTTGACCACCTCGTAATTGATCAGCCCGTCGACCGCCGAGGCGTTGAACGCGTTGTCGGCGGCGTTCAGCTCGCGGCGGATGATGGTCCGCCAGTTGGTGGTGAGGACGGTGAAGACGGCGTAGCCGACGATGGTGACGAAGACGATGCCGGCGAAGCTCGGCGGGTAGTTCCAGAGCAGGATGCCGATGACCATGGCGAACTCGAGGAAGGTCGGCACCAGGCTGAAGAGCGCGGTCCTGAGCAGGAAGGAGAGCGCCTTGACGCCACGGTCGATGGCGCGCGCCAGCTCGCCGGTGCGCCGCTCCAGATGGTAGCGCAGCGAGAGGTCGAAGAGATGGGTGTAGACGGCGAGCGCCAGGCGCCGGCCGGCCCGCGCGCCGACGCGAGCGAAGAGTGCGTCGCGCATTTGCTGGAAGAGCGAGGAGAAGAGGCGGGCGGCACCGTAGCCGATCAGCAGCGCCAGCGGGATCGCCGCGATGCCGGGCTCGTCCAGGGCATCGATCGTCCACTTGAGGAAGAAGGGGACGTAGAGCGTGACGATCTTGGCGGCGAGCAGGCAGACGAAGGCGGCGACGACGCGTGCCCGCAGGCCGGTTTCGCCGGCGGGCCAGACATAGGGCAGCGCGAAATGGAAGAGCTCGCTCCAGCTCTTTTCCATCTCCGGCGACGACAATGGTGGCGCCTTGCCGCGCCTGCCGCTCATCGCTCGTTCCTTTGTCCAAAGCTTCTGAAGCGGGGTCTGGAGCTGCCGAAGCAGGCTCGATCACGATCGTCGACGCGTCGCACGGAATTCCTTTTCTCGGCATGGCTGCGGAGTGCCTGCCCGCCAAAGTGGGCGGCGTGCCGCTTTGGGGCAAGCGGATCGATCCGGTCGGGCCCTGCAACCGACCCGCTTTGACAGCCATTGCTGGCAATCTATAGTTGCCTTAGGTCCTTGTGAAAAAATTGACCTTGGGAGTAACGCCACAATGCGCAAAGTGTTCTCGGGCATAGCCGCTGCCGCCTTGATCGTTGGCGCCGCGGGTCTTGCCAACGCCCAGGAAGAGAAGTTCATCACCATCGGCACGGGCGGGCAGACAGGCGTCTATTTCGTCGTCGGCCAGTCGATCTGCGGCCTCGTCAATCGCGGTCAGGCGGAGCACGGCATCCGCTGCACGGCACCGTCGACCGGTGGGTCGATCGCCAACATCAACGCGATGCGGGCGGGCGACATGGACATGGGTGTGGCCCAGTCCGACTGGCAGTTCCACGCCTACAACGGCACCTCGCAGTTCGAGGAGCAGGGGCCGTTCGAGGACCTCCGCGCCGTCTTCTCCGTCCACGGCGAGCCCTTCAACGTGATTGCGCGTGCCGATTCCGGCATCGAGACCTTCACCGATCTTCAGGGCAAGCGTGTCAATATCGGCAATCCGGGCTCCGGCCAGCGGGCGACCATGGAGGTCGTCATGGAGGCCATGGGCTGGACGATGGACGACTTCGCGCTGGCGTCCGAGCTGCAGCCGGCCGAGCAGGCGGCGGCCTTGGGCGACAATAATGTGGATGCCATCATCTACACCGTCGGCCACCCCAACGGTTCGATCCAGGAGGCGACCACCACCGTCGATTCCAAGTTGGTCCCGGTCGAGACCGAGGAGATCGCCGCCCTGGTCGAGGAGCGGCCCTACTACTCCTGGGCCACCGTTCCGGGCGGCATGTACACCGGCACGGACGAGGACATCCGCACATTTGGCGTCAAGGCGACCTTCGTGGCGCCGGCAACAGCTGACGATGAGGTGGTCTACCAAACCGTCAAGGCCGTGTTCGACAATTTCGATCGGTTCAAGTCGCTGCACCCGGCTTTCGAGGGTCTGGTGGAGGAGGATATGGTCAGCGACGGCCTCTCGGCGCCGCTGCACGACGGTGCCGCGCGCTACTACCGTGAGCGCGGCTGGATCGAGTGATCAGCACCGCCCGGCGACAGCCAGTCGCCGGGCGGTTTTGCTTCGACGGCTCGGCGCCCGTCCGACGCCGATAGTGGGACCGGAGAGAAGCCCATGAGCGAACGCCCAGGTGAGCGGCTGATGGCCGCCGAAGGCCAGCGTGGCGGTGGCGTCGATGTCGACGAGCTGGTCGCCGCCGCCGACACCGGGGCGCGCAGTCCCACCGGCACTGCGGCCTATGTGCTCTTCGGCACGGCGCTCGCCTGGTCCCTGTTCCAGCTCTGGATCGCCTCACCGCTGCCGTTCATGCTCCGCTTCGGCGTCTTCAACAGCACCGAGGCGCGCTCGATCCATCTCGCCTTCGCCGTCTTCCTGGCGTTCACCAGCTACCCGGCCTTCGCCAAGAGCCCGCGCGACCATATCCCGCTCGCGGATTGGATCATGGCGCTCGTCGGCGCGTTCGCGGCGGCCTATCTCTACATCTTCTATGCCAGCATCTCGGACCGGGTCGGGGCACCCATCACCCAGGACTACGTCGCGGCCGTGATCGGCCTTGTGCTGCTGCTCGAGGCGGCGCGCCGCTCGCTCGGCCCGGCCTTGACCATCGTCGGGCTGGTCTTCCTGGGCTACACCTTCTTCGGCCCCTACATGCCGTCGATCATCGCGCACAAGGGCAACTCGCTGGGCGAGGTGGTCAACCACCACTGGATCACCACGTCGGGCGTGTTCGGCATCGCGCTCGGCGTCTCGACCAGCTTCGTTTTCCTCTTCGTGCTGTTCGGGGCGCTCTTGGACAAGGGTGGTGCCGGCAACTACTTCATTCAGGTGGCTTTCTCGTTGATGGGCCACATGCGGGGCGGGCCGGCCAAGGCCGCTGTCGTCTCCTCGGCGATGACCGGGCTGATCTCGGGCTCGTCGATCGCCAACGTGGTCACCACCGGCACCTTCACCATTCCCTTGATGAAGAAGGTCGGCTTCTCCTCGGAGAAATCCGGCGCCGTCGAGGTGGCCTCGTCGGTCAACGGCCAGATCATGCCGCCGGTGATGGGCGCTGCCGCCTTCCTCATGGTCGAGTATGTCGGCATCCCCTATTTCGATGTGGTCAAGCACGCCTTCCTGCCGGCCAGCATCTCCTACATCGCACTCGTCTACATCGTGCATCTCGAGGCCTTGAAGGCCGGGATGGAGGGGCTGCCCAGGGCCTATGTGCCGCCGCCGCTGCTGCGCCGGCTGGTCGGGCTGGCGTTCGGCATCGTCGTCATCTGCGCGATTTCGTTCGGCGTCTATTATGGCCTCGGCTGGCTGCGCCCGGCGCTCGGCCCTTCGGCCAACTGGGTGGTCGGGATCGGCCTGCTCGTCGTCTATGTGGCGCTCATCGCCTTTGCCGCGCGCTATCCCGAGCTGAAGCCGGATGACCCGAACGATAAGGAGATCAAGCTGCCCTTGCCCGGGCCCACCGTGAAGGCCGGGCTGCACTTCCTGCTGCCCGTCGTCGTGCTGGTCTGGGCGTTGATGGTCGAGCGGCTGTCGCCGGGGCTTTCCGCCTTCTACGGCACGGTCTTCATGATCTTCATCCTGGTGACGCAGCGGCCGCTGTTCGCAATCTTTCGCGGTCGTGGCGATTTCGTCGGTGCGATCAAACAGGGCTTCACCGATCTGGTCGAAGGGTTGGTCGCCGGTGCTCGCAACATGATCGGCATCGGCGTGGCGACGGCGACCGCCGGCATCATCGTCGGTGCCGTGAGCCAGACCGGTGTCGGTTCGGCCTTGGCCGAGGTGGTCGAGGTGCTCTCCGGCGGCAACATGGTCGCCATCTTGTTCCTTACCGCCATCCTCTCGCTGATCTTGGGCATGGGTCTGCCGACCACGGCCAACTACATCGTCGTCTCGGCTCTCCTGGCGCCGGTGATCGTTGCCCTGGGCCAGCAGAACGGCCTCTTGGTGCCGTTGATCGCGGTGCACCTCTTCGTCTTCTATTTCGGCATCATGGCGGACGTGACCCCGCCGGTGGGCCTCGCCTCCTTCGCGGCGGCGGCGGTCTCCGGCGGCGATCCGATCAAGACCGGCGTGATCGCCTTCTTCTACTCGATGCGCACCGCCGCCCTGCCGTTCCTCTTCATCTACAACCCCGCACTGCTGCTGATCGGGGTCGGCTGGGTCGAGGGCATCTTCGTCTTCATCATCGCGACCATCGCCATGCTGGTCTTCGCCGCGGCCCTGCAGGGCTGGTTCTTCGCTCGTTGCCGGATCTGGGAGACCGCAGCGCTCCTGCTCGTCGCCTTCTCGCTGTTCCGGCCGGGCTTTTGGATGGACATGATCTATCCGCCGTTCGAGGTGCAGCCGCCGGCCGAGTTCACGCGCGTCATCGGCGAGGCCCCTGTCGGCGAGCCGGTCCAGGCGCGGATCGCCGGGCTCGGGCCGTTCGGCGATCCGGTCGAGTTCGCCGTCCTGCTGCCGGTGCCCGAGGGCGATACGCCCGAGGCGCGGATCGAGGCTCTGGGGCTCGATCTCATCGATCGCGACGGCAAGCTGATCATCGACAATGTGGCCTTCGGCAGCCCGGGCCAGGAGGTCGGGCTCGACTGGGACCAGGAGATCCTCTCGGTGCGCGAGCCCTTGCCGCAGCCGCACCGCTATTGGATCTTGATCCCCGCCCTCTTGCTGCTCGCCGGCATCATCTGGCTGCAGCGGGGACGGGTGGAGCGGCGCGGTGGCACGGCCGCCGCCGCAGCCGCATGAGGGGGAGCCAATGTTCGACCACATCCTGATCGCCATCGACCCCGACACGAAGAACTCGTGGGAGCGGGCGCTGCCCGAGGCGGTGAAGCTGGCCCGAGCGCACAACGCCAAGCTGCACGTCATGACCGTCGTGCCAGACTACGGCTCGAGCCTGGTCGCCAGCTTCTTTCCGGAGGGCTTCGAGGCGAATGCGCTAAAGAGCGCCAAGGTGGCGCTCCACGAGGTTGCCGAGCCGCTGGTTCCAGCGGACCTGCCGCACCAGTTCATCACCGCGCACGGCCGCATCCACGACGAGATCTGCCGCGCTGCCAAGGACGTCGGCGCCGACCTCATCGTCATGGCCTCGCACAAGCCCTCGCCGACCGACCGGCTGATCGCGCCGACCGCCCAGCAAGTGCTGATGCACGCGCCGGTCTCGGTGCTGGTGGTGCGGTAGCCGGCTGCCAACGCGGCAATCGCTGGCATGGCCAGCCGAGGGTCGGCCCGAGCAAGGAGGCAGACCATGGATGTCGGCTGTGTGCGGATTTTCGCCGACGAGCACGGTGAGTCGCATTTCGCGGATGTATCGCTGCCTCTTGAGTTGATCAGCCTGGCGCCGCCGATGGCGCCGGTTCCCGTTTCGGCACCGATTCCAGCCGCCCGCGTTGTCTTCTTTCATGGCCCACAAACCAAGCAGGACGGCGCCTGGCATCCAGCACCGACGCGGCAACTCATGTTCGTTCTTGCCGGCTCGGTGGAGATAACGGTCAGTGATGGGGAAATGCGGAGCTTCGGGCCAGGCTCGGTCCTCATGGCAGAGGATGTCCATGGCAGAGGGCACTCGGGGCGGCGACCGGAGCCGCAGGGACTCACTGCCGCGTTGGTCCAGCTCGAGTAGCAAGACATCTGTCGTCATCGTTCCGGCGAAATGATCATGCTACCCGTTGGCCATCGATCGTTGCATGGGGAGAGGAGCCATGGGCTATGTCGACGGGTTTCTGCTGGCGGTGAGGACTGATCGGCGTGACGAATACCGGGCCTATGCCGAGAAGGCCGTGCCGATCTTCAAGGCGCACGGTGCGCTCAGCGTGGTCGAGTGCTGGGGCGACGACGTGCCGGACGGCAAGGTGACGTCGTTTCCGATGGCGGTTAAGGCGACCAAGGACGAGACGGTGGTGTTCTCCTGGATCACCTGGCCGTCCAAGGCGGTGCGCGACGCCAACCTGCAGGCGCTGCACGACGATCCGCGCTTTGCCGAGCTGGGCGAGATGCCGTTCGACGGCATGCGGATGATGTTCGGCGGCTTCGAGGTGATCCTCGACGCTTGAGTGCCTGTCCGTCGCGCTCTGCCGTGGCTACTCGGTGGACGGCTCCGGGCGGAAGAAGACGTGATCGCCGACGGCGAGCGTCTCGACCATGCTCGAGGTCCATTCCGGGCGACTGCCGCCGGCGGCGAAGTAGAGCGCGCCTTCGGTGCGGTCGTCGAGCTCCTGGTTGAGCGCGCGGCGCGCCACATCGAGGGCCATCGCATACTGCTCGGGCTCGGTCGCCGTGTCCGACTTGCCGTCGCACCACCAGCCGAACTGGCAGGTGGCTTTCTCCTGGCCGTCCATGACGACGGCACACAGCGTCGCCGGAAAACCCTCCGCCGCTAGGCGGTTGATGACAACGCTGGCCACGGCCTCCATGCCGGCGACGCCCTCGCCCTTCGCCTCCCAGTAGACCGTGCGGGCGAGGCAGACCAGGGCCTCATCGACCGGCGCCGCACCATCGGGATCGAGGGCCGTCGCCTCGTCCGGGGTGATCGGCTCGACCGCTGTAGCGCCCGTCTCGCCGATCACCTGCTGCTCCAGGGCCGCCCCTTTCTCGACCGCAGCCTCCGCCGCGGCGTCGCTCGACGCCAGGGCCGGCGCGGACCAGCCGAGGCCGACGATGAGGGTCAGGGTGAGGAAGCTCGCCAGGCTGGGGGTCCTGGTCGGCCATGCGGTCATCAACGGTTCCTTCAGCGGGTTAGCGAAATGGTTGAGAGCTGCAGGATGGAGCATCCGACAAGGCGTCGCAACGCCCGCGGTCAAGCGAATGCCTGTGCCAGCGGCCTGGGTGCTGGGATCGAGAGGCCGAGCGCTCAACGGATCGAGGACTGTGGCCCAGACGCCACCATGGGCATGCACCGTGTGATGCACGGGCTCCCCGCGATTTGACCAGGATCAATGCGCAGGGTGGGCAGGTAGGTCATCATGACTGGTCGCAACCTCAAATCTAGAAGGAGACGAGCAATGGGCGGGGTGCATGGCTACTCGCGGGCGCAGATCGCACTGCACTGGACCATCGCCGTGCTGGTTGCGCTGCAATGTCTCCTGCATGAGCCGATCAGCCAGGCCTGGGAGGCCTCCCTGGCCGGCGAAGCGGTTTCGTTCCAGCTATTGATCGCGGCGCATGTCGCGGGCGGCCTCGTCATTCTCCTGCTGGTGCTGTGGCGCCTCGGTCTGCTGGCGTGGCGCGGCGCGCCGCCGCCACCCGATCGCGAGCCACGGCTCTACAAGCTCGGCGCCAAGCTGGTGCACGGCGCGCTCTATGCGCTGCTGCTGGCAATGCCGCTCACCGGGCTGCTCGCCTGGTTCGGCGGTGTGGCGCCGGCGGCCGCCATTCACGAGGTGCTCAGGCTGGTGCTGCTGGCCTTGGTCGTGCTGCACGTGCTGGCGGTCCTGGTCCACCTGTTCGTGCTCCGCATGCCCGTGCTGCGCCGGATGCTGCATCCGCAAGAGAATTCGCGGTTGGCTTGATCCTATCGGGCCGGTGAGCTTTCGCTCCACGGGAGAATGCCGAGGCCGCTTCGCCGGTCGAGCCATTGCGCCAGGGCCATGAGCGCCAGGATGGCGAGGACGGCTAGGCAGGCGACGGCGGCGGCGAGTGCCGTGTAGCCGGAGTCGTTGAGGTTGAAGACGACGACGCCCAGGGTCTCGGTGCCGCTGGTCCACAAGAGCGCCGAGACGGTGAGTTCGTTGAAGGCGGTCATGAAGACGAGGATGCCGCCCGCGGCCGCCATGGGACCCACCAGCGGCAGGAGCACGAAGCGCAGCCGGTCGAGCAGGCCGGCGCCATCGAGCTGGGCCGCCTCGTCGATGGCGGGCTCGAGCTGCGCCATGCCGGCGAGCGTCGGGCGTAGCGCCAAAGTGAGAAAGGCGGCGAGGTAGGCCAGGATGATGATCAGGGCCGTGCCGTAGAGCGAGATGCCGAGGATCGGCAAGGGCTTGAGGAACAGCATGATCATGGCGACCGCGAGCACCACGCCGGGCAGCGCGTAGGGCAGCTCGGCCAGGGTGTCGAGGGTGGCCGTGAGCCGGCTCGGGCGCCAGGCAATGAGGTAGGCGAGCGGGATGGCTAGAAGCGCCAGGACCAGGGCGGCGGTGCCGGCGAAAACCGTGCTGTTGGCAAAGGCGCGGCGGGTGACGTCCTGGCGGAACAGCACCTCATGAAAATTGCCGAGGGTGAAGGTCTCGAACGTCAGCCGGACGCCGGCCGCCGGCGTGAGTGCTGCGGCGAGGAGCGCCATCAGTGGCAAGACCAGGATCACGGTGACGAGCAGCCAGGCGGTCGCCTCGGCGGCCGGGCGCCAGTTGCCGAGCGGCAGATGCAGCTGCCTGCCGCCGACGCCATCGAGCGTGACGTCACGTCGTGATCGAAGCCAGCGCTGCAGCAGCACGCCGAGCAGCGCCATCGTGCCCACGATGACGGCGAGCACGGCCACCTCGGCGAGCACGGTGGGCCCGAAGCTGGCCAGCCGCTCGTAGATGAGGACGGGCAGCAGCGTGTGGCGGGCCGGGATGCCGATCATCGCGGCGATGCCGAAATTGCCGATCGCCGAGACGAAGGCCAACGCACCGCCGGCCACCAGCGCCGGGGCCAGGAGCGGCAGCAGGACATGGCGGACCGCCTGGAGGCGCGTGGCGCCGGCCAGGAGTGCGGCGTCCAGGAGCTCCATCGACATGCGCCTGAGGCTCGCGGCCACGGTGAGGAAGACCAGGGGTGCGTGCTGGACGCCCAAGAGCAGGATGAGGCCTTCGCGGGTGTAGAGCGGGTTCGGCGTGCCGGGCGCAGGCGCGATGCCGAAGGCCTTCAACAGTGGGCTCGAGGCGCCGGTGAGCTGCATCCAGGCCAAGGCGGTGATCTGCGGTGGGATCATCAAGGGCAGCATGAAGGCGAAGACCAGTGCGGCCTTCCAGCGGATGTCGGTCACCGCGACCAGGAACGCCATGAGCGTGCCGAGCAGAAGCGAGACCAGCATCGAGACGATGCCGGCATCGAGGGTCCGCCAGGTCGCCCGCCAGGTCGAGCCACGGGCGAGCACGGTCTCGGCTGTCGACAGGCTGAAGACGCCGCCGGGTGCCACGGCCTCGACCACGAGGCGCAGCAGCGGCAGCAGGCAGAGCACGGCGACCAGCAAGACGGCAAGCCCGAGAGCGATGCTGTCGCCCCCGGGCTGGCGAAGGATCAGGCGCTCGGGCCTGGGCTCAGCCGCCGAAAAGCTCGCTGAAGCGCTCCTTGTAGACAGTGTCATTCTCGAGCGCCTTGGCCGCGTCGAACGGCATGAGGGTGATCTCGCTGAGCGGCGGGAAGCCGTCGGGCGAGGCGACGTCCGGGTGCGCTGCCAGGTAGCCCTGGGACGCGGCCAGCTCCTGGCCATCGCGCGACAGGAGGAAGTCGACGAAGGCCTTGGCGGCCTCGGGGTTGTCGGTCGCAGACAGGATCGCCACGGGCTCGGTCACGGCACTCACGCCTTCCTCGGGGAAGACGAAGGTGACCGGCGAGCCCTTGGCGGCCTCGCGGATCGGCAGATAATCGATGACCACGCCGTAGAGCTTCTCGCCGCCGGCGACGGCCTGGAAGGTGGCGCCGTTGCCGCCTTGCGGCTGGACGCCGTTCTTGGCCAGCGCCTCGTAGTGCTCCCAGCCGAAATCGGGATGCTCGACCATGGTGGCGAGGTGGATCAAGGCGGCACCCGAGGTGAGCGGGCTCGGCATGGCGATCAGGCCCTGCATCGCCGGGTCCTCGAGGTCCTTCCAGGAGGCAGGCGCGCTGGGCGCGTCGTTGTTGTGGACCATGCCGGTCGTGATCAGCTTGGTCGAGAAATAGGTCATGTCGGCGTCGTAGAGCCCGGCATCGAAGGCGGCGACATCGGCGTCGGGGTGGGCCAGCAGCAGGTCCTCCTGCTTCAGGCTCTCCATGGTCACCGTGTCGGCGATGAGCAGCACGTCGGCCTCGGGCGCGCCGGCGGCGATCTCGGCCCGGAGCTTCGCCATGACATTGACCGTGCCGTCCCTGATCCAGCTGACCTCGACGTCGGGATAGAGCGCCTGGAACGCATCGACGGTCGCCTGGGCGTCCTCGTTGGGCTGGCTGGTGTAGACCGTGAGCTCGCCCGAGGCGGCAAGCGCGTCGGTGGTGGCGAGCAGCGGCAGTGCGGCGGCGCTGGCGAGCAGCACCAGTCGGCTGAGGCGCATTTGGGGGATCTCCGGCTGGGGTGTCGATTTGGTGGGTAGACTGGGTTTGTGACGGCTGTGTGACAAGGGGAATGACGACGACGCTCAGCGAAATTGGTCCAGCAGCGCCTTGGCCTCGACGAGATCGGGCGTGTCGAAGCCTTCGGTGAACCAGTCGTAGACGGGGGCGAGGAGGTCGAGCGCTTGTTGCCGCTCGCCGCGCTCGGCCCAGAGGCGGGCGAGGTCGCGGGATGCCCGGAGCTCGAGGGAGGGGGCTTGCTGCTGGCGGGCGATGTCGAGCGCGCGCTCGAGGTCGGTGATGGCGTCGGCGGTTGCTGTGGCGTTGGCGCGCAGGGCAATGGCGGCGCGACGGCGGTGCAGGTCGACCAGGAAGGGCATGTCCGGGCGGCTCTCGAAGGAGCGGAACGCCTCGGCGATGGAGCGCTCGGCTGCAGCATGCTCGCCGGCCTGGGACTGCGCCTCGGCGTAGAGCCCGAGATGCAGGACCTCGAAGCGGTTGGCGCCGATCGCTCGCGCCGCGGCCAAGCCGGCGGCGAACTCCGCCAAGGCTGCTGGATCGCCTCGCTCGCTCAGCGCCCAAGCGCGATGGGACCGGGCCCAGGCACCCCACAAGGCGAGCGACATCTTATCCGCCAGGTCCAGCGCCTCGTTCGCCGCCGATTCGACACTGTCGACGTTGCGCAGCCAGATGTTGGTCAACGTCACACCCATGCAGAGCACGAGGCCGGTCGTGTTTGCATGATCGATCTCACGCGCCCAGCTCAGCGCGTCCACGATAGCGTTGCGAGCCTGGTCGGGATAGCCGAGCAGCCAGAGGTTCCAGGCCTTGTAGTTGGTCGCGGCCGTCCGAGGATCGTGGCCGAAGCGCAGGCGCAGGTCGCGGTGGATGGCAGGGTCATAGATCGCCAGGGCCTGACCGACCAGCTCGAGCGACCGCTCATAATGGCTGGCGTGGAACTGCTCGAGCGCCAGCATGCGAAGCGCCACGCAGCGCGTGCCGCTGTCCCGTTCGAGGCTCGTCAGCTCGCCCAGGCGCTCGGCGAGTGCGGCAGACCCCGTGACGGCTATATAGCGGCCGGCCAATAGGCCGTAGACCGCCGGGATCAAAAGGTCGGGCTCGCCGATCTGCTCCGCGAGCTCGAGGGCGCGCTCGAAGGCCGCCGTGGTCGCCGGTGCCTGGTAGCCGAGCTTGGCGAGGAGCGCCTGGCCGAGCTGGACCTGGAGCGCGAGTTCGCGGCGTTGGCGGGTGCCGTCGGCGCCGTGCTCCCGGGCGAGCCGGATCGCTGCATTGAAGGCGGCGATCGCCTCCTTGTAGGCCGGACGCGTCACCGCCGTAGCGCCGGCGCGCTCCCACTGGTCGAGCGCCTCGGCCATCAGCCCGGCCGCCTCGGCGTGCTGGGCGAGGATTTCTGGCGGGGCTTCGGGATCGTTCTCGAGCAGGTGGAAGAGCCGGGCGTGCAGCTCCTGCCGGCGGCTCTTGAGCAGGCTTTCATAGGCCGCGTCGCGGACCAGCGCGTGCTTGAACATGTAGGTGGCGTCGGGTGGCGCGCCGCGGCGGAAGACCAGCTCGGCCTCGACCAGGCGCTGCATGGCTTCGGCAAGCTCGGTCTCGGGCAGACCGGCAAGCGCGGCGATGGTCTGATGGTCGAAGTTGCGGCCGATGACGGCGGCGGTCTGCGCGACCTCCTTGACCGGGTGCAGGCGGTCGAGCCGGGCCATCAGCGAATCGTGCAACGAGGTGGGGATCGCCAGTTGGCTGAGCGGGCCGTCGAGCAGCCAGGCGTCGTCGGTCTCCCGCAGCGCGCCCGATTCGAGCACCGCCTTGGTCATCTCCTCGACATAGAGCGGCACCCCATCGGTGCGCGCCGCGATCTCGGCCACCAGCTCCGCCGGCAGCGTCTTGCCGCCCGTGACCCGGGTCATGATGGCCGCCGTCGCCTCGCGGCCGAGCCGGTTCAGCGCCAGGCGGGTGACGATCGGGTGGCCGCCGAAGCCATGGGTGAAGCTCGGCCGGGCGGTGGCCAGCAGCAGCACCGGTGCCGTCGCCACCCGGTCGAGCATCAGCTCGATCAGCTCGAGCGTGGTGGGATCGACCCAGTGGACGTCCTCGATGACGACCAGCACCGGCTGTTGCGCGGCCAAGCCCGAAAGCTGGTCGAGCAGTGCCAGCAGCGTGCGCTGGCGGCGCTGCTGGGGCGGCAGGTCGCTGGGCCCGTAGCGGGAATCGCCGTCGATGCCGAGCAGCGCCGCCAAATGCGGTGCGGCCGCGTTGACGTCGGCCACGGCCTCGCCGAGCAGCGCTTCGAGCTTGTCGAGCTTCGCGTCCGTCGTATCGGTCGGGGCGATTCCGGCGGCGAGGCCGAGATGCTGGATCACCGGCCAGAGCGCGCTGTCGCTGTGATAGGGCGAGCACTGGTAGCGCATGTTGAGATGCGGCTCGGCGGCCAATGCTTCCAGCAGGGCTGCAGTGATCCGCGACTTGCCGATGCCGGCCTCGCCGGAGAGCAGCACGAGCTGCCCCTCACCGGCCAGAGCCTGCCTCCAGCGCTCGACGAGCAGCGCCAGCTCCTGGTCGCGGCCGACGATCGGCAGCAGGTCCGGCCCGCTCCGGGCGACAAAGCGGCTCTCGGCCGGCCGCTCGCCGGTGACGGCGAAGGCCTCGACGGGCCGGTCGATCCCCTTGACCGCGTGACGGCCGAGCTCGGCCACCTCGAAGATATCGCCCAACAGCCGCCGGGTCGCCTCGGCGACGACCAGCTGGCCAGGGTTCGCCAGCGCCTGCAGCCGCGCCGCCAGGTTGGGCGTCTCGCCGACCACGGTCTGCTCCTGGGCCGCGCCCTCGCCGATCAGCTCGCCCACCACGACGAGGCCGGTGGCGAGGCCGATCCGGCAGGCCAATGGCGCATCGCCGCCGGCCAGACGCGAGACGGCCGCGAGGATGGCGAGCCCGGCCCGAACCGCCCGCTCGGCCTCGTCCTCGTGCGCCACCGGCCAGCCGAAATAGGCGAGCACGCCGTCGCCCATGAACTTGGCGACATGGCCCTCGAACCGCGCGATCTCGCCGGCCACGGCGTTCTGGTAGCCGCGCAGGACCGCGCCCATCTCCTCCGGATCGAGCTGCGCGGAGAGGGCGGTGGAGCCGACCAGGTCGACGAACATCACCGTCAGCTGGCGGCGCTCCGCGGCGCTCGAAGGCGGGGTGGCTGTGGGCGCTGTCGGGGCGCTGGGGGAGGAGGCGGGCGCCTCGGCTAGGGCTGCGATGGCGGCAAGCAGCGTCTTGCGGTGGCCGAGTGCGGTGACGCCGAGCTCCTTGAGGTCGTCGGCGGTGAGTGTCGGCAATAAGCTATGGTCGATCGCGTTCTCGGCGAACGTGGCCGCGTACCGCTCCAGGCCCAGTGACGCGAGCCAGGCGCTGAGGTCGGTCATGGGTCGCCTCCCGTGTCTGGCCGCCCTGCGACTCTGGACCAGACGGCCGCCCTGCCTTGGCCGTCAGTCCAGCTTTGGCGCCGGTGGCCAGGGAGCGCAACCATAAGGTCGATTTGCAGTGTCGCACGACTGTCCGGGCTGCCTGGAACGCTTTGGCGCAAGAAGCCGCATCGTCGCGCGCAGCCGAGGGGCCATTCACTGCGCTGGATAGCTCGACGTGGTCGATTTTCTGGTCATCCGGCGATACTACTCGCAGCAAGAGGACCCAGGATCTGGGGCACGGCGAACCATGGCGTGACCGATCGAGATCCAGGGCCGACCAGGGGGAGGCACGAGCATGACTGAAGCGGGCGACGCCCTTACCACCGGCCGTCTCGAGCGCTGCTACACCGGTATTCTCAACGACGTGATGCGCGCCATGGGGCTGCGCAATTTCGTTCTGCCGGCCGGCATCAGGCCCCTTTTCCCGGAGCGGCGCCTGGCTGGGCCCATCTTCACCGTGAGCGGCCATGTCGACGAGACGGCGGACGCGGATCGGACGCTGGTCGAGTGGACCGGTCTCTTGGCCGAGGCGCGGCCCGGGCATGTGGTGATCAACCAGCCGCATACCCACGCCGTGGCGCTGATGGGCGAGCTATCGGCCGAGACGCTCCAGCATCGCGGCGTGCGTGGCTACATCGTCGACGGCGCCTGCCGGGATGTCGACTTCATCCTCGAGCTCGGCTTTCCGGTCTGCTTCACCCACCACACGCCGAAGGACATCGTTGGCTACTGGCTGCCGGATGCGTTTGACCAGCCGATCCAGATCGGCGACGTCCAGATCAGCGCGGGCGATTGGGTGCTCGCCGATCGCGACGGCATCGTGATCGTCCCGAGCGCGCAAATCGGCGCCGTCCTGGATGCCGCAGAAGCGGCGATGGCGACGGAAAACCTGGTGCGCAAGGCGATCCTCGAGGGCGTCGACCCGCGCGAGGCCTATCGGCGCTATGGGAAGTTTTGAGAGCAATGCGGCGTCGCATTCAAGCTTACCGGGGCGACCGCCAGATACCATGGCCCGCGCCTGTGGACGGCTCCTGAAACACCACGAAAACGGCTCAAACACGCTCGTATGCAGCGCAGCGCAGTCTCATGGCGCTGGCGAAAGAACAGCCGATCTAGCGCAAGCGGAGATAAACGAGGCGCACCTCACCGAAGCACAGCCTAACGATTCGAGCTAGCGCTGGGCCAGCGTCGTCCTGCCGGTGCTGCTTGGGCGGCTCGCCTCGATGGTCTCGATCTGCCGGCGAAAGCGCTCGAGCTCGGCGCCGGCGAGGCGTACCGCGGTCTGCGGCGTGATCGACATCGGGTTGATCTGCTTGCCGTTCTGCTTGACCTCGTAATGCAAATGCGGGCCGGTCGAGCGGCCGGTCGAGCCGACATAGCCAATCACCTGGCCCTGCCGAACGCGGCTGCCGCGCTCGATGCCCTTGGCGAGCCGACTGAGATGGGCGTAGGCCGTGTTGAACTCGCTATTGTGGCGGATCTCGATGTAGTTGCCGTAGCTGCCATTGCGGCCTGCCATGACGAGGACACCGTCGCCGGCGGCATAGATCGGGGTGCCGGTGGGCGCGGCGAAGTCGACGCCGCGGTGCATTCGATTGTAGCCGAGAATCGGATGCCGGCGTGGCCCGAAGCCGGATGACAGCCGGGCGCCATCGATCGGTGTGCGCATCAGCCATTTGCGCAAGGAGCGGCCATCGGCGTCGTAATAGCCGTGGCTGCCGTCGGCATGCTCGTAGCGATAGGCATGGAGGTTGCGACCACGCAGCCGCAGGCTGGCGAACAGCACCTCGCCGCCACGCACCTCACCGTCCGGGCTCTCGACCTGCTCGTAGAC
>CALOAB010000003.1:0-2500 GCA_942491185.1 uncultured Alphaproteobacteria bacterium | reverse complement strand
CGTCACGTGTTTCCCGTCGGGGGTAGAGCACTGGATGGGCTAGGGGGGAGCGATCCTTACCAAACCTAACCAAACTCCGAATACCGGCGCGTTAGCGTGGCAGACAGACGGCGGGTGCTAAGGTCCGTCGTCGAGAGGGAAACAGCCCAGACCACCAGCTAAGGTCCCCAAATCGTGGCTAAGTGGGAAAGGATGTGGAGTGGCCATAACAACCAGGAGGTTGGCTTAGAAGCAGCCATCCTTTAAAGAAAGCGTAACAGCTCACTGGTCTAATAGCCGTTCTGCGCCGAAGATGTAACGGGGCTCAAGCCACGTACCGAAGCTGTGGATGCAGATCTCCCGCTGGGAGGTTTGTGTGGTAGCGGAGCGTTCCGTAAGCCTGTGAAGGTCGGGGGTGACCCCGGCTGGAGGTATCGGAAGTGCGAATGCTGACATGAGTAGCGACAAACAGAGTGAGAAACTCTGTCGCCGAAAGTCCAAGGGTTCCTCAGCAAGGCTAATCCGCTGAGGGTGAGCCGGCCCCTAAGCCGAGGGCGAAAGCCGTAGGCGATGGGAACCAGGTCAACATTCCTGGGCCTGTGGGTGGTGACGGCGGTGTGACGTTGTCGGATCTTATCGGATTGATCCGGCCTCCAGCACCGTCCAGGAAATAGCCCCCACGTATAGACCGTACCCTAAACCGACACAGGTGGACTGGTTGAGCATACCAAGGCGCTTGAGAGAACGATGTCGAAGGAACTCGGCAAATTACCCCCGTAACTTCGGGAGAAGGGGGACCCATTGGCGGGCAACCGTCGGTGGGTGGCACAGACCAGGGGGTGGCGACTGTTTACTAAAAACACAGGGCTCTGCGAAGTCGCAAGACGACGTATAGGGTCTGACGCCTGCCCGGTGCCGGAAGGTTAAGAGGAGCGGTGAGAGCTGCGAATTGAAGCCCCGGTAAACGGCGGCCGTAACTATAACGGTCCTAAGGTAGCGAAATTCCTTGTCGGGTAAGTTCCGACCTGCACGAATGGCGTAACGACTTCCCCACTGTCTCCGACATCGACTCAGCGAAATTGAATTCCCCGTGAAGATGCGGGGTACCCGCGGTCAGACGGAAAGACCCCGTGCACCTTTACTACAACTTTGCAGTGGTACTAGGTGGCGCATGTGTAGGATAGGTGGGAGCCATTGAAGCCGGGCCGCTAGGTTCGGTGGAGGCACCCTTGAAATACCACCCTTGCGGCACTTGGTATCTAACCGCGGCCCGTTATCCGGGTCCGGGACCCTGCATGGTGGGTAGTTTGACTGGGGCGGTCGCCTCCCAAAGAGTAACGGAGGCGCGCGAAGGTTGGCTCAGGCTGGTCGGAAACCAGCCGTCGAGTGCAAGAGCAGAAGCCAGCCTGACTGCGAGAGCGACGGCTCGAGCAGAGACGAAAGTCGGCTCTAGTGATCCGGTGGTCCCGCGTGGAAGGGCCATCGCTCAACGGATAAAAGGTACGCCGGGGATAACAGGCTGATACTCCCCAAGAGTCCCCATCGACGGGAGTGTTTGGCACCTCGATGTCGGCTCATCACATCCTGGGGCTGAAGCAGGTCCCAAGGGTTCGGCTGTTCGCCGATTAAAGTGGTACGTGAGCTGGGTTTAGAACGTCGTGAGACAGTTCGGTCCCTATCTGCCGTGGGTGTTCGAGACTTGCGAGGATCTGCCCCTAGTACGAGAGGACCGGGGTGGACGAACCTCTGGTGGACCAGTTGTCGTGCCAACGGCACAGCTGGGTAGCTAAGTTCGGACAGGATAACCGCTGAAAGCATCTAAGCGGGAAACCCACCTCAAAACCAGGTCTCGCTCGAGAGCCGTGGAAGACCACCACGTTGATAGGTCGGCTGTGGAAGCACCGCAAGGTGTGGAGCTAACCGATCCTAATCGCTCGATAGAGCTCGCCCTACTCCAAGAACGAGCCAAAACCATGCCCGTTCGACCAGACAAACCAACTTGCCAGGACAAAACCGACGCGACGCACAACTGTGCTCGAGGCGGCGACCGTCCCGGCGAGCCAGATCGGATGGCAAGGTCCCAAAAAACCAAGCCAGCCGGTCGTTCATGATCGGATGGCCCAAAGTCCCAAAAGACCCAAGCCAGCCGATCACCCTGATCGGATGGCTTGGTGATCATCGCGAGGGTGACCCACCCGACCCCATTCCGAACTCGGCCGTGAAACCCCTCAGCGCCCATGGTACTGCAGGCCCACCTGTGGGAGAGTAGGTCGTCGCCAGGCCATCCAATCAGGGACCAAACCCAACCATTGCCTCTTCACACCCCTCCCTTCGATCTCAAGTAGGCCGACCGGCCGGTAGATCGAAGCAAGAGACACACCATCCGTTCCTTCGGGCTCAAGTAGCGCAAGTGCGCGATAGACCGAAGGAACCACCCACCTCCGCGGGGTGGAGCAGCCCGGTAGCTCGTCAGGCTCATAACCTGAAGGTCGTAGGTTCAAATCCTACCCCCGCAACCAAA
>CALOAB010000002.1:0-44401 GCA_942491185.1 uncultured Alphaproteobacteria bacterium | reverse complement strand
CCTTGCGGCTACGGACTTCACCGGTTGCTGACCGGTTACGGGCATGAGTGCGTTGTGGTAGCGCCGTCGCTGATCCCGATGAAGGCGGGCGACCGGGTTAAGACGGATCGCCGCGACGCGCTGATGCTGGCGAAGCTGCATCGCGCCGGCGAGCTGACGGCAATCTGGATACCCGATGCCGCCCACGAGGCGATGCGCGATCTGGTGCGGGCACGGGCGACCGCGGTTCGGGTGTTGGTCAAAGCGCGACAACATCTGCAAGGCTTCCTGCTGCGCCATGAGCGGATTTACCGCGGGGCTCGCGCCTGGACCTTGGCCTATCGACGCTGGCTGTCGACGGTGCACTTCGAGCATCCGGCTCAGCAGATCGTGCTGCAGGACTACATTCATGCTGTCCAGGAAGCTGAGACCCGACGCGACCGGCTGACGCAGCAGATCGAGGAGCTGCTGCCGAACTGGTCGATGGCGCCCGTCGTCGCGGCTCTCCAGTCGATGCGCGGGGTCGCCCTCATAGTCGCGGTCACCGTCGTGGCGGAAGTCGGCGACTTTCGCCGCTTCGCCAATCCCCGGCAGCTGATGGCCTATCTCGGCCTGGTGCCGAGCGAGCACTCGTCCGGGAGCTCGGTTCGACGTGGTGGCATCACCAAGGCCGGCAACGCCTTGGCGCGCCGCGTGCTCATCGAGGGAGCCTGGACCTACCGAATGTCGGCGCGGGTGAGCCGTAAACTTCACGATCGCCTCGAGGGGTTGCCCGCGGCGGTGCGCGACATCGCCTGGAAAGCGCAGCTCCGCTTGTGCGCGCGATATCGGCGCCTGGCCGCTACCGGCAGGCCAAAAGTCGTGGTTACGACCGCGATCGCCCGCGAGATGGTTGGCTTCATCTGGGCGATTGCCCGCCTCGCGCAGCCGGCTCTGGTCTGATCAAGTGCTGGCCACGCGCAGCCAGAACCAGGTGAGGAGGAGCCGCTGAACATAACGTAGCCGGTGCGCAGAGCTGGGGGCAGGGCCGCGGTGGGGAACCCTCCCGCGCTGTTATGAGCCGGTCTCCGGATCGACGCTCGTCCCTAGAGTGAGGCAGTCCCAAGACGAAACCACGGTCATGCGGTATCCAACCCGCGCATGAGAGCTCGGCCTTTCCTGTCGTTCCAGGTCATGAATACGCAGGGATTATCGCGGATATTGGGCCGGGAGTGTCAGGTGTTCAGACCGGTCAGCGCGTAGTCATCGATCCCAACATTGAATGCGGCCAGTGCCGGGCTTGTCGCCGTGGCTGGGCCCATTTGTGCGAAAAGCTTGGTGCCTATGGCGTGACCCAGAATGGCGGGTTTGCCGAGTACAGCGTTGTGAAGGCCACCGCGGTTCGCGATATTGGTGCGATGGACTTCAATATCGCCGCCTTGGCCGAGCCGATGGGCTGTGTGCTCAACGGTGTCGATGCGGTCTTCGATGCGGGCATGGAAAATGCCCTGATCATCGGTGCCGGGCCCATGGGATTGCTCATGGCCATCGCTTTGCGAACGCGTGGCATGACTGACATTACCCTCGTCGACATTGATGAAACGCGACTGACCCTGGCTGAGAGCTTTGGCTTCAAAGCGGTTGCCTCTGGTTCAGCAGCGCTCGAGAAACTGCACCACGGCGTCGACCTGGCAGTTGATGCAACCGGCGTTCCAGCGGTCGCCGGCCGTTTGACCAGCTATATCGCCAATGGCGGCAAGGGGCTGTTTTTTGGCGTTTGCCCTGCCGAGGCCCGAATCGAGATTTCGCCCTTCGAAGTGTTCCGTCGCCAGCTCACGCTCGCCGGCTCGCATTCACTGAACCACAACATTCCAGCGGCCCTGGAGGCAATCACCGCCTACGGTCCGGACATCGCACGCGTCATATCTCATCAGCTGTCGCTGCAAGAGGTCAGCGCTGTTCTCGCAAACAAACCACCACGCGGCAGCCTGAAAATTCAGGCGGTCGTGAATTAGCACTTCTGCGGGAAGGCTCGGCCTTCCCGCGCCCATCCGTCATTTGGGGTCGTAGCGGGCCGGCGGGGCCGGCGCCTACGGCCGCACAAGGCGATGCCCGGCAAGCCGCAGCCCCTTCGCCGCCAGCACCGCCTCCCATCATCCCGCGTCCCGATCCGGCTCGGATCAGCATAGAGCCCCTTCGCCTCCTCCAGCCGCGTCAGCCGCGCGAACTTGGCCCGCAGCGGATGCGCCGGCGTCAGGAGCGCACACGGCCTGAGCGCTCGTGGGCGGAACGAAGCGAAAGAAGATCCGGGAAGGCACGCCTTCCCACGCCCATCCGGTATTTTCGGCGGTGGTCAATGGCCCGATGTGCGTCTAGCCTCGACTGGCAATCGTCGACTGCCCATCGCTCGTATGAGTCCGGCAACATGCTACGCCAAGCCTGCAGCCGCATTCCAATCCGCTACAAACTGCTTGAAATTCGAGCTGGAATGACCGGATCTCTTTAATACCGGGACGAAACTCGGCTTCACGCCGTGTGGTCAGGGCTTCGGCCCGTGAGACCCTATACCCCCGGTTCTTTTTCTCCCTCGCCCCATATCGCCAGCGTCAACGGCCGATCGCGCGTGAAGAACGCGCCCTGGCTTTTACGCGTTACTTTCGACCACCATCCAGCAGATCAAGTGGACATCAGCGGCATCGACCGGTGGCATCGGCGCCGGGGCAACAAACCGCCCTAGGCCTGTACCCGAGATCCATTCCACCAACTCAAGACTACGACCACGCTCCGGCGGCGATCGGTCACGAAACTTCGTCCCGCAGCAGCCCCTCCTTCGCGCCGTAGCCACGGCGCCTCTAGGATATCCAACGCCTTGTCCAGCTTGTCCTGATCGAAGATCGTGCGGCGGATAATTGCGAATAAAGGCGGCGCAACTTGCCGATTGAGCAACGAACCGACGGTTGGAGATTGGCCGGATCACCAGCCCATCGCACTCCGCCAGAATATCGGCCAACGCGATGTCCCAGTGCGCGAACAACTGCTCGCCCAGCTGCCTGCGAACATGGCGTTGGGTCTCTTCTGGTGCAGTCGATGAGTCGCAGGCACGTCCGATCCCGAATGAACTGGCGGAGGTCCGGAATTGGCTGCCATGCGTCTCCTGACGGCCACGAAGCGGAGAAAGGTCCGCCGTACTTCGGCCAACTCGACCTCCGCGCAGAAGAAAACGCCCGAGGTCTTGCCCCGCCGAATACCGCTCCCAGCATCTCCAGGCAGCTCCAGAATCGACTCCGCTCAGTCGCGAGCGCCTCCGCAACCGCTGGCGGTACTCCTCGCCCGCCTGCGCCGCAGCCTCCGTGCCGCCCTGCTCGTAGAGCGACGGATCGCTTTCTGGCGAGCTTTTCGATCTCCGCTCGGCTCTCGGCAAAGACCTGATCCCCGGTTTCGAGACCGACGACCGGCGACGTCGCCACGCCGATGCTCTTCGCGGCCTGTGCCAGCTTGCGCAAAATGCGCGCTTCGAGGGTCAGCAGCTGATCCAGCACGATCCGCCGGGAACACCGTGCGCATGAACACTCGCGGATGCGGGTTGCCGATCCGATCGATCCGCCCGTGACGTTGCACGAGGCGCATTGGGTTCCGCGGCAGGTCGTAGTTGATGATGTTGCGGCATTGCTGAAGGTTCATGCCTTCCGCCAGCACGTCGGTCGTGATCAGCAGATCGTAGAGATCGTGCTGCCCAGGCGGCGGCTCGCTGGATTCCGGTGCAAAGCTCCAGACGGCTTCGTTCCGGCTGGCCTCTTCCTCCTCGACGCCGCCACCAGCCACGGCGGCGACCCGCCCGCGATAGCCCGCCAGCCGGGGGTCATGCTCGATACGCTCGCTCAGCGCGCGACGCAGCCAGGCGACCGTGTCGGAGAAGAACGAGAAGATCAGCACCTTGCGATCGCGCTGCTCCTCCGCCTCGGTCGTCGCATCGGCATGCGCCTCGGCAGCGATGCGCGCCAGCTCTTCCACGACGGCTGCGAGCTTCGGGTCGGCCTCGTCCCGCAACTCGCCCAACCGGTTCCGCAGATCCTGCAGGATGTCACGGTCCCGCTCGACCGCCACCTGCAGTGCCCGCACATCGTATCTGGCCCCGTCCTCGACATGCGTGCTGCTGTCGAGCAGGTCGTCGAACCCTTCGTCGTCGGCCGACAGCTCGCGCAGAAAGGCCGTCGTGATCACCTTCCCCTTTGCTAGCGCGTCGAGAAAGAGGTCGTGCTCTCCGAGCATGCGGTCCAGGCTGAGACGAAACGCCTGCGCCGACGACTCGAAGCGCTTGAGCAGACCAGAGCGCAAAAGACCGGCGGCAGCCCCCCTTGCCTCGCTCTCGTCGTCGCCGCAATCAGCACGAAAGGCGCTGGCGCATACCGTGCGAAGGCCAGCACATTCGCGCTGCTGGTCGGGTCGAGAGCATCGGCCACGGCATCGAACAGGCCGGGGCGCCAGCCGATCCAGATCGTAGCGAACGCTCATCGCGACCGCCTTGGGAAACACGATCGGGCGCATCACGCCATCGGCACCTCGGATCGTCTCGCCCGTGTAGTACTTCTTCACGAAGCCACGCGTGCGCTTGACCGTGATGGCATCGATGATCGGGTAGAGCAATCCGGGGCTCAGCGTCGCCGGGTCGTGCTTGGCGGCCGTGCGGAACCGGTCGCGGATGCTGATGATGCCCTGCTTGCCCAAGGCACTGTCCTGACGGCATGAAGTACCGCAGCAGGTTGTAGAGATCCCAGAGGCTGTTGTTCACCGGTGTGGCGGTCAGCAGCACCACCTCCTTGCGATGGCCGAACAAGAGCCGCCGCAGCACCGCCGCGCGGTAGGGCGCGTCCGCATTCCGATAATTGTGCGCCTCGTCCACCACCACGAGAGCGTACTCGTCGATGTCGTGCTGCAATCGTTGCTGCTTGGCGAGCGGCCGGCTCGGATCCGCGAACTGCCGGTCGCGTGACAGCTCGTCATAGGAGACCATCTCGACGAAACGGCTGATCCCGAAATGCTCGAGGAACCGACGCCACGCCGTATCCCGCAACGCCGGGCAGACCAGCAGCGCCCGCTGCCGGTTCTGGCGCAAGCGTTGAGAATCTCGCCTGCGATGAAGGTTTTCCCCAGACCCACCTCGTCCGCGACGATCACCCCGCCGAAATCCCGCATGATCCGCCGCGCCCGCCACACCCCATGCAGCCGGAACGCGGTCAGCGGAATGTCCCCAGCCTCCTCACGCTCCTGCTCCAGCTCCTCCCCATAGAGCTGCCAGAGCACCCGCATGAAGATCAGCCACGGCGGATACTCGAGCTCCGGCTCCTCTAGGATCGCCGCCAGATCGAAAGGCACAGCACCTGCCCACAAGGCCTCGAACCATGCCTTGGCCTCGGCGAAGACATCAGCGTCCCAGCGCGCCAGATTGACCTCCAGGTTCTGCGTCAGGCCCGCTCGCGTCAGGTTCGACGAGCCCGCGATCAGCCCGTTCTCGCACCCCGTCCAGCAGCATCACCTTGGCGTGCAGGAACCCCTGCTCGTAGCGCCGCGTCTCCTCCAGCTGGCCGCCGCGCATCATCTCGGCCATCCGGTGCAGGTGCCGCCGCGCCTCGGCGGTGAACGGCAGCCGGTCGCGCTCGCGCCGCAACGCCGCCTCAAGCAGCTTCAGCTCCCGGCTACCTCGCGCTGCTCGAAGGCGGCCTGCGGCGGGTCGCCGGGCTGAGCGCCACTTGCCGCGATCCTGGCCTGCTCGGCGCCAACCAACAGCTGTATGCCTTCCGCCCGCTCCAGGAGGTTCGCTACGGCACCGAACCCGGCCGGGCTCATGAACGCCGTGGCGATGATCTCCCCGCCACGCGCCCGAACCCACCTCCGCCGAGCTCCGACCGCATCCTGCAGCGCCGCCAGGAGCGTGTTGCCGCCCTGGTTGGTGATGAACTCGCGCATGCTCATGCCAGCCCCTGCAGGACGGCGACCCCCGTCCGGTCGCGCCGCGCCGCCCAGGCCTGCGCCTGCGCCTCGTTTGGCCACTCATGGAATGCCTCGAAGATGCGCGTGTGAGCTGGTCCGGCGAGAGCCCGTAGAGCCGCGCCACCACGGTATCCAGCTCCTCGATCATCGCCTGCTTCTCGGCCGGTGCCAACGGCCCCCACTCGACCCCGACCGCCGCCGCCCAATCCGCGAAGCGCTCGTCCGGGCAGGCGAGCCGGCCAGCGATCTTGGCCATACGGGAGCCAAGTCGCGTTCCTGGATCCGCACCAGGAACTCGAAGGGAATTGAACGCCTCTTCGTCGACGTGCCCCTCAACGAAGCGCCGCATCCACCAGTCAGCGGGTACGCTGCTCATTGCGCCCAACAAGAACGCTTCGTGCTCCATGGGATGCTTCGGGTCCGTCCAAAGCACCCAGGGCGCCGATTGGGTCAGAACTCGGTTGCCGGGAATCAACGCGACGACGAGCGTCCGAGTGTTGGTGCGATTGGTGATGTCGCGATATGTAATCCTTCTGATGCAGGCAAGGATGATTGTCCGCATCCTTGCTGCTGAATGGTGTTTCGAAGTATGGAGTTCCTCGTCTTGCGTTCTGACGCTTTCCCCGAACGATTTCAAAATCGCGCCACCCCCGCGCTTGAGCATAGTATTGTCCAGTAAATGGGCGCCCAAACGTCGAAGCTGCCGCCGCCATAGACCGGCCACAGATCGGATTCATTTCCCTTGACTTTATAGTATGATTTATAGGTCCGACTCGTTTCCACATCTGCATAGACTCGCCGTACGTTCAAAAATGAGTGGTCACTGATCTGCGGTGAATTCATGATCGTCTCAATCACTTCAGCAGACGCAGCGGCACTCGCCGTTGGCAGTGGGGACTGTACGAGGCCGTCGCTGTGGAAGCTTCAGCCATTCGGATGTGCGAACAGCCACATTGTCGAGCCGTCGCGCCCGGAACTGACTTTCCCGGTGATGCTCAGGCCGCAGACTGTATCGGCAACCGCCCATGCCTTGTTCGCCTAGCGAGACAGCAACCAGCGCGATGAGCTTGCGCCCATCGACGTCAGCGAACACCCATTCGCTTCGGTTGGTCAGCATCTGGACATCGACGACGCAAGCCCGCCGATCGAGATCCTCGCGAACAGGACGGTTGCCCTTGATCTTGAAGGCATCGCCGGGAAGCACGACACCATATCTGCCGCCCTGCGCTGCAAGGATCTGGGCGAAGCGCGCCATGAACGCCCGGAAGAGATCCGGGTGGCCCGTATTCATGCCTGGCAAAGCGCGCACGGCGTCGCGCAAGGCCTCACTCTCGGCACGCTCCTCGGCTTCCAGCGTGACAAGATCTGGCCGCTCTCGCTCCATCCGTTGGATCAGCCGGTCGCGCTCGTCCGTGTTCTTGATCCCGCGAAGACCAGGAAAGTGGCGAGCCCAGAATTCATGCCTCTCGACCCTCAATTTCTCCCAGGGCGGGTTGCCAACGATAACGTCGAAGCCGGGGCGGTCGCGGAGAAACACCTCGGGAAAAGCGATCGGGAAATGGAAGACATCAAGCGCTTCGAGCGCGGCCCTGGCCCGCTGCAGCGCCGGGTGCGCGACGATCTGCGGCCGCGGAGGATCGTGTCCCGCGGCGTGGTGTAACTGGGTTTTTGCCCAGCGCGTTCGCCGGCTTCGGCCGGTGTTTGGTCAGCCGGTCATGTCGGCCAGGCTGACGGCAGCATCATCGCCGTTCTGGGCGATGGTCTCAAGAGACACGTAGCGGGATCTTTGAACCGCCCATTCGTCGTTCTGCTCGAGCAGCAGGGCGCCGACGAGACGGGTGATCGCGGCTTCGGGGAAGATGTCGACGACTTCGAGCGGCGCTTCGATCTCGCCGTTCAGGCGCTCGATCGGGTTGGTCGAGTGCAGCTTGGTGCGATGTTGGGCCGGGAAGGTCATGTAGGCCAGGACATCGGGCTCGGCCTCGTCCATTAGCCTGGCGAGCTTCGGCAATGTGGGTCGGAGCTGGTCGGCGATGCGGCGCCATTGCTGGCTCGCCGCTGCAGCGTCGTTCTGGGCGAAGGCGGTGGCGATGAAGGCGGAGACCACCCGGCGGCCGCTCTTGCCGGCGTGTGCCAGAGCGTTGCGCATGAAGTGCACGCGGCATCTCTGCCAGGTCGCGGTGAAGATCTTCGAGACGGCGGCATTGAGCGTAGCTTATCCCTACGTGAGCACCGATCGTCCGCAGTCTGACGACGTATACGGTCAGCATGAAAACGCTCTAACGCCCATCACGTGGAGCCACGTGACCGAATCCAACCCAGCGGCCAACCCGCATCGCTCAAATCGCGCCGATCCGAGAAGCCAGGGCCCGAAACTGCTGTCCGCTCAAGACCCGCCGCCGGAAAAATCCCGCCGACACGAGCCACCGTTCCTCGAATCGCCCCCGCCCAAGACGTTCCCGCCCCCTCCACCCGGGGCGCACCTTCTCCACCATTCATGACTCTACCCGAAATAGGATAAGGAGCAGTTAATGGCTCCCCGTTTCCCTGCCGGCCGAAACGCCTTTCGGCGTTACCGCCGCCGCGATCCTGAAAAACCGGTGGCCCAAATCGAAAATGCCCGGGCATTTCCGCCATCGGCAGCTCGAATTCTCGGAAATACACCGGCTACTGTCCCCGATCGACGCCCGAAGTCCATAACGAACCGTTATGGATGGCAGCACCGGCAGGCCATCCTGTCGCACATAGCGCAACGGGAACCCGAGAGTGTTGCGCTATATGCGACAAGAACCCGAGAACCGTTGCGCTATATGCAACGGAACCCGAGAAATGTCGCATATAGCGACTCATTAGCGATGCTTATGTAGCGTATAGCGCAAAAAACGCGCCTTCGACCCTGCGAACGAACCCGCCGGACGACGAACGAACCCAGGAATTCGACGAACGAACCCGCCAAACCAACGAGCGAACCCGAGGCTTAGCGAGCGAACCCGAGCGCACGAGTTGTCGCAGGCACACCGGTAAAACAGCTATGAAACAAGAAAATAGGCCGCCTCGATCACACGCGTCTCAACTCGGCGCTGCGGCGCGTCCTTGGCGGCCACCAACAATGCCCGAATGAACCCGAGGGCAGATTGACGATCGACCCAAAATAGGATAATATGCTTATTCAAATAATCGCCGGCTTGCCGCTGGTGCTGCCTGCGTCGCGCTAGCGAATGCGTGGCAGCTGGGCTTCGACCGGGGCAGGGGCGGTGGTGATGCGGAGCCAGGTCATCGTGTCGGCCAGCATGCCGAGCCAGGGGCTGTCTGCGAGGCCGCGCAGCCGCTCGAACGGTGAGCGCCTCGGCGGGTAGTGTCGCAGCTCGATCCGCGCATCCTCCGGCAGCTGCAGGAGGCGGCCGGCGGCCGCACGGGCCGTGGGCAGGCCACCCAGCTCGTCGACCAGGCCGAGCGGCAGCGCCTGGGCGCCGAGCCAGACGCGGCCCTGGGCCACCGCCTCGACGGCGTCCAGTTGCATGCCACGCCCGGCAGCGACGCCCGCCTTGAACCGCTCGTAGAGATGCTCGACGCTCTCTTCCAGGCGTAGCCGGCCTTCTGGATCCAACGGGCGGTTGACCGAAAGGAGACCGGCATTCTGGCCGCGCTGGATGCTTGCCCAGTTGACGCCCAGCTGCTCCCAGGCGCCGGCCAGATCGGGCTTGCCGGCGATCACCCCGATCGAGCCCGTATAGGTGGCAGGCTGGGCTACGATGTGGTTGGCGCCCATGGCGATCCAGTAGCCGCCGGAGGCTGCCGCATTGCCCATCGAGACGATGATCGGCTTGCCCGAGTCGCGCAAGAGCGCCACCTCGCGCCCGACGGTCTCGGATGCCACGGCAGAGCCGCCGCCCGTGTCGAGCCGGAGCACGACCGCGTCGATGGCGTCATCCTCGCGCGCCTCGGCCAGCGATTCGGCGAGATCGTCGGCGCCGATCATCCGCTCGAACCTGGCCGTGCCCCGCTGGATCATGCCCTGCGCCACGATCAGCGCCGCCACCGCGTCGGGCCCGTCCAGCTCGTCGTCGGCGCGTCGCGCATAGGCTGCGAGCGGCATCAGCTCGGCGTCCTCGCCGGCTGTCTCGAGCGCCGCATCGATCACCTCGTCACGGTAGGCGAGACCGTCGATGAGCCCGGCGTCCAGCGCTGCCTCGGCCTCGAGCGGCCCGTCATCGATCAGCTGCTCGACCTCGCTCGGCGCAAGCTCGCGGGTCTCGGCGATGGCTGTGACCAAGGTGCCGTAGAGCCCGTCGAGCAGCTGGTTCAGCATGGTGGCGTTGGCCTCGGTGAGGCCGGTCTCGGTGACGCTGTCGAGCGCCGTCTTGAAGTCGCTGCGCCGGACCACCTCGGCCTGGATGCCCAGCCGGTCGAGCAGCGGCTTGACGAAGGGCACCTCGGCGATCAGCCCGGTGAGACCGACCTGGCCGCCCGGCTGCAGGCTGATCTTGTCGAAGGCCGTGGCGATGAAATAGCCCTCGTTGCCGGCGCCCAATTCGCCGAAGCTGTCAGCCCAGGCCACCGTCGGCCGGCCGCTGGCGGCGAACGCCTGGATGGCGGCGCGGACCTCCTCGGCCACCGCAAAGCCGTGATCGGTGGCATCGAGCCTGGCGACCAGCCCGGCGACCCGCGGGTCCAGGGCCGCCCGCTCCAGCGCCAGCACCAGCTCGCTGACCTCGAGCGGCTGCTCCAGGCTGAGCGCAGCGAAGGGTTCCAGGTCGACGGCCTCCTCGAGCGGCTCGCTAAGGTCGACAGTGAGCACCATCCGCTCCGGCAGCGGCGCGTCGGCGAAGCTGCGGAACAGCCAGAAACCGGCGCCGGCGGAGACCACGACCAGGAGCAGCGCCAGTGCACCGATGGTGGCGAGAAAGCCGATCAGAAAGCGCTTCACCCCATCAGCCTTGTGACGCTCTGACCGGTCATCAGGCGGCAGAGCGCTGGCGACGCTGGCGCTCGCTCGCCGTCTTCAGCTGCCCGCAGGCGGCGAGGATGTCGCGGCCCCGCGGCATGCGCACCGGCGAGGCGTAGCCGGCTGCCTCGACGATCGCGGCGAAGGCGCGGATGCGGTTGTTCGACGAGCACTCGTAGATGGCTCCAGGCCAAGGATTGAAGGGGATGAGGTTGACCTTGGCCGGGATGCCGTCCAGCAGCCGCACCAGCTCCCGCGCCTCGGCATCGCTGTCGTTGACGTCCTTGAGCATGACATACTCGAAGGTGATCGGGCGCCGCGTCGGGTAGTGCCGGCAGGCGTCGAGCAGCGTCGCGATGTCGTACTTGCGGTTCAACGGCACCAGCGTGTCGCGCAGCTCGTCGCGCACGGCATGCAGCGAGATCGCGAGGCCGACGCCGAGCTCCGTGCCGCATTGCGCGATCTTGGGCACCACGCCCGAGGTGGAGAGCGTGATCCGCCGCCTGGACATGGCAAGGCCGGTGTCGTCCATGGCGAGCCGCAGCGCCGCTGCCGTGTTGTCGTAGTTGAACAGCGGCTCGCCCATGCCCATCACCACGATATTGGTGAAGATGCGACCCTCGGCGGCCGTCGGCCATTCGCCGAGCGCGTCGCGAGCGACCAGGATCTGGGCGGTGATCTCCGCCGTGCCGAGATTGCGCACCAGCGGCATCGTCCCGGTATGGCAGAAGCTGCAGCTCAGCGTGCAGCCGACCTGGGTCGAGACGCAGAGCGCGCCCCTGTCCTCCTCGGGGATGAAGACCGATTCGACCTCTTGCCCATCGGCAAAGCGGAGCAGCCATTTGCGCGTGCCGTCCGCCGATTGCTGCATCGAGCTCACCGCCGGCCGAGCGACGGAATAGCCCTCGGCAAGGCGCTCGCGCAGCCCCTTGGGCAACGTCGTCATCGCCGCGAAATCATCGGCGCCCTGGTGGTAGATCCAATGGAAGAGCTGCCGTGCCCGAAGCGCCGTCTGTCGCGGCGGCACGGCCTCCAGCCCGGCTATCGACGCTTCGAGCGCCGGCATGTCGAGGCCGATCAGGCTCGGCTTGCCGTCGGCCGCGAGCGGCTTGGGCGCCGGCGCCAAGCCGCCGTAGGTTGCCGCCGGCACAGCGGTGGTGGCGGCCACCCGGCTTGCGGTGGTGTCAGTCAGGGCAGGCATCACGCATTGCTTCAAAGGCCGCGGTGAAGCCGAGCAGCGAGTAGGTGTCGAGCGAGTAGGTATCGAGCCGCGAGGTGCCGCGGACGGTCATGTCGGAGCCTGCCTGCATGGCGCGGATGATCGCCTGGTCCTCTTCGCTGGTGTTCGCCCAGGCATGCTCGCCCTGGGTGAAGAGCCGCCACTCGTCGTCGCCGATCGTCAGCTCGACCGTGCTGTCCGTCTTGAAGGCGTAGCCCGGCTGCACGCTGATCTGCTCGTTGGCATCCGTGATCGGCAGCCGCGAGACGAGCACGGCGGCTGGTCCCCGGCGGTTCCAATTGCCGGCTTCCTCGGTCGGCTTGCTGGCGATGTAGCAGGTCTTGCCGCCATCCTCGTCGTAGGCGTAGAGGTACCAGTCGCGGAAGTTGCCGAGGAATTGCGGTGCCTGGGCGAGCGCGTCTCCGGCGGCGCCGAGCAGGCCCGCAAGGCAGGCGGCGAATGCGAGAGATCGTTGCATGAGCGTCCTTGCAAGAGCGAATGAGAAGGTCCGGTCAATACCGGTTGCCCGTTGAGCTTTCGCCTACATAACCCCGCCGAGCTGCTCACGAAAGACCGTTGCGCGAGGAATGGGGGCCGCCCGTGCGCACTGGCCGCTCGGCGAACCGCCCGAGACACACCATCCGATCGTACATGATGACGGCGCCGGCGACGGCCAAGTTGATGCAGAACCGGGTCGGGATGCGCACCACGTGGTCACAGCGCTCGAGCAGCTCGGGACTCAAGCTGCCACGCTCCGGGCCGAACACATAGGCGGCTTGCAACGGGTGGCGAAAGCTCGGCAGATCGACGGCATCGGGCACCAGCTCGACGCCGACCAGCCGGCAGCCGCGCGGCAATTGCAGTGCGGCCGGGCTCGCCACATCGTAGACCGGCAGTGCCACCTCCGCCTGCGACGTGTCGGATTTGGCCGTCTTGCGCGTGTATTGGGCATCGATCAGGAAGACGAAGCTGGCACCGAACGCGTTGGCCGAGCGCACCAGATTGCCGAGATTCATGGCCTTGGAAATCCGCTCCGCCCCGATGGCGAAATAGCCGCGCGTGGTATCAACCTGCATGCCCTTGCAGATACGCTGAAGATGGCGTTCATGCCAGCTGCAAAGGCGGTTCCACCGACGACTGGCGGGGCCGCGCACGGAGCGCCGGCGATCGCAGCGACTGCGGTCGTGCTCATGGGCGCCAGGAGGTCGGCCGGAGATCAGCATGCGGAGCATTCTCACCCGAGAGCTTGCCGGAACGTCCGGGCTGCAGCTGGTGGACCTGCCATCGCCGGAGCCGGGCGCCTGCCATGTGCGCATCGCCGTCGAGGCCGCCGGCATCAACTATGCCGACGCGTTGATGCTCGAAGGCCGCTACCAGGAGCGGCCGTCACTGCCCTTCGTCCCCGGCCTCGAGGTTGCCGGACGCATCGATGCTGTCGGCGTTGGGGTAAGCGGCCTCAGCCCTGGCCAGCGCGTTCTGGCGCTGGTCGATCATGGCGGCTTCGCCGAGCAGGCCATCGCCAGGGCCGATGACGTGATCGCGCTGCCGGACGAGCTGGATTCGGTCACCGCCGCCGGCTTCGCCATAGCCTATGGCACGGCCTATGGCGCCCTGGTCTGGCGTGCCGGTCTGGCCCGTGGCGAGGTGCTGCTGGTGCACGGCGCGGCAGGTGGCGTTGGCCTCACTGCGGTCGAATGCGGCAAGGCGCTTGGCGCCACGGTTATTGCCACGGCGCGCGGTGCTGAGCGAACAGCCGTGGCTGCGGAGCACGGCGCCGATCATGTGATCGACAGTGAAGCGCCGGATCTCGTCGAGCGCATCAAGGCCTTGACCGGGTCGCGCGGCGTCGATGTCGTCTTCGATCCCGTTGGTGGTGCGCTCTTCGAAGCGTCGATGCGTTGCATCGCCTGGGAGGGACGGCTCGTCGTCATCGGCTTTGCCGCGGGCACGGTGCAGCAGATCCCGGCCAATATCCTGCTGGTGAAGAACATTGCCGCTCTCGGTTTCTACTGGGGCAGCTATCGGCGCCACGATCCGGAGCGACTTCGGGCCGGATTTCGCGATCTCTTCGAGTGGTGCCGGTCCGGCGCCATTCGGCCGGAAGTGAGCGAGGTCGTGCCTCTTGCCGAGACTCCGGCAGCCATCGACCGCCTGCGTCGTCGCCAAACCACCGGTAAGCTCGTGGTGGACGTCGGCCGCTAGCAGGTATCGGCGAGCCTGCCGATGCAATATCATGGGACATCACAGCGGACTCTTGGCAAGGCTCCACCTTTACCGCCAAGTACCTTCCGGTAACGCTAACGGCTGTTAAGATCGTTTCGGGAGGACGCCATGGTGACGCGACCGGCTACCCACGGAAACTCGCGCCGCGTTGCCGACGGCTGCGCATTCAAGGGCTCGTTAGTTTCCTCGCTCGTGATGTCGATCGTGCTTCTCGCTGCCTGCAGCGGCGGTGGCGGCGGGTCGAGTGGTGGCGGCTCGGGCGGCGGTGGCGTTCGAACGGTCAGCGCACCCGATCCGGTGTCGATCCCGGATCGCCCGACCAGTCGACCGATCGGCCAAGCCGAGAGCTCGGCCAATTATGGTATCGCCCGGATTGGCGCCGATGCCGCTTATACGGCGGGTGCCACCGGTCGGGGTGTGCGCGTGGCGGTGATCGATTCCGGCATCTCGCTCGACCACCCGGAGTTCGCGGGGAGGATCGACCGGTCTGCCAGCATTGATATCGTGACCGGTCGCCGGTCGACGCTGGAGGACCAGAGTGGCCACGGTAGCCACGTGGCCGGGATCATCGCCGCGAATGTCGATGGTGCCGGCATGCGCGGTGTCGCGCCGGACGCCACGCTGGTGGCGGTCCGCGCCGATCTGCGCGACGCCAGCATTTGCAGCAGTCCTGGCTGCGGCTACTTCGACAGTGACGTTGCAGCGGCACTCGACCACGCGAGGCGCAACGGCGTCGATATCGTCAATCTCAGCATAGGCAAGGATAGCGCCATCAGCGGCGCCTATCGAAAGGCCCTCGAGAGGATCGTCGACAGTGGCGCGCTGGTCGTCGTCGCTGCGGGAAATGACGACCTGAACCAGCCATTGGCGCCGGGCCGCCTGGCCAATTCCTCTGGAATACGCGGTGGCATGCTGGTCGCGGGAGCTGTCGATCGCAACAATGCAATTTTTCGGCAGACCAACAAGGCGGGTGATGTAGCACCCTACTTCCTCGTGGCACCGGGTGTGAATGTCTACAGCACGTTCCGCGACGAGGGCTATCAGCGATTGACCGGCACATCGATGGCGGCGCCACACATTGCTGGCGCAGCGGCTGTGGTCAAGAGTGCGTTCCCGAGCCTGTCGATGAAGGATGTCGGGGAAATCCTCGTGCGAACTGCTGACGATTTGGGAGCGAGCGGCACCGACCAGACGTTCGGCCGGGGCCTGATCAACCTGGAGCGAGCGCTCCAGCCGATCGGGCGCCAGCAAGTCGCTGCCGGCAATGACGTCGATGGCCAGCGCTTCGCCATCGAGGACAGTCGTCTGAGCCTCGGCACAGCGTTCGGTGATGCCTTGAGCGGCAACTCGACCCTCGCCCAGGGCATGGTGCTCGACGAGTATGATCGCCCCTACAAGGCGAACTTCAAACGCCTGATCCAGCAAAGCGGCGGCGCCTTGGATTTCGAATCCAGATTGCTCGACAAGCGCAGCACGCGGAGCGTGCCCGTGTCCGCCTTGTCGCCGCTCGGCATCGACGCTCGCCTCTCCTTCAGCGAGGTGCCGGATCAGCCGTTCGCAGGAAGCGCTCGTGCTGCGATGCTCAGCGATCAAGGCAGCGAAGGCCCGGCATTCGAACGACTGGCGCTCAAGGCATTCGAGAACAGCCAGGGCAGCGCCACGCTCGGCCTCGGCTTTGCGCCCTCAGCGGTCGGCGCCACGCCTCGAGCCGTCGGCGCGCAAGGGCTGTTCTTGGATGGCGACAGCTTGCTGGCACCCACCGACGCGATTGTCGATCGCGGCAGCGGGGCGATGCTCCAGCTCATCGCGACCGATGATCTGACCGTGCACGTCGGCCTCCTCGACAGTGCTGGCCTGAAGACCGAAACCGACAACGATGATGGTCTGCCGGGACGGTTGGCAACGGTGGGTGCAGGCTATCGTCTCTCCGACTCGCTCGATCTCCAGGTCAGCTACGCCTATCTCGACGAAGCAGAGAGTCTGCTCGGCAGCAGTGCGTCTGGCGCCTTTGCCTTCGATGACGGGGCGGCATCGCACCTCGGCACGGCGCGGCTCGGCTACCGTCCGATCGTCGGCATCGAGCTCTTCGCCCAGGCAACGATCGGCGTTAGCGAGATGGATGACGACACCGGTCTCTTGCGCGACTGGAGCACCGTTCGTTCCGATGCGTTTGCGCTCGGCGTGATCGCCGCCGATGTTGCCGAGGAAGGCGATCGTGTCGGGCTCGTGCTCGGCCAGCCGCTTCGCGTGTCGAGTGCTTCGGCAATGCTGGACATGCCGGTGGCACGCACGACCAGCGGCAGCGTCGAGCGGGTGCAGGAGCAGGTCGGGCTGACGCCGAGCGGTCGCGAGCTTCGGCTCGAGCTGGCCTATCAGCGCGCGCTGGCAGAGAAGGACACACTGGGCACGTGGCTGATGCTGCAGCACGAGCCGGGCCACGACGCGACAGCTGACCCGGCGCTGGGGGTCGGCGTCCGCTATACGCGGCGGTTTTGACAACCGTCGTGGCATTCCCGAAACTGCGTTGTAGCATCCGTCACATGCCTTGCGGTGATGGCAGCCTAGCTTAGTTTTCTGGCACGGCTGGAGGGTTCCTTGCGGGAATGAGTCGTCTCGACAGTTTCATTCGACGATTGGAGGCGCAGCGCGCTTGTCTCGATGCGGCAGCGCGGGCTGTCGTTGACGTTCCAGGCCTGGTCCTCGAGCTCGGCCTTGGCAATGGTCGAACCTACGATCATCTGCGCTCGGTCTTGCCCGAGCGGCAGGTCGTGGTCTTCGAGCGCGACCCGCAACCGCACCCCGATTGCTGGCCAGAAGAAGGCAACCTGATCGTGGGCGGGCTCGACGAGACGTTGCCGGAGGCGACGCGGCGATGGCCAAATGGCGCAGCGCTCGTGCACAGTGACATCGGCACTGGCGATAGCGCTCGAAACCTTCGCGTCGCCGCCGAGCTTAGTCGCCAATTGCCATCGCTCCTCGTGCCCGGTGGCATGGTGGTCAGCGACCAGCAACTGTCCGATCCGGCGCTCGAGCCTCTTCCGCCGCCGGCAGGCGTGGCTCCGGACCGCTATTTCATCTATCGTCGAGCTTGATGGGTGGCTGAGCAAGCAGCAACGTTTCCTGTCCCGAGGCAGATGGTTGGCAATCAAGGGGGCCTGCACCCGCGATGAAACGCCCACGCTTCACGATGCGGTTTTGGGGCGTGCGCGGCACGGTGCCGTGCCCACAGCCGGATCGGCTCCGCTATGGTGGCAATACCTCATGCATTGAGGTATGCTGTGGCGACTATCGGTTGATCTTCGATGCTGGCACTGGGCTTCGCGCGCTAGGCAACGAGTTGCTGTCGAATGGCGATAGTCGGCTTTCTCACCTGTTCTTCACGCACACCCATCTCGATCATATCGCGGGGTTGCCTTTTTTTCGCCCCGCCTATGACGGCAAGAACCATTTCGAGTTTTGGGCCGGCCATCTGGGCGCGCATGGCCTGAGCTTGCAGAATGTCCTAAAGCAATTGATGCAGCCGCCGCTGTTTCCGGTGCCACTCGACATCTTGCATGCGTGCGTGTCGTTTCACGACTTTCAGCCCGGCGACATCCTCGAGCCATTTCCTGGTGTGCGCCTTCGCACGCTGGCGCTCAATCATCCGGGAGGTGCAACCGGTTATCGTATCGAGTTCGACAATCAAGCGATGTGCATTATTACAGACGTCGAGCATCACGGCGACGAGCGTGACAATTCAATCATCGAATTTATTAGAGGGGCGGCGATTGTTGTCTATGATTGTACTTATACTGAAGAAGAATATCCGAGATTTGTCGGCTGGGGGCACTCGACTTGGCAGCAAGGCGTGAGGCTATGCGAGGCCGCTGGTGCGGGCCGGTTGGTCGCGTTTCACCATGACCCCGAGCACGATGACGCGTGTCTGGACAAGGTCGCCGCGGCAATGGATCATGCCCGGCCGGGATCGGTCATGGCTGCCGAGGGGTTGACCTTGCGGCCGTGAGCGGGCGACCAGGCTTCTTCATCCCGTATCGTTATGCAGCGTCGACCCGCCCCTGCGATTATCCGGCTCTAGAGCCCATGTTTGCTGCAGCGGCGGAGAGGTTCGCCGGCATCCTCGAGCGCATCGAGCATCACCGAGCAGCCTTGTGTGCATTCGGCGGCGAGCCGCCGGCACCTCGCTTCGAGCAGGACTGGTTCCCGCGGTTGGATGCCTGCGCCGCCTATATCATGATACGCGATCTGCGACCGGCAAGAATTGTTGAGATCGGCTGCGGTCACTCGACCCGGGTCATGGCGCGCGCCATCGTTGATGGCGCGCTCGGCACCGACCATCTGTGCATCGACCCGGCACCTCGGGCGCGGCTCGAAGGCCTCCATGTCAGACATCTCGCACTGCCCGTCGACAAAGCAGGGACCGCAGCGTTCGGCGCGTTGGAAGCGGGCGATATCGTCTTCATCGATTCCAGCCACATTGCGGTGCCGGGCAGCGATGTCGACCAGCTCGTCAACGCTGTCCTACCGGCACTGGCGCCCGGAGCCTACATCCATTTTCATGATGTGTTCCTGCCGTTCGCCTATCCGAGCGAATGGGCATGGCGAGGCTACAATGAGCAACTGCTGGTCGGCGCCCTGCTATCGAGCGGCGGATTCGAGCTCGTGTTCTCAAGCAGCTACGTGAAGCGACGACTGCCTGACCTTCTGCGCGGGTCGCTGATCGAGACGCTGCCACTGCCAGCGGGCGCCGTCGAGAGCAGCCTATGGTTGCGAAAGCGTGTCTCGCCTTAGTCGTCGAACCAGAATGTGTCCGGCCGATAAATGCCGATCTGCGCGTGCGGCTCCCAGTTGTAGATCGCCTCCTCGGGGACGTTGCGCAGTGTGGTTCGAACCGCAACCGGCTGCAGCACATTCGCGATCAAGCCGATTGTGTAGCATTCCGGCGCATAGAGCTCGAGAATTTCGCGCCAAGCCGCTTCCCGCCCGGCCCGATCGGCAGCCATTCGCCACTCGCCATAGAGCTCGAGCAGCTGCATCGGCACCGGCTCATCCGGTGCTTCACCAGCTTCGCCGCGTGTCTCGAAATACTGCCCCCATTTCGGCCATTGCGGTTGATCGTACTGGTTGACCGGCACGAAGCTCGTCGGGCTCATATCTGCCGTCGGCACGCCGTTCTCCAGCCCGTACCAGATCGTCATGAGAGCTTCGCCGGAGAAGATTCGGTTGCGCAGCACCTCACGCTCGGTCGGTCGGGTATGGATCTTGAAGCCGAGCTTCGAGAAATCGTCGCCGATCAGCTCAAGGACATCTGCCTGCTCGCTGTCCTCGCCGGCCGTCTCGACCACGAGCTCGAGCGGTCGTCCGTCAGCCAAGAGACGCGTGCCAGAAGCGTCACGCTGGTCGAGGCCGAGCTCATCCAACAGTGCATTTGCGCGATCGATGTCATGCCCAAGGCATGCGCCGGCGATCTCTTCCGAGTAGAGCGGGCTCTCCGGCAGGAGCGTATTGTTGGCCGGCGTTGCGAGTCCGAAGAACAGGTACTGAGAAAGCGCTTCCCGATCGATCGAGATCGACAATGCCTCGCGAAACCGATTGTCACGAAACAGATCACGCCAAGTCGGGTCGGCGGCGTTCAGATTGGGATAGAGCGCCAGATGCGCCGCGCGCGCTTGTCGCCAAAGATGCGGCTGCAAGCCACTGCGTGATGCGCTTTCCTGCAAGAAGGTATAATCGCGAAACGCGAGACCACGGCTTTGCAAGTCGGTGTCGCCCGCCCCTGTCTTGATTGGAATGAGCTTGCTGTCGACCACGTCGAGGATAACACGGTCGATGTAAGGCAGCTGCACGCCGTTCTCGTCAACCCGATGAAAATAGTCGTTGCGCTCGGCAATGAATCGCTCAGCGGGCGACGGAGTCAATAGGCGCCACGGTTGTAGTGTCGGCAGATCGGGGTTGTCGAACTTGCTCATCCGCTCACGACGCTGGAACAACTGCGCCCAATCCCGAGCGTTGTCCTCCGTCACCAGGCGCGCCAGCTCGCCAGGCTCCGCGTAAGCTTCATGAAACGGCTTCAGGTAATGAGCGGGAGCGTAGATGAAGGTGGGTGATGCGGCAGCCAAATCGCCCAAGAAGAGCGGATTTGGCGAGGGCCAAGTGTAGCGAATGGTCAATTCGTCGATGATATCGACGACCGGCGGCTGACCGTCAACGATGAGATTGATGGGCGGTCCTACGGGAGAGAGCGCTTCGTTGTTCGCAATATCTTCCCAATAGAAGCGAAAATCTTCTGTGGTGAAGGGCGCACCGTCAGACCATTTGTGTCCAGGGCGAAGCCGGAACGTGAAAATTCGCCCTTCCTCGACGGTGAACTCCGCCAGTATGTCGGGCTCCAGTTCCAGGTCGAGATTGTAGCCGACGAGTCTCGCATTGCCATAGACATAGAGCAGTCGCGTGTCACGCGTGCGACTGACGAGCATGCGCAGATCGCCACCTCGCTTGCCGATCTCGGGAATACTGGCCATGATCCGCGGTTCTGCTGGAGGCGCGGCAAGTGCTTTCGATCCAACAATGGGGCTGGCGAGCAGCCCGAGACCGAAAGCCAGCAGTGTTCCAACGGTGTTTTTTCCGGTCATTTGCCTACCCGCACCAAGTGTTTATCGGCGCAAGCTACCAGTTGCCCCCCTTGACCGTCCAGACGATACGGTGAGGGCCAGGCTGCGGGATCTGATGCTTTGCCGGCGATGAGCGCCTCGAAGTCGAGAGGCCGATCCAGATCCGGCTCCGGGACCGCTGCGAGCAGGGCTTGGGTATAGGGATGCTGCGGGTCGTCAAAAAGCGCTGCTGCGGACGCCATCTCGACGATCCGTCCCGCGCACATGACCGCCACCCTGCTGGCGAGGTAGCGAACGACCGCCAAGTTATGCGAAATGAAGAGATATGTCAGTCCGAGCTCGGCCTGCAAATCCTTCAACAAGTTTAGGATTTGCGCTTGAACCGAGACGTCCAGCGCCGAGACGGGCTCATCACAGATCAGGAGGTTGGGCTGGAGCGCCAGCGCTCGCGCGATGCCGATGCGCTGCCGCTGTCCACCGGAAAAGCTGTGCGGATAACGGCTCGCACAACGGCTGTCGAGGCCCACTTCCTTGAGGAGCTGCGAAACCTTATCGAGGCGGCTGGAGGCGTCACCGATGTCATGGATGACGAGCGGTTCGGCGATGATATCCCGCACGGTCATGCGCGGGTTGAGCGATCCGAACGGATCTTGAAAGATGTATTGGAGCTTGCGACGGAAAGCGAGCAGCTCTTGGTCATCGAGCTTCAGAACATCGATCTCATGGGTCCCGTCGTGATACGATACTTGTCCGCTATCCGGTGTCAGCCCGCGCATGATCATCTTGCTAACGGTGGTCTTGCCGCAGCCGCTTTCGCCGACGATTGCGAGGCACTCGCCACGCAGAACGTCGAAGGAAACGTCGACGACGGCAGGCACCGCGTACTGATCCGAGCCAAAGAGGCCGGAACGCCTCGTGTAGAAGGTCTTGTTCAACCCCGCGACGCGCAGCAGCCAGTCATCAGGGCTGACGTCCGGTTTCGTCGCGTGCGCAGCATGATCCGGCAAAGCTGTTTCTGGTTGCCCGCCAATCGACTGAAGACGCTCGTTGGGATCCATGCCGATGGTTGGCACCGCATGTAGCAGTGCCTCGAGATAGCGGTGCCGAGGCTTGCGGATCAGGTCGCTTCGGCTGCCGCTTTCCATGACACGACCGCGGTACATGACAACGACATCATCGGCGACGTTGGCGACCACGCCGAGATCGTGCGTGATGAACAAGACGGCCATGCCGAGCTCGGCCTGTAGGTCTTCGATCAGCTTGAGGATTTGCGCCTGGATTGTGACATCGAGCGCGGTCGTCGGTTCGTCGGCAATGAGCAGCGCCGGACGGCAGATTAGCGCCATGGCAATCATCGCCCGCTGGCGCAATCCTCCAGACAGCTCGAACGTATAGGTTCGAAACGCCTTGTCAGCCCTGGGGAAGCCGACCTTCTCCAGAACCTCTCGCGTCGCCTCGCGCGCCGCTTCCGCATCATCAGAGACGTGCAGTCGGTAGGCCTCACTGATCTGATCGCCAATCGTGTGCAGCGGCGACAGTGAGCTCATGGGCTCCTGAAAGATGATGGCAATTCGCCCGCCGCGGATCTGGCGGCGTTCTGGACCATCTTGATCCATCGCTGCCAGGTCGCGGGCCGGTCCCGGGTGCTCGGGATCCGCAAAGAGGATCGAGCCTCCGGTCAGCCGTGCGGACCTGGGCAGAATGCCCAAAATCGCATGTGACAAGACGGTCTTGCCTGAGCCGCTTTCGCCGACCACAGCGGTTGTGCGATTGGACCAGATATCGAACGATACGCCGCGAACGGCGTCCACCGTGCCTTCATCGCTCGAAAAGGAGATCTGCAGGTCACGGACGGAGATCAACGGCTGCATGCTGGCGCTCTCATGGCGATGAAAACAGTTCCACTGGGCTCGTCCAGCGACAGGTCGGTAGGCCGTCCAGATGCTCAAAAAGCTGCTCAAGTCGTGACAAGTCGCCGCCGCTCATCTCCAGGTGATGCGACAGGATTCCAATCATCTCGGTGCTTGGTCGAGCCAGGAGTGCCGTGGCCTCCTCGACGAGCGCGTCAAGCTGCTTCATTTGCCGGCCCTGTCGCCAGTCGATCAGATCGATGTGCGTGTTTGCATGAACGAGATGATGATCGAGCCCACGTCGATCATCTGCAAAAGTGGAGACAGCGGAGAAGCCGAGATCGGCTAGGCTAGCCATGATCCGATCATCAATACGGTTCCAGGGTGGCACCAGGACGGGAAGCGAGCGATCGTTGAACGCCTCCTCGAGCACGAGCCTACCGCGTTCGATCTCGGCGCGACAGGCCTTGGTATCAATGGCGCCTCCCAGCTCTATCGATTTGCCGTCGGGCAACGCATGATCGGCGTGGCTCCAACCATGTTGCAGGACGAACAGCTCCGGCGTGGCCAACACGCGCGACACGGTTGTAGCGTCAAGCCATTCTGGCACCACCGCAAGGCCGAGCGGCCGCCGCATCGAAGCCGCAAGGTCGATTAGCCCTTCCAGCCTGGCGGAATAACGACCGGCATCGTCGTCTCGCCACCAAAGAGCGACGCTGCTCTCGTCACGCGTCATGTCGACGTCTCGAGCGAGTGGACGCCACGGAGGACCGGGCGGCCGCCTGGGTGCAAGTCGAGAAGCATCGCCTGCTCGTCGCGAACCTTCTTCGGCGGCTTGCAGCGCATGTCCCAGCCCGTGGCCAGAGCCAGCAGTGCCCGGCGGACCCCTTTGTGGCTGACTATAACGGCTTGGCCCTCCATGGTCGGTAGGCCTTCCAGCCAGTGAGACAGCCGTGCCATGACCTCCCGCGGGCTTTCGCCGTTGAGGGGGCGAAAATCAAGTCCAGCGGCCTCGTTTGCCGCGAATTCGTTGCCGCCCTTGGCTCTCAGCTCAGCCAGGGTGGATCCCTCGAAGTGGCCCCAGTCCATCTCGATGAGCTCGGGCACGGCGTTCAAGTCAGTGAACCCGAGAAGTCTGGCGGTTTCGAGCGCGCGGCGTAACGGGCTGGCAAGGCACGGCAGCTCGAGCCAAGCGGGCGGCAGCTGCCAGCTCGCCACTTGTGCTCGACCGGCTGGTGCAAGGGGAAGGTCGGCATGACCTTGAATACGCCGATCAATGTTCCACTGCGTAGTACCATGGCGGAGGACGATCAGTTGCATGCCGACCGCACGTAACTGCGATGGTCGCGATCGACGTGCGCCAGTATCGCCGCAAGCCTGAGCTCGGCGGCACGTCGACTGTGCATCTCGGAGACAAGCTTGGCTGCCCGCGTGCCGAGACGTTGTCGGGTGCCCGCGTCGCCAATCAGTCGCTCGAGGCGTTGTCGCAGTGCTTGCGGCGAGCGTTGGGGCGCCAACAGGCCGTTTTGCTCGTCGCGGACGAGATCGCCAACGCCGCCCTCATCGCAGGCGACTACCGGCAGGCCGGCCCCGAGCGCCTCGAGGATCGCCATTCCGTAGGCCTCGCGAAGCGCCGGCCAGACGAAGACGTCACAAGCCCGAAGCACTGCGGCCACCTCGGCACCGGGCAGCTCGCCCAAGAAACACACCTTGTCGCCAGCGGCAGCGCGGAGCTCGCTGCGAATCTCTGCTGCCGTCTCACCGCCGCCGACGACAAGCAGGCGCCAGTCTTTGCGAGGCAACCCTGCAATCGTATCGGCCAGCAGGCGATAGGAGTCGCGTTTGACATCAGACCGCATCATGGCGACCGTCACGAGCCATACAGCGTCACTCGAAACATCCAGCTGATCGGCAAGACGACGCCTGATCTCATCGCGACCCTCAGACTTCACGCTGTCTGACGTGAGGAAGGGTGGAAAGAGGTGGAGATGCGAGTGATCGCTCAGGTATCGAGCAAGCTCGCGCGCGTCGACATCGGTCATCGCCAGCACAGCACTGGCGACATTGACAGCGTCGATCGTCGAGCGATGGCCATCGGCCCAAGGACCCGACGCCTGCTTTCCGGCAATCGACGCCTCGGCGATGACGTAGGGTATGCCGAGCTTCCGAGAGACGGGGGGGCCGAGCAGATCGGGAGCCTTGTGATAGGCATGGTAGGTGAACCAGAGATCTGGTCGCCAACCATCAGGGCCAGCATCGCCCAAGCGGTCGACTTCAGCTTCCGCGCTTGCTGCGATGTGTTGTTGGAATACTTGGCTGCCAGCCTTGTCGAAGCTGCGCAGCTGCGAGGCGACCCGCACATCATGGCCCAGGCCGTTGAGCAATGTCATAAAGGCCCGCGCCATTTCGCGATCGCCGGATGGCACTGGATGGTCAACCGCCTTGAGCGGCGCGTAGAAGGCGACGTTCATCTGGTCTGCAGAGAGCTTGTGGTGAGGGCCTTGAGAGCATCTGCGATACGGGCGATGCCAGGTCCGGCGGCAAAGTGGCTCTCGATGTAAGACCGGCCGGCACGACCCATCGCAGCACGACGGGACGGGTTGCGGATAAGGGCCTCAATGGCGGTTGCCAATGCACCTGGATCTTCGGGCGGGACAAAGAGCCCGGTGACACCGTCCTCGACGATCTCCTCCACGGCGCCTGCCCGCGCCGAAACGACTGCCAGCTCCTGCGACATTGCTTCGGCAATGACGTTGGGAATGCCGTCACGGTCTCCGTCAGCGGCTGTGCGAGGCGAGAAGCAGAACAGATCCGCGCGTTGCAGGGCATTGAGCACGTCTTGGAAAGCGAGTGCGCCGAGCCACTCGACGCGGCTCTCGATACCGAGCTCGGCGGCCTGCGACCGCAAGGATGGGAGCAGCGGACCGCCGCCGACATGACGCCACCGCCAGTCGATGTCCGCGGGCAGGCGCGAGAGCGCATCGAGCAGCACATCGAGCCCCTTCTTCTCGACGGCTCGCGCAACAGTCAGCAGTTCGACCGGTCGATCATCGGGGCTCTCCGCTCGGTCGATGCGATGCACGGGCCTCGGCAGCCGCTGCAAGTCAATCCCATGTGGCAGGCAGAACAGCTGAGCGCTTGGCACTAGCTCCAGCAAATGGCCATAGCCGAGGCGCGTGCACGTCGTCAGCCAAGCGGCATCTGCCAACTTTTCCCTGATCTCCCACTCGGGAATTGTCCAGATATCCTTTGCATGCGCGGAGATGGCGAACGGCAGCCGCCGCAGACTTGCAGCATAGCGGGTCACCGAAGATGGCGTGTGCAGATAGTGCGCGTATAGCGCCTCGACACTCGACGGAAGCTCACGTGCCAGAACGGCGGCCTGGCCAAGCCGCCGGACGCGATTGCGCGTCTTGTCACGGCCGAAGTCGCGAAGAAAGCTGCCGAGGATACGCAACAGGCGACCACTTCGTAGCGCCGCCCAGATGCCGAGCCAAACGCGCAGCGGCTCTTGGTGAAGGTACTCCGGCAGATAGATCACGTGCGCCTGGATCTCGCTATGGATCGGGTGTCGCGCAACATCTGTCGGGTGGCGCAAGGAGACAATGACAAGACGCAGTCCGGCGCGCTCCAGTCCCAAGATCTCTTGGGCAATGAACGTTTCCGAGAGCCGCGGATACCCTTTGAGGACCAGCGCGATTTGTGGACGCATGGTGTGACTAGGCGGAGCTTGCAGCGCGAGTCGTTGGCTCGAATACCGGTGCGCAAAGCTCGGCGATACGATCCAGTCCACCAAGCAGCCGGGAACGCAGCTCCTTGCTCGGGCGTGGCCACTCCGCAATCTGATGCAGGGCTGCCGCCATCTCCTCGGCACGGGGGTTGTCGCCCTCCGGGAGAAATCGGAGCAAGCCCATTCGGGCAGCCCGCTCGGCTCTGATCAGTTGCTCCTGCCGCGGTTCCGAGCGCGGCACGATTAGCGCCGGCTTGTCGAATGAGAGGAACTCGCAAAACGTATTGTAGCCACCCATCGCGACGACCCCGATCGCGTTTTGGTAGAGGGCTTCTGGCTTGGCCTCGAAGGTTGTCGCGTGCACGGCGGGCAAGCGGTCGACCCTTGCCTGAAAGGCCATCCGTTGCTCGAGATGCATGAATGGCCCGAAGATGATGAGCGCCGGGTGGGGGATCGTGGGGTCGCTTTCATATGCGCGAATCACCCAATCGATAAGGCCGGCTCCATCGCCACCGCCCCCCGCCGTCACGAGAATGTAGGGTTGCGGCGGTGGCTGGAAGCCAGACGAAGCGAAGTCGGCATCGCTGGGGGATCGTTCGATGTACCCGGTGAAGCTGACCCGATCGGCCAAGCGGCTCATGCCGGTGATCTCGCTGATCGGATCGAATATCTCGGGTAGTCCATAGACCCAGATGTCTCGATAGTAGCGGTGCAAGCCAGGAAGAACACCCTTGCGCCGCCACTCCCGATCCAGTGCCCTGGGTTCGTCCATCACATCACGAAGGCCGATCACACACCGCTTGCCGCGCCGATTCAAGAGCTTGAGTGTTTCTTCCACCTCACCGCGCAACCCCAGCGGCTCTTTGTCGACAAGGAACATGTCGGGATCAAAGATGCTCGCCGTATGAGTGATGATCGATTGGCGAATCTCCAATGTCTTGCTCAAATTGAGGTTTAGCTTCAGCGAGGTGTAGTCGCCGTTCTTGAGCTTGATGACACCCGGAACGCGGACAAAATCGACCCGGGATTTAAAGTCAAAGCTGCCGATAATCGGCGAGCCGGAGAGAATCAGAACGGTGAGTTGCGGGTAGCGGTCGACGAGATCGTGCGCGATCGCACGGCAGCGTCGGAGATGGCCGAGGCCGAAACTGTCGTGGCTGTAAATCAGTAGGCGACGGCGGTTTGGCATGCGTTCCGAGGCGTCTTGCTCTGCCCTGACTATGTCAGACACCGCAGGCTGCACGGAAGCGGTTTGTTCAGAGTGGGCAAATATAGGATTAAAAGCATTGACTGCGGACGATGTTCCTGTATAGTGGCTGCCTACGATCTCTTCATCTCGATTCAGCATCTCGGAGACCTCGATGAGCCTGCTTTTGCCTGTGGATGACAATGGCAATCCCCTGCAAGTTCTGGGGTTTGCTCGTGAGGGCACGGTCAAGCTGCAGGTGACCGACGCGTCGGTGCGCACCATCTTGCCGGTCGATGACGAGATCCAGCTCGTCACGTTGATTGCGACCGGACCGTGTCGATTCGCGGTCGGCGACTCGACCGCAACCGCGGATGCGATCTCGAGCCCCTATCTGCACCCAGGGATCTATGTCGACGTGCCGCTGCGGCGTGGCGAGGACCATATCGCCTTCATCGCCGAGGACGAGACGTGTGTGGCCTTCGTGATCGGTCGCGCCTGACATGCCGTTCGCGCTGTCGCTAACAACGCGTGGCCTGAGGTTCATTCGACCGGCGCAAAGTCCGCGAATCTCGTTGCCGCAGCCACCCGAGGATGGCTCGCCAACCCTTCTCGTCACCGAGACTGGCGCATCTATCGTCACAGAGACCGCCATCCGCATCATCACGGAGACCGCCTGATGGCGACCAATCAGATTCACGAGCTGCCGGCTGCGAGCGCGCTGACGGGTGAAGATCGTATCCTCGTGTCGACCAATGACGGGAACCTGACGCGCCAGGCGACGCTCGATGGCATCGCCGCTCGCATGCCGGGCGCAGGTGCCGTTGACCGCCGCATTGCCGGCAAGCTGTCCGATGCAGTCTCGGTCAAGGACTTTGGCGCCATCGGTGACGCAGTCGCTGATGACGCGCCCGCCTTTGCTGCAGCCTTGGCAGCGCACCGGTCTGTCTTCGTTCCGCCCGGCCGCTATCGTCTTGCGGCACCTATCGACGTCTTGCCGCAGCGGACGATTCTCGGTGCGGGGCGTGACGATGTCGAGCTTGTGCCTGACGGCACGCACGCCTTGATTTTTCGTCGCAACGAGGGCGCATTCTCGATCGATCCGGGCGCGACGGACGATTGGAATCGGTCGATGCTCGGCAATTTGAGCATCAGGATGGCGATGAGCGGCGTGGAGGTGTGGGGGCACGAGTTCCGTCTCAGCGACGTCAATTTCTATGGTGGAGCTGCGGACGGTTGGTGCGTCGATCTTGTCGACGCCAACGAGTGTGTCGTTGAGAAGGTGAGCGGTGGCTATGGCGGTGCCGGTTTTCGCCTGCTCGCGAGCGGCATCCGCTTTCGGGCCGCAAAACCGGGCGTGAACTATGGCGACAGCCTTGTTTCCGAAGTGTCGCTCAAGCTCGGTGCGAGCGAAACCAAGGGCATCCTTCTCGACGGCAGCATGGCGAGCACGTCGAATTGGATAAACAATATGATCTTGCAGCGCGTTCAGGTGAACGCGCCGACGGGAGGTGGTGGCACCACTCCACTTCCCGGTAGTGTCGGCATCAAGCTCAAGAATGCCGCGCGAATAAACCTGATCGACTGCGACGTCGAGGTGGTCGAGACAGGGTTCGAAGAGTATTCTGAGAGCACTGGTGGTGCTGCCGGTGCTTGTGTCGCCAACAATTTCATTGGCTGCATCACCCACTGGTGCCCGACGACCTACACTGACAGCAACACGGCGTTCGCGCGCTCGGTCATCCAGCGCACGTTCCTGGGATGCGATAATGTCGCCCCACTCAACACGCGGCTCGAAGCGGAGCTCGGTCGCTGTCAAGACGGTGACGCCTTCTTCACCGGCGCTTGGCTGTTCAACCGCTACAGCCAGCCCTCGATCCAGCTCCGCTCGCCGCATAAGGACGTTCTACTCCTGACCGGTGACAACAAGGGGCCGGCCCAGGAGAAGGCGGACGGGCATGCCACCCAGGAAAAGCCCTATCGTGGCCTGCTCCTCGATATTGGCTCGAAGAATGCCGCCAAGCTTACTCGGCCGATCAGCATCGGTGCCACAGATCCCGACAGTGGCGCTACGATGCTCGACGTTCGCCTCGAGCTCGGCAACGGCGAGAATGACGCGCGTGGCGAGTTGGCGCGCGTGCAGATCAACGATCCGCTATTCCTCGCGCCCCGCACCTCCGAACCACTTCGCACCGTCGACGGCCTGGTCCACTTTGCCGCAGCGTCTAGCGCCTTGCCGTCCTACGGCGAGTATTACCTGGGCGAAGGGCTCTATTGCCGGCTGAACGGCGGCGAGTATTCTCCGGTTGCCGTCCAGCGCGGCGCGCTTCCCGAGCGCGTCGTCAATGTCGATCGGACCATCTCTTCGCTCGATTTCGGCAAGGTGCTGCGGGTCGCCAATGGCAATGCGCGGACCATTACAATCCCGGGGGATTTGCTTCAGCAGGGTGCCGGCGCGCGTCGTTTCTGGGTCATTAGAGAGGGCGAGGGGCCTGTCTTCTTCGTTGCCACCAACGGTGCCGAGTTGCGTCTACCCCGACCCGGTCGGAACTGGATCGAGCGCCAGTATCAGATGGTCGAGGTGCTCCTGCTGCCCAACAACCTTGTCTACCTGAACCATATCGATCCTGATGTCGACAAGCTCTACGTGCATGCCACCCAGGTCTCGAATGTCGGCTACGCCGACGGAATTCCAGACTACCATATGGGTAAGCTGATCCATGTCAGTCACGGCAGCTCGGAACCGCGCGTCATCAAGTTCGACACTGGCCTGGTGCCAATGGGTAGCGATGCAGCCTGGGTCAAGCTGGTCAAGGCAGGAAATGCCGATGTCCAGATCATTGCCGGCGACGGCATGACGTTGCGTGCGCCCGGCGGCGGCAGCTCGTACACCATCAGCCAGCTGAACAAAGTGGTGGAGGTCACGGTGACAGCTGCGGATGCGCCGGGCGATACAGCAAACACGATCTACATTAGCGATTGATCCGTCGTCGTGACGTTGACTCAGGTCAATGCGATAATTCTGCTTGATGGCACAGTTTCGCCAACCTTCGCATCGAAATGTTGACGATTGCGAGGGTCGCAATTGCCCAATCGGGGGAGTTCGTGAGCGGGCGTTTGCGGTTTCAGCGCGGAGAGGGAGCCTGCCATCCCTCTCCGCGACCTGCTGGGCATTTTCTGTAGCTGCGACGTGTGCTCGGCCGAACTGGCGAATCTTCGAGATCGCCTTAGTTTTCGAGTTCCATAAGGCGAGGAACCGAAGATGAGCGATCGGATGGCGAAGCTTCAGTGCAGCCCATGTCGCGATGGGGTCGACCCGTTGGACGCAGCTGCCGCAATTGCTTACTTGGCCGAGAGGCCGAATTGGAGCCTCAGCAGCGACGGTAAGCGTATCGAGCGGGAAGTCCGTGTTCGACGTTTTGCCGACGCTCTTGCCTTCGTGAACAAGGTGGGCGCAATCGCTGAGGAGCAAGGCCACCATCCGGATATCTGCTTCGGCTGGGGCTACGTCTCGATCAGGATGCAGACTCACAGCATCGATGGCCTGCACGAGAACGACTTCATCCTTGCCGCCAAGATCGACATGCTGCCGTTGGGTTGACGCCGATCCGATTCGCCTGGCCCGTCGTCATCGCCGCTTGCGGCGCTTGGACGTTTCTTCTATGTGACCGGGCGTAGTCGGAGTGTAGCTCAGCCTGGTAGAGCACCGTCTTCGGGAGGCGGGGGCCGCAGGTTCAAATCCTGCCACTCCGACCAATTGCCCCCTCCCGCGTGTCGAGCCGAACCGTTTCTTAACAAGCGGTCGGGCTCGGTCTTCGATCATGCTGCCGGCCAGTTGGGAACAGTGAATTGCTCTGGCAGATCCGGGGCGATCCTGCCGACATGGACCAGTGGTAGAGGTCCGATCTGCCCATCGTCAGCGGGAAGAGCGCTTGACAGTCCGCCTGCTCTATTTTGCCAACCCGATGTGCTCCTGGTGTTGGGGTTTCCAGCCCGTGATCCATGGTCTTGTGGAGATGGGCTACCCGATCACTGTCGCACTCGGGACGCTGGGTGCCGAGCGCTCTCGCCCCATGACTGCGGCCGACAAGGCCAAGGTGCGCGAGCACTGGCAGCATGTCCTGGAACGCACTGGGCAGCGTTTCGATTTCCGTTTCTTCGACCGGGCCGGCTTCGTTTATGACACCGGGCCGCCATCGTGCGCGCTGGCCGTTGTTCGTGGGCGCGTTCCTGGGCTAGCAGTCGCTTTCTTGGGCCGGCTCCAAGAGCGTTTCTATGCATTGGGGCAAGACATCACCGACGCGTCGGTCTTGCGGGATGCGGCCGGGGAATTCGGCATTGAGCCCGAAATCTTCAATGCCGCGTTCATGGATCCGGCCATTGCCGCAGAGGTCGCGGCCGAATGGCAGCAGACGGCGCAGCTTGGTGTTACCGGGTACCCGACGCTGCTCGCCTTGCAGGAGGGCAAGCCACAGGTGGTGACGATCGGCTGGCGGCCCGCCGAAGAGGTCTTGCCCGCTGTTCAGGCGATCGCGGCGGCACCATCGAGGCAGACAACTTAGCCGGAAGAGCTGCCATCGGCTGTATTTCTGATGTGTCTACCGCATCGTTGCGCCGCTGGTTGGACTTCACTAGAAGCTGGCTTTGGCCACACGGGACATCACAGAAGGATCGGCTTCAGCGCGGGCCAGAGCCGGCGAGCTCTGAGATGCGCTAGTGAGAAGCTTGATCGCTCGGGGCTCGCCATTTTGCCAGCTTGGCTGCCCGGCTTGGCCAATGTTTGTCGGAGTAGCCCAGCATGCGCCTTCTAGCCGCTCTCGTTGCCCTCTTGGCTCTTTCGAGCACCAATGCTGGAGCGCAGGACGCTCCTGCACCGGCGGTGACCGTTGTCGCCATTGAGCTTGCCGACATCACGCCATCGGCTTCCTTCACCGGCCGTATCGAGGCGATCGACAAGGTCGATTTGATCGCTCGCGTTGACGGATTCCTCGAGCAGCGACCCTTCATCGAGGGCTCGATGGTCGAGGTCGACGATCTCCTCTTCGCCATCGAGAAGGGCCCCTACGAAGCGCATTTGGGAGAGGTCGACGCCGCGATTGTCGCTGCAGAGGCTGAGTACAAGCTCGCCAAGCTGGAAGCTGATCGGCAGTCGACGCTCGTGGAGCGCGAAGCGGCAGCCCAGGCGGTGCTCGATCGTGCCAATGCCGAGGCCGAGAAGGCCCGGGCAGCCGTGCAGAGGGAGGAGGCGACCCGAGCCACCGCCCTGCTCGACCTGGGCTACACCGATATCAAGGCTCCCATTGCCGGCAAGATCGGCCGCGCATCGGTGTCGGTCGGCGACTATGTGGGCCCATCGAACGGGGCTCTCGCGACGATTGTCAGCCAAGATCCGATGTACGTGACGTTCCCGGTCACCGAGCGTCAGCTCTGGGCGTTTCGCCAGCGCGAAGCGGCGTCGGAAGCGGACAGGAACACGTTGGCGGTCAAGGTCCGGGTGGCCAATGGCGATCTCTATCCCCACTCGGGCTCGATCGACTTCGTCGACGTCCAGGTCAATCCGGGCACCGACACGGTCACCCTGCGGGCGCAGATCGCCAATCCGGATGGCCAACTGATCGACCAGCAACTGGTCACGGCCGTGATCGAGACCGCCGAGCCGCAAAGCGCGCTCCTGGTGCCGCAGCAGGCCGTGCTCAGCGACCAGGGTGGCCGATTCGTCTTGATCGTTGGTAGCGACAACGTCGTCGAGCAGCGCTCGATCGAGGTCGGCGACACGGTCACGGGCAGCTATGTGGTGACGGGTGGGCTCGAGGCAGGCGATCTCGTCATCACCGAGGGCATCCAACGGGCGCGTCCTGGAATGGTGGTCGATCCGGCCCCGGCCGGCGGAGCCTGAACGGATGATCTCAGCCGTCTTCGTCGATCGGCCGCGGCTGGCGATCGTCATCTCGGTCGTCATCACGCTCGCTGGGCTGATCGCGATGCGCGCGATCTCGGTCGCCCAGTTCCCGGATATCGTGCCGCCTCAGGTCCAGGTGTCGACGAGCTACCCGGGCGCTGGAGCCGATGTCGTGGAGGCGACGGTAGCGCAGCCCATCGAGGCGCAGATCGTCGGCGTCGACAACATGCTCTACATGAAGTCGACGAGCGGCAATGACGGCAGCTACACGCTGACCGTCAGCTTCGCCATTGGCAGCGACCCGGATATCAACACGGTCAACGTGCAAAACCGCGTCTCCCAGGCAATGCCGCAGCTCCCGCAAGAGGCGCAGCGGCAGGGTGTGGTCACCGAGAAGAAATCGGCCGCCTTCCTGCAGATGGTGAGCCTCTACTCGCCCGATCAAACACGTGATCTGCTCTATCTCTCGAACTACGCGACCATCAACATCCTCGATTCCATCAAGCGCGTGCCGGGGGTGGGCGATGCCTATCTCTTCGGTGCGCTCGACTACTCGATGCGGGTCTGGCTCGACGGAGAGCGACTGACCTCGCTCGAGCTGACGCCGAATGATGTGGTTGCAGCACTTCAAGCGCAAAACGTGCAGGCAGCCGTCGGTCGGATCGGCGCGCAGCCGATGGCCGAAGCCGAGCTGCAGATCAATATCCAGACCAAGGGGCGCCTGACTGAGGCCGAGGAGTTCGAGGCCATCGTCGTCCGCGCCAATGCGGATGGCTCGTTCGTGCGCATTCGTGACATTGCTCGGGTCGAGCTGGGGGCGAAGAGCGAGGATGTTCTCGCCCGCTTCAATGGCGGCGACGGTGCCGTCATCGCCATTCAGCAGCTGCCCGGATCGAATGCCATCGCTGCGGCCGAAGGCGTCCGCGCCGTCCTCGAGGAGGTCAAGACTCGCTTTCCGAGCGGCGTCGACTACGCCATTCCCTACGATACGACGAAGTTCGTCGAGGCCAGTATCGAGGAGGTTGTCCACACCCTCGTCGAGGCTTTCATCCTCGTCATCATCGTTGTCTTCCTGTTCCTCGGCAATGTGCGCGCGACGCTCATTCCGCTGATCGCCGTGCCAGTGGCCTTGATCGGCACGTTCGCCGTCATGCTGGCGCTCGATTTCTCGGCCAACACGGTGTCCCTGCTGGCGTTGGTGCTGGCGATCGGCATCGTCGTCGATGACGCCATCGTCGTGGTCGAGGCCGTCGAGGCGAAGCTGGAGGCCAAGCCCGAGCTCTCCGTCGCCGATGCGACCAAGGAGGCGATGGGCGAGATCACTGCACCCATCATCGCCATCACGCTCGTCCTGCTCTCGGTCTTCGTGCCGGTGGCGTTCATTCCCGGCATCTCCGGGCAGCTCTACCAGCAGTTCGCGGTCGCCGTGTCGGTCTCGATGGTGATCTCGGCGATCAATGCGCTCAGCCTCTCACCGGCTCTGTGCGCTTTGCTGCTCAAGCGCAGCCACGGGCCCAAGCGCGGGCCGATGCGCTATGTGATGGGTGCGATCGACAAGACCCGCGACGGCTATGCGGCAATCGTTCAGCGATTGGTCCGGCTTGCCTTCATCAGCATCGTGCTGCTCGCCGGCTTCATGTTCGGCACCGGCTGGCTGGCGACGGTGGTGCCTACCGGGTTCCTTCCGGATGAGGACCAGGGCATCGTCTTCATGGAGGTCCAGCTGCCCGAGGGTGCCTCGGTCAATCGCACCATGGCCGCGGTCCAGGAGGTCGAGACCATGGTGGAGGGGGCACCCGGTGTTACCGGTGTAACCGCCGTCGCCGGCTACAGCTTCCTCGACGGGCTCGCCAAGTCGAACGCCGGGTTCCTCGTTTTGACCCTTGCCGATTTTGCCGAGCGCACCGAGCCGGATGCCCGCGTCGACGCGCTCCTGCAGCGGTTTCGCACCCAGTTCGCGACCTTTCGAGAAGCGATCGTCATCCCGTTCAACCTGCCGCCGATCATTGGTCTCGGCACAGGTGCCGGGTTCGAGTTCCAGCTCCTCGACCTGCAGGGTGGAAGCCCTGTCGACCTCGCGGCCGCGGCCGGCGGCCTGATCGTCGCCGCCAATCAGGACGAGCGTCTCGCCGGCGTCTACACGACCTTCACGGCCGCGACACCGCAGATCTTTCTCGAGATCGATCGTGAGCGGGTGCAGACCCTGGGGATCAATCTCAGCGACGTCTTCAACGCCATGCAATCGACGCTGGGCGGCTTCTACGTCAATGATTTCAACCTGTTCGGTCGGACTTGGCAGGTGCTGGTCCAGGGCGAGGAGAAAGATCGAGCGGTGGTCGAGGACATCTACCGCATCCATGTGCGCAATGCGCAGGGGGAGATGGTGCCGGTGCGTTCCTTTGCCGAGCCGCGCCTGATCCTCGGGCCGCAGTTCATCGTCCGCTACAACAACTTCCGCAGCATCACCATCGCCGGCCAGCCGGCGCCGGGCCGTAGCTCCGGCGAGGCGATTGCCGCGATGACGGAGGTGGCGGCCGGCACCTTGCCGGCCGGCTATGCCTACGAGTGGACCGGCACTGCGCTGCAGGAGATCGAGGCGGCCGGTCAAACCGGCATCATCCTCGGTCTTGCGGTCCTCTTTGCCTATCTGTTCCTGGTCGCTCTTTACGAAAGCTGGACGATCCCGGTGCCGGTGCTGCTGTCGGTCACCGTCGGGCTCTTCGGTGCCATGCTCGGGCTGATGATCGCCGGGCTCGACAACAATATCTATGCGCAGATCGGTATCGTCGTGCTGATCGCGCTTGCGGCCAAGAACGGCATTTTGATCGTCGAGTTCGCAAAGATGCGGCGCGAGGAAGGGCACCCCATCGCCGAAGCCGCCGTGATGGGGGCACGCGAGCGGTTTCGCGCGGTGATGATGACCAGCTTTGCCTTCATCGCCGGCCTGTTTCCACTGGTGACCGCCACTGGCGCCGGTGAGCTCAGTCGCCGCGGCGTGGGCACGGCTGTGTTCGCGGGCATGATCGCCTCGGCCGTGATCGGCATCTTCATGATCCCGACCCTCTATGTCGTCTTCCAATGGCTGCGCGAGCGCGGCAAGAGCCTGGGACGGTCGCGCAGCGCCACCAAGACGGTGGAGCCGGCGCCGTCGAAAGCGGGGCCATCAAAACCGGCAGAGTGAGCAATTGACAGCCGGGCGGGAGCGGGTATAACCCGGACCGTCTCGCAAAGGGCGACGCGAGCGCTTTCACGCGCACCGTTCCCTGGATTCATCCCTGATCGGTTCAATTCGATGTACGCAGTGATCAAGACGGGCGGCAAGCAGTATCGCGTCGCCAAGGACCAGTATCTCAAGATCGAGAAGCTCGATGCCGAGGTCGGCAGCACGGTCGATTTCGACCAGGTGCTGCTGATTGGTGGCGATGGCGCCGAGCCCAAGGTCGGCGCGCCGCTGCTGGACGGTGTGAAGGTGACCGCCGAGGTCGTCGAGCAGACCCGCGGCCCGAAGATCGTCATCTTCAAGAAGCGTCGGCGGAAGAATTTCCGCCGCAAGACCGGCCACCGCCAGTCCATCACTGTGGTCAAGATCGCCGAGATCGCGGCCTGACACCGACGGTTACGAGGAGCATCCCATGGCACACAAGAAAGCAGGCGGCAGCTCGCGCAACGGTCGCGACTCGGCCGGCAAGCGGCTCGGCGTCAAGAAGTTCGGCGGCGAGCACGTCATTCCGGGCAACATCATCATCCGCCAGTGCGGCACCAAGTACCATCCGGGCAAGGGTGTCGGCCTCGGCCGTGACTTCACCATCTTTGCGCTCGTCGAGGGGCACGTCACCTTCAAGAAGAGTGGCGAGCGGCAATACGTTCACGTGATGCCGCCGGTGGCCGACGCCGCCGAGTAGGCCCGGGCGACATCCAGCAGCCGGCCACTCGGGCGGCAGCGGAGGGAAAGGCCCCGGCCTTTCCCTTTTTTGTTTGGCACTCCCCCATGCGTTTCCTCGATTCCGCGAAGGTGTTCATCAAGTCCGGCGACGGCGGCAATGGCTGCGTTTCGTTCCGCCGCGAGAAGTACATCGAGTATGGCGGCCCGAACGGTGGCGATGGTGGCCGCGGCGGTGACGTGGTCGCCATCGCCGACCAGGCCTTGAACACGCTGGTCGACTATCGCTACCACCAGCATCTCAAGGCACAGCGCGGCACGGGCGGCGCTGGTCAGGAGCGCACCGGCGCCAGCGGCGCCGATATCGTGCTCAAGCTGCCGGTCGGCACGCAGATCTTCGCTGAGGATGGCGAGACGCTGCTCGCGGACCTGACCGAGGTCGACCAGCGGATCGTCCTTGCCAAGGGCGGCGATGGCGGCTTCGGCAATGTGCGCTTCAAGACCTCGACCAACCGGGCGCCGCGCCGCGCCGATCCGGGCTGGCCCGGCGAGGAGCGGTGGATCTGGCTGAAGCTGAAGCTCCTGGCCGATGCCGGCCTGGTCGGCCTGCCCAATGCCGGCAAGTCGACCTTCCTGGCCGCCGTCAGCCGCGCCAGGCCAAAGATCGCCGACTACCCGTTCACGACGCTCGAGCCGAAGCTCGGCACGGTGGTGCTCGACGACACCAGCTTCGTCATCGCCGACATTCCAGGCCTGATCGAAGGTGCGTCTGAAGGCACCGGGCTCGGCGACCGGTTCTTGGGCCATATCGAGCGTTGCGCCAGCCTCGTGCATCTGGTCGACGGCACGGGCGAGGCGCCCGAAGAAGCGTATCGCATCATCCGCGACGAGCTCGAGGCCTACGGCCATGGTCTCGCCGACAAGCCCGAGATCTTGTGCCTGAACAAGGTTGACGCACTGACCGACGATGTCATCGCCGAGCGCAAGGCGCGCCTCGAGGCTGCCAGTGGTCGGCCCGTCCGCTGCATTTCCGGTGTGGCGAAGCAGGGCATCCAGCCCGTTCTCGCCTTGATCTTGGATCATATCCGCGCGCGACGCGAAGCCGAGCGTGAGGTCGAGGCGACGGCGCCATGACGCCGATCCCATGACTGCGATGCCATGACACCGGGCGACGCGCTGGCCAAGCGGCGGGTCACGCTCAAGATCGGCTCAGCACTCCTGGTCGATGCGAATGGCCGCGTGCGCCGGCAATGGCTCGACGGTCTCGCCGCAGACATCGCCGATTTGCGGGCCAAGGGCAGCCAGGTCGTGGTGGTGACCTCGGGCGCCATAGCGCTCGGCCGGCGGGCGCTCGGTCTGCCGAGGCGGGCCTTGCGGCTCGAGGAGAAGCAGGCGGCCGCAGCAGCAGGGCAGATTCTGCTCGCCGGTGCCTGGGCGGAGAGCCTCGCCGGACAGAGCCTGGCGACCGCGCAGATCCTGGTGACGCTCGACGATACGGAAAATCGGCGGCGCTACCTGAACGCCAGGGCGACCATGGAGACGCTCCTGCGCCTGGGTGCCGTGCCCGTCGTGAACGAGAACGACACGGTCGCCACCAGCGAGATCCGCTACGGCGACAATGACCGCCTGTCGGCCCGGGTCGCCGTCATGGCCGGTGCCGAGACGCTGGTGCTGCTCTCCGATGTCGACGGGCTCTACACCGCCGACCCGGGGCAGGACCCGGCCGCTGCGCACATCGCCGAGGTGCCGACGATCACGCCCGAGATCGAGGCCATGGCCGGCGGCAGCGCCAGCCAGGTCGGCACGGGCGGCATGGCGAGCAAGCTGGTCGCGGCCAAGATCGCGACCCAGAGCGGCTGCACGGTGGTCTTGACCAGCGGTGCCACGGAACGGCCGCTCAGCACCCTGCTCGCCGGCGCCAGGAGCACGGTCTTTTTGGCACCCAGCAACCCGCGCAGCGCCAAGAAGCACTGGCTCGCGGCCGGCCTCAAGCCTTTGGGCACGCTCGCCGTGGACGATGGGGCCATCCGCGCCTTGCGGCGCGGGTCGAGCCTGCTGCCGGCCGGCGTGCTGGCGGTCGAAGGAACCTTCGAGCGCGGCGACGCGGTGCTCGTCCAGACCCGCGAAGCCGTTGCCGTGGCCAAGGGCCTCGTTGCCTACGATGCCGCCGATGCCAGGAAGATCAAGGGGCACCAGACCGACGCCATCGAGGCGCTGCTCGGCTACCGCGGCCGCGACGAGATGATCCACCGCGACGATCTCGTGCTGCTGTGACGGCCACAGCAGACCCGGCGCTCGCATCCATCCTGCACGACCTCCTGGCCAAGCCCTGGCGCTTTGCCATGGGGCTGCACGCTTTGGACCCGGCCGAGTGGCTGATTCGAACCCGGCATCATGCCAGGGAGACAGAGGAGAAGCGGCAGCTCTTGGCCGAGGGTGCCGATATCTGGCGCCAATTGGCGGATGGCGAGGCGGCTGCCGCCGAGATGGGCGAGCAGCTCGCCACGCATCTGGCACTGCATCATCCAGGCGTGCATCTCGATCCCAGCGTCGAGCCGCCGCTGGTCCGCCTCGGATTGGCCGTGCAGGAGGATCTCTGTCTCATGGTCGCGGGCCCCGACGGCTATCGGCTGATCGCGGCCTTCGTCGCTTTTCCGGCCCGCTGGAACCTCGGCGACAAGATCGGTCGACCGATCGGTGCCATCCATGCGCCGGTGCCGGGGCTGGAGCCGGCGATCGGCCGCCCGATCGGGCTGTTCTTCGAACGTCTCGCCGTCGGTCACCCGGTCTGGCGGGCCAACTGGTCCATCACCGACGATCCGAGCCTGCACCAGCCGAGCGATTCCTTCCGCCGCACGGCCCGAGACGTCGGGTCCGCGGATGTCGGGAGCCGGCTCTGGCTGCGCGTCGAGCGGCAGACGCTGACCCGCTTGCCGCGGACCGGTGCCGTGCTCTTCACCATCTTGACCTTCGTCGAGCCGCTTGCGGCGGTTGCCACGGAGCCCCCACTGGCGGCCAAGCTGATGGCCCGTATCGATGAGCTGCCGGAGCCGGTGCTCGCCTACAAGAATCTCCAGCGCCATCGGCCGGCGATCGCTGCCTACTTCGCCGGTGCATGAGCTGAGCCGCGCTGGAGACTGGCCTTGGCAAGCGGTTTGCTGCTATGCGGGCCCAAACGTCGAACCGACTGGAAGCGTCGATGGCAACCGTTCTCGAGCAACCTTTGACCGATGTCATGGAGGCCATGGGCCGACGGGCGCGTGCGGCTGCCGCTGTTCTGGCAACCAGCCCGCGGCTGCTCAAGGATGAGGCCCTGCGGGCCGCAGCGCTGGCGATACGCGCACAGGCCCCAGCCATTCTCGCCGCCAATCGACGCGACGTCGAGGCCGGCCGGGCCAAGGGGCTGACGTCTGCGATGCTCGATCGCCTGGCGCTCGACGAGCAGCGCATCGAGGGCATCGCCGCCAGCCTCCAATCGATCGCCGAGCTGGGTGACCCCGTGGGCCAGGAGATTGCGCGCTGGCAGCGGCCGAATGGGCTCGATATCGCGCGTGTGCGCACGCCCTTGGGGGTCATCGGTGTCATCTACGAGAGCCGACCCAACGTCACCGCCGATGCGGGCGCGCTTTGCCTGAAGGCCGGCAATGCGGTGATCCTGCGTGGCGGCACGGAGAGCGCGCACTCGTCCAGGGCCATCCATGGCTGCCTGATGGAAGGGCTGGAGACGGCGGGGCTGCCCGTCGATGCGATCCAGCTCGTCCAGAGCACGGACCGCGCCGCTGTCGGGATGATGCTGGGCCTGGCCGGCTACATCGACGTCATCGTGCCGCGCGGCGGCCGCTCGCTGATCGAGCGGGTTCAGGCCGAGGCCAGGATGCCCGTGTTCGCCCATCTCGACGGGCTGTGCCACGTTTATCTGCACGAGGCGGCCGATCCAGCGATGGCCCGGGCGATCGCGCTCAACGCCAAGCTGCGGCGGACCGGTATCTGTGGCTCGATGGAGACCCTGCTCTGTGACCGCTCAGTGGCCAAGTCGCTGCTGCCGGCCGTGCTGGACGATCTGCTCGCCGGCGGTTGCGAGCTGCGGGGCGAGCCTGAGGTTCAGGCGCTGAACGACCGGGTGGCCGCCGCCACGGAGGAGGATTGGCGGACCGAGTATCTGGACGCCGTCTTGTCGGTGAAGCTGGTGGACGGGCTCGATGACGCCATCGCCCATATCGAGGCGTATGGCTCGCACCATACCGACAGCATCGTGACCGAGGACGAGGCCGCGGCGGCGGCTTTCCTCGCCCGGGTCGACAGCGCCATCGTCATGCACAATGCCTCGACCCAGTTCGCCGATGGCGGGTGCTTCGGCATGGGGGCCGAGATCGGCATCTCCACCGGGCGGATGCATGCGCGAGGTCCGGTCGGCGTCGAGCAGTTGACGAGCTTCAAGTACGTCGTGCGCGGCAGCGGTCAGACGCGGCCGGTGTGACCGGCATGCGGGCGAGCGACGTGGCACGGGTGGCTGGCGGGCCGCCGCTCGGCTTTCGCCCCGGCCCCAGGCTCTACCGGCAGCCGGCGAGCCCTTCGCCAGCGGTCTCGCCACCCCGGCAGCGCTCGATCGGCCTGCTCGGCGGCTCCTTCAATCCGGCGCATGAGGGGCATCTTTATGTCAGCATCGAGGCCCTGAAGCGGTTGGCGCTTGATGAGGTGTGGTGGCTCGTCTCGCCGCAAAACCCGCTGAAGCCCAGAGCCGGCATGGCGCCATTCGCGGAGCGTTTGGCCGGGGCAGAACAGGCCGCCAGGCATCCCAGGATCAAGGTGAGCGACCTGGAGGCGAGGCTCGGCACCACCTACACGGCGAAGACCCTGGCGCGTCTCACGCGGCGGCCGGGCGCGCGCTTTCTGTGGCTGATCGGCGCGGACAATCTCCTGCAGCTGCCCTCCTGGCAGCACTGGGAGCGCATCTTTGCGCTGGCGCCGATTGCCGTCTTCGATCGAACGCCCTATTCTCGAAGATCTGCATCGAGCAAGGCCGGCAGGCGTTTTGCCGAGGCTCGGCTCGACGAGCGGGACGCTCATCTCTTGAAGGACAAGGCGACGCCAGCCTGGGCCTACATTCATCTGCCGCCCCACCCGGCATCCAGCACGGCCATTCGCGCCGGTTCTGGCCTCACACGCGACCAGGAGAGCCGATCATAACCGCAGCCGCCCCCGAGCCGGTCGAGGCACCGGCCATTCTGCCACTCGTCCTTCAATCGCTGGAGGACGACAAGGCCCAGGAGCCGGTCGTCATCGACCTTGCCGGCAAGACGACCATGGCGGACCAGATGGTGGTCGCCACCGGCACCTCGCAGCGCCATCTGGCCGCCATGGCCGAGAAGCTGATCCAGCGCCTGAAGGCGGCAGGCCTCGACGGCATCCGTGCCGAGGGGCTGGGTGACAGCTCCTGGGTGCTGATCGATGCCGGCGAGGTGATCGTCCACCTCTTCCGGGCAGAGACGCGCTCCTTCTACGACATCGAGCGGTTGTGGCAGATGGCGCCGCCGCCGGAGCGGCGCGATGCCCCGCTCGAGGTCGCGGGCGGCGGCACCGCCGAAAGCTGAGCGGGGCCGGCACCGTTGCTGCAGGCTGGGCCGGGGCGGCTGCGATGAAGCTCACGATCCTCGCCATCGGCCGCAACCGCGACGCCGATCTCGGCCGGCTGATCGAAGCCTATCGCCAGCGCTGCCCGTGGTCGGTGGACCTGCTGGAGCTGGTGCCGCGCAAGGGGGAGAGCGAGGCGCTACGGCTCGACCGGGCGATGCCTGTGGGCGACGTGCTGGTGGCGCTGGACGAGCACGGGGCCCTTGCGACCAGCGAGGCGCTGGCGGCCCGGCTAGGCGGTTGGCGCGATGCGGGCCGGCATGTCACGCTGCTTATCGGCGGTGCGGACGGGCTCGATCCGGCGCTGCTGCAGCGGGCCGACTGGCAGTTGGCGCTGGGCCGGCTCACCTGGCCGCACATGCTGGTGCGGGTCTTGCTCATGGAGCAGCTCTACCGGGCGAGCACGATCCTCTCCGGCCATCCCTACCACCGCCGCTGACCGCCCTCGGGTTCATTCGGGCATTGTTGGTTGCCGCCAAGGACGCGCCGCAGCGCCGAGTTGAGACGCGTGTGATCGAGGCGGCCTATTCTCTTGTTTCATAGCTGTTTTACCGGTGTGCCTGCGACAACTCGTGCGCTCGGGTTCGTTCGCCCACGCTTGGGTTTGTTCGTTGATCTGATGGGTTCGTTCGTCGAATTCCTGGGTTCGTTCGTCGTCCGGCGGGTTCGTTCGCAGGGTCGAAGGCGCGTTTTTTGCGTTATATGCTACATAAGCATCGCTTATGAGTCGAATAATGCGACATTTCTCAGGTTCCGTTGCACATAGCGCAACGGTTCTCGGGTTCTTGTCGCATATAGCGCAACACTCTCGGGTTCCCGTTGCGCTATGTGCGACAGGATGGCCTGCCGGTGCTGCCATCCATAACGGTTCGTTATGGACTTTGGGCGTCGATCGGGGACAGTAGCCGGTGTATTTCCGAGAATTCGAGCTGCTGATGGCGAAAATGTCCGGGCATTTTCGATTTGGGCCACCGGTTCTTCGGGATCGCGGCGGCGGTGACGCCGAAAGGCGTTTCGGCCGGCAGGGAGACGGGGAGCCATTAACTGCTCCTTATCCTATTTCGGGTAGAGTCATGAATGGTGGAGAAGGTGCGCCCCGGGTGGAGGGGGCGGGAACGTCTTGGGCGGGGGCGATTCGAGGAACGGTGGCGTGTGTCGGCGGGATTTCTCCGGCGGCGCGTCTTGAGCGGACAGCAGTTTCGGGCCCTGGCATGTGGAGGCAGCGCGATTTGAGCGATGCGGGTAGGCCGCTGGGTTGGATTCGGTCGCGTGGCTCCACGTGTT
>CALOAB010000001.1:0-105346 GCA_942491185.1 uncultured Alphaproteobacteria bacterium | reverse complement strand
GGCTGCTGAAGGCGCGATAAGCGCTTGCGGTGCCAATGGACGCACTATTAGCGGGCTCGTGGCAGACAAGCTCGTACTCGACCTGGGCCCGGCGTTGGCGCCCTCGAGCGCGATCGACAACAACCGAGGTCTGCAACTGCCTGCACCACTCCGCACCTGATGATACCTCTTGCATCGCTGCGCCTGCCGATCGAAAGTGCTGACTATAACGCGGGCCATTCGACTCGTGGGGTCAATCAGGGAGACGATCCATGAAAGACAAAGGCGTTTTGACGCCCGATTCCAGGCGTTCGTTCATCAAGCAGGCTGGGCTCACGTCGGCGGCTGCGGGTGCCATGCTCGGTGGCTTTGGCTTCGATCCGTTCATTGCGTCCGCCATGGCGCAGGAAATGGGCCGCTCGGAAGCGCCGCTCAAGGCTGCCTTCTCGAATGCCGGGCTGCAGGCGACCTGGTGTGCCCAGGGCAAGCAGGCCGCCGAGTATTGGGGCAAGCTGTTCAATGTCGATGTCACCTGGTTCGATGGTGAGCTGAGCGCGCCGAAACAGCGCGCCGCGATCGACAACATGGCGACCCAGGACTGGGATTTCGTCGCGATTCAGGCCTTCGGCATCGGCACGCTCACCGATCCGGTGAACAAGATGATCGATCGCGGCATCCCGGTGATCGACATGGACACGCTGATCGCACCCCTGGAGGAGATCAACGTCCACAGCTTCCTCGCACCCGACAACGAGTTCATGGGCGCTGCGGTGACCCAGGCGCTGGTCGATGCGATGGGTGGCGAGGGCACGATCACCATGACCCAGGGCGCCTTGGGCCACACCGGCGCCCAGGGCCGCGCCCGCGGCTTCTACTCGGTGGTCGAGAAGTTCCCGAACATCGAGGTCCTGGACGAGCAGCCGGCCGACTGGGACGTGACCAAGGCGTCGCGGATCTGGGACAGCCTGTTGACCAAGCACCCGAACATCACGGCGGCTTTCTTCCACAACGACGACATGGCCTTGGCCGCCTACAACGTCATGCAGGCGCGCGGTCGGACCGACATCATCATCGGCGGCGTCGACGCGATGCCGCCGGCGGTGGAGGCCGTCATCGACGGGCGGATGCACGCCACGGTGCGCAATCCCTCGAGCCGCATCCATGGCGGGGCGATCATCGCCGGTGTCGCCGCCGTCTTGACCGGTGAGGCGACGGGCGAGGGCATTCCCAAGCACGTCGTCACCGACGGGCCGGTCGTGACCCAGGCCAACGCGCCCGGCATGCAGTGGATGCAGCGGCACTTCTTGATCTGATCTGGGCGTGGCGATGAGCGGATCGACAACGGGCCGTCATCCGCTCATCGAGCTCAGCGGAATCGGCAAGACGTTCGGGGGCGTCACGGCGCTCTCGGACGTCGATTTCATCCTTAGCGAAGGCGAGGTGCACGGCCTCGTCGGCGAGAATGGTGCCGGCAAGTCGACGCTGATGAAGATCATCGCCGGCGTGCACACCGACTACCAGGGCAGCTTCAAGATCGACGGCCGGCCGGTGCGCTTCCGCTCGACCCGCGACGCCCTCGCCGCCGGCATCGGCATGGTGCACCAGGAGCTGTCGATCGTCCCCTATCTGACCGTCGCCGAGAACGTGTTCCTCGGCAGCCAGCCGACCAACCGCTTCGGCACGGTGCGCTGGCGGCACATGGCGAAGGCGGCAGGCGAGCATTTGGCCAGGCTCGGCATCGAGGTCGATCCGACAGCACTCGCCGGCAGCCTGTCCTTGGGCCTGCAGCAGCTGATCGAGATCGGCCGTGTGCTGTTCTCGGGTGCTCGGATCATCATCCTCGACGAGCCGACCTCGGCTCTGTCGCCCCCTGAGGTGGCGCAGCTCTTCAAGGTCGTTGAGCGGCTCAAGGCCGAGGGCAAGAGCTTCATCTTCATCTCGCACTTCCTCGACGACGTGCTCGAGATCTCCGACAACGTCTCGATCTTCCGGAACAGCCGGCATGTGCGAACCGCGCCGGCTGCCGAGCTGGACAAGGCTCAGGTCATCGAGCTGATGATCGGCAGTGATCACGCCGAGCTCGAGGAGAGTTATCTGCACGGGCTCGAGCTGCCGCCGGCAATGGCCACGCCGGTGCGGCTGCAGGTCAAGGGGCTGGGCCGCCGCGGTGCCTTCGAGAACCTCGATTTCGCGGTGCGCGAGGGTGAGGCAGTCGGAATTTACGGATTCATGGGCTGCGGCCAGCTCGAGCTGGTCAGGGCACTGGTCGGCAAGCTCAAGCCGGATGCCGGCACGCTCGAGATGAACGGTGCCGTGCAGCGCTTTGCCAATACGGCTGCGGCCAAGCGCGCCGGGCTCGCGCTCGTTCCAGAGAGCCGGCGCAGCATGCTGTTCGCCGATTCGCCGATCTACCGGAACATCTCCATCAGCATTTTGGAGCGGATCTCGCGCTTCCTGCTCAAGCCGAAGGTCGAGCAGGAGATCTCGCGGGCGCAGATCGCCGAGCTGAAGATTCGCGCCGCTTCCGAGATGGTGGCTTTGCGCACGCTGTCCGGTGGCAATCAGCAGAAAGTCGCCTTGGCGCGCTGGCTCGCCTACCAGCCTGCTGTGCTGGTGCTGGCCGAGCCGACCCGCGGCATGGACGTGGGTGCGAAGGACGACGTGGTGAAGATCGTCCGGGCGCTCAAGGAGAAGAAGATGGGCGTGGTCGTCGTCTCGACCGAGCCCGAGACCATTCTCTCGCTGGCTGATCGCATCTTGGTGATGCGCCGCGGCCAGTTCACCCGCGAGTTCGTGGGCGAAACGGTCGGCAAGGACCAGCTGCTGGCTGCGGCCTGACCGCCGCCTGATAAACGCCTGACAAAGAAGGAACGGGAAGCGCCATGAAGGTCTGGTTTCTCCGGCGGCTGACCGAGATCGCGCCCTTGATCACGCTGGTCTTCCTGGTCGCGGTCTTCGCCTCGGCCTCGACCTCGTTCGCGACCACGGACAATCTGGCGAACATCCTGCGCCAGGTGTCGATCACCGCGATCATCGCGACGGGCCTCACCTTCGTCATCCTGACCGCCGAGATCGATCTCTCGATCGCCAGCGTCGCCAACGCGGTCGGCATCATCGTCGCCTTCTTCACCATGCAGGAAGCCTATGTGAACCTGGCGAACCTGCCCTTGCCGGGCCTGTTCGCCATCCTGTTCGCGTTGATCTCGGCCTTCCTGATCGGCTGCGTCACCGCCTTCGGCGTCACGGTGATCGGCATCCCGTCCTTCATCATGACACTGGCGATGATGCAGATCGCGGCCGGCATCTCGGCCCTCCTGATCAGGGGTCAGATCGCCTACAACGTGCCGCCGCTGATCAAGACCCTGGGCTCGGGCAACCTCATGGGCGTCCCCTGGATCGTCATCATCGCAGCCCTCTTCCTGGCCGTGGGCCACTTCGTCCTGACCTACACCCGCTTCGGCCGCTACATCTACATGGTCGGCGGCAACCGTGAGGCGGCCGAGTATGCGGGCGTCAACGTCAAGCTGATCGTCGCCTCGGTGCTGGTCATCGGCGCCGTCTGCTCGGGCATCGCCGGCATGCTCGGCGTCGCCTATTACGGCAGTGCCCAGCAGAACCAGTTCGACGACTACCTCCTGGACGGCATCGCCGCCGTGGTGGTCGGCGGCACCAGCCTGTTCGGCGGCCGGGGCGGCATCCCCAATACCATCATCGGCCTCTTCGTGCTGGGCGTGCTCAACAACGGCCTCGACCACGTCGACATCGACAGCTTCCTCAAGATTTTGATCCGCGGCCTGATCCTGCTGCTGGCGCTGGTGATCAACGTCTATGCGCAGAAGATCCGGGCGGATTGACGGGCTGGACGAAGGCCTGCTAGCGCTGGAGGGATATACGTCGTATATACGACGTCGCTGATCACAACTCGGAAGGCGAGCCGATGCAGACGCAGATCGCCCGATGGGGCAACAGCCTGGCCGTGCGTATCCCGCAGCCTCTGGCGCGCGAGTTGGCGCTCTTAGAAGGTGCGGCCGTCGATATCGAGGTCGAGGACGGCCAGATCGTGCTGCGGCCGAGGCCTGCCAGTGAGCCGTCGCTAGCTGATCTGCTTGCCGGCATCACGCCCGAGAACCTGCCGGATGAGACGTTCGACGATGCGCCGGTCGGCAGCGAGGCTCTGTAGTTGGCCGCACCTGAGCGCGGCGATCTCGTTTGGCTGACCTTCAATCCGCAAGCCGGGCGAGAGCAGGCCGGTCGCCGCCCAGCGCTCGTGCTGTCACCACGCGCGTATCATCAGAAGACGGCCTACGCCCTGGTCTGCCCAATCACCAGCCGGCAGAAGGGCTACCCCTTCGAGGTGCCGCTGCCCGAGGGCCTGCCTGTCCAGGGTGTCGTACTCGCCGACCAGTTCAAGTCGATCGACCGGCATGCGCGGCAGATCGAGGTTATCGGCCGCGCGCCGGCAGCAGTCGTCGCCCAGGTCCGTGCCCGGCTCTGGGCGCTGCTCGCGGAATAGGAGCCAGCGTTACCGCCGCCAGATGTCGTCGTCGATCTCGCCGGTGAGCTCTGGGTAGTCAGCGCGGTGGAAGACGGGCTCCTGGCCCGCCTTGCGCTGGTCGAAATAGTCCTTGGTCAGCTTCACGACCGTGCCCGAGAGCAGGACGATGGCGATCAGGTTGATGGTGGCCATCAGGCCCATCGACGCGTCGGCGGCGTTGAAGACCGTGGCCACGGTCTGCACGGCACCCCAGACCACCATCGCCAGGACGACGACGCGCAGCACCGTTAGCCCGCCCTTGCCGGCGAGGCCCAGATAGGTGAGCGCGTTCTCGGCATAAGAGTAGTTGCCGATGATCGAGGTGAAGGCGAAGAAGAAGATCGCAACCGCGATGAAGACGCTGCCGAAGACGCCGATATGTGTGTCGAGGGCCGCCTGGGTGAGCGCTGTGCCGGTCAGCTCCGAGCCGGGCACCAGGACACCGGAGAGCAGGATCATCAACGCGGTCGCCGAGCAAACGAGGATGGTGTCGATGAAGACACCCAGCGCCTGGACGAAGCCTTGGCTGGAGGGGTGGTGCGGCTGCGGCACGGCACAGGCCGCGATGTTGGGCGCCGAGCCCATGCCCGCCTCGTTCGAGAAGAGGCCACGCTTGACGCCGTTGAGCATGGCGGCAGCCAGGCCGCCGGTGACACCGCCCGCCGCTTCCTCGAGGCCGAAGGCGCTCTTGACGATTAGCGCCAGCATGCCGGGCACCTCGCTGAAGTTCATGATCAGCACGACGACGGCGAGCAACAGATAGATACCGGCCATGAAGGGCACGATGATCTCGGCGACCTTGGCGATCTTGCGGATGCCACCGAAGATGACGACGCCGGTGAGTGCGGCGATGACGAGCCCGGTCACCAGCGGCGGCAGGCCGAATGCGCCTTCGACGGCGCCGGCGATCGAGTTGGCCTGCACCGCGTTGAAGACGAGACCGAAGGAGATGATCAGCGCGATCGAGAAGATGACGGCGGCCCAGGGCGCGCCCAGCCCGCGGGCGATGTAGAAGGCCGGTCCGCCGCGATACTGCCCTTCCTCGTTCTTGACCTTGAAGAGCTGGGCCAGCGTGCTCTCGGAATAGGCCGTGGCCATGCCGACAAGTGCCACCATCCACATCCAGAAGATGGCGCCGGGCCCACCCAGATAGAGGGCGACGGCGACGCCGGCGAGGTTGCCGGTGCCGACCCGAGACGCGAGGCTGACCGTCAGCGCCTGGAACGGCGTGATGCCCGCAGCGTCGGTCTCGCGTGAGCCGCGGATGACGCGGAACATCTCGCCGAAATGGACGAACTGGATGAAGCCGAGGCGCAAGGTGAAGAACAGACCCACGGCCAGCAGGCCATAGATCAGCACGTAGCCCCAGAAGATGGTGTTGAGGAAGTCGATCACGGCGACCATGGCGCTTCTCCTGCCGGGAGCGGGTCCACCTCGTTGGTGCACGTGGGCATACGTGCGGGTGACCTCGGAGCGGAGTTTGACCCCTCTTCGACAATTTCCGCAAGGCCGTTGTTAAATGCCTCGTGATTGTGCAGCGCGTGGTGCTTCGTTGATCAAAAGACCGCGACGTTGGCCGCTGAGCCTCGATATTTGACAAGCCAAGCCCGCTGTCGCAACTAGAGCGCCCTTGGGGGATCGACCGCCCGGTGCTGCAGCTTTGTTGCCTGGCCGGGCCGGCGGATCTGGAGTTGGCCGCATCAGCACCATTCGCGCGGATACCGACCTCGCTCGCGAGGCGCGCTCCCGATTGCCCGAAAGCCCGGTCTGGAGCGATGCTCAGCGGGCGCATGGCGGTGCGACGATGCCGCTTTATCGGCGCCATCGCGAGTCCGTTTTCGCCATCCTGCAGTTCGCCGCACTGGCGATCGGCCTCGTCTGGCTCACCGTCGCGGGTGCTGCGCAGATGGGCTACAACTGGCAGTGGTACCGCGTGCCCGAGTACATCGTGCGCGTCTACGAGGGCGGATTGCTCTGGGGCCCACTGACGCTGGGCTTCATCGAGACGATCAGGCTCTCGGCCATCTCCTTCGTGCTGACCGTGGCACTCGGCATCGCGGTTGCCGTGCTCAGGCTCGCCCGCTCGCCGGTCGGGCGGGCCACGGCCACCGTCTATATCGAGCTGATCCGCAACACGCCGCTCCTCGTGCAGCTCTACATCGTCTATTTCGTCCTGGCACCGCTGGTCGGCCTCGACCGCTACTGGACGGCCATTCTCTGCCTGACACTCTTCGAGGCGGCGTTCGCGGCCGAGATCTTCAGAGGCGGGATCATGGGCGTCGCACGCGGCCAGTGGGAGGCGGCGGCCAGCCTCGGGCTGACCCGGCTGCAGGCCTATCGCGACATCATCCTGCCGCAGGCGGTGCGCCTCGTCCTGCCACCCTTGACCGGGCTTGCGGTGTCGCTGGTCAAGCACAGCTCGATCGTCAGCGTGATCGCCGTCTTCGAGCTCACGACCGAAGGTCGAAACATCATCTCCGACACGTATATGGCCTTCGAGATCTGGCTCACCGTGGCCGCCATGTATTTGGTGATCACGGTCAGCCTGTCGCTGGTTGCCGCCTGGCTGGAGAAGCGCTTCGCGGTGACGACCTGACCGACCGGGCAGATGCTCGAGCGGTCATCCATCGACCCACCATCCTCATGGAGTGATCCCCTTGAAAGGCATACTCAGAAGACTGAAGACGCTGGCCGCTGCGATCTGCATCGGCGGGCTGGCCACGGCAACGGGCGCCGCACAGGCCCAGGACGCCCGCCAGGGGGTCGCCGCCGACAGCGTCATCGAGCAGATCAAGGCGCGCGGCAGCCTGATCGTCGGGCTCTCCACCTTCGTGCCGTGGGCGATGCTCGACAAGAGCGGCGAGCTGATCGGCTACGAGATCGACGTTGCGACCAAGCTGGCCGAGGACATGGGCGTCGAGGTCGAGTTCGTGCCCACGGCCTGGGACGGCATCATCCCCGCACTGATCAGCGGCCGCTTCGACGTCATCATCTCCGGCATGAGCGTCACCCCGCAGCGCAACCTGACGGTCAACTTCACCGATCCTTATGCCTTCTCGGGCCTCAGGATCGCCGTCTCGAAGGAGCACGAGGGGGCGATCACGTCGCTCGAGGACATGAACAAGCCGGACTTCACCTTCGCGCTTCGCCGCGGCGCCACGCCCGTGCCCTTCACCCAGGCGACCTTCCCCGATGCCCGTATTCTCCAGTTCGACGAGGATGGCGCCTCGCTGCAGGAGGTCTTGAACGGCAATGCGGATGCGACCATCGCGTCCGAGCCGTCGCCTAGCCGCTACGTGGCCGAGTACCCCGACCAGCTCTTCTTTCCGATCGACGACCTCTTCAGCGTGACGGCCGAGGCGTTCGCGCTGCGCAAGGGTGACCCCGACGCGCTGAACTTCTTCAACAACTGGATCGCCAGCAACTGGCGGAGCGGCTTCCTCGAGGAGCGGCACACCTACTGGTTCAGGTCGCAGGAATGGGCCGAGCTGCTGCCCAACTGATCCGGCACATCTGATCGAAGCTCCAACGCAAGAGGCATCGGTCCGCGGCGGCTCGTATCGCCGCGGTCCGATGCCGAGCTGGGACACGCGCCTTCATGTGGCCGGGTGACGACCGCAAGCTGCGCTATGGCTGGCTGGATCTCGTGATCCTGGCCGGCCTCGTGGCACTCTTCGGCTGGCTCGCCTGGCGCGCCAACACCGCTCTCGTCTACAACTGGGACTGGGCCATCGTGCCCAGCCTGTTCTTCCGCACCGACCCCGACACTGGCTCGATCATCCCGCATCTTCTGAGCCAGGGCTTGATGGTGACGCTCCGGCTCACCTTCTATGCCTCGATCGCGGCAGCCATCGTCGGCCTCCTGATCGCGCTCTGCCGCATCTCGCGCGGCCTCTTCGCGCGCCTGGTCGGCCGCACCTATGTCGAGATCATTCGCAACGTGCCGCCGCTGGTCTTCATCTTCGTCTTCTATTTCTTCTTGAGCTCGCAGATCATGCCGTTGCTCGGGATCGGCGATTATGCGCGCAACCTGCCGGTCGACCAGCGCTACTGGTTCGAGCTCTTCTTCGGCGATCGCAAGCTCATCGAAGCGTTCCTCTCGGGCGTCATCGTGCTGGCGATGTTCGAGGGCGCCTATGTCGCCGAGATCATTCGCGGCGGCATCCAGTCGATCCCCAGGGGCCAGTGGGAGGCCTCCTCCAGTCTCGGCCTCTCCAGGCTCGATCGGATGCGCTTCATCATCCTGCCACAGGCCATCCGCAACACCGCCCCGCCCTTGGCCAACCAGTTCATCAGCCTGGTCAAGGACAGCTCGATCGTCTCGCTGATCGCCATCCAGGAGCTGACCTTCATGGCCAGCCAAACCGTGGTGACCACCCAGCGCACCTTCGAGATCTGGCTGACCATCGGCGCCCTCTACTTCGCCATCTGCTGGCCGCTGTCGCTGCTGTTTCGCCAGCTCGAGCGCAAGCGCGCATCGAGCTAGCAGCCTGCTAGGCTCACTCGGCGGGGCGGGGCCGTCGGGCGAGGCGCGCGGCCAGGCGGTCGGGGCTGGCGACGCCCAAGAGCGGGTGCAGCCGGCCGGCCAGCGCCCACATGGCGAAGAGACCGCAGCCGACGAGCGCGAAGATGCCGGGCAGCGGGGCCACAAGCAGCACGAGCCAGGCGGCCCCTGGCGTGACGATGCCGGAGACGTCGCGGAAGCTGGAGTAGACGGCGCTCATCTCGGTGCGCTCGGCGGGCTTCACGGCCATCAGGAAGGGCAGCCCGCCGGCGATGTCGAGCAGGATGAGGAAGGCCGAGCCGCTCATCAGCAGCAGCACCGCGGCCCACGGCAGGGGCGAGAGGAGCGCGGCCAGCGCGAAGGCCAGCCCCGCCATGAAGAAGCCCAGCCGCAGCGTCGCCCGCACGGTGTGCGCCTGCATCCAGCGCAGCATCAAGGGCGTGGTGAAGAGGAGCGCGTTGGTGAGCGACAGGGCCGTGCCGCCGAGCTGGTCGCTCAGGCCCGACTGCACCGCGAAAATCGGCAGGTAGACGACATAGACCCACCAGCCGCAGGAGCGGAGCACGGCAAAGAGCCAGCCGGCGATCAGCCGCGGCTGGGCGAAGAACCGGCCGAGATAGGCCAGCGGGTTGGGCGCCGGTCCCCTGGCCCGCACCACGAGCTTGCCGTTGCCGAGCCGCATCACCCAGAAGACGACGAGCAGGATCGAGGCGAACAGCCCGGAGACGAGGAACGGCGCCGGCTCCCAGAGCTCCATCAGCCAGACCCCGGTCACCGGTCCGACGCTCCAAGCCACGGCCGAATAGAACATCCGAAGCGTCTCGTTGCGGCCGAGATCGGCCCGGGCGATGTAGTCCAGCACGTAGGCGTTGAAGCAGACGAAGATGGTCGCCGTGGCCATCGTGCTGCACAAGAGCGCCGGCAGTACCCACTGCCCGCCCAGCGCACCCAGCCCGCAGCCGGCGAGCGCCAGCCCGACGCCGGCCGTGTACATCCAGCGCCGCGGCAGATACCGCGTCAGCCAGGGCACCAGGAGCCCGGCAACCAGCGAGGCCACGCCGACCAGGAAATAGAGCTTCGACACGAGCGCCGCGTCGCCGAACGCCCGAAACATGGCCAAGGGGAACACCGAGACGAGAAACCCTCGGATCATCGCCTCCAGCGCCGACAGCATCGCAAAGCCCCGAATGCTCGGGACCGGCGCATGCCGCAACCACTCGGGAATGGAGCGCTCGAACACCCTGCAATCCTGGCGAAAGCGAGGGCAACCCTCACCAGATCCCATACGCCCGCCCGAAGACGGCCGCCAAGCCCCGATTCACACCCGCCTGCGTGAAAATGCAGCATGTGGCAAGAAGAGGGGCTGGGCTGGTGGCGAGGCGCTGGCCGTGCGCCGGTCGGCGCGAGAGAGGTCTCGCCCAGTCCACGGCTGGATCTTGCCGCTGCCGGGCGTCGCTGGTGCCCGATCCGCGACATGGCTAGATCGGCGTCAGTCACCTAGAGTGATCGACGAGGCAGCCGTTGCGGGGAGGCAATCGAGCATGACCGAGAGCGACAAAAAATTTTCGGGATCGATTCCCGAGTTCTACGATGCCTACTTGGTACCATTGATCTTCGAGGCGTTCGCCAGGGATCTGGCTGGGCGCACGGCGACGGATATGCCGCTCGATGTCTTGGAGACCGCGGCCGGCAGCGGTGTCGTCGCGCGGGCGCTCGCTCCGCTACTGGGAGAGCGGGCACGTTACGTCGTGAGCGATCTCAATCAGCCGATGCTCGATCACGCCAAGAGCCGGCAGGGCGCCGACCCGCGCCTCGAGTGGCGCCAGGCTGACGCCGCCGCGTTGCCGTTCGACGACCAAGCGTTCGACAAGGCCTGCTGCCAGTTCGGCGTCATGTTCTTTCCGGACAAGATCGGCGCCTTTCGCGAGACCCGCCGCGTGCTGAAGCCGGGTGGCTGCTTTCTCTTCAATGTTTGGGACCAGATCGAGGACAATCTCTTCGCCGATCTGGTCACGTCGGCGCTGGCGGTCTTGTTTCCGGATGATCCGCCGCGATTTCTCGCCCGAACGCCGCACGGCTACGCGGACCGGGCGGTGATCGAGGCGGATCTGCGCGAGGCCGGCTTCACCGATGTGGTGATCGAGACGGTGACAATGTCGAGCGAGGCGCCGGCGGCCCGCCATCCTGCCATGGCCTATTGCATGGGGACCCCGCTGCGCAACGAGATCGAGAGCAGGGATGCCGACGCCCTCGCCCGCGCCACCGACCACGCCGAAGCAGCGATCGCCCGCCTTTGCGGGCTTGGTCCGGTGAGCGGCAAGATCCAGGGCCATGTCGTTCAGGCAAGCTTTGCCTGAGCACACTCAGGCGGCTCTGTAGGCGCTGCGCCAATCGGCGGCGGCGATGGTCGCCGGGAGGTCCTTGAAGATGGCGTAGGCGAGCGCCAGCAGCAGCGAGCCCAGGATCATCTCGCCGCCATCCTCGGCGGTGCGCAGGCCGAAGCGCACGGCGCGGCCGACAAATCCGGCGTCGAGCTGCTTGGCCAGCACGCCCACGAGGTCGATGCCGATGCCGACCAGCACCAACCCGGCAATGCCGAGCAGGAAGAGCTGGCCGAGCCGCCGTGTCCGCTGGTTCGACAGCACGTAGCCGACGAGAAAGACGACGAGGCAGGCGCCGCCGGCGAGCGCCCAGAAGGTAAGCTTGCCGAAGTCGTTGCCGCGCAGCCCCCAGGCACCCTCGAGACCGAGCTGCCGCATCAGCTCGGTGCCGATCCACTCGTGAATACCGAGCGAATCGTCGATCAGAAAAAAGAGGAAGATCAGGGCCAGGCTCAAGAGCAGCGGCTCGCGCAACTGCCGCCACGACAGGCTCAAGAGGCCGATGATCGCCAGCCACTTGAGATACATGAGCACGCTGCCCAGCCCCCACTGGGTCTCGATGCGCAGCAGGTCGGGTGCCGCCGCGAGGAGCCCCAGGCTCTTGAGCAGGTAGACGAGGACATAGGCGAGCAGCAAAGCGAGATCGATGGCCAGCAGCACGACGGCCGCTTGCCAAAACGCCTTGCGGCTCGAAAAGAGGGGTGAGGCAGACAAGACCGAGGCTCCGTTAGCGCGTTCAGCCGACGAGAGATACGGCGATTAACCAATTTCCACCAAAGGCTTACCGGGCATTCGGGCCCTCAATCGGCGGCGGTCGGCACGATAGTGTGACGAGACCTTCTTGGCGGCCTCCATGGACGAGGCGTTGCTGTTCTGACCGCCTAGCTGGCCGACGGCTTGAGTTGCGCGTTAGACAGCAGCGGCCGTTGGAGTGTGATGTCGCCAGATGGTGAACGCGAAGGCCAGCAAGAGCGACGCGACCGCAAGCTCGCCGCCATCCTCCAGATAATCAAAGAAGGAGCGCACAAAGCGGTTGACCAAACCTTCGCCGAGGTCGTGGACCAGGACGCCGATCATGTCGACGACGATGCCAAAGGCGGCGAGGCCGGCGATGCCGAGAAGAAAGACGTGGCCGATGCGTCGTCCTTCGGGTGAGGAGCGCCAGTAGCCGAGGGCGAAGACGGCGAACGCCATCACACCGATGATCGCCCAGATCGTCAGCTCGCCAAGATCGTCGCCCCGCAGGCCGAATGCCGGTGTGTAGCCGAAACTGTCCTTGACCACCGTGCCGAGCCGCTCGTGCAGCTCGAGGCTGTCGTCGATCAGCAGAAGAGCGAAGATCAAAGCGAGGCTGAGCAGCAGTGGCTCACCGTTTGACCGCCACGCCGTTGCCAGGAAAATCGAGATGAGCAACCATTTGAGATAGATGAATAGGCTGGGCAGGCCCCAGACCGGCTGAATTCTGAGCTGGCGCGGCACGTTGTCGAGCACACCCAGATAGACGAGGGCGGCGGCGACAACCGGCGCCAGCAGCAGCAATGCGTCGATCGACAGGAGGCCGACCACTACGCGGCGGAAGGCCGGCACGGCTAATCGCGTCAGCGGCGTTGCCAAAGAAGGTGTCATCGGCTGACGTTGTTTCCCTCGGCTGAGCCCAGACGGCATCTATTGGATGAGGCGGTGAGTGCCGCCACGCTCTGCCCAGGCTACGCCACAAATCACAAGAACCTGTTAACGCTCGCAATTTACGCCAGGACGTCCCGAGGCAATGGCGCCACGAGAGCTACATCCGGCCTCGCAATCCCAGAACGCTGCAGCTTGTCGTCAGAGTGTCGCCCGGCGCAGAGAGTTTCGGGAGCTCGCTGCGGTAGTGGCGCAGAGCCGAGCGGCACTAGGGCCGACGGAGACTGCCGCTCAGGCGCCGACCTTGATCGGGCCCTCGGCCTTGCCGTTGATGAACTGGTCGACATGCGGGTCGCCGCTGGCGTCGATGCTCTCGACCGGGCCTTCCCAGACGATACGGCCCTCGTAGAGCATGGCCACGCGGTCGGCGATCTTGCGCACGCTGCCCATGTCGTGGGTGATCGAGAGCGCGGTGGCGCCGAGCTCGGAGACACAAGCACGGATCAAATCGTTGATGACGTCCGACATGATGGGATCGAGGCCGGTGGTCGGCTCGTCGAAAAAGATGATCTCAGGTGCGGTGCAGATGGCGCGCGCGAGGCCGGCGCGCTTCTTCATGCCGCCCGACAGCTCGGCTGGGTAGAGGTCGGCGACCGCGGGCTGTAGACCCACCTTCTTCAGCGTCTCGATCGCCTTGTCCCTGGCCTCCTTGCGGTCCAGGCGGCTGGTCGCGAGCAGGCCGAAGGCGACATTCTCCCAGACCGGCAGGCTGTCGAAGAGTGCGGCACCCTGGAACAGCATGCCGATCTTGCTGCGCATCGCCTGCAGCTCCTTGCCGCCGGCGCCCACGACCTCCTCGCCGTCGATCTGGATCGAGCCGGAATCGGGCTCGAGCAGGCCCAAGATGCACTTCAAGAGCACCGATTTGCCGGTGCCGGAGCCGCCGATCACCACGACCGAGCGCTCGTCCGGCACATCGAGATCGAGGTTGCGCAGCACGTGGTTGCTGCCGAAGCTCTTGGTGAGCCCGCGAATCTTGATCTTGGGTCGGGGTTCGCTCATCGGCTGAAGAACGCTTCGGTGACGAAGTAGTTGGCGGTGAGGATCAAGATCGAGGCCGAGACCACGGCGCGCGTGGTCGCCATGCCGACGCCCTGGGCACCGCCTTCGCTGTTGTAGCCGTGGTAGCAGCCCATGAGTGCGATGATGAAGCCGAAGACGCCTGCCTTCACCAGGCCGGAGACGACGTCCATGGTCTCCAGGTAATCGAAGGTGCGGTTGAGGTAGTCATAAGGGCTGAATCCGAGCTTGTAGACGCTGACCAGAAAGCCGCCCATGACGCCGATGATGTTGGCGACGATGACCAGCAGCGGCAGCGCGATAAGCCCGGCGATGAGCCTGGGGAAGACGAGGTAGCGCATCGGATCGGTCGAGAGGGTGGCCAGCGCGTCGATCTGCTCGGTGACCCGCATGGTGCCGAGCTCGGCCGCCATGGCAGCGCCCACCCGGCCCGCGACCATGAGGCCGGCCAGCACCGGCCCCAGCTCGCGGACGACCGAGAGCACGACGATGGTCGGAATAGCGCTCTGCGCCTGGAAGCGTTGAAAGCCGGTGTAGCTCTGCAGCGCCAGCACCATGCCGGTGAAGATGGCCGTCAGGCCCACGACCGGCAGCGAGTAGTAGCCGATCTCGATCAGCTGCCGGACGAGCTGGCGGCCGTAGAAGGGTCCAACGATGCCGTTGCCGATTGCCCGTCCGGCAAACAGCATGATGCGGCCGATCGACTGGCAGACAGCGATCACCGCCGCCCCGATGACTTGCAAGGGATTGGTCATGGGTTGCCCGGCAGCGTGTAGTTGCGGCGAAAGCGCCGGCCGAGGTGGGTCAGGAGCTCATAGCCGATGGTGCCCGCGGCTGCTGCCGTGGCATCGACATCAAAAGCGTCGGCGAGGAGCGTGACCGGCGTGCCGATGGCCACTTGGTCCTCGGCCAGCCCGCTCACGTCGAGCGTCGTCAGGTCCATGGAAATCCGCCCGACAATGGGGACCAATTGTCCCCGGATGAGGGCCTTGGCGGCATTGCCCGCCGAGCGTGGCAAGCCGTCCGCGTAGCCAATGCCAATTGTGGCGATACGTGCGCCGTGGTCGGCCGTGTAGGTTGCGCCGTAGCCGACAGCGCAAGGGGCGTCAAGCGACAGCACCCGCAGCACCGGCGCCTCGATCCGGACCACCGGCCGCATCGGGTTGGGCCGTCCAGGCGTCGGATTGATGCCGTAGAGTGCCGCCCCGGGTCGGACCATTGCGAAATGGTAGGCGGCACCCAAAAAGCAGCCCGACGAGTTGGCGAGGCTGAGCGGTGCCGCCGGCAATCGGGTGGCGAGCGCCTGAAATCGCGCGAGCTGCGCCGCGTTCCGCGGGCTGGACGGCTCGTCGGCGCTACCGAGGTGGCTGAGCACGAGGGTCAGGTCGATGGCGGCGAGCGAGTCCGGGCTCAGGCCTGCGAGATCCGTCTCGGCCATGCCCATCCGGCACATGCCGGTTTCCAGCTGCAATGCGGCTTCGAGCCGGCGCCCGGCCCGCCCGGCAGCGGCCGCCCAGAGCTCCAGTTCTACCGGCTGGTTGAGCACCGGGCGCAATTTGGCTTCGACGAATGTGGCGATCTCGGCTTCGGCCAGGCCTTCCAGCACGTAGATGACGGCCTCGGGCAGGACCAGGCGAAGGGCTGTCGCCTCGGCGAGCTTGGCCGTGAAGAAGGTGCGGCAGCCGGCCTGCCAGAGCACCGGCGCCACGGCGGCGGCGCCCAGCCCGTAGGCATCGGCCTTGACGACGCCCGCGACCTCGCTGTTGGGGGCCAAAGCCTGAAGCGTCGCGTAGTTGGCGGCGATGGCGCCGAGATCGACGTGCAGGACGGTTTCAGGCATCCGGTGCCGGCCCGTCAGCCACCTGCGATGTACTCGGCGGTCTCGAGATTGCGGAAGCGGCCGAAGCTCGGGTCGAACTGGACCTGCACCGTGCCGATCGGGCCGTTACGCTGCTTGGCGATGATGATGTCGGCCCGGTTGTGGGCGCGATCGCAGCGGTCGAGCCAGTCGCGATGACGTTGCTGGAACTTGTCCAGCCCTTCGCCTTCCCGCTGCTGCGGTGCGGAGCGCTCGAGGTAGTACTCCTCGCGGTAGACGAACATGACGACATCGGCGTCCTGCTCGATCGAGCCGGACTCGCGCAGATCCGAAAGCAGCGGCCGCTTGTCCTCGCGGCTCTCCACGGCACGGCTGAGCTGGGAAAGGGCGAGGACCGGGATGTTGAGCTCCTTGGCGATGGCCTTCAGTGCCTGGGTGATCTCGGAGATCTCCTGGACGCGGTTGGTGCCGGCATAGGCGCTCGAGCCGCGCATCAGCTGCAAATAGTCGACGACCAGGAGCGAGAGGCCCTGCGTGCGCATCAGCCGTCGCGCCCGGCTGCGCAGCGCCGCCACCGAGAGTGCTGGCGTGTCGTCGATGAACATCGGCCGCATGTTGAGCGCCTGGCTGGCGCGGACGACCTGTTGCCAGGCTGTCTCGTCCAGCTTGCCGCGGCGCAGCTCGTCGGATGGGATCTGCGCCTCGGCGGAGAGCAGGCGCATCGCCATCTGCTCAGCCGACATCTCGAGGCTGAAGATGCCGGCGGTGTAGTTCTCGTGCTTCAGCTGGGCGCTGTCGGAGCCCGGGGCCTTCAGGGTCGAGGCGTTGGCAGCGATGGTCACGGCCAAAGCGCTCTTGCCCATCGATGGCCTGCCCGCGAGGATCAGCAGGTCGGAAGGTTGCAGGCCGCCGAGAATACGATCCAGGCTCTCGAGCTGGCTCGGCACGCCCGTCACCTCACCGGTCTTGTGGTAGGCGGATTCGATCAGGTTGACGGCGCTGGCGAGCACGGTCGGAAAGGTGCGAAAGCCGCTCTTGGCCTCGCCTTCCTCGGCGAGCTTGAACAGCCCCTGCTCGGCGATCTCGATCTGCTGCTCGGCTCCCTCCGGCGCCTGCGCGTCGTAGGCGCGGATCACCATCTCCTCGCCGAGGCTGATCAGCCCGCGCTTGACCGCCAGATCGTGGATGATCTGACCGAAGGTGGGCGCGTTGACGATCGTCTCGGCGGCGCGGGCGAGCCTGGCCAAATAGCGCGCCCCGTCCAGCTCCTTGAGCGCCTCGTCGGTATCGAACAGATGAAACAAGACCTTGGCGTCGGCGAGCTGGCCGGTGCCGATCCGATCGATGCATGCCTGGTAGATGCGCGCGTGCACCGGCTCGAAGAAGTGCTCGGCGCGCAAGAACTCGCTGACCCGGTGGAAAGCCTCGTTGTTGACGAGAATGGCGCCCAGGAGCGCCTGCTCCGCCTCGAGGTTGTGCGGCTGCACGCGCATGGCGGCCAGCTGGTCGCCGCCGGCGGTGTTGTGTTGCGTGTCACTCTGCATGCCGGCTGCATATCACAGCAGCCTCCAGGCGCGAGCATTCGGATGGCAGATTCTTGCGGATAACGCGAAAACAACGGGGACAACTCGACGCCAAGCAGGCGCGCTCGACCCTGTCACGCCGACGTCTTTACCGGCTGACAGAATCGCTGCGGCTGCTATAGCGGACACAGATCTCCAGCGGAGTAAAGACATGGCCTCATTCGTGCGATCGGCTCAAGCGCTCAGCCTCGCAGCAGCGCTTGGTTATGGTCTCCTGGCGTTGCCGGCTGCGGCCCAGTCGGACGAGACCGCGCCCGCCTTCATCACCATCCTGCAGGTCAACGACTGGGACCGTTACGGCGACGACGACGGCCGCGGCGGCTACGCCAAGCTCGTCAGCATTCTCCGCGACGAGGACGTCGAGGCGGAGAACGTGATCTTCCTGCATGCCGGCGACGCGATCTCGCCCTCGCTGCTCTCGGGCTTCGATCAAGGTGCGCACATGATCGAGCTCCTGAACGAGCTGCCGCTCGAGGCGTTCACCATGGGCAACCACGAGTTCGACTTCGGCCCCGAGGTGGCGGCCGAGCGGGTGGCCGAGGCGACCTTCCCGGTAATCAACAGCAACGTGAAGACGGCCGCCGGCGAGCTGTTTCCCGGCACGGTCGAGAGCCTGATGCTGGAGATCGGGGGCGTCACGTTCGGCTTCTACGGCCTCACCACGCCTGACACGATCGAGATTGCGAGCCCTGGCGACACGGTGTTCGAGCCGGTGCTGGAGACGGGCCTCGCCATGCAGGAGAAGCTGCGTGCCGAGGGCGCGGAGGTCGTGGTGGCCCTGGTCCACACCGGCTTCGAGGAGGACATGTCGCTCTATCGGGGCCGTGCAGCCGACCTCGTGCTCACCGGCCACGACCATGATCTGCGGGTGATGTATGACGGCCGGACGGCCATGGTCGAGAGCGGCTCGCAGGCCAACTACGTCACCGCGATCCAGCTCGCGGTCAGCCGAGACGAGGATGGCGAGGTCAGCTGGCAGCCACAGTTTCGGGTGCTCGACAGCGCCGACTACGTCGCCGACGAAACAGCCCTGGCGCGGCTCCAGCCGTTCGAGGACAAGCTCTCGGCGGAGCTGGACATCGAGATCGGCGAGACGCTGGTCGAGCTCGACACGCAGCGCTCCTCCGTCCGCAGCCAGGAAAGCAATTTCGGCAACCTCATCGCCGATGCGATGCGCAGCGCCACCGGCGCCGATGTCGGGCTCACGAACGGCGGCGGCATTCGCGGCGACCGGCTCTACGATGCCGGACACGTGCTCACCCGGCGCGACATCCTCACCGAGCTGCCGTTCGGCAACACCACCGTCCTGACCGAGCTGAGTGGCGCCGACCTGCTGGCCGCGCTCGAGAACGGCGTCAGCCAGGTCGAGGATGGCGCCGGCCGGTTCCCGCAGGTCTCGGGCCTGACCTTCGCCTTCGATGCGTCCAAGCCCGCGGGTGAGCGGGTGAGCGATGTCATGGTCGGCGGCGCGCCTCTGGATCCGGCCGCCAGCTACACCGTCGCCACCAACGACTACATGCTCGGCGGCGGCGATGGCTACGGCAGCCTCGGCAACGGCGAGGTGATCATCGACGCCGCTGCGGCCACACTCATGGCGAGCACGGTCGTCAACTACGTCACCGCGTTGGGCGGCAAGGTGTCGGGCGAGGCCGAGGGCCGGATCACCCGACTCGACTGATCGGCGATTGGCGCAGTTGTGGGCGGTGGCGCCGCCGCCGGTACGCATCGACCAGCGTTACCGCCCAAAAGGCGCGCGTTTCTCCCGGCCAGCGGGTTGGCGTCACAAACGGCCGACCCCATCTTGCGGATCATGCGCTTGACCCATCGTCACTACGACCGCTTTCGTTTCTTGTCGTTCCTCGGCTGGTGCATGGTCTGGCTGGCCCTGATCTTCGTCATCATCGATCCGTCACCGGCACCGATCCCGGCCGGCTCCGACAAAATCGTCCATTTCACCAGCTTCCTGGCGATCAGCCTGGCGAGCGTCACCTTCTGTCGATCGGCGTGGCAGCTCGGCCTCGCCACCGCGTTTTGTGCGGTGGCCGCAGTCCTGCTCGAGGCGACGCACTACGTGATTCCCCAGCGGAGCTTCGAGCTCGCCGACATGGCGGCCAACCTGGCCGGCACCGCCGCCGGGACGCTGATCGCGCTCCTGTTGCTGCGCTTCCTGAAGCGGCGCCTGATCCCTGAGGGAGCCCGTTAGCCGGGTCGCGCCAGCAGCGGGCCGAGCGGGCGGCCGCCCATGATGTGGACGTGGAAGTGCGGCACTTCCTGGTTCGAATCGGGCCCGTGATTGGCGAGCACGCGATAGCCGTCGCCCTCGAGCCCGAGCTGCTTAGCCACCTTGCCGACCGCCTGGAAGAAGCAGGCCAACTCTGCCTCGCTCGCCCCAGCACTGAAATCGGCGAGCGAGACATAGGCGCCTTTCGGGATCACCAGGACGTGGATCGGCGCTTGCGGCTGGATGTCGTGGAAGGCGAGCGCATGGTCGTCCTCGTAGACCTTGTTGCAGGGCAGCTCGCCGCGCAGGATCCGCGCGAAAATGTTCGTTTGGTCGTAAGCCACGGCGTTTCTCCTCGGTCATTGTCGGCGGCCACTGGTTCTACGGCCTCGTCACAAGAGCACCTTCGCTTGTCAAGAAGTCCGGCTCCTGGCAGAGACGCCGTGATCGCGCAGCCCGGAAACAGCCTATGTCGCTCGCCGTTGCCATCCAGATGGACCCGCTCGAGACCGTCGACATCGACGGCGACAGCACCTTCGTGCTGGCGCTCGAGGCGCAGCGCCGGGGGCATGGGCTCTACCATTACGGCCCACGCGAGCTGGCCTACAAGCACGGCCGCATCGTGGCCCGGGCCCGCCCCTTCGAGGTGCGGCGCGAGAAGGGCAATCACGTGACCCTGGGCGCGTCCGAGGACATCGATCTCGCGACCCTCGACGTCGTGCTCATGCGCCAGGACCCGCCCTTCAACCTGTCCTACATCTCCGCCACGCACCTGCTCGATCGCGTGCACCCGGAGACCCTGGTCGTCAACGACCCGCATTGGGTCAGGAACGCGCCCGAGAAGCTCTTCGTCACCCAGTTCGCCGAGCTGATGCCGCCGACCCTGATCACCTACGACATTGACGACATCAGGGCTTTTCGCGCCGAGCATGGCGACATCATCGTCAAGCCGCTCTACGGCAATGGCGGTGCCGGCATCTTCCTGGTGAAGCGGGACGATCAGAACCTGTCGAGCCTGGTCGAGACCTTCCGCAGCTTCATCGACGAGCCCTTGATGATCCAGCGCTATTTGCCGGAGATCAAGGCCGGCGACAAACGGATCATTCTGATCGACGGCGAGCCGGCGGGTGCTGTCAACCGGGTGCCGCCGGAGCACGATGTGCGGGCCAATCTGCATGTCGGCGGCCGGGCGGAGAAGAGCGGCGCTGACCAAGCGCGACCACGAGATCTGCGAGGCCATCGGCCCGGCGCTCGAGGAATACGGCCTGCTCTTCACCGGCATCGACGTCATCGGTGGCTACCTCACCGAGATCAATGTCACCTCGCCGACCGGGCTGCAGGAGATCAACCGTTTCGACGACGTGTCGCTCGAGCAGAAGATCTGGGATGCCATCGAGCTCAAGCTCGCCGATGACTCGACGAGAAGCCGTCGCTGGATGAGCTGAGCCAGGGATCCTTACGACCGGTCCGGTGCTCTTTCCGCCATCGTTGTAGCGACGATCACAAAGCCGTGTGCTATTGGTCGCTAGTGTCGCGTCGTTTTCCGGAGGAGGGAACCGATGACGAAGCTGGCATCAAGAGGATTGGCAACGGGGATCGCAGCTGGCCTGGGATTGATCAGTGCCACAGCGTTGACTTCAGGTTGGCTCTCGGCCGTCGCTGCCGAGCCCAAGAGTGGTGACATCCGCGAGCTGCTCGATCCGACACTGGTTGCGGCCAGCGCCTGCGGCAGCGCGCGTTGGGCCAGGAACGAGCTGTTCAAGCCGGGCGTGCAGCTGGCAGCACTCACCGCCGGCCGGGCGCAGGCGGCTGAAGCGGCTGCCTTGCCGACCCTCGATGGTCTGGGACCACGCCGCTTGGTCGTGACCACGACCAGCGAGACGGCCCAGACCGCCGTGGACCAGGGCTATGCCTGGCTCATGGGCTTCAACCACTTTCTGGCGCCGAGTATTTCCGCGAAGCCCAGGCGGCAGACCCTGCCTGCGCCATGTGCTGGTGGGGCGAGGCGCTGGCGCTCGGTCCCAACATCAACGACGTCATGCACGATGCGTCGATCGTCCCGGCCTTCCGCGCCGTCTCGACGGCGATGGCCTTGCGCGATGGCGCAAGCGAGCGCGAGCAGGCGCTGATCGAGGCCTTGGCGATGCGCTACAGCATCGACCCGGCCGCCGATCGCGCGGCCCTCGATGCGGCCTATGCCGAGGCCATGCTCAGCGTCGCCGAGCGTTTCCCCGACGACGTCGAGGTCCTGGTGCTCACCGCCGAGGCGGTGATGAACACCCAGCCGTGGGACTATTGGGAGGTCGACGGCGTCACGCCCAAGGGCCGGGCCGGGCGGCTGGTCGAGCTGCTCGAGACGGCGCTTGCCCTCGATCCCGACCATCCGCACGCCATCCACCTCTACATTCACACCGTCGAGGCATCGGCCGATCCCGGGCCGCGCGGAGCCGCATGCCGACCGGCTGCGCGGCCTGATGCCGGCGGCGGGGCACCTCGTGCACATGCCGTCGCATATCTACTACCGCACCGGCCGCTACGCGGACTCGCTGGAGGTCAACATCGACGCGGCGGCGGCGGACGAGGCATTGCTCGAGCAGTGGTCGCAATCGGGCCCCTATCGGTTCGGCTACTACCCGCACAATGTCCACTTCGTGCTGACCAGCGCGCAGATGGCAGGTGCGCCCGCCGAGACGCTGGCGGCCGCCCAGAAGCTCGGGGCGGTGATGTCCGACGAGGTGGCGGCCGAGATCGCCTGGATCCAGGCGATCAAGACAGCACCCTTCACGGCGCACGCCCAGTTCAGCGACAAAGGCACCATCATGGCATTGCCCGATCCCGGTGACGCCATGCCGTTCGTCAAGGCGTTTTGGCACTACGCGCGGGGCGTGGCGCTGGCCCGGGAAGGTGATCCGGCGGCAGCGGTGGAAGCCGAGGCGATCGAGGCGCTGCGCACAGCACCGGGCCTCGACGTCATGGTCGAGGGCTATGTTCCGGCACCCGAGGTGCTGACCCTGGCTGCCGATGTCGTTCGCGCCAAGCTGGCGGCGCATGACGGCGATTTCGAGGAGGCTTCGAGCCTGCTCGAGGAGGCGATCGCCATCGAGGCGACCATCCCCTACATGGAGCCGCCCTACTGGTACTATCCGGTCGAGCAGACCCTGGGCGCTGTCAAGCTGCAGGCTGGCGACGCCGAGGCGGCGGCGCGTCACTTCCAGGCGGCGTTGACGACGGCGCCCGGCAATGGCTGGTCGCTCTTCGGCCTGCATGAGGCGCAGGTGGCCATGGGTGACGTCGCCGGTGCGAAGGTGACCGGCGAACGGCTCGACGAAGCCTGGGTCGGTCCCGACGCGCTCTTGAGCTTGGATCGCCTGTGATCGGCCGACCGCACGCTTCCGGGTCGGACTGCCGCCTGTCGCGCCGTGCGGCACTGGGGCTTGCCGCTAGCACAATGGCAGTTGCGGCGACGCTGGCAGCAAGCCCCGCCCACGCTGCCGAGGCCGGGCTGGTCTCCGCGATCCGCGGCCGGGCGACGGCCACTCGGGACGGCGCGACGCGGGATCTGCACCCGGGTGCGGTCGTGCAGGTCGGTGATTCGGTGCGCACGCACGAGGGCGCCAGGCTGGAGCTGACGCTGATCGACGAATCGACGCTGTCGCTGGGCGAGCTCAGCCAGCTCGTGCTGACGATCGCGGTCATCCGGCCGGAAACGGGCAGCAGCCTCGTCTTCGACCTCCTCGACGGCATCGCGCGCGCCGTTCTCGGGCCGCAGCTCCGCGATGTCTTTTCGGTGCGCGGCCGGGTGGCGGTGGCTGCGGCACGCTCGACCGATTTCATCGTCGAGACGACCTCGCGCCAAACCGACGTGTTCGTTCAGGCGGGCGCGGTTGCCGTGGCCCAGGTCTACGGCTCCGGCGAGGTGGTGCTGCAGCCGGGCGAAGGGATCGACGTGCTGCGCGGCCAGCCACTGCCGACGGTCAAGAGCTGGGGGCAGGCGCGGATCGACGACGTTTTGGCGCGCACGTCGGTGGGCGGCTGATCGCCCGGATGCGTCGGGCCGGTGTCGTGGCGTTCGCGGTGTTGCTGGCGGCCTTGTGCGTTGGCTATGTGCGCTGGCACGACAGCGGACCTTTTCAGGCGCTCGATCATGCGAGCTTCGATCTGCGCCTGGGCCTCCGGCCGCCGATCGTGCCGGGCGACGAGGTCGTCATTCTGGTGATCGACGACGCGACGCTGCAGCGGCTCGGCAGCTGGCCGCTGCCTCGGGCAGCGCTTGCCGCCGCGTTCACCGAGCTGGCGGCAGCGGGTGCTTCGGTCGTCGCACTCGATCTGTTGCTGCTCGAGGCAGGGGCTCCGGGCAGCAGCGACGGCGATGCCGATCGTCTGGCGACCGCGGTGAAGCGGCATGCCAAGCCGGTGCTGGCCATGGCGTTCGGCTTCGCCGAGCCCGTGCCGATGCATCTGACGGACCGCCTCGCGCTCACCTCGAACGCCATCCCGATCGTCCGCCGCTCGGCCGACGCGGAAGACCTGCTCGGCCCGCCGTCCGGCGTGTTTCTGCCGTTTCGACCGCTCGCCGACCAAAGCCGGCTCGGCCACGTCAATGTCTTCGTCGAGCCGTCCGGCGTGCTTCGCTACATCCATCCGGCGATCCGCCTCGACGACGCCTGGTATCCGGCACTCGCCGTTCAGGCGGCGGCCCTGCATCGAGATGTTCCGGGCGATGCACAGGTTCTGACCGTCGGCCAAAGCCTGACGCTGGGCGCCGTCACCGCGCCGCTCGACGCCGGCTCGCGACTGGTCATCAACCCCTACGGTCCACCCAGGACCTTTCGTCATCACTCGCTGATCGCCTTGCTCGACGGCACGCTCGATCCGGCGATCTTCGCGGACCGGGTGGTCGTGATCGGTGCCACGGCGACCGGCGTGCGCGATTCGTTCGGCACGGCGTTGCATCCAAGGGTCGCCGGCGTCGAGATCTTCGCCACGGTGATCGACAACCTCTTGACCGGGCGCTTCATCGATCGATCGCCCCGCGTGCGCGATCTCGATCTCGCCCTGATCGTTGCCGCAACATCGGCGTCGCTCCTGCTGCTGGCACCTTTGCCGCTGCCGGCGCTCGTCGTGCTGGCCATCCTGCTCCTGGCCTTGCCCTTTGCCGTGGCGACCTTGGCGCTGCTCGCCTTCGGCCTTTGGCTGAACATGATCTTCGCGACGCTCGGCGTTGTCGCGGTGACGCTCGCCGCCTTCGGCCTGCGGTTTCGGCGGCTGCGGCAACGCGGACGCCAGCACGAGGCGCGCAGCCGGACGCTCGAGCGCTATGTCGCGCCGCTCCTGCGCGACAAGCTGGCGGCCGCAGGCTCGTTACAGCGCAGCCAGGCCGCAGCGATCCTGTTTTGTGACCTCGAGGGCTTCACCGGTGCAGCGGAGCGGCTCGAGCCGGCTCGAGTCCAGCAGGTGCTGCAGCGCTACTACGAGCTGATCGAGCAGGCGGCTGTGGCGCATGGCGGGGTGGTCGCCGGCTATACCGGCGATGGTGCCATGCTAATCTTTGGCCTGCCCGAGCCGTCTGCCGGGGATCCCGGCAAGGCGATCGCCTGTGGCGAGGCGATGCTGGCGGCGATGCCCGCGTGGCAGGCGATGGCCGAGGAGCACGGCGTGCCGCGCCTCAATCTGCGGATCGGGATCAATTACGGCCGTGTCGAGATCGGCCATGTCGGCGGTGGCGATCAGATCCAGCTGGCGGCTACCGGCGACGTGGTGAACGTCGCCTCGCGGCTGCAGCACGAGACGCGAACGGTCGGCACGCCCATGCTCGTGGCGGCGGCGGCGGTCGAGCTCGCACGCGCCCATGATGGCGAGCGGGCAGTGGCTGGGCTGCAGCCGCTTCAGGCCTTGCCGCTGCGTGGCCGGGCGGCGCCGGTCTCGGTCTTTGCGCTCGCGACTGACGGCTAGAAGATGACCGTCTGCACGACCAGGACGATCCCGGATGACAGCAGCAGAACGAGCACCAGGCGGCGAAACGCCGAATCGCTCATCCGGGCATAGGCTCGGACCCCGGCCCAGGCGCCGAGCAGGGTTGCCGGGATGGCCGCTGCAGTGACGATCAGCACGTCCCTGGTGATATGGCCGCTGATCGCCATGCCGATGCCGGCGAGCGCCAGGACGATGAGGTTGAAGGGCTGGTAGGTCGCCCGCTGCCTGGCGCTCGGGCCGCCGCGTAATTGCAGCCAGACGAGCGGCGGGGCGCCCGAGAGGCCGGCGAAGCCGCCGAGCACGCCGCCGACGAGCCCGACCGAGCCGTCGGCGAGCCGGCCGCCCCAACGACCGATCCCGGCCCGAGCCAGCGCGCTGAGCTGGAAGGCCGCATAGGCGACCAGCAGCACGCCGACCGTCAGGCGGAGCATCATGGGCGAGGCGAGGCCGAGCAGGAGGATGCCGAAGGGCACACCGACGACGCCGCCGATCAGGTAGGGCGCCGCCTGACGCCAGGCGAACGCGGCACGCACGGCGATCAAGCCCACACTCTGCGACACGACCGACGCCAGCGCCACGAGCGGCGGCACCATGGCGGCGGGCAGTGCATAGAACCAGAACGCCGAGGCCACGAGCCCGGTGCCGAACCCGGCAAAGCCGGAGATGAAGCCGGCGATCAGGGCGCCGGCCAGGACGACGACCCAATCGAGCGGGTCACTCGGCAGCGACGTCATGATGTGGCGATCCCCGGTTGCTGGTTCGGGGCATAAGCCGGTGCCTTGGGGGCGGCTGTCAATTGGGCGTCGTGGCGGCCGATCGCCTGACCGGCGGTCGCGCGAATAAAAACTTCCGATGTAGCAGGCGCTACAGCGTCGGCCACGGGCCGTGAGCGATGATCATGGTTAACGAGGCCGGTCTCGTCGGTTGGCTTGCCAGTCGGCCGGGACGCGGGCCAGGGAATGGAGCTTGTGATGAACCATCTGCTTGCCGAGCCACGCGAGACCTTGTCGGGACCGCCACCGCTGCGGACCCTGCTGCCTTCCGCCGCCGCGATGACGGCGGTCTGGTTCGCGGTCTTCGCCGTTCTCTTTCTGCTTTGAACGCGTGCCGATCTCGGATCGCGCGTCCGGCCGGCTGCTACGGGCCGTCCCAGTAGCGCCGGCGCAGGCGCTCGCCGATCAGGCAATCGACGGGCGCTCCGGCCTGGGCGAGCACCACGCGCCCCGGCACTCGCCGTGGCCGCTGCGCGATATCCAAGATCAGCTTCTGGCGTATCGCGTCGGCCATCTCGGCCGTGTCCTTGACCGGCAGGACGAACGCGCCCGGGCCGCCGATCACGCAGTCGCGGTAGTAGCTGTCGAGGCCGTAGCCGGCCGGCGCGCCGCGCATGCTCGGGCGGATCATGAGCGGAAGGCCGTTGATGGTGACGCCCGCGGCAAGCACCCGATCGCGGGCCGGGACGATAGGCGGACCCATGTTGTTCGGCCCGTCGCCCGAGACGTCGATGACCCGGCGGGCACCCTCGAAGCCGTTGCCGTCGAACAGCGGCAGGACATAGTCGAGCGCGGCGCTGATCGAGGTGCCGCGCATGACGTTGATGGGTGAGGCCGCAAGGTGGTCGGCGACGGCCCGCGCCTCGGCCTCGTCCGTGATCGCGGTCCAGGGCAGCACGATCGCGTGGCGCCCGGGTCCCGCCCATTCGACATAGGTGAGTGCCACCCGCTGGAAGCCGCCGGCCTGCACCGCCCGAACGAAGTCGGGATGGCGCAGCGCCGCCGCGTAGCCCTGCCGCTGCAGCTCATGCTCCTGGCGGTCCATCGAGCCCGAGACGTCGACGGCCAGGATCAGCTCGACATCGACCGGCAGCTCGAAATCCTGGGCCTGGACCGCGGCCGGATGGAGGGCACCCAGCACGACACCGAGCGCTAGCAGGACCGCCTGGACAACATGCGGCATCGCCGTTCTCCCGAGACGGCCGGCACGCCGTCGTGCCGCTTTGCCAGACCAGCCCCGATATGGCACGATTTGACGATATGGCGGAAACACGCGGCTTCAAGGCTGGGCCCGTGCCGCGCTCTCCAGCAGGCTCGACATCCATGCGCATCACCCTTCTCGGCACCGGCTGCCCATCCGTTCACCCCCGTCGCTACGGCGCCAGCCAGCTCATCGAGGGTGGCGGGGCGAAGGTGCTGGTCGATTGCGGCAATGGCTGCACTCAGCGGCTGGTCCAGGCCGGCCATTCGCCGGCGGCGGTGGACGCGCTCTTCGTCACCCATCTGCACAGCGACCATCTGGTCGATCTCTGGCAGCTCACGGTCGCCGGCTGGCATGCCGGCCGGCCGCAGCCGCTGCGGGTTTTCGGCCCTGCCCCGGTGCTGGCCCATGCGCGAGCGCTGCGCGAGGCCTGGAAGGACGAGCGCGCGCTGCGCATGGCTTTCGAGCAGCGGCCGAACGCCCTGGCGCTGGACGTCGAGCTGGTCGAGATCGTGGCCGGTCAGACAGTGGAGATCGGGGCGCTCACCGTGCGTGCCGTCGAGGTGGACCACCGCCCGGTTGTTCCGGCATTGGGCTTCGTCTTCGAGGCGGAAGGCCGCAAGCTCGTGCTCTCCGGCGACACGCGGCCGGCACCGGCGCTGGTCGCTGCCGCGGCGGACTGCGACCTGCTGGTCCACGAGGTGTTCGCGCATCGCGCCTTTCCGCCGATCGAGGGGGTGCGCTCGGCGGAAACGGTCGAGGCGGTGGCCGGCTACCATACGCTCTCGACCGATGTCGGCGGGATCGCCGAGGAGGCACGCGCCAAGGCGCTGCTGCTCACCCATATCGTGCCGCCCGAGGCCGACCCCTCGGCGCTGCTGGCGGATGCGCGGGCCACCTATGGCGGGCCGGTCGTGGTCGGCGAGGACCTGATGTGCGTCGATCTCCAGACCGGCACCATTCACTGGCAGGGCATGGTGGCGACGCTGGGCTCTGCTGCAGGTCGGTGACGACACCTCCTGCAGAGCCGCCGCGCGGCTTTCCCGACGCCGAGTTCGCTTCCCGGGTCGGTCGCGCTCAGGCGCTGATGGCCGAGCAGGATCTGGCGGCCCTGCTCCTTACGACCGAGCCGGAAGTCCGCTACTTCAGCGGTTTCCTCACCCCGTTCTGGCAGAGCCCGACGCGGCCCTGGTTTCTCGTCGTGCCGGCCAGCGGCAAGCCGATCGCGGTCATCCCGTCGATCGGCGCTGCCGCCATGGCGCGGACCTGGCTGGACGACATCCGCCTCTGGGCATCGCCGGCACCGGCGGACGAAGGCGTCTCGCTCTTGGCGGCAACGTTGCGCGAGGTCACCGACGGCAAGGGGCGGATCGGCCTGCCAATGGGCCCAGAGACGCATTTGCGGATGCCGCTTGCCGATTTCAGGGCGCTGGAGAAGCAGCTTGCTGATCTTGCCTTCGTCGACGCCTCGGCCATCGTGCGACGGCTGCGCATGGTCAAGTCGGCGGCGGAGATCGCCAAGATCGCGCATGTCTGCGGCATCGTCTCGGGTGTGTTCGAGAGTCTGCCGGATCTCCTGCATGTCGGCATGACCGAGATCGAGGTCTTCCGCACCTTCAGGCGGGCATGCCTCGCCGCCGGTGTCGACGACGTCCCCTATCTCGTCGGCGGCGCCGGGTCCGGGGGCTATGGTGACATCATCTCGCCACCGAGCGAGCGGCGGCTGGCGTCGGGCGACGTGCTGGTGCTCGACACTGGCGCCGGTCATGACGGCTATTGGTGCGATTTCGACCGCAACTACGCCGTGGGCGTGGTCGATTCGGCTGCCGACGCAGCGTATACGACGCTCTTCGCCGCGACCGAGGCCGGGATCGCGACGGTTCGTCCTGGTGCCACCGCCGCCGACGTTTTTGTCGCCATGCAGCGGGTCATCGCGCCTGTGTCTGGTGCCGGCGGGGATGTCGGCCGCTTCGGGCACGGCCTCGGCATGCAGCTCACCGAATGGCCGTCGATCGCCCCGTTCGACGACACCGTCCTGGAGCCCGGCATGGTGCTCACCCTGGAGCCGAGCCTAGCCTTCGGTGCCGGCAAGATGATGGTCCACGAAGAGGTCGTCGTGGTCCGCGACAGCGCCGCCGAGCTCCTGACCCACCGCGCACCAGCCGCAATGCCCGTCATCCCCCATCGCTAAATCCCGAGGGGACCGGGGAAATCATTTCCCCGGATTCTCTTAGCTTTCCGGTACCGCAACGGTCGCGTTCCCGCCACGGCTCGTTTAAGAGGGCCTGGATTCAGCACAAAGACGATTGCATCGATGATCACCTACACCAGCACACGCGGCGGCAGTGGCGGCCGCTCGTTCGAGGATGTCCTGTTGCGGGGGCTCGCCGAGGATGGCGGGCTGTTCGTGCCGGAGGCATGGCCCGAGCTCGACCTCCAGAGCTTCGTCGGGCTCGACTATCCGGAGACGGTGGCGAAGCTGCTGACACCGTTCACAGCCGGCTGCTTCGGCGAGGGCGAGCTGCTCGGCATGGCCAGGGCGGCCTATGCCGATTTCCGCCATGCGGCGACGGCTCCGTTGGTGCAGCTCGGTCATGACGAGTGGCTGCTCGGAGCTGTTTCACGGCCCGACGCTGGCGTTCAAGGACTTCGCCATGCAGCTCCTGGGCCGCATGTTCGAGGCGGTGCTGGCGCGACGGCAGGAGAGCATCACGATCGTTGGTGCCACCTCGGGCGATACCGGGGCTGCGGCGGTGCGCGCCTTTGCCGGGCTGGAGCGGATCAGGGTCGCCATTCTTTTTCCCGAGGGCCGCATCTCGCCGGTGCAGCGGCGGCAGATGACGACCTCGACCGAGGCGAATGTCCGGGTGATTGCGGTCAAGGGCACGTTCGACGACTGCCAGAACCGGCTCAAGGAGATGTTCGCGGACGTGGCCTTCCGCGACCGGGTGGGGCTGGCCGCGGTCAACTCGATCAACTGGGCGCGGGTCGTGGCGCAGGCCGGCTACTACGTCTATGCGGCGCTCCGGCTCGGCGGGCTCGAGCGGCCGGTGGCGTTCTCGGTGCCCACAGGCAATTTCGGCGACGTCTATGCGGGCTATGTGGCCAAGCGCATCGGCCTGCCGGTGGCGAAGCTGATCGTCGCCACCAACGAGAACGACATCCTGGCCCGCTTTCTCGGCACCGGCCGCTACGCACGCGGCGAGGTCGTGACAACGTCCAGCCCGTCGATGGACATCCAGGTGGCCTCCAACTTCGAGCGATTGCTGTTCGAGATGGAGGGCCGCGACGGGGCCGCGGTGGCCGAGCTGATGCGCGACTTCGCCAGGACCGGCGAGCTCGAGGTCGCCGATGCCAAGCGGGACGCGGTGCGCACGCTGTTCGCCGGCTCGCGGGTCGACGAGGCGGCGACCCATGCGACGATCAAGGACGTGCTGGAGACGACCGGCCAGCTGGTCGATCCGCACACGGCCGTCGGCATCCGTGCCGGCCGGGACATGCTGACCGAAAGCGCGCCGCTGGTGACGCTGGCGACGGCGCACGCCGCCAAGTTCCCGGACGCGATCCGTGCTGCCATCGGCAGGGAAGCACCATTGCCGCCACAGCTCGCCTGGATGATGGAAGCGGACGAGCGCTACACCACATTGGAGGACGACCTGGCCCTGATCGAGGCCGACCTCCTGCATTGGATCGAAGGGAATCGATGAAGATCACCACGCTCGAGAACGGTGTCCGCGTGGTCACCGAGACGATGCCGCGGGTCGAGACGGCGAGCTTCGGCGTCTGGGTGGATGCCGGCGCGCGCTTCGAGGCGCCCGAGGTGAACGGCGTCGCGCACATGCTGGAGCACATGGCGTTCAAGGGGACGGCCAGGCGGACGGCGCGCGGCATCGCCGAGGAGATCGAGGACGTGGGCGGCTCGCTCAACGCCTACACCGGCCGCGAGCACACCGCCTATTACGCCCGTGTCCTGGCCGAGGACGTGCCGCTGGCTGCCGACATCCTGGCCGACATCCTCTTGCACTCGACCTTCGACCCGGAGGAGTTCGAGAAAGAGCGGCACGTCATCCTGCAGGAGATCGGCGAGACCCAGGACACGCCGTCCGATCTGGTCTTCGACCAGTTCCAGGATGCGGCTTTCCCCAACCAGGCGATCGGTCGGTCGATCCTCGGCACCGAGGCGGTGATCGAGAAGCTGCCCCGGGAATCGCTCCAGGCCTTCGTCGACGCGCATTACGGGCCGCAATCGCTGATCATCGCGGCCTCGGGCAAGGTCGAGCACGAGGCCATCGTCGGGCTCGCCGAGCAGCATTTCGGCGACCGCAAGCGGTCACGCTCGAAGCTGCCCGATCCCGCCCGCTACAAGGGCGGCGAGTGGCTGGCGAGCCGTGAGCTCGAGCAGGTGCATCTCTGCCTCGGGCTCGAGGCCATGGCCTACACCGACGACGATTTCATCCCGCTCTCGGTCTTCTCGACCGCCTTGGGCGGCGGCATGTCGTCGAGGCTGTTCCAGGAGGTCCGCGAGAACCGGGGCCTGTGTTACTCGGTCTTCTCGTTCACCGGCCTGCACAAGGATTCCGGCATCTTCGGCATCTATGCCGGGACCGGCGAGAAGGACGTGCCGGAGCTGATCAAGGTGATCGCGGGCGAGGTCCAGGGCCTGGCGTCTGGCATCGGCGAGGCCGAGCTGGCGCGCGCCAAGGCACAGCTCCGGGCCAGCCTGCTGATGGCGCAGGAGGGCTGCTTCTCGGTCTGCGAGGACCTGGCGCGGCAGTGGCTCTGCTTCGGCGACTACCTGACGCCGCAAGAGATCGCCGAGAAGTACGCAGCGGTGACGCAAGCCGACATCGAGCGGGTGGCGGCCCGGCTGTTCAAGAAGCCGGTGTCGACCGTGGCCGCGATCGGCCCGGCCAAGGGCCTGCCGGATGCCGGGACGTGGCAGCAGGCGCTCGCTGCGTAATGCGCATCACCGCGATCCGCGAGACAGCGGCGCCGATCAAGTCGACGATCGCCAACGCCTATATCGACTTCTCGAAGATGACCTGCTCGCTGGTGGCGGTGGTGACGGACGTAATCCGCGACGGCAAGCCGGTGGTGGGGTTCGGGTTTTCGTCGAACGGGCGGTACGCGGCAGGGGCCATCATGCGGGAGCGGATGATTCCTCGGCTCCTGGAGGCGAAGCCAGAGTCGCTGCTCGACCCGGAGAGCGGGCTGCTCGATCCGTTCCGTTGCTGGGACGTGATGATGACCAACGAAAAGCCGGGTGGGCATGGCGAGCGCTCGGTGGCCGTCGGCACCATCGACATGGCGATCTGGGATGCCTTGGCGAAGGTTGAGGGCGTGCCGCTCTGGCGGCTGCTCGCGGATCGCTACCGGGACGGCGTCGCGGACCCGGATGTCTGGGTCTACGCGGCTGGTGGCTACTACCAGCCTGACAAGGGGCTGGACGGCTTGCGTGACGAGGTGCTGCGCTACCGCGACATGGGCTATGTCGACTTCAAGCTGAAGATCGGCGGCGCGCCCTTGGCCCAGGATCTGGAACGGATCGAGACGGTCATCGGGGTGGCGGGCCAGGCGGCGCACGTCGCGGTCGATGCGAATGGGCGGTTCGATCTGGAGACCGCCGTGGCCTACGCCAAGGCGCTCGAGCCTTACGGGCTGCTCTGGTACGAGGAGGCCGGCGATCCGCTCGACTATTCGCTGCAGGCGGCCTTGGCCGAGCACTACCAGCCGGCGATGGCGACGGGGGAGAACCTGTTCTCGACCATCGATGCGACCAACCTGATCCGCTACGCGGGCATGCGGTCGGACCGCGACTGGCTGCAGTTCGACTGCGCCTTGTCCTACGGGCTCTGCGAGTACATCCGCACGCTGGAGATGCTGGCGGCCAATGGCTGGTCCAGCCGCCGGGTGGTGCCGCATGGCGGGCACCAGATGAGCCTGAACATCGCGGCCGGCCTGCATCTGGGGGGCAATGAGAGCTATCCCGGCATCTTCCAGCCCTTCGGCGGCTTCGCCGATGGAATCAGGGTCGAGGGTGGCCGGGTGGCGCTGCCGGAAGTGCCGGGGATCGGGATCGAGACCAAGGCGGGTCTCCTCGCGCTCTGCCGCGAGCTGGCGGCCGGCTAGGGCTGAATATTGATCGGCCTCTAGCCGCCATTGTCCAGATCCGGGTAATCACATTTGATGATGAGTTGCTCGCCCACGCTATTCACGCTGGTTCCCTGCTGCGTTACTGATGACGATGCCGTGTCGTGGCGGCCGACGATCGTATAGCCGGCAGGGCAGAGTTCGTCGGCCTTGTTGTAGCAGGCGCTCATCGGCGTCAATGCGCCGTAGCAGCCAACGAGGTATTGAATGCCGCCGTCTGGCTCGTGCATTTCCGTGACCTTGGCACAGCCGGCCAAGCCAAGAACGAGGATCAAGACGACCCGCATCAATCACTCCAATCGCGTGCGTCGACGTCGCTGAGGCTAGCGTTCTCGATGCCGGCAGACAAGCAAGCCGAGGTCGTTGCTCGATCGCCGTCTCTTGCGTGTTTTGCCAACGATGCCGGCATCGTATGCTGGAGCACATGAACGGTGGCGACGGCCGGGCTGGATCGTCGCGATGTCCCGCCTGATCCAGATCCCCGCCTGATCCAGATCAAAGCGCCGGCCATGGCTTCGTGGTCGATAGCGCCGAAGCATGAGCAGCACGGGGATTTCGGTGATGGCTTCCTATCTCGAGCTCGAGAAGCACTACCAGGCGCAGAGCAAGGCGCTGCACAAGGATGGCGGCGAGCCGCTCGCCGCGTTTCGCTCGGTGGTCAAGGCGGCGAGCGCCGACGGGGCCTTGTCGCACAAGGAGAAGGAGCTGATCGCGCTCGCCGTCTCGGTCGCGATCCGTTGCGAAGGCTGCATCGTCTTTCACTCTCGGGCCTGCGTCCGATTGGGTGCCACCAGGGACGAGATCCTCGAGATGCTGGGTGTGGCGGTCGAGATGGGCGGCGGGCCGTCGGCGATCTACGGCGCCCAGGCGCTGGCCTGCTACGATGAGATGGCGGCAGGCTGAGCACGCATGGCGGTTGCGCCGGCCGAGCGGTTGCGCGCGATCTGCCTGGCCCTGCCCGAGGCGACCGAGAAGGAGGCCTGGGGACATCCGACCTATCGGGTGAAGGACAAGATGTTCGCCATGGAGCGCGCCGACGACGGGCGGGTCGCGGCCTGGGTCAAGGCACCGCCCGGCAGCCAGGAGGTGCTGATCGGCGCCGCACCCGAGCGTTTCTTTCGCCCACCTTATGTCGGCCACAAGGGCTGGGTCGGCATGCGCCTCGACGACGATCCGGACTGGGATGAGGCGGCCCTGCTGGTCAGCCGCAGCTACCGGCTGATAGCGCCCAAGCGGCTGGCCCAGAGCCTCGACTGAACGAGTGTCCGGACCGCTATTCGGCGGCCAGCGGATGCTGCTGCGCGAATTTCAGGAGCGCATCGTCGGCCACCGGCTCGATCGGCGTGAAGTCGCGATGCGCGATCCACTCGGGCCTGGTTGGTGTGCGGATGTGGTTCGAGACGGCACACAGCGTGAGGTAGACGATCTTGCGCGGGTAGGGCGTGATGTTCGGCGGCGAGGCGTGGACCAGATTGCCGTGGAACATCAAGACCGAGCCCGGCAGGCCTGTGGGTGCCACGATCCCGCCCTCGGCGACCAGCTCGGTGATCACGTCCTTGTCGAGCGTCCAGAGCGGGTAGGAGGTCGTCTGCAGGTCGTGCCCCGCCGCGAGCACGCCCTTCTTGTGGCTCTTGGGGATGACCATGAGCGGGCCGTTGACCGCCATCACCTCGTCGAGGAAGACGGCGATGTTCATGGCCCGGGGCTCGGGCATGCCGTCGTCCCTGGCCCAGGTGCCGTAGTCCTGGTGCCACTGCCAGACCTCGCCGTCGAAGGGTGCCTTGGCGTTGATCTTGAACTGGTGCATGTAGACCGGCTCGCCGAAGAGCTGGGCTACCGGCTCGACCAGGCGCGGATGCGAGCCCAGGATGGCGAAGCCGTCATTGTAGGTGTGCGCGGCGAAGGCGGTGCGCGGCGCGCCCGACTTCTCCCGCCAGACCTGCTCGCGGTCGGAGGCGTAGATGGTCAGGGCCTCGGCGCGCAGGGCCGCGACCTCTGCCTCGCTGAAGCAGTCCGGCAGGAAGAGCCAGCCGGCTTCGTCGAATTCCCTGAGCTGGGCGTCGGTGAGCTGCATCGGTGGTCTCCCTGATCGTTTTGGTGCTCGCTGCCTTGTTGGCCGGCAACGGTAATATGGGCGCCGGCCGGCGGAAAGCGAAACCGGCCGCCGGCCCCTTGATCGCTGGCCGTTTGACGCGCACTCTCCGCGCCGTCACGGCCGCAGGACAAGACGGCCGATCAGCAGCAGGGGGACCCAGCCATGCCAGCCACCACCGAGCATCTCCGAACCGGGGTCTACCCGATAGCGCCCACGCCGTTTCACGAGAACGGTGCCCTGGACCTCGACGGGCAGAAGCGGGTCCTCGACTGCATGGTCGACCAGGGCGTCGACGGCATCTGCATCCTCGCCAACTACTCCGAGCAGTTCTTGCTGACCGATGCCGAACGGGAAACGCTGCTCGATCTCTGCCTCGGCCACGTGGCGGGACGCGTGCCGGTGATCGTCACAACCAGCCATTTCAGCACCCATGTCGCCGTCGAGCGGGCCAAGCGGGCGCAGACTGCGGGTGCGGCGATGCTGATGCTGATGCCGCCCTATCACGGCGCGTTGTTGAAGGCGGACGAGAAGGGGACGTTCGAGCATTTCAAGTCGGTGGCAACCGCGGTCGATATTCCAATCATGGTGCAGGATGCGCCGTTGAGCGGGGTGACGCTGTCGGTGCCGTTCCTCGCCTTCATGGCGAAGGAGCTGCCGACGGTCCGCTGGCTCAAGGTCGAGACGCCGATGGCCGCAGCCAAATTGCGCGCCTTGATCGCGGCCGGCGGGGACGCCATCGAGGGGCCTTTCGACGGCGAGGAGTCGATCACGCTGATGGCCGATCTCGACGCTGGGGCCACCGGCACGATGCCCTCCGCACTGATGCCGGACCTGATCAAGCCCGTGGTGACGCACCACCTGGCCGGCCGTTTCGACGAGGCAGCCGACGCCTACGCCCGCATCTTGCCCCTGATCAATTTCGAGAACCGGCAATGCGGGCTGCGCGCCACCAAGGCCGTGATGATGGAGGGGGCTGTGATCAAGAGCGATGCCGTCCGCCATCCGCTCGAGCCCCTGCACGAAGCGACCCGCGAGGGGCTGCTCCGCCTCGCCCGCAAGACGCAGCCGCTGGCATTGAGCTGGGGGCTCTGACGTCGCGATCCTGCACATGCTTGACCGGCAATCGCCCAGGGCTTAACTCCCCGCCTGTGCCCCTGTGGCGGAATTGGTAGACGCGGCAGACTCAAAATCTGTTGCTGGCAACAGCGTGCTGGTTCGAGTCCGGCCAGGGGCACCAACTGAATGAGAGACCTAGGCGACGTCCCGGGGATCTTCGGAAACATCTCCCAGGACCATGTCCGTATGGTGTCCGCATTCGGGCACGAAACGAACCTGCGCTTGCCCATGATACGAAGCATCGGTCACGCCGCTGAACGCTTGCCAAGAGTAGCAAAGTTATCAAAAGGCGACGACGGTGCCGTTTTGGGTGGCGGGTCTCCAGGTATCCGGAGCACCCCTCCGCATGCTACCGCTCGGAGCTCTCGACCATAACAGCGTGTTGACGAAATCTGGCTGATCGTGATTCGGTGCCATTGGTACGGCAGGGAGGGACGGCATGGCGTTGGGTCGGCAGACGGAGCGGCAGAGCGAGCTTTTGCTGAGCTGGTCGGAGCTGCCCCGGTCGCAGGGCCATCCGTTCTACGACCGGCTGCAGGAGGTTCTGCGCGGTGCCGGTTTTGACCGGCACGCCGAAGATCTCTGCCGACCCTACTACTCGGCGGTGGCCCGGGGTCGCAAGTCGCTGCCGCCCGGGCGCTACTTTCGCATGCTGCTGGTTGGCTACTTCGAGGGGATCGACAGCGAGCGCGGGATCGAGTGGCGTTGTGCGGACAGCTTGAGCCTGCGCGAGTTCTTGCTCTTGGAGAGCCGGGAGCGGGTGCCGGACCATTCCTGGCTGTCGCGGACCCGCTCGCGTCTGCCGCTGGAGGTTCATGACGAGATCTTCGCCTGGGTGCTGCAGCGCTTGGCCGAGCACGGGCTGATCAAGGGCGCGCGGATCGGGGTCGATGCCTCGACGATGGAGGCGCATGCGGCGCTGCGGGCGATGGTTCGCCGGGCAACGGGCGAAGGCTACCGCGAGATGCTGAAGCGGCTGGCAGCCGAGAGCGGCATCGAGACGCCGACGGCGGACGACCTGATCCGGCTCGATCGCAAGCGACCCGGCAAGAAGCTCTCGAACGAGGACTGGCAGAGCCCGACCGACGAGGATGCCCGCATCGCCCGGATGAAGGACGGCCGCACCCGCCTCGCCTACAAGCCCGAGCATGCCGTCGATCTCGACACCGGCGCCATTCTCGCCGCTCCCGTCCATCATGCCGATCGTGGTGACACCAAGACCTTGCCGGAGACGCTCGAAAAGACGGCGCTGAAGCTCGACGCCATCAAGCTGAGCCCGACCGTCGAAGCTCCCGCCGAACTGGTTGCCGACAAAGGCTACCACAGCCGAGACGGCCTGAAGGAATTGCACGACAGTGGCTGGAAGACCCGGATCAGCGAGCCCGCGCCACCCTCCGGCAAGGACGGCATCCTGCGCTGGCATGGCGACGACCAAGCCAGAAACGCTGTCTACGCCAACCGTCGCCGGCTGCTCTCGGGCGTCGCCAAGCAAGCCTTCAAGCTCAGAGCCGAGATCGTCGAGCGCGCCTTCGCGCTGACCCTCGATCGCGGCGGCATGCGCCGAACCTGGTTGCGCGGCCGCGACAACGTTCAAAAACGCTACCTGATCCACATCGCCGGCTATAATCTGGGGCTCGTCATGCGGCTTCTCACCGGCTCCGGCACCCCCAGGCGCTGGGCAGGTGCCCATCTCGCCCTTTGCTGGCTCTACGTGCCACTCGACAACGCACACCAAGCCCTCTGGCTCGCCGTCTTCGACGCTCGAGCCCCGCTGCCGCTCGCCACAGCCGTCATTGAAATCGAATCCGCCGAACGCTGAAATCAGGCTTTCTGCAACACGCTGTTCTCATGTTCCCAATCAAGTCCTCAAGGCACGGCGATCGTCTCCAGCCTGCGCTGAAGTCAGTCGAAGATGAACGATCCGCCTGGCGAACGACAGGGCCTTGAGACGACGGTTGAGCAAGCTCTCATGCGCGGGTTGGCTACCGCATGACCGCGGTTTCGTCTCGGGGCTGCCTCGATCTAAGGGCGAGCATCGACCTGGGTCGGCTCATAACAGACGACGAGGGTTCCCCTGCCGCGCCCTGCCGTCCGCCAGGCGGATCGAAATTTCTCGTTCTCGAACGGGTGTCCTCTTTTCGTGATAGCGAACGTTAACCGATTGCCGGTCTTGGCTGCACCATGCGGGCGATCGCCCAGATGAAGCCGACCATTTCGCGAGCGATCGCAGTGGTCACCACCACTTTGGGCTTGCCAGCAGCGGCCAGGCGGCGATAGCGGTTGCACAAGCGCCGCTGCGCGCGCCAAGCAGTGTCACGCACCTCCTTGGGTAGGTGCTCAATGCGATCCAATAGCTTTCGGCTGACCCGCGCCTGCATGCGATAGGTCCAAGCGCCTTCGATCAGCACGCGGCGGGCGAGAGCGCTGCCGGCTTTGGTAATGCCGCCACGACGAACGCTGGCGCCGCTCGAATGTTCCGACGGGACCAGGCCGAGATAGGCCATCAGTTGGCGGGGATTGGCGAAGCGCGAGAAGTCGCCGACCTCGGCGACCACGGTCACCGCCACGATCAACCCAACGCCACGCATGGCTTGCACGGCCTCGACCACAGGCGCCATTGACCAGCTGGGCAGGAGCTCTTCGAGCTGCTGCTCGAGACACGCCAGCCTGACTTCGCCATCATCGACGGCATGGATGTAATCCTGTAGCACGATCTGCTGGGCGGGATGGTCGAAGCGAACCGTGGTCAACCATCGTCGATAAGCTTGGGTCCAGCCGCGTTTTCCGCTGTAGACCCGGCCATGGCGCAATAGGAAACCTTGGAGATGTTGGCGGGCTTTGCCGAGCACCCGTCGTGCCGTGGCGCGGGCACGCACCAGATCGCGCATCGCTTCATGCGCGCCGTCAGGCACCCAGACTTCCGTCAGCTCGCCGGCCCGGTGCAATTTTGCCAGCGCCACCGCATCCCGCCGGTTGGTCTTCACCCGGTCGGCTCGGAATCAGCGACGGCGCGACCACGATGCAATCCTGGCTCAGGCCGCGCAGCAGCCGATACGTACCATAACCGCAAGGGCCGGCCTCGTAACAGAAGGCAAGCCGTCGGCCAGGCCGCCCCAGCTTCTCAACCAGTCGTCGCATCGCATCCGGTGTACTTGGGATCTCTCCATGAAAGCGCACCTCGCCGCTGCGGCCCGCTTCCGCGAGCGCAACCGACGTCCTCTTCTTGTGAACGTCCAGCCCAACGAATGTGATATGGTCCATCTTGCCCGTCTCCTATGCATGAGGCTCGGCACCAGACCACCTGGCGCAATCCTCGATCAGTGCATACTGGAGACGGGCGCCTCAACTAGGCCAGGAACATAAGGTCTAAGTCACCGGCCTGATGCGGCCCGGGCCCATGGCTTGGACCGAATTGCCGGCATATTCGCCCGATGGCTCGCACGAATATCCTGGCCGCTGTCGTGGTCTTCCTCCTGGCCCTCGTCAGCATCGCCGTCGTCGACTCCTTCGACATCAACGCCGATCCTCCAGATCGCCCGACCACCATCGCGCAAATCAGCGACGAGCGCGCTGGGCAATTGATTGCCGGCCAGCCCAGGCCGAGCGTCAGGTCACTCACCGGCATCAACGGCATCGGCCGCGGGCGCATCCGCGACATCCTCGAGCGGGACCAGGCCTGCGTTGGGGTGCACGCACCGCGCGGCCAGTGTGAGATGATCGGGGGCGTCGCTATTGTGCTCGACGCCGACACGTTCCAGGTCGCGGGCGAACGGCTCCCACGCCGGCAAACGCGCTCGATCACCCCGGAGGCTCGCGGGATGCCGTCCGCCAGTCCTCAGAATAGCCGGTCCAGGAAAGACAGGAGGCTCCTTCTCTTGAGAGGATGGAGCCCTGATGACGAGATCGACGGAATATTCACCTGAGATGCGGGCGCGGGCCATGCGGATGGTGTTCGAGCATCGCGGCGAGCCGGTCCGGAATGGGCGACGATCACATCGATCACCCCAAAGTCGGGGACCTTATTCCATGCCGATCCACGACGGCCCGCCGATTGCATCGTTCGGGTGGCTATCGCGGTCGTCTGCGCCCGGTGGAGCTAAAGTCACAATCGACTCGTTTGTATGTCGGGCGGCGACAATCCGACTCGGTTTCGCTACCCAACTAACGTACTCTTAAAAGAGTTCTCAATGAGTGGCTGTCACTTAACTTCTGGTAGAAGGCGAGCAGAGTTTGTCGACCCATGAGCACTATCTTGCGCATTCGTCGATTAAGACGGCGTCGGATCGCAGCTTTGGCCTGACCGTTGGCGGGATCCTCGCGGCGATCGCCGTGTTCCGCTGGTGGTGGGTCGGCTCGCTCTCTTGGCTGATGGCCGTATTCCTGGTAGCCGGCATCGCCCTCTTGGCGGCAGGGCTGCTTCGACCCGGGATGCTAGCACCGCTCAATAGAGCATGGACCAAGCTGGGTCTGTTGCTCTTCCACGTGGTCAATCCGGTGGTGATGCTGCTGCTGTTCATCATCACGATCATACCGGCGGGTCTGATCATGCGACTGGTGCGGTACGATCCGATGCGGCGGCGCTTCGACGGTGACGCGCCAAGCTATTGGATCGAGCGCGATCCTCCAGGTCCGGCGCCGGAGTCGCTTCGCCACCAGTTCTGATCATCGCAACACGTCTCATCGAGCGAAACAAGCAGGTACCCTTTGATGGAATTCATCACCGAACTCTGGCAATTCCTCAGAGTGCGCAAGAAGTTCTGGCTGGCCCCGATCATTTTGATCATGGCCTTGTTCGGAGGCCTTTTGGTTGCAGCACAGGGCTCTGCGGTAGCGCCGTTCATCTACACACTGTTTTGAGTGGAACCATGAGAATTCTCGGCATCTCTGCCTACTATCACGATAGTGCGGCAGCACTGGTGGTTGACGGCGAGATCAGAGCGGCGGCCCAGGAAGAGCGGTTCACGCGTAAGAAACACGATGCGGGGTTTCCGCGCCATGCGATCGAGTACTGCCTCAGCGAGGCAGGTGGCTCGATGCGGGACGTCGACCATGTCGTGTTCTACGACAAGCCGTTCATCAAGTTCGAGCGCTTGCTCGAGACCTATCTCTCGTTCGCGCCACGCGGCTTTCGCTCGTTCCGCATGGCCCTGCCGATCTGGCTGAAGGAAAAGCTCTTCCAGAAGTCGATGCTGCGCGATGCGCTCGGTGAGCTTCCGGGCGGCGACTCCTGGAACAGGGAGCTGCTGTTCACCGAGCACCACCAGAGCCATGCCGCGAGCGCGTTCTTTCCGTCGCCCTTCGATGAAGCGGCGATTTTGACCATGGACGGCGTCGGCGAGTGGTCGACCACCACGCTCGGCATCGGCCGCGGCAACGAGCTGAACATCGTCAAGGAGCAACACTTCCCGCATTCGCTGGGGCTGCTCTACTCTGCCTTCACCTACTATACGGGCTTCAAGGTCAACTCCGGCGAATACAAGATCATGGGGCTGGCACCCTATGGCGAGCCACGCTACGTCCAGACGATCCTCGACAATTTGATGGATCTGAAGCCCGACGGCACGTTCCGGCTCAATATGGACTACTTCGACTATTGCACCGGCTTGCGCATGACGAACGCCAAGTTCGACGCGCTCTTCGGTGGCCCGGCCCGGCAGCCCGAGGAACTGCTGACCCAGCGCGAGATGGATCTGACGGCGTCTGTCCAGAAGGTGACCGAGGAAGTCGTGCTGCGACTGGGGCGCTCGATCGCCAAGGAAAGCGGGCAGCGCAATCTTTGCCTCGCCGGCGGCGTCGCCCTCAACTGTGTCGCCAACGGCAAGCTGCTCAGGGACAAGTCCTTCGACAATATCTGGATCCAGCCAGCAGCGGGCGATGCCGGCGGTGCGCTCGGTGCTGCGCTCGCCGCCTACCATCAGCTCGAGGGCCGTCCGCGGCCCGCGATCAACGGCCATCTCGACCGCATGCAGGGCGCCTATCTCGGACCGGCGTTCTCGACCGAGCAGAGCGCCGCGGCGCTAAAGGCCGCTGGCGCCGCCTTCGAGGTGCTCGACGACGATGAGGTGATCACGACGACCGCCGAGGCGCTCGCCGACGGCAAGGCCGTCGGCTGGATGCAGGGCCGCATGGAGTTCGGCCCGCGGGCCCTGGGCGGTCGCTCGATCCTCGGCGATCCCCGCTCGCCCACCATGCAGAAGATCCTCAACCTCAAGGTCAAGTATCGCGAGAGCTTCCGGCCCTTCGCGCCCTCGGTGCTCTTCGAGGACGTCAGCGACTGGTTCGAGCTCGACGAGCCCAGCCCCTACATGCTGCTCGTTGCCGACGTCGTCGACGGCCGCAGGCGGACGATGACCGCCGAAGAGGAGGCGCTGTTCGGGATCGACAAGCTCAACGTGCCGCGCTCCGAGATCCCGGCAGTGACCCATGTGGACTACTCGGCCCGCGTGCAGACGGTGCACGAATCGACCAACCCGCGCTACTGGAGGCTGATCCAGGCCTTCAAGCAGCGGACCGGCTGCCCGATGGTCGTCAACACCAGCTTCAACGTCCGTGGCGAGCCCATCGTCTGCACACCCGAGGACGCCTTCCGCTGCTTCATGGGCTCCGAGATCGAGATCCTCGTCGTCGGCAATTGCATGTTGCGCAAGGAAGCGCAAAATCCGAAGCTGAAACTGGACTACAAGGAAGCCTTCGAGCTAGATTAATGCATCGAGCGTCGCGAGCGCCCGATGCCGATGCATTTCGAGGCCCCGGTGGCAGGCGTCTCTACCCCCCCCCCCCCCCCCCCCTCCCCTCCCCTCCCCCCGGGCCGCGCGCGGATCGCTTCCCCCCGCGCCCGCCGTCGACACCCGCCGCTCCTCCCGCCCCGCTCCCCCGTCCCCGCCCCTCCTGGTCGCGCCCGGTGGCTTCCCTCTCCAAGCGCAGCGGCGAGTGCATCAAGCAAACCGTATCTCGATCTCCTTGCCAAGGCCTTTGAAGAAGGCCTGGATCGGCGTGAGGTAGCCGAGGCATTTCCGCGGCGTGAGGTTGAGCGAAAGGACGATCTCTTGGAGGTCTGCCGGGCTGAGGGTGTCGAGATCGAGTTGTCGCGGCAAGTGTCGCCTGAGCCGGCCATTGGTGTTCTCGACGCTGCCCTTCTGCCAGCTGGCATAGGCGTCGCAGAACCAGGTGGTTATGCCGCTGACGCTGGCCAGCAGGCCATGGCGGGCGAACTCGCTGCCCCGCCGAGGCCTTCTGGCCTCGGTCCTTTCAGGAATGGAGCCGCTCGCCTGCTGGCGCGGCTTGTCGAAGGTGATCGAGCTCTTCAGCTCGGGCGCCAGGCGCTTGAAGATCGCCATGAGCGTGGCCGCGGTCTCGGCCGCACTCTTGCCGGCGAGCTTGGCCGCGAGGGTCAGCCGCGAGGCGCGTTCGTGCAGCACCAGAACCGGCTGGGTGCGCCGGCAGAACATCAGATCGGCCTCCCAGTCGCCGAGCTTCTCGCGATCCTGGACGACTTCGGGTTGGTCGTGGATCGCCACCTTGCCTGCAGGAATTGGCGATCGGTGATCGTGCTCTTGGTTTCGCGCCGTTTGCGTCGGCCTCTGCGAGCCTTGCTGCGGGGCAGCAGCTTCCAGAGCTTCTCCAGCTTCTGCCGCGCCCGATAGATGAAGCGGTAGATGGTCTCGGCACCGAGCCCGCGCAGGCCCGACTCGTTGCCGGCTTTTAGCAGGCTGTCCGAGAAGTCTACGTGGTGTTTCATGAGCTTGGCAGTGAGCAGATGCGAGAAGTTGGTCGATCGTCGATGCTGGAGCATCGTCGGTCGACCGACGACGAAGCAGGTGCTGCTGCCAAGCTCACCTTCGGTCGGCTTATGATCGGCTCCGGCCTTGTCGCCGAGCTTGGCCGATGCCCCGGCATCGGACTGCGCTCGGCGCCGCGCCGGCACACGATCATAAGTCGATGAAACACCACGTAAACTTCTCGGACAGGCTCTTAGCCATCGCGCGCCAGAAGGCCGCGCGATCCATCTGCGAAGCAGCCATGGTCAGGAGACCATGGCGGGCCGGCGATCTGCTCGGGCGACCAGCCTTCGGTCAGGCGATCGATCACGAACCGCTCCAGCCGCTCGTCCCGCTCGAGCAACGCCAGCCGCTCGCGCCGCACCAAGTAGGAGCCCTCGGCGAAGCTCGGCTGGTAGCCGCCCGAAGGCAGCCGGTTGCGCGCCAACTCACGATTGATCGTCGACGACGATCGCCCCAGCCGTCGCGCCATCTCCGCCTGGCTGACACCCTCCAGCCGCCAGATCGCGACCTGCTCACGCTCCTCGAACGACAAATGCCGGTAGCGGCCTTCCCCCATCCTCCAACCCTCCAAGCGTTTTCAGCACCTTAGCGCCTCTGCGCTTGGAGAGGGAATCCACCGTCACCATCGAAGTTCGCGAATTCGCGGCGGCTTCACATGTCTACTTGGGGAAAAGGGACAATTCGGAAAAGAGGCAGGTCAGTCCGAAAGGGCTCTCCGTCTTGGCTGAGCATGTGAGCTTCAGTGGTCTTGTCATTCAGCTGTCTGCCGCAACGCCTCCAGAATATTCACGACCTCTTCTGCGACCAGAGGTTCCTCGATTCCAGTGTCCGGCATCGTTGTTCCGGGCACAAAAGCGCTTGGATTTCGCACGAAAGCGATGAGGTTCTCGCGAGACCAACGCCCTCCTTTGCTTGCCAGCGCGTCCGAGTAGCCTGCATAGTCGGTGCCCGCAATCGCCCTACCGAAAACGCCACCCAAGCTGGGCGCACCGACATCGTCATTATGATCGAAGGAGTGGCATTCCATGCAAGAATCGATGGCTGCTCTCACCCTATTGGCCGTCGGTTCATCGTATCGATCTTCATTAATATAGTCCGAAATAAACTCAGCCACGTAACTAATTTCCGATTCGTCGACAAAGTAGAGATAGCTCGAGTCCGTCCATAACACCAGTCGTCCATCGGAGTGCTGGTGTACATCGCGAATGCGCTCGCCAATAAACACTCGCTCAACAAAAAGGGCACTGTCGCCGTTGATCCGAATGCGATAAAGGCTCTGATCCTTGAGAGACCCGACCAGTAGATCGCCATCCCAACTCTCACTGAACCCATCAATGAGAGTAATGCTGGACGTTGCAACCGACGGCAACCACGCAAAGACCGGTCGATCAAATTTCTCATGGCGGCCATAGCTATCGGCCAGGGGCCAGGGTGTCTTCGAATAGGCCGTGCCCAGTGTTTCCTCCGGCCAGCCAAAATTCCCGCCAGCGTAAATAGCGTTCAACTCATCGCCACCCCGCATCCCGTGCTCAACGACCCAGAGCCGGCCGTCTTCAGTGAAACCGATTCCCTGGGTATTTCGATGACCAAGGGACAGCGTGGTTGCCTGCTTGTTGCCGATGTCGATAGCAATCACCTTGCCGTAGTCCGCCGCCGGGTCTTGGGCAATTGCCTTGGGCGCGTACACACCATCCCATGCATAATCGCCGCTTGCCAAGTAGAGCGTGCTCGGTCCTTCGAAAGCCAGTCGACCGCCAGCCATGTGTCCTTCGATCGCAGTATATTCCTTTTTGAGTGGCAGGCAGGGCTTCGTCCGGAAAAGTACCTGCCAGTCATCACGCGCTGCGACGACTTCACGAATGTCTTCAATATCAATATCGAATTCGAGAGTGGCGACGGTCGTTTGATAACACTTGTTCGACTCATTGAATTCTGTGTAAGAAATCGCCAGTCCCTTACCATCACTTGTTTTAAAAAATTCAACGTCGTTGTATCGGATGACTTGAGGATGGATTTTGTACTCGGAGTATTGTGGGGAATCAGCCAACGCCGCATAGGCGCGCCAGCCATTGTCGGGCGCCTCGATGTTCAGCAACTCTAGGTCGCGCGCCGATCTGGCCGAGAAGAGTGTGCCTTCGCGGGTGATCAGCACCACGGAATCCCCGAATGACGTCATACCGCCGCCGCCGCGCGCCGGAAGAGCAACCGGAACGAGGACACCGTCGCCTTGCAACCGAAGGAAGATCGACTCGGCGCTCAGCTGTTTGTGCGTAGGCCGTTCCGCCGGAATTGCGGCACGATAAAGTCCCTTGAACGCCTGCTCGGCCATATTCATGTATGAAAAAGGGAAAACCTGATACTGACTGACTAAATATCCACCAAATGCGACGATACCACCAATAAAAATACCGACTGCCAAGAGAAACAACTTCACCCGGCCGATGTCACTGTTAAGCTTTGCCATAAGATACCTAGCAATAAGAGACTAGCAGCCGCGCAAGGTGCTGCCTATCCAAGCACGCCACTGCCATTCGAGTCTGCCGATTTTCACGGCACGATCCGGAAACAAGCGGTGCCATCTGCCGGATCTAGGCACTCAGCGCAAGAACCGACAAGCGGCACACGCCGGCCAATCAGCACTCTCCAAGCTGTTTACGTCGACAGCAAAAAAGGGGTCAGCGACTGTCTTGATCTGGGCCGAAAGCGGACACGTCACTCCTTGCGCTCTGGCGTGTCTGTCGGCCACTCGCACCGAGCAGGCTTCAGCGTTGCTGCACGCGCCATAACTAACGCTTATGGTTGAGCCGCTCCCGGCGCCATGATGGTGCATCCAGCGCAACAGAACCCGAGCGATGTTGCACAGCGCGACTCATAAGCATTTTTTATGGCGCGTATAGCGCAAATTTCGGGGCGAACGAACCCGACCTGCCGCAACCGAACCCGAGCTGACAGCTTGCCGCAGGCACGCCAGCTTAGCCGCTTCCAATCAAGGCGTTGCGGGCGGACGATTGCCCATCCTGTCAGGACCGCCCGCCGACCTCGACGCGTCGCACCCTACAGGTGCCGAACCGCCCGAAGCCCGGCTTGACCGGAAGAACTTTGTCGGCAATTATTCCTATATCGACTTGGGCGGTGTAACGCCGTGCTTGGCGGCCACCTCGCCCAGCTTCGCCATGATGCCCGGATAGAGCACGACGCCGTTCGCCAGCGCCTCGCGCTTGCGCGCCAGCCCGTTCTCGCCCGGCACGCGGACCCGCTCGACGCCGGGGCGGGGTGGCGTGGCGCGGGCCGCGTCGGCGAGCCAGCCGGTCTCCTTCGCAAAGGCGTCGAGCCCGCCGAAGCAGGCCGGATCGATCGCCTGGACCGTCACCGACGCCCCCCATTCGCTGGGCGCCGCCGACCGGCCGAAGCCGGAGAGCCCCTGGGTCAGGGCCTCGATCATGAGGCCCAGGCCGTAGCCCTTGTGGCCATGATCGAGCCCGCCCACCGGCAGGATCGAGCCCGGCGGGTCGGCCGTGACGACGCTCGGATCGTCGGTCGGATGGCCGTCCGCATCCAAGAGCCAGGCATGCGGCATCCGCTTGCCCTCGGCGGCATAGCGGCCCGACAGCCCGTTGGTGGTGATGGACGCGCTGATGTCGATGAGCACCGGCTCGCCCGAGGTCGGAATGCCGATGGCGATGGGATCGGGCGTGTAGAGCGGCGTCCGCCCGCCGAACGGGGCGACGGAGGCGACCGACGGGTCGCTGGAGGTGATGATCGCCATCATCCCGGCATCGGTGGCGCGGGTGAGGAAGGCGGCGAGACACGCAATGTGGTGGCTGCGCCGGATGGCGACCATGGCGGTGCCCAGGCTGCGCGCCCGGTCGATCGCCACGCCCAGCGCCTTGTCGGTGAGCCAGACGCCGGGCAGCCGCTCGCCGTCCCAGGTGAGCGCGGCCGGCCGGTCGGCGATGACCGTGGGCTCGCCGGTGAGCCGCATGCTGCCGGCCTCGGCGGCACCGATATAGGGGGCGAGCAGCTGCAGGCCGTGCGTCGTGTGGCCGAGCAGGTCCGCCTCGACCAGGAGCCGCGCCGTCACCTCTGCCTTCTCGGGCTCGAAGCCGGCGGCCGCCAGCAGCGCTTGCGCGTAGCCCAGCAGATCCGCCACCTGCCAGCGTTCCTCGGTCATCGACTGCTCCCCATCCGTTTCTGTTGGCAGCGACCATGCGGCCGCAGCGTTAAGCCCGCCTTAACCCTGCCGTGGCAGGCTCATTGGGCAAAGCCGGCGACGACTGCCCGCCGGCACGGCCGAGGATCGAGCCCGAACGCTCATGCAGATCAACGATCTCATCCTGCACGTCCGCCGGCTCGCCCGCCGGAAGACGCCAAATGCTGTCAGCCTGCTCAACCTCGCGGCTTCGCCCTACATCATGGCGAGCGCCGCCCGCTACCATTATTTCCGCAACAGCGTGGGCGAGCTGGCGGTCGAGCGCGGCGCCGAGCTGATCGAGATCGAGGCCGGTCGCCTCTGCCTGATCGCCGAGGATGCCGGGACGCACACCGCCCTCTTCAACCTCATGGAGCTGGAGAGCGAGGCCTGGAGCAAGGGCCCGTCGCTGGCCTCGATTCTCGAGGCTTTCCAACTGCCCGAAGGCTATGTCGAGCTGCGCGAGCGGCTGGAATCGCTGCAAAGAAGCACCGCCGACAGCCCCGCAGCGGCCAGTGCCGCCGAGCCCGATCGGCTGGCCGGGCCGCTCACCCCGGCACGGCTGGCACTGATCGAGGACCGCCTCGACGGCATCGACCTCGAGCCCTTCGTCCGCCGCCAGAAGGTGCACCGCACAGGCGCGATCTGGCAGCCGATCTACACCGAGCAGTTCACCAGCCTGGCCGACCTCGCCGCCGCCCTCTTCCCCGCGGTCGAGATCGTCGAGGGCGAGCCGCTCTTCGCCGAGCTCTGCCGCCATCTGGACAGGTTGATGCTGGTGGCGCTGCTCTTGAACCGCCCCTGGCGGCGCCAGCATATCGGCCTCAATCTCGGCCACGGCGCCTGGTTCACCGACGAGTATCGCCGGCTGCTGAAGCGCCTCGACGACGCCGAGCGCAGCCGGCTCACCATCGAGCTGCACTGGCTCGACGCGCTGAAGGATGCAGCCGACGGCGGCCGCGCCACGGCCGAGATGCGCGAGGCCGGGATCACCATCGCCATCGACCGGATCGGCATCGAGGCCCTGCCGCTGCTCCATCTGGACCGCCTCGACGCCCACTGGCTGAAGCTGGTCTTCGACAAGGCCCGCCTGCCGCTCCTCGCCCGGCCGGACCATCTGGACGTGCTGCGCCGCATCGATCCGGAGCGGCTGATCTTGACCCAGGCCGACGACAAGCTCGCCATCGAGCTCGGCCAGAAGCTGAAGATCCGCCACTACCAAGGCTGGCTCATCGATCGCCTCGCCAAAGGCGACGAAACGGCGGCCAGCAAGCTCGTCACCGCCGCCTGAGACCTTCCCGGCCATGCGGAGCGGCATCAGCCGCCGGCTCAGGGCACACTTGCAGCGCTCGGATCTGGCGCATGCGCCAAGGCGCCGCCGCGCGACGGCTCTCTACGTTACCGCGGGCCCGTGCCTTGCCTTCATCGACTGACGACGCCTAGACCTCCGACGCCGCGCCATGCTCGATTGCACGCTGGGGGCCGCCCGCATGCCGTCGCATTTCACCAATCGCCCTCGCCTCCATAGCCTCGTCGCAGATGCCGCCGACCTGCAGACGAACTTACGGTGGGAGGCGGCCAATGCGGCGATCCATAATCTCGGCGGCATCGTCTTCATGATCGGCAGTGTGCTCTTTTTCGCGGGCGGCATCTTCAACGACTGGCGCGCTTCGATCGTTGTCGGTGACGCGCTGGCGAAGGCTGCTAAGGGCGCTTAGCGCGCGTCACACCGTCGCCCGCCGCCGATGGCTGGCCTGCATGGGGCATGAGCACCAACGTCTTGACCGCCTGTCAAGCGGCGGCGATTCTCCGGGCATACTGAGGAGTGCCGGCAATGGCCAAGCCGCAGGCGACATCGCTGGATCATCGCGAGGCCGAGCTGTTTCGCGGCCGGGGCGAGGAGCTGGACCTGGCGCGCGGGCTCTGGTCCGTGCCGCTCCGGCCGGACCAGCGGCGGGTGCTGCTCGTCACCGGCATCGGCGGCATCGGCAAGTCGGCGCTGGCCCGGCGGATCGTTCGGGACTTGAGGGACGCTTATGTCTCCGACGCCTGGCTCGACGTTGCGAAGCCGGCTTATGCTGCGATCGATCTCGCCGAGGCCTGGTCGCAGGATGTCGTCCAGGCGCTGCTGCAGCTCCGGCTCCAGCTCGGGATGACCTGGCGCGAGGCGCGCTTTCCGCTCTTCGACTTCGCCTTTGCGCGCATCCACGCCGAGCGCTTCCCCAGCTCCGACGTGCTGCGGCAGTACCAGCTCTTGAACCCGGACGGCACGGTGGTCCACCGGCTCGCCGCCTCCCTGCCGATGGGGCTCGACGACAGCGAGCGGCTGCAGGACGTGGCGGACGGCATCAACGAGATCCTGGCCGACACACCACTCCTGGGCACCGCCTACAAGTACCTCAACCGCGTCTTCGCCCGCGGCCTGCACGAGCTGGACCAGCGGACCGAGCCGCTGCTGCAGGAAATTGGCGCCATGGGCGCGGACTTGCTCGACCAGCGCCTGCCCGAATGCCTGGGCATGGACCTGCAGAACGCGATCCGCACGGCCGAGCAACGCCGGCCGGTGACGCTGGTGATCGACACGATCGAGGCGCTGCACCGCTCGGCGCCGACACAGAGCGGGATCGGAGCGTTTCAGAACGATGCCTGGCTGCGCGAGCTGGTCTGGCAGGCGCGGGGCGTGGGCTTCGTCCTGCTCGGCCGCGACGATGTGGAGTGGCCGAGCTTCGAGCACTCGCCGGTCCGGGATTGGGGGACCATCGTCGAGACACATCGGCTCGGCGCCCTGAGCGATCCCGAGGTTGCCTCGATCCTCGAAGCGTTCCCGGTGCCGGATGAGGCGGTGGCGGCGGCGATTCGCGAAGGTGCGGAGGGCCTGCCCTTCTATCTCGGCCTGCAGCTCGACATCCATCGCGACCTCGTGGACGAGGGCCGGACACCGGCAGCAGAGGACTTCGCCCGGACGCCCAAGGCGGTGCTGGCGCGGTTCGCCAGCCATCTGGGCGAGCGGCTGGCCACCGGCGTTCGCGACCCTGGCCCATGCCCGCCGCTTCGATGCGGCGCTGTTCCAGCATCTGAAGGAGCAGCCCGGCACGCTGATCGGGCCCGTGGGCCTGCCCGAGATCACCCGCTACTCGCTCGTCGAGGGCGATGCGGACGGCTATTTCCGCCTGCACCAGCACTACCAGGACATCCAGCGCGAGGAGCTGGCGCGGAGCCGCCCGGACGACCAGCAGCGGATCGATACAGCACTCTTCGCTAACTGGGACGCGGCCTGCCAGCCGCCCGATCTCCGCAGCCTCATTGTGGCGCATGAGACGGCGCTGCGCGAAGCCGCGCACCATCAGCAGCTTCTCGACGAAACCGCGCATGTGAACTGGCTGGCGTCGCGCTGGGAGCCCTACTATCGAGCCGCCAGGCTGCGGCTGGTCGAGGAGCTCTGGCGCACGGCAATGGGGCTGTGCGAACGCGTCAATGGCGCCGAATCCGCGGCGATGGCCGTGGCCCTCGGCAATCTCGGCATCGTGCTGCGGATGCTGGGCCGGCTCGACGAGGCGCGGGAGGCGCAAACGCGCGCGCTCGGCATCAACGAGAAGGTCTACGGTCCCGACCATCACGAGGTCGCCAGCACCCTCGGCAATCTCGGCAACGTGCTCCAGATGCAGGGCCGGCTCGACGAGGCGCGGGAGGCGCAAGCGCGCGCGCTCGGCATCGAGGAGAAGGTCTACGGTCCCGACCATCACGAGGTCGCCAGAACCCTCGGCAATCTCGGCAACGTGCTCCAGATGCAGGGCCGGCTCGACGAGGCGCGGGAGGCGCAAGCGCGCGCGCTCGGCATCAAGGAGAAGGTCTACGGCCCCGACCATCACGAGGTCGCCATAACCCTCGGCAATCTCGGCAACGTGCTCCAGATGCAGGGCCGGCTCGACGAGGCGCGGGAGGCGCAAGCGCGCGCGCTCGGGATCGAGGAGACGGTCTACGGCCTCGACCATCACCAGGTCGCCATGACCCTCGGCAATCTCGGCAACGTGCTGTGGATGCAGGGCCGGCTCGACGATGCCAAAGAGGCTGCGGAACGGGCGTTGCGCATCTTCGAGCAGGCCCTGCCGGCGAACCATCCGTACACCGCCCAGGCTTACGAAAACCTCGCCGAGACACTCGAAGCGCTCGGCGAGACCGACCGCGCGGCCGAGCTGCGGGCACGGGCGGCGGCGATCCGGAGTGGTGGCGGGTAGGTCGATCGGCATTGAGCTGGTCAAGAAGATAGTCTAGTCTCCTTCTCGACCATGAAGGGGTTTCGCCATGCGTGAGGTCAATGTCTACGAGGCGAAGACCTCGCTCTCGGCGCTGCTGGAGGCGGTGGCGGCGGGCGAGGAGGTCGTCATTACCAAGCGCAATCGGCCGGTGGCACGCCTCGTGCCGATCGAGCCGCTCAAGCGGAAGCCGACTTTCGGCGCAGCGCGCGAGGCGTACGAGCGCTCGGGGTTGACCGATGCCGACATCGATCGGGCGCTGGCGCCGATGAGCGACGAGGAACTCAAGGAGTGGGGCTTGGCGTGAGCGCTTGCATCGCTGACGCTTGCGCGTTGATCGACTGGTATCGTGGTGCTGCTCGGGTGCCGGCCGGCTTGAAACGGCAATTCGGCAATCCCGGGCACGGCACTCTGGTCGTCGCCACCACGATATGGGAGATCGCGCTCAAGGTCAGCATTGGCAAGCTGGGGGGCATCGTGGCGCCGGGCTTCAGCTCGATCGGTGCCATGCTGTGCGCCGAGGGCTTCACGCTCGTCGCCTTCGACGACGCGATGGCCGAGCAGGCGGCCAACTTGCCACCGCTGCACCGCGACCCGTTCGACCGGGCGCTGGTCGCCGCGGCCCAGCATCTCGGAGCCACGGTCCTGACCAACGACGCCATGATCGCCCGCTACGGCGTGCCGGTAAGCTGGTGATCGCCAAGAGCAAGCTGTGGGGAAAATGATTTTCCCCACACCCCATCAGTATTTCGAGGGGGCGTGGGGGACATCATGTCCCCCACATCCTCCAGCTCACCGCGCGACGCGGCGCTCGCTGGTGAAGATCGACCAGCGCAGGCCGCCGCCGACGCCTACGGTCCAGTCGTCGCGGTGCAGCGGGCTGTCGTCGTTGGCTGAATGGCCCCAGTAGCCGATCTGGACGCCGCCGAAGACGCGGAGGTTCTCCATGATTCCCCAGGAGGCGCCGATGCTGAGCTCGGTGCCGATATAGCCGTCGTCGGCTTCGTAGGCTGGCCGGCCGGGTCGCGCCTCGGACGGGGACACCCGGTAGAAGTAGTCGTTCAGCCCGTCGAAGCCGAAGAGCGGGCTCAGCGAGACCACGCCCCGCATGTCGTCGAGGATGAAGTCGTTGCGCCGATAGGTCAGGTTCGGGTTGAGCGTCAGGCCCTGGTAGCGGAAATTGCCGAAGTCGGTGGAGAAGACCGCCCTGGCGGCAAGCGCCAGATCCAGCTCGTCGCGGTCCTCGGGCGGCAGGAAGCGGTAGGTCAGGCGCGGGCCGAGCTCGAGCAGGAAGTCGAGATCGTCCATGCCTTCGCGGGCGTCGTTGTCGTCGGAGTCCACCGGAAAGGCTGCATCCAGCCCGAGATCGAACTCGATGCGGTCGTCATCGACGATGATGCCGCGCGCCGCACCCCGATCGCCGATCCGCAGAACCTCGCCCCGATAGATGGCATAAGGCAGGGCCAGCCAATTGAAATGGTTCTCGTCCGCCGCCGGGTAGTCGGGCAGGTAGCCGCCACCGCCGACCACGCCGATTTCCCACAAAGGCAGCGTGTCGTCGTCAGAGGGGTCCTCGGCTTCAGCATCGTCGGCCGTGGCGGCGTCGGCCTCCACGTCTTCCTCGAAGGACTCCTCGGCGTTTACGGCACTGGCGAACCCGACGAGCAGCGCCGCCAGGCAAGCGGCGCGCGCGACGCTTATCAAGCCGCCATCTTCGCCTTCAGCCCCTGGTCCAGTGCGTCGAGGAACTGCTCGGTGGTCTGCCAGGGCTGGTCCGGGCCGATCAAGAGGGCCAGATCCTTGGTCATCTGGCCGCCTTCGACAGTGTCGATGCAGACCTTCTCCAGGGTGGCCGCGAAGGCCTCGACCTCGGGCGTGCCGTCGAGCTTGCCCCGGTAGGAGAGGCCTCGGCTCCAGGCGAAGATCGAGGCGATGGGGTTGGTCGAGGTGGCCTTGCCTTTCTGGTGCTCGCGGTAGTGGCGGGTGACCGTGCCGTGCGCCGCCTCGGCCTCGACCGTCTTGCCGTCCGGCGTCATCAGGACGGAGGTCATCAGACCCAGCGAGCCGAAGCCCTGCGCCACGGTGTCGGACTGGACGTCGCCGTCATAGTTCTTGCAGGCCCAGACGAAGGCACCGTTCCACTTCATGGCGCACGCCACCATGTCGTCGATCAGCCGGTGCTCATACGTGATCTTGGCGTCCGCGAACTTGGCCTTGAACTCGGCCTCGAAGACCTCCTCGAAGAGATCCTTGAAGCGGCCGTCATAGGCCTTGAGGATGGTGTTCTTGGTCGAGAGGTAGACCGGCCAGCCGCGCATCAGGCCGTAGTTCATGCAGGCCCGGGCGAAATCGCGGATGCTGTCATCGAGATTGTACATGCCCATGGCGATGCCGGCGCCGGGGAACTGGAAGATCTCGAACTCCATGGGCTCACCGCCGCCCTCGGGCTCGAAGCGCATGGTGAGCTTGCCCTTGCCCGGCACCTTGAAGTCGGTGGCGCGGTACTGATCACCGAACGCGTGACGGCCGATGACGATAGGCTGGGTCCAGCCGGGCACCAGCCGCGGCACGTTCTTGCAGATGATCGGCTCGCGGAACACCGTGCCGCCCAGGATGTTGCGGATCGTGCCGTTGGGCGACCGCCACATCTTCTTCAGGCCGAACTCTTTGACCCGGTCCTCGTCCGGCGTGATGGTGGCGCACTTGACGCCCACATTGTGCTTCTTGATCGCCTCGGCGGCGTCGATGGTGATCTGGTCGTCGGTGGCGTCACGGCTCTCGATCCCGAGATCGTAGTAGAGCAGCTCGAGATCGAGATAGGGCAAGACCAGCTTGTCCTTGATCATCTGCCAGATGATCCTGGTCATCTCGTCGCCGTCGATCTCGACGATCGGATTTGCAACCTTGATCTTGCCCATGGACGTCCTCTCGAGCCCTAACGTGATGGCAGCTCTTCTAGTCGAGGGACCTGGGCAGCGCAAAGGGCATCCCGGTCGCAGCTCGCCCTCGGTGCTCCAAGCTCAGGGTTGCTCGGTCAGCGGTGCCAGATCGGATCTTTCAGCGTGGCGATGAATGCCTCGTGCGCCGCGATCTCGTCGGCTGGTGCCGTGAAGTGCCGCCTCGGCCGCAGCTTTGCCACAGGAGCGTCGACGCCGGGCCGTCTGGCGCTGACCGCAAGCTCGAGCCCGACCTGCCGGCCACCGAGCAGATGGATGTAGACCTCGGCCAGAAGCTCGCTGTCGAGCAACGCTCCGTGCAACGTCCGGCTCGAGCCGTCGATGCCGAACCGGCGCATCAAGGCGTCGAGATTGGCCGGTGCTCCCGGGAACTTGCGCTGCGCCATCGGCAGCGTGTCGATGGCCCGGTCCGTCGGCAGCAAGGGCCGGCCGATGCTGCGCAGCTCGGCGTTCAGGAACTTCAGGTCGAACGTCGCATTGTGGATGACGAGCGGGCTGTCCCCGATGAAGTCGAGGAACGCATCGGCCACGGCAGCAAAGAGCGGATGCTCGGCGAGGAAGGCCTGGCTCAGCCCGTGCACGCGGAAGGCCTCGTCGGGCATGTCCCGCTCGGGGTTGATGTATTGGTGGTAGCGACGCCCGGTCGGCATGTGATGCATGAGCTCGACCGCCCCGATCTCGACGATCCGATGCCCGTGGGCCGGATCGAGGCCGGTGGTCTCGGTGTCCATCACGATCTCGCGCATCGCCTGCGGCCTCCTCGTTTATCGTGCGGCAGTGTTCAGGGCTGGAGCCAGGCTCGCGGCCAGGCCCGCCTCGGCCAGGCGTCGAGTCGCCCCAGGATCGCCGCCACCTCGCGCGCGCTGGCACCCCGGTCGTAGCCGGCTGGCAGGACGAAATCCGCGCGTCGGCGCTTCTCCGGGCCCGGCATCTGCTCGCGTCTTATGGCAGCGAGCTTGGCCGGCGTCATCCCTGGCCTCGCAAGTGCGCGCATCGCCTGGATCTCGGGTCGAACCTGGACGACGACGACGCAGTCGACGAGGCGCTCGCCACCCGTCTCGAGCAGCAGCGGCACGTCGAGCAAGGCCATGGCGAAGCCATGCCGGGCGAGCCTGCCCAAGAACGCCCGCTCGGCTTGCCGAACGGCAGGATGGACGATCCCCTCGAGCCGGCGCAGCGCCTGGCGATCACCGAGCACCTGCGCGCCCAAGGCCCGCCGATCGACCGCCCCGTCCGGCGCCTTGGTGCCCGGAAAGGCCGCCTCGACGGTCTCGACCAACGGGCTCCCCGCAGCAAACAGCGCGTGCACGGCAGCGTCCGCATCGAAGACCGGCACCCCGAAGCCGCGAAACAGCCGCGCCGCCCGGCTCTTGCCGCTGGCGATCCCGCCGGTCAGGCCGATGACCAGCAGACTCATGGCGCAGCCCTCGGGCTCGCACCGCGCCCACCGTTTCGCGCGCATCGTCGGCAGCAGCCACAGCCGAGCAGCCGCGCCATGCCCCGGCTCACGCCAGCAGCACGCCCTGGTCGCGAAGAAACTGCAGCAGCGGCAGCAGCGGCAGTCCCAGCACGGTGAAGTGGTCGCCCCTGACGGAGCGGATCAGCTGGGCGCCGACGCCCTCGAGCTCGTAAGCGCCGACCGAGCGCAGGGCCGCATCCCCGGCCGCGTCGAGATAGGCGTCGATGGCCTCATTGGAAAACCGACGCAGGTTGATCTCGGCGGCACCGACATTGTGCCAGATACGCGAGCCGCCGCGATAGGCCACGGCTGCCGATGCGACCCGATGCGCCCGGCCGTTGAGGTCACGCAGTCGCTGCCGCGCCGCGTCGCGGTCGGTTGCCTTCTCGAGCCACTGGCCGTCGAGCTCGAGCAGCTGGTCTGCCCCGATGACCACGACATCGCCGGACAAGCGTGAGGCGACATGCTGCGCTTTCAGCTCCGCCAGCGTCGTCGCTGCGTCGGCTAGCGCCACGCCCTCGGCGCAGAGCGTCGCGCGCAGCGACTCCTCGTCGACGGGTGCTACCTGGATCTCGAAGTCGAGACCAACGGCGCTCAACATCGCCGCCCGCGCTCGACTGGCAGACGCCAGGACCAGCTTGGGTTCGGCAGCTTGCAACGGCTTCGTCATGTGACCCTTAACCCCATCTTTACCGGCACTCACCTATCCTCTCGACCTGACGAGCCCTTGCCCCGGAGAGCCAGGCCATGACGACGCTGATCGAGCCGGTTGCCGCACCACCACAGCGCACGCAAGAGCTGTGGTGCGCGCTCTTCGCGGATACCGCCTATGTGCTGCCGATCGAGGACGAGGGCGAGCACTGCTACGGCATCTTCGCCAGCGACGGCACGCCGCTCGCCGTGGCGCCGACCCGAGCGCTCGCCATGGCGGTGATTCGCAAGAACGACATGCGACCGGCAGACGCTCACTAGACCGTTTCACGCCATTGCTGCTCCGGCGGTGGTGTCGATAGGTGCGACATCGAGGCCGGACCCGCAAGATCAAACCGGCAGGCGGAGCACGGCCTTGGCGCCACCTCGAGCACCGGTCTCGAAGCTGAGATCGCCGCCATGCGCCAAAGCGATGTCACGCGCGATGCTCAGGCCGAGGCCAGTGCCGCCGGTTTGTCGGCGGCGTGCCGTGTCGACCCTGAAGAACGGTTGGAAGACCGCTTCGCGGAGCTGCTCGGGAATGCCGGGGCCGTCGTCCTCGATCGTGATCAGCAGGTCCTTCGCCGTCCGCTCGGCGGCGATCTTCACCCATTTGCCGTAGCGCGCGGCATTGTCGACGAGATTGGCGAGACAACGCCTTATCGCCATCGGCCGCAGCGTCGAGGTGACGCCGGATGCGATCGCCAGCTCGGTCTCGGCACCGGCCCGCTGCGCACGCAGGGCCATCTGTTCGAGCAAGGGCGCCAGGTCGACCGTCTCGGCGGTCTCGCCCTCCTCGCCACGGGCAAAGGCGAGATAGGTGTCGACCAGCTCGATCAAATCGTCGACGTCGGCCTCGAGCTCGTGCGCCATCGGATCATCGCTCGCCAGCATCTCGAGCTCGAGCCGCATGCGGGTCAAGGGCGTGCGCAGATCGTGGCTGATCGCCGCCAGCATCTCGGTGCGCTGGCTCAAATGCCGGAGGATCCGCTCACGCATCACGTTGAAGGCGGCAGCCGCACGGCGGATCTCGGACGGGCCATAAGGACGAAAATCGCCCACGTCCTCGCCCCGCCCGAAGCTCTCCACCGCTTTCGCCAGCTCACGGATCGGCCGCACCTGCAGGCGAACATAGTAGATCGCGATCGCGACCAGCACGAGCGAGGCGCCGAGCATCCAGTACATCAGCAAACGCGTCGTGTCCGCGTTCAGCCTCTTGGCCGGCGCCAACACCCTGAGCAGGCCGTCGTCGAGCTGGACATAAGCCACGACGAAGCCCGGCATCTCCGAGCGCAAGTCGATGGCGAACGGATGGGTCAGGCGCTCGGCGAACCCCTGCACAATCTTGGAGTCGATGTGGCTCAGCCGACGCTGCTCGATACCGGCGAGCTCGACGGCGACGCTGAGCTCACCGCCCGGCTCGATGGACAGGCGAAGATCGTGAAACTCGCGAAACCGGCTCAACACCTGACGCCGCTCCGCGGCGGTCTCCGCCTCCTCGAGCAGCTCGACGGCGAGCGCCACCTCGCCGGCGACGCCGACGGCGAGCCAGCGCGTCACCACATCCCAGTGCCGGTTGTAGAAGATGACCGTCAACACGATTTGCAGGATCAAGAGTGGTAGCACGACGATCAGGATCGATCGCCACAGCAGCGACGGTGGCACCAAGGCGCGGTTGATCAGATGGCCGACCAGGCCCATCCGGGAAGCTCCTTTTCTCACAGGCCGGGCAGCGCGACGAGACTCGCCCGCTGGGTGGGCGGCCTCAGCGTCCGGTCCGGAGAGCATAGCCCTCGCCCCTTACCGTCAAGAGATAGCGCGGCTGCCGTGGATCCTCTTCCAGCTTGCGCCTGAGACGCAACACTTGCACGTCCACGGCCCGATCATTGCCGCGCGTGTTGCTGAGCTCGCCGAGCTCGGCCCGGCTGATCGGCGCGCCCGCACGCTCGGCCAGGGTGCGCAACATCGCAAGCTCACCCGACGTGAGATGCACGACCTCGCCCTCGTCCCGGGTCAGCTCGAGGCTGCCGAGATCGAAGCGGAAGGCACCGAAATGGAGCACCTCCTGACGCACAGGTGATGGCGGCGCCGTGGCGCGCGTGCGCCGGAGGATGGTCTCGATCCTGAGCAGCAGCTCGCGTGGCTCGAAGGGCTTGACCAGATAGTCGTCGGCACCGGCCTCGAGCCCGGCAATACGGTCTTGTCCTTCACCCTTGGCGGTCAGCAGGAGGATCGGCACATCGGTGGACTGGCGCAGCTCGGCGGTAAACGCGATGCCGTCCTGGCCAGGCAACATCACGTCGAGCACGATGAGGTCGAAGTCGAGGCTGCGGATCTTGTCCTTGGCAATGCTGGTGTCCGCCGCGACGCTGACCAGATGGCCGCTGCGGCTCAAGAAGCGCTGGAGCAGTGCCAGCAGCCGCTCGTCGTCGTCGACGACCAGCAGGTGCGCCGCCTCGCTCACCACTCGTCCCCGCCGCGGCCGGGCGGCCGCGCCATGACAGTGCCGACGAGGCCGGCGACCGCCGCCTGGCGGTGACGTCCGACATGTTGGGCGGCGACCGCGAGCACGTTCTGGAAGCCCGCGACCTCGGCCGGCCCGGCACGGCGAAAGACGCGCCGCAAATGCCGCTTCTGCAACGCCTTGACCTCGGCCGCCTGCCGCTCCCCTTCGGCGGTCACCAGCACATGCTGCTTGCGTCGATCGTCCGGCGCTGCCACCCGCGCCACCAGACCCTGGTCGATCAGCGAGCGCAACCGTCTGGACATCCGCTGCTTGGTCCAGCCGAGATAGTGGGCAAGCTCGGCCGCGGTGGACGGCGTGCCGTGCATCGTCGCCTGGTCGATCCGGGCGAGCAGGGCCGCATCGGCCGGCTCCAGTGCTAGCCGATCGAGCACCGGGGCGATCGCCGCCTCCAGCTCGAGCTGCAGCAGCGTCAGCAGCGTCAGGCTCCGCTCGAGCTCGGTGTCACGCAGAAAGAGCGGGTTCTGCGCGCGCTGCGCTTGCATCATCGCGTCCATTCAGGTCGAGGCGCACGCCACCATCGAGGCGGCTGCTCCCCGGCCTCGACGATAGACCAGCTCAATGTGCCCGCGCGATAGCGCATGCGCACCATGCGCCGACGGCGGGTGGCGGCGGATTGACACCCAAAGGACCCAGTGATAGCGATCGCGGTTACCCGAAAACGGTGACAATCCCCTAAAAATCCCGCGTTTTCAAGCGGGAAGGCCGAGCAGGAAGCCTTGAGCCATGGCTGAGATGATCCCCTTCGACGCGCGCGACGGCCATATCTGGATGAATGGCGAGATGGTGGCGTGGCGCGATGCGAGCCTGCACGTGCTGACCCACGGCCTGCATTACGCCTCCTGCGTGTTCGAGGGCGAGCGCGCCTATGGCGGCCAGGTGTTCAAGCTCACCGAGCACAGCCAGCGGCTGATCGACAGTGGGCGAATCCTGGGCTTCGAGGTGCCCTACACGGCCGCCGAGCTCGATGCCGCGACCATGGCGGTGATCGAGCGGAATGGTGCGGCGGATTGCTACGTCCGCCCGGTCGCCTGGCGTGGCTCCGAGCAAATGGGCGTCTCGGCGCAGAAATCGAAGATCAACGTCGCCATCGCCAGCTGGGAATGGGGCGCCTATTACAGCGACCTCACGCTGACCCGGGCCATCTACCAGCGGCCGGCGCCGAACACCGCCCCGGTCAAGAGCAAGGCCGCCGGGCTCTACATGATCTGCACGATCTGCAAGCACGACGCCGAGGCCAAGGGCTTTGGCGACGCCTTGATGCTCGACTATCGCGGCTACCTCGCCGAGACCACGGGCGCCAATCTGTTCCTCGTCATCGACGGCGCCATCCACACGCCGACGCCCGATTGCTTCCTCGACGGCATCACCCGCCGCACGGTCATCGATCTCGCCAAGCAGCGCGGCTACGAGGTGATCGAGCGACACATCAAGCCCGAAGAGCTCGACCAGGCACAGGAGATCTTCGTCACCGGCACGGCAGCCGAGGTCACCCCGGTGCGCGCCATCGACGACAAGCGCTTCCAGGTGGGCCCGGTAGCCGGCCAGCTCGTCGACGACTTCCGCGCTCTGACCCGAACGCCGGCCACTGCTGCCTAGCGCCCGAGCGCCTCGACGAGGTTGTGGCAGAGTTCGTATCTGCCGTGCGGCATGCACGGATCAATTCGGTCGGACGTTCTCGTCGTCAGTCTACCACTTCATGACGGACGGTGCCCGAAGCACCACTCGGAATCGTCATCCCGATCATGTCGCTCAAGATCGCCGCAACATCGGCGGTGCCGAGATTTCGCCTAGCGACTTCGACGTCTATGAGCCGGCGAAAACCGTCCTCGCTCAAGCTCGGCATGTATCGAGAAAGCAGATTGCCGCGCAGCCCATCCACGGTGATCTGGACGATCAGTCGGATGTCGTTCGTCGTGGCATTCGTCGGCACCGGCAATTGCGCCATTGCCAGCAGGCCGCAATCAGGAAAACGCGCATGCCAACCATCATCTGAAGCTATCGCCGAGACGCGCCGGGTCGCAGCGCATCTCAGCTACACGCTTTTCTCGCTGCCGCATTGATTGATGCGGCGTTATTCGCCGAAGCTCGGATCCATGCTCGGATCGAACGGCAGCTCGTCGAGATGCTCGATATAGGCGAGTGGGTCGAAGGGCAGATCGGCCAGCTCGATCGGCGGTCGCGACAGTGCTTCGACCTCGGGATCGGGGTCGGTAAGGCCTGTCCAGGCAACGCCGCGCAGCTCGGGCGTATCCGGGTAGCGCTCCTTCCACAGCTCATGCCGGAGCCGCATCCGATTGAACGGGCTCTTGAGGTGGATAAGATTGACCAGCATCGGCTGCTTCTCGCGGGGATCGGCCGGCAGGAAATAGAAGGCAGCCGGGATGCCACTTGCCTCACCCACCGGGTCGGGCGAGATCCAATGGCGCTTGTAGTTGCCCTTCACCGTGGCACCGAGGTTCGGACCGGCGTAGATGAAGACGTAATCGCGCCGCCCAAACGTGTCGCCATTGACCAGCAATGAGGTCTGATCGATGCCGTCGATCACCCGATCCGTCGGGATGTGGCTTGTTGCCCCGGCCAATCGCGCAAACGTCGTGAACAGGTCGACCTCGTGGACGATGTCGCCGACCAGCTGACCGGGCTCGATGACGCTGGGCCAATAGGCGATGGCCGGCACTCTGACGCCACCTTCGGTGAAGTCACCCTTGCCACCTCGATAGATCGTCTCGGCCATACCGAGGCCAGGTGGTGGGTTGTGCGACATCGGGCCGTTATCCGCCATCGCGACGATCAGCGTGTTCTCGGCAACGCCGAGCTCCTCGAGCTTGGCGGTAAGCCGCTCCATGAACGGGTCGATGTTGCACTGCAGCCCGTCCTGCAAAATGCTTCGCGCCACCGAGCATTTTTCTGGATTGGGGATGAAGCTCGTCATGTTCGGCCAATTGGCGACGTAGAACGGCCGATCCTCGGCGACGCTTCGCTCGATGAAGTCCAGCGTTCGACGCTGCGCCTCTGGATCGATCTTCAGGTAGTTGTCGTGGGTATTGTCACCCCACTGGCGGGTCTCGCCACCCTTTGTCCCCTCGGCGACCTGGACCCAGCCCTTGGTCACGAAGGTGTCGTCGAGCTTGTACGGGTCGGGCGGCAGCATGTTCTCCAAGAGACCGATGCTGGCGTTCGCACCCTCGGCAACTGACGTGTTCAGTGACAAGATCTGATTGTAGCCAGTGAAGAAGGCCTCATCGAAACCCTGATTGTGGGGGTAACTCTCTTCGATGTCGCCGAGATGCCATTTGCCGTGGAAGGCGGTGGCGTAGCCCTCCTCGGAGAGCACTTCGGCGAGCGTGACTTCTTCGCCGCTCATCCCGTGCTGCTCGAGCAACATGCCGATATTGTACATGCCGCTGCGGATCGCAAGACGACCGGTCGCCGATGCGGCACGGCTCGGGGTGCAGCCGACCTCGGTGTACATGCGGGTGAAGAGGATCCCCTCTTCGGCCATCTGATTGAGGGTCGGCGTCTCGAATCCGCGCACCTTCTGGATGGCCGGAATCCCGACATCGCCGAAAGCCGTATCGTCCCACATGACGTGGATCAGATTGGGCGGCCGGCCGAAGCGCTCGCGCAGCTCGGCGAGCCTGGCGTCGAGCTCCTGATCCTCAGTGGCCCATTGCGCGCCGTGCTGCGCCTCGAGAATGTAGTACTCGGCATCGTGGACGATCGGTGCGTCCTGGGCGCTGGCGCTAGCGGCCAATGCCGCTAGAAGCATGGCCGATCCGGCGAAAGGTTTGATCAAGACTGGTTCTCCGAAGCAGAGTGGTTGGCGTCGGCCGCTGTGTCCGGCCGTGGGGCGGACGTCGTCGCCGCTCGATTGTTACTCGGCAGCCGATCCGCAGCCCTCTGCAGGCATCTTGCGTCGCTTGGCATCTTCATGGTCTCGGCTAAATTGGTTATCGATGCAGCGTGTAGCCGTGCCGCTCGCCTGCACTGAGCCGCAGAGCATAGTGTCGACCACAGCCGAGCGTGATCGAAAAACCGCAAAAAGACGGATAAAGGGCTCCCTCTCGTGCAAATCCTCGATGCAAGTTTCGATGACGTAGACTTGCTGTGCGAGCGAGTGCGCGAATGGCAGCTCGAGCTGCGGCCACTAAAGCCAGCAGCGATTTCGGCACCGTGTCACCTGACGCAGTTCACGAGCGCGACCGCACTCTTCACCCGCGCGCGGTTCACCGTGCCATTGGAGCAGACCGGCGCGCCGCCGGCCGGCTATCTGACCTTCGTCCTTTTGGACCCACGCATGCAGCGCCTCTGGTGGCGGGGTCACGACGCCGATGCATCGACGACACTGGTCTTCCCGCACGGTGGTGAGCTGGAGGCGCTCTCCGGCGTGGACTTTGCGGTGCACACATTGTCGTTTCGCATCGAGACGGTTAGAGCCATGGCCGAAGTGCTCGAGCTCGAACTTCCTCAGACGCCGCAGGCGCGCGAAGTGTTCCGAGCAACGCGGCACGTCCTCAGTTCTATCAGGCAAGAGCTGGCCTTCTTGCTCGCTGCCGGCGCAACGTTCGAGCAGATCGGCACCGAGGCGATCTTGAAGGCACTACTGCGGGCTTGGCTGATCGGTCCGCACGAAGCGGCGCCGGCGCCGCCCGACGCCGGCGCGCGAGCTCGCGCCGTCCGCATCGGCCTCGAGGCGATGGCAGCGACCGAGCTTGCCGAGCTGAACCCCGCCAAGCTGCGGGAACTCAGCGGGGTCAGCGAGCGCACACTTCAGTACGCTTTTCGTGAACGCTTCGGCCTGACCCCGGCGGCCTTCATCAAGGCGCGGCGCCTAGCTGGGGTGCGAACGATGCTCCGCCGGGCGGACCCTCGCGAGACGCTCGTCGCCGATGTGATCAGCGAGTTCGGCTTCTGGCACGTCGGCCAGTTCGCGAAGGATTATCGCAAGGCATTCGGCGAGCGGCCTTCCGAGACCCTCGAAAGCTCCTGACGGCGACTGCCGTCAGCGCGTCTTCGTCCGCTGTCCCAACCCGATGTCGATTGGTCAGCTGGGCGGTTGTGGCTGCGCTTGCGCCTGGGCCTGCGCTTCCTGCAGCTTGCGGCGATAAAGGGCCACGAAATCGATGGGATCGATCATCAAGGGCGGGAAGCCGCCATCGCGGGTCGCGTCCGCGACGATCCGGCGCGCAAACGGGAAGAGCAGGCGCGGGCACTCGATCATCACCAGCGCTTGCAGGCTCTCTTTGGGGATGTTGGCGAGCTGGAACACGCCGGCATAGGTCAGCTCCATGATGAAGATCGACTCGCCGGCGGCCTTGGCATCGACATTGAGCTGAAGTGCTATCTCGTAGCGGTCCTCGCCCATGGCCTTGGCCGTGACGTCGACCTTGATCTGGATCTCCGGTCGGCCGGCGCCCTGTGGGGCGGCTTGCGGCGCCCGCGGGTTCTCGAACGACATGTCCTTGATATATTGGGTTACGATCGAGAGGCGTGGCGGCTGCTGCTGCGCTTCGCCCTCGGCTGCACCGGCCCCGGCTGGTGCCGTGGCACCACCATTTTGGCCCTGGTTCTCGTCGGTCATCGTCATCTGATCCTTAAGCTTGACGGGCTCGAGGCAACACCTCGGGCAGTTCTCGATTCTCGATGCTCCAGCGGACCAGCTCGGCATTGCCGACGGTCTTGCCGGTCGAGGCGCGGATGAAACCCCAATGCGACACCACGGCCACGTGCCGCCAATCGCCGGCGCGCGCCATTTCGGCGGCAAACCGATCGACCCGGGCGGCTATCGACTCCTGGCTCTCGATCCGCCGACCCCACCAATGCTCGTCGAGCCCGGTGAAGTCGATGCCCGGCCAAGTGCTGCCCAAGAGCGAGGCCGGCGTGCCCTGGTCGCAGGCGAACGCGCAGCGCTCTCGTACCAACGGATCGACCGTGATGTCGAGCCCGAGCCGCTCGGCAATGATGAGCGCGGTCTCCAAAGTCCGGCGATAGGGGCTGGTGACAAGGCGACGCACGTCGTGATCGCGCAGCCGATCGGCCGCAGTGACCGCCTGCTGGCGCCCGATTTCGGTCAGCCCGGGATCGGCGATCGCCACATCGACGCGGCTGTCATGAAAATGCGTGTTCCAGTGCCCCTCGCCATGGCGAACCAGGATCATGATGGCTTGTCCCAGCCGCCGCGTGGCGGCGGCATCGCGCCCTTGACCTCGTCGACCTCCTCGAACTCGCCCTCGAGCACTTCCGGTTGTCCTTGACCCGGCCGCCCGTGGCCCGGCTGCTTGCCTCCCGGCCGGCCACCAGCGACAGTCGCCATGCGTTTCGCCACGAAGCGATCGAAGATCAGGCGACGGGCCGGTGGCAGCAGCAGCAGGAAGCCGACCGCGTCGGTGACGAAGCCCGGCGTCAGCAGCATCAGGCCGGCGACAACGAGGCAAGCACCGGAGACCACCTCGAAGACCGGCGCCTCGCCGGCCTCGAGCTGAGCGCGCGCCTGGTTGACCAGCTTGAAGCCCTGAAAGCGGATGCAGAGAGTCCCGACGATCGCGGTCAACACGCAGAGCGCCAGGGTCGGGAACAGACCGATCGCCCCGCCGACGCGAATGAACACACCGATCTCGGCCAACGGCACGAAAATGAAGAGCAAGAACAGTATGACGGCTGGCGACATGGCGCTGAGTGCCCGATTCAGAGGTTTTCGAGGTGTTTCATCGGCTTACGGGTGAGCGTCGGCGGCGCAGCCGTCGTCAGCCATAAGCCGACCGGAGGTGAGCCTGGCAGCAACACCTGCGTCGTCCTTGGCTGACCGACCATGCTCCGGCATCGACGACCAGCCAGCTCGTCGCATCTGCATGTTGCCAAGCTCATGAAACACCGCGAAAACTCCTGCAATGGGCTCTGACATCGACTGGGTTGAGGGGGAAGGCGAGCGGCGCTCGGCAATGCCGGGCGTGACCACGATAGGCAGCCGCCTGCAGACGTGAACGCACCGGTTTGTTTTTCGGCTGCTCACCTTATATAAGCAATCACACCATGTCAGCCTCCGCGCGCCTTCTGGAGCCGCGTGGTGTCGCGACTTCCCCTGCTCTTCGCGATCGAGGACCATGTCCGAAAGCTTCGCCTTCATCGACATCATCTTTTTCGCGATGGTCGCTGCCTTCATCGCGTTTCGGCTGCGCAGTGTGCTCGGTCGCCGCACCGGCAATGAGCGTCGGCGCACCAACCCGATCTTGACTGGCGGGAAGAAAGCGGAAGCGCAGGCTGGCGACAATGTGGTCAAGTTGCCCGATCGGCATTCGAGCACGGAAGCCGAGGAGCCGCTCTTTGAAGGCATCGACGATATCGACCTGAAACAGGGCTTGACCGCGATCCGGCTGGCCGACCCGCATTTCGATCTCGACGGCTTTCTCGAGGGTGCACGTGCAGCTTTCGGCATGATCATCGAGAGCTTCGCCAATGGTGACAAGGCGTCGCTCCGTCCGTTGCTGGCGGATGCCGTCTACAACAGCTTTGCCGGGGCCATCGAGGCGCGCGAGGCGGCTGGTGAGAGGCTGACCACCGAGATCGTGACAATGCGTTCGGCCGAGCTGGCCGAGGCCGGCATGGACGGGCCGCAGTCGCGGCTCACCGTTCGCTTCGTCACCGAGCAGATCAACGCCACCCGCGACGCCGAGGACACTGTGGTCGATGGCGATGCATCGGAGATCGCCGAGGTCGTCGACCTTTGGACCTTCGCCCGCGATACCCGGACCGACGATCCGAACTGGCAGCTGATCGAGACCCGCACGCCGGACTGAGAGCCCGTTTCAGAAGTTTTCGTGATGTTTCATCGGCTTACGGATGATCGACGGCGAGGAGCCGAGCGCAGGTCGATGCCGGGGCATCGGCCAAGCTCGGCGACGAAGCCGCCGCCAGCCGTAAGCCGACCGGAGGTGAGCTTGGCAACAGCACTTGCATCGTCCTTGGATGATCGACGATGCTCCAGCATCGACGGCCATCCAACTCCTCGCATCTGCACGTTGCCGAGCTCATGAAACACCGCGAAAACTCCTGAAACAGGCTCTGAGCGTCATGCGCCTTGGATCGGCTGGCATTCTGGTCGCCATCGGACTGGCAATCGCCGCCTGCGAGCGGGCACCCGAGGAGCCGGGACCGCCGTTTGAGCTCGCCCCGGTCGCCTTCGACGCCCTTGATGGTTGGCCGGACCCGGCGACCGAGGAGGCGTTGAGCGCCCTTCGACGCTCCTGCAAACCGATCCTCGCCCGCGACCCCGCCGCAGCCTTCGCCGAGGAGCCACTCGCCGGGCGCAACGCCGACTGGCAGAGCATTTGTCGCACGGCCGTAGCACTGTCTGAAGAGGGTGCCGTTCCCGCCGCCGATGAGGCGCGCGGCTTTTTCGAGACGTGGTTCCAACCCTACCGCGTCACCGGCGACGGCAGCACCGAGGGGCTCTTCACCGGCTATTACGAGCCGCTGCTCACGGGCTCGCTCGAGCCCAGCGAGCATGGCGTGCCGTTGCGCCGGGCACCGGGCGACATCGTCAGCGTCGATCTCAGCAGCTTCGCGGCCGACCTCGAAGGACGGCGGGTGCGCGGTCGGGTCGAGGGCGATCGGCTGGTGCCCTATTTCGACCGCGACGCCATCGAGCGTGGCGCCCTCGACGGCCGCTCCTTGGAGCTGCTCTGGGTCGATGACCCGATCCGCAAGTTCTTCCTCCAGATCCAGGGCTCGGGCCTGGTGCAGCTCCCCGACGGTCGGCTGCTCAGGGTCGGCTACGCGGACCAGAACGGCCGTGCCTATCGGCCGATCGGTCGCGATCTGGTCGAGATGGGCGAACTCAGCCGCGAGGAGGTGTCGCTGCAAACCATCGATGCCTGGCTCAGGGCCCACCCAGATCGCGCCGACGAGATCATGGACAAGAACCCGTCTTATGTCTTCTTCACGCTGCTGGGCGAGGCGGATGCGCTCGAAGGGCCCTTGGGCGCCCAGGGCGTGCCGCTCCTCGCCGGCCGCTCGCTGGCGGTCGACCGTCGCTACATACCCTATGGCGCGCCTGTCTGGCTCGAGACCAATGCCCCTTTTCCTGATGGCGATCGTCCGATCCGCCGGCTGATGGTGGCGCAGGATACCGGCGGTGCCATCAAGGGCGGGGTCCGCGGCGACGTTTTCTGGGGCTCGGGGGACTTGGCCGAGTTCGTCGCAGGCCATATGAACAGCCGGGGCAGTTATTACGTACTGCTACCGAAAGCGGCGGCTCCCGCGAGCTGAGCCATCGCCCCAAGTGCTGCCGACCGCCGATCGTCCGCCGCTGATCGCCCACCAGGAAGACCCATGTCCGCCGAACCAGACGCAGCCCCGGCCCCAGCCGCCGAGAAACCCCAGATTGCCGATGCGCAGCCACGGGTAGCGTTGTTCGTGACCTGCCTCGTCGACCTCTTTCGCCCCAGCGTCGGCTTCGCTGCCATCCGTTTGCTCGAGCAGGCCGGATGCAGGGTCGAAGTGCCGCCCGGCCAGACCTGCTGCGGGCAGCCGGCCTTCAATACGGGCGACCGGGCGACCACCGAGGCGATCGCCCGAACCATCGTCGAGACCTTCGAGCCGTTCGATTACGTCGTCATTCCCTCCGGCTCCTGCGGCGGCATGCTGGCCAAGCATCTGCCGGAGCTGTTCGAGCAAGAGCCCGAGATGCGCGCCCGTGCCGCCGCACTGGCGGCGCGCTGCCACGAGCTGATCAGCTTCCTCGTCGACGTCAGGGGCATGCAATCGGTCAGCAGCAGCTTCAAGGGCCGGTTGACCTACCATGACAGCTGCTCCGGCCTGCGCGAGCTCAAGATCAAGGCGCAGCCGCGCCAGCTCTTGTTGAGCATCGACGGCGTCGATCTGGTGGAGATGCGCGAGGCGGAAACCTGCTGCGGCTTCGGCGGGACGTTTTGCGTCAAGTACCCGGCCGTCTCGACCAAGATGGTCGAGAACAAGACGGCCGACATCGACGCCACCGGCGCCGACACGATCGCCGCCGGTGATCTCGGCTGCCTGATGAACATGGCCGGTCGCCTGAAGCGCGAGGGCTCGAAGATCAAGGCCTACCACATCGCCGAGATCCTCGCCGGGCCCGAGACCGCGCCCGGCGGCACGACGCCACCCATCGCCGAGCCCAGCGGCCGGTGACAGACCTCGCATACGTCTCGGACAAGCTCTGAGAGAGGAGCCGCGATGCAAGCCACGTCACTCGCCTTCGAGAGCAAGTCCAAGGAAGCGCTCGCCAACCCGGCGCTGCAGGACGCGCTCGGCAAGATCAAGACCGGCTGGCAGGCGAACCGGACCAAGGCCGCAGCAGCACTGCCCGAGTTCGAGCGGCTGCGCGATCGCGGTCGTGAGATCAAGAACCACACGCTGCAGCATCTCGACCTCTATCTCGAGCAGTTCGAGGCCAACGTCACGGCCAAGGGCGGCCATGTCCACTACGCCCGCGATGCCGCCGAGGCGCGCAAGGTGGTGCTGGACATCTGCCGAACCGCCGAGGCGAGGGCGGTCACCAAGTCGAAGTCGATGGTGGCCGAGGAGATCGGCATCAACGAGTATCTCGAGGCCAATGGCATCGAGCGGATCGAGACCGATCTCGGCGAGTACATCATCCAGCTGCGCAAGGAGCCGCCGAGCCACCTCGTCGGACCCGCAGCACACCTGACCAAGGACCAGATCTCCGACCTCTTCCACGAGCACCACAAGACGCCCAGGATCGAGGACCCAACGGCCCTCGTCGGCGAGGCCCGTCGCGTGCTGCGGCGCAAGTATTTCGAGGCTGATGTCGGCATCACCGGTGCCAACTTTCTGGTTGCCGATACCGGCGGCTTCGTCACCGTGACCAATGAGGGCAATGCCGAGCTCACCCAGGGCCTGCCCCGGACCCACGTGGTCATCACGTCGATCGAGAAGCTGGTGCCCAACATGGCGGATGCGTTCACGCTGCTCCGCCTGCTCGCCCGCTCGGCCACCGGCCAGGAATTCTCCTCCTACACGACCGTGATGACCGGCCCCAGGCGCGATGACGACCTCGATGGGCCGGAGAACCTGCACATTGTCCTCGTCGACAACGGCCGGACGAAGATGCTGGGCACGGCGTTTCAGGAGATGCTTCGCTGCATCCGCTGCGGTGCATGCATGAACCACTGTCCGGTCTATCTGGCCGCCGGCGGGCACGCCTATGGCTGGGTCTATGTCGGGCCCATGGGCTCGGTTCTGACCCCGCAATTCGCCGGCATCGACAAGACCTACACCCTGCCCAATGCTTCGACCTTCTGCGGCAAATGCGAGGAAGTGTGCCCGGTGCGCATCCCGCTGCCGAAGCTGATGCGGCATTGGCGCGAGGTGCAGTTCCAGGAAAAGCTGACGCCGCCGACCGCGCGCTACGGCTTGAAGTTCTGGGCTTTCCTCGCCACGCGCCCCGCCCTCTACCGGTCGGTGACGCGCGTCGCTATCGGCGTGCTGGGCATGCTTGGCCGCAAGGCCGGACGCTTCAAGCAGCTGCCGTTGGCCGGCGGCTGGACCGTCAGCCGCGACCTGCCGGCGCCGACAGGTTCGACCTTCATGGCCACCTATCGCAAGACACATGGCAAGGCAAAGGGTGGGGCCAAAGCCGCATGAGCGATGCCAGAAGCGCTGTCCTCGGCCGCATCCGCGAGGCCCTCGATCGGACACCCGAGGTCGAGTCCCGCGCCCGCCAGCGGGTCGCCGCCTGGGCCACCGAGCGGCATCCCGAGCTGGTCCCGGCGCGCGGCCAGCTGGCGCCCGAGGACCGGATCGGTCTCTTCATCGAGCAGGCCCGGGCCGTGCAGACCGACATAGAGCGGGTCAGCGAGCCGGCGGATATTCCTGGCGTCGTCGGCCAATACCTCCGCCGCAACAACCTGCCGCAAAAGCTCGTCATGGCGCCAGAGCCGGCGCTCGACATGGCCGACTGGTCGAGCCAGCCGCTGCTGCGCATCCGCCGTGGCACCGCCGATGACGCCGATCAGGTCGGGCTGACCCTTGCCACGGCCGGCGTTGCCGAGACCGGCACGCTGCTGCTGGCATCGTCACCGGACCGACCGACGCTCTTGGCTTACCTGCCCGAGACCTGCATCTTGATCCTCGGCACCGATCGGATCGTGGCCTCTTATGAGCAGGCGATGGAGTTGCACCTCGAGGAGACCGGTGCACTGCCGCGCTCCTTGAACTTCGTCACCGGTCCGTCGCGCACCGGTGACATCGCCCAGCAGCTCGAGCTCGGCGCGCATGGACCGCGGCGGCTCCTGGTCGTTCTGGTCGATCCCTTGACGGGCGCGTGAGGCGGGCACGACCACCGTCGGCCGACGAGCTGCAGCTTTGGCGCCAGGCCATGCGCGACACCCGGCCGTTGGACAGGCAGACGTCCCAGCCCGTGAAACCCAGCGCATCACCAGCCAGCCCATCGCCGTCGCTGTCGCCGCCGACGGCCGCCAGCCCGCCGCCGGAGCCCGCCAGAGCGATCGTGCCGGCCGTGCCACTAACAGCACCCCGCCTGCCGGCACCGCACGGCATCGATCGCCGCACGCTGCAACGCCTCAAGCGCGGCCTCGTGAACATCGATTCGAGGCTCGACCTGCACGGCATGACCCAGGAAGAGGCGCATCGCCGCCTTGGTGTCTTTCTCGCCCATCAACAGCGCCAGGGTGCACGGTGCATTCTCATCATCACCGGCATCGGCGAACGCACGACTGGCGGCACGCTGCGCCGGATGACGCCGCGCTGGCTCGCTGAGCCCGCCAACGCCGCACGCGTGATCGCCCATAGCCCGGCGCAAAAGCGCCATGGCGGCGAGGGTGCGCTCTACGTGCTGCTCAGACGGCTGCGCTGAGCGACGCTGCTCGGAGCGGCGCTTGCGCGGCCTGCCGAATCGGCGCAGACTCGACGCCTTCCCACATCAAGCGCTGGCCAACAGCGCGCCAGTGGGTCGAGGATCTGGGTTCTGGCAATGCGAGACAAGGCGGAACTGCCGTTGCAGTTGGTCGACGCGAGCGCTGGGCTTCGACGCCGCACCGTTGTCTCATGCCTTGCCCTGATCATGGTCGCACCCGCAATGACGCAAGGTGCCGAGCCGACCGCGACGCCCTTGGTCGATGGCGCCGCCTTCCGCGCATTGCTCGACGGCTCGGTTTTCATCGTCGAGTACGGACCAATGGGTGAGCCGTCGCTCGGCCAGGACGTGCTGAGCTTCGCGGACGGCCTGTTCGCATCACGCGGCTGCAACAGCATGGGCTTTGCCCCGGCGCCCTATTGGCTGCGGATCGACGACGCCTCGATCCAGTTCAAGGCCGAGATGGCCAGCGCCGAGCACGGCAAGCTGGTCTTCACTGGTCGGATCACGGGCGATGAAATCGACGTCACCTCGCTCTGGACGCGGCAGCGCTGGTACCGCACCGTGCTGCTCGAATCCTGGTACCAGGGCAGGATCGCCGACCCGGACGAACCATTGCCGACGAAATCGTGAGCGAAAGCCCAACCGCTGGTGAGCCTGGCCATTCAGCGCCAGAGCGACCGCCGCGCCGCTGGCCGCGTATTGTCCTGATCGGCGGCTTCTATGCCGTGATCATTATCGCCGGCACCTATGTCGGCGACTTGATCGTCGCGCACATGAACGTCGATCTGCGGCCGACCACAGAGCCCATGGCACATCGGATCATCATGGCGAGCCTGGTCGCCTACGTGCTGTTGATGGCGGTGCCGTTCGTGCCGAGCGTCGAGATCGGGCTCGCCCTGATTTTCATGATCGGCGTCGACATCGTGCCCATCGTCTACGTCTCGACCATCCTCGCACTGGTCTTGAGCTTCAGCATCGGCCGGCTGGTGCCCGAGCCCATGCTGGCACGCGGCTTCGCCGCGATCGGCCTGAGACGGGCTGCAGCCCTGGTCGCGCGATTGCAGCCAAAGAGCCGCGAGGCCCGGCTCGCCGATCTGACCGCCCACCTGCCGGGCCGCGTCGCACCCTGGCTGCTGCGCCACCGCCATTTGGCCATCGCGGCCGTCTTGAACATTCCGGGCAACAATCTGATCGGCGGCGGTGGCGGCATCGCACTCGCTGCCGGCATGACCAGGCTCGTCTCCTTCCCGGCCTTCGTCGCGACCGTCGCCATCGGCACCTCGCCTCTGCCGATCGTTTTCCTGGTGATGGACGCGCTGCGCTGACCAGCCATCAGCGCCATCGGCCATTGCCTACCAACCAGGCCGCCGATCGGCTAGGCTCCGACGCCTTCAGCGGCGACCAAGAGCCCGTTTCAGAAGTTTTCGTTATGTTTCATGAGCTTGGCAACCTGCAGATGCGAGGAGTTGTATGGCCGTCGATGCGGAGCATCGTCGGTCATCCAAGGACGAAGCAGGTGCTGTTGCCAAGCTCACCTCCGGTCGGCTTACGGTTGGCGGCGGCTTCGTCGCCGAGCTTGGCCGATGCTTTGGCATCGACCCACGCTCGGCTCCTCGCCGGCGCTCACCCGTAAGCCGATGAAACATAACGAAAACTCCTGAAGCGGGCTCTAAGCGAGGTCGAGCGATGACAGATGCCATGCCGGAAGCCCTACCCACAGCACGGCTGCGCAAGCAGATCGACCCGGCCGCTATGGCAGAAGCCTTGGCTGCGCCACGCCCCGAGGTGGCCGAGCCATTCGGCCATGCCCGGGCTCGCGACGCCATCGACCTGGCCTTGGCGCTGCCCATGGCCGGTGGCCACCTCTACGTCATGGGCAATCGCGGTGTTGGAAGGCGGGCCGTGCTGGAAAGCGCGCTTAGCGCCACGGCCGCCGATCGGCCGGCAAGCGACGATCTCTGCTATGTCAGCGACTTCCACGACCCTCGCTGTCCCCGAGCCCTGCATCTTCGGCCGGGCCTCGGTCGCCGTCTCGCCGCCGATATGGAACGCCTGGTCGAGGATCTGGCCGACGCGCTGAAATCCGCGTTCCAGGACGAGGCCTATCGCACCAGGCGGCAGGTCTTCGAGGACGAGCTGAAGGAACGCCAGGAGGAGGCGGTCGAGGTCGTCGAACGTGAGGCCAGAGAGCAGGGCATCGCGTTGCTTCGGGCACCGACCGGGTTTCTCTTCGCGCCCGTCAAGGACGGCAAGGTGCTCCAGCCGGATGCATTCCAGCAGCTCGGCGAAGAGGAGCGCAGCCAGATCACCCAGAAGATCGAGGCGCTGCAAAAGCGGCTCAAGGACGCGCTGACCGACATTCCGAGCTGGATGCAGGAAACCCGCGCACGGATCCGCTCGCTCAACGACCAGACGGCGGCCCTGGCGATCGGGCACCTGCTCGCCGCGGTGCGTGAGGCCTATCGCGACGAGGCTGCCATCCTGGCCTATCTCGAGGGTCTCGAGGCGGACGTGCGCGGCCATATCGGCGTCTTTTTGGGCTACGCCGAAGCGCAGGAACAGGCACCACATTCGGCCTCGATCGATGAGCTGCCGCCGCCCTTTCGGCGCTACCGGGTCAATCTGCTGGTCGATCGCGACGAGGACCGAACGGCGCCCGTGGTGTTCGAGGACGAGCCCAGCTTCGAGCGGCTGTTGGGGCGCATCGAGCAGCGTGCCGAGCAGGGTGCCCTGGTCACCGATTTCCTGATGATCCGCCCAGGCGCCTTGCACCGGGCCAATGGCGGCTTTCTCTATCTCGACGTGCAGAAGCTGCTGAGCCGGCCCATGGCCTATGAAGGCCTCAAGCGGGCGCTCAAGGCCAAAGAGCTGCGCATCGAATCGGCAATGGCGGCGATGGGCATGCTCACCACGCAGTCGCTCGAGCCGGAGCCGGTCCCGCTCGACGTCAAGGTGGCGTTGTTGGGCGATCGCCGGCTCTTCTACCTGCTCTCGGAGGCCGATCCGGAGTTCGCCGAGCTCTTCAAGATCGTCGCCGACTTCGATGACGACATCCGCACCGAGTCGGACGCAGTGGCCCAGTTCGCCCGGCATGTGGCAGCACTCGGCAAGGCTGCCGGCCTGCGGCCGCTCGAGCCCGGCGCCATGGCCGAAATTCTCGAGAACGCGTTGCGCCGGGCCGGCGATGTCGAGCGTCTCTCAGCCGACGTCACCAGCCTGATCGACCTGGTGCGCGAGGCGGACCATCTGGCCGGCCGGGACGGGGCCGCATCGATCGCCGCAAGCCATGTCAACGCGGCTGCCGATGCACGCGAGCATCGCCTGTCGCGGATCCGCGACCGCGCCATCGAGCAGATCGACCAGGGCACGGTGCGGATCAGCACCGACGGCAGCGTCGTGGGCCAGATCAATGGCCTAGCGGTCCTGCAGCTCGGCGGCTTCGCCTTCGGCCGCCCGAGCCGCATCACCGCCTCGGTGCGCATGGGCTCGGGCAAGCTCGTGGACATCGAGCGCGAGGCCAAGCTGGGCGGGCCGCTGCACTCCAAGGGCGTGCTCATCCTGCAGGGCTACCTGGCGCAGACCTTCGCCCCCGACTTCCCGCTCGCTGTTGCCGCATCGCTGGTCTTCGAGCAGTCCTATGGCGGCGTCGACGGCGACAGCGCGTCCTCGGCGGAGCTCTACGCGCTCGTCTCGGCGATCGCCGAAGCGCCGATCCGCCAGGACCTGGCGGTTACCGGGTCGGTCAATCAGGCAGGCCAGGTGCAGACGATCGGCGGCGTCAACGAGAAGATCGAAGGGTTCTTCGACGTCTGCGCCAGTCGCGGCCTGACCGGCCAGCAAGGCGTCATGATCCCCAAGGCCAACACGCGGCACCTGATGCTCGCACCCAGGGTCGTGGACGCGGTCGAGGCCGGCCGCTTTGCGGTCTACCCCATCGACCACATCGAGGAGGGGCTGGCGCTCTTGACCGGCATGACCGTGGGTCAGCGAAATACCGACGGCACGTTTCCCGACGGCACGCTCTACGCCAAGGTGGAAGGCCGTCTCCGGCAGTTTGCTGAAGCCCAGCGACGCTTTGCCAGACCGGAACGGCAGGGCACGCCGGAGGCCGACGCATGAGCGCCGCCGCGACGCCGGCTGCCACCACCGTGGCCAGCAGCGGCACCGTCACCGTCATTCTCGCCGACCCCTGTAATTGGGAGGGGCCGGTTGCCAACGCGGCGCGACTGGCAGCGGCCAGCGGCAAGCGGATGCGCGTCGTGCTCGACGATGGTGGTGATCTGCTGACCGCCGCCAGCCTCGACTGCGTTCACCTGCTCGCGAGCGGTGGTGCACTGAGCAACATCGACAGCGCCGCGGCCCGACGGTTGCTGCGCGCGCAGACCGCCAGGCTGCGTGCGGAGGTCGATCGACTGGCGCGCCGGCTCGGCCTCGAGGCCGAGGTGCTGGAGGTCGCCCCCGGCAGCACTTCCGGGTTCTCGGCCGGCAGCATGGCGCTGACCGTTTTCAGCCGCCGCCGCCGCGGTGTGCTGCTGGTGGTTCATGCTGGCACCAGCGGCACGCTGGAGATCGCCGCCAGGCTGGCTGCCGAGCGCCACCAGGTCGTGCGGCTCTTGAACGCTTCCAGCACGGATGCCACCGACGCCATTCGCAACCGGCTCGGCCAATGGCTCGAGCTGCCGGCGACAGCACTTGCGCCCGGCGCGCCGCTGCCGCGACCGGGAGCAGAGCGGGTGGCGACAATCGTTCTCGACCCGGCCTATGTAGAGGGTCGAAAGGTCAGCCTCGACGAGCTGCTGCGAGAGATCCGGCTGTTGATGCAGGCCGAGAGCGCCTGACTCAGAGCCGCTCGGCGAACGCCGGGTAGACCGCGCGCATCGCGGCCTTCACCGGCCCCGCGAGCAGCTCGCCCATCGCTGGCTCCGGCTCTTCGGTCGGCTGCGCGTCGTCCGCCACCTCGAACGCGAACCCGGTCGCGGCGCGCAGGCCTTCGACGGTCTCGCCCTGGTGCCAGCTCTGCAGCATGAAACGCCCGTTGCGGACGACGAAGACGCCGCGATCGGTGACCAGGAGCCGGCCCTCGCGGCCTGGCGCGGTGATGAAATCCACGGTCTCGACCAGTGTCCGTGGCCCGTGATCGGTGCGGCAAAGGATGACCTTGGGAACCAGCGCTGCCAGATAGGGCGCGCCGAAATTGCCCATGAACCGGCGGGTAAGTGATCTTGGCGGCCCGAGGCCGAGCAGGTTGACGGCACCCGTCGCGTCGATCTGCACGCCCGAGAGAAAGAACGCGTCGAGCCGGCCCTGTGCCGCGCAATCGAACAATTCGCGACCGCCGTCGGTGAACGGGTTGTGGTGCTCGGAGCCCAGGATCGAGATCCGGAGCCTGCCGCCCGAAAGCTCGCGGGCGAGCAGCGTGGCGGCCGCCGGCACCGGCGAGGCGGCGCCGACCGCGACGTGGCGTAGACCTTCGAGCTGCCGCGCGATCGCGCCGATCATCAGCCGCAGCCGCGCGGTGTCAGTCATCGCCCAGCCACCGATCGAGATAGTCGCGAAAGCCCGCCTCGGTCCGCGCCGCCTCGGCATAGGCTGCGAGCGCCGCGCGGTCGGCCGGGTAGCGACCGCGCAGGCCGACCGGTTCGGCGCCGTTGGGAGCGTGGGCCACTGCCTCGACATAGAGGGACGGAATGGTGCCTGCCGCCCAGACGTCGTCAGCCAGGAGATCGCGGTCGGTGATCTCCTCGACCGTGACGAGCGTCCGCCTTGCCGCATGCGCCGCCAGCATCAGCTCGCGGCGCACGCCGATCCAGACATTGCCACGGGCGTCGGCGATGCTGGCATGGCAGAGCAGCACGTCCGGGCGAATGGCCGGCACGAGCAGCAGCTCATCTGTGCCGAACGGATCGAGCACGATGCGCCAGTCATCGCGCAAGCCGATCAGATCAGAGCCGATGACGCCGGCGAGCGGCAAATGCGAGACACCCTTCTCGGCCGCCGTCAGCCCGGCGTGGATGGCCGGACAGGTGCTTTCGACCACCTCGACCCGCCCTGCTCGCCGGGCGCGCTCGAAGGCCGGCGCCAGGCCGTGCTCGCCCAGTGAGATCGCTGCCGTCTCGATCACCGTCACGCAGCCGGCACCGATCAGGAGGTCCGCCTGCAGGCCGAGCTGCGGCAGGCCGACGAGGCGCAGATCGCGCGCATCACGGCGGATCAGCTCGCGCACCGTGGCCAAGGAGCAGCCGGAGTAGTCCGGTGCCAAAGCGAGGCACGTGCCGTCTGGAATGGCAGCGGCGAGCTCTGCCGGCTTTGCTGAAACGGTGCTCATCGGCGTCGCTGCCCGCCGGCTCAGGGCATGGCGACGAGGCCGGCCACCACGCGTCGGTCCTCGGCGAGGAGCAGGTTGAACGTCCGGCACGCCGACGGGGTCGGCATCGCCTCGACCGAAAGGCCCCAAGCGGACAACTCCTTGCGCAACGCAAAGGGCAGCAAGGGAGCGCGCTCGCCAAGGCCGATCAAGAGGATCTCGGCCGCGGGCTCGAGGCCGCGGACGGCAGCCAGGCTCTCGGCCGTCAGCTGCGTGGCATCGCTGACCGACCAATCGACGACACGATCGGGGAGCAGGAGGAGATTGCCTTCACGCCAGTCCGTGCCGATGCGGAACGCCCCGGGCCGGTATCCGGTGACGCCGAGCCGACCGGGTGGCGTCTCCTCGATGAAGCCCAGCAGATCTGCCATGGCAGCTAGCTCCCAGCCTGGCTCCGCTCGGCCGCCGAATCGCCCTGGCTCGGCTCGTCATCGGCCTGCTCGCGCTTCCCGGCATCGGCCTTCGCACCGATCGCGCGCAGGTTCAGCTGCAGGAGGATCGGCGTGGCGATATAGATGGTCGAGTAGGTGCCGACGACAACGCCCCAGATCAGCGCAAAGGTGAAGCTCTTGATCACCTCGCCGCCGAAGAAATAGAGCGAGAAAAGGGCGAGCAATGTCGTCAACGAGGTCATCAAGGTGCGCGCCAGCGTCTCGTTGAGGCTGGTGTCGAGGAGATCGGCGATCGGCATCGTGCGATAGCGCCGGAGATTCTCCCGCACCCGATCGAAAATGACCACGGTGTCGTTGAGCGAGTAGCCGACAATGGTCAGAACGGCGGCTACGGTCGTCAGATTCACCTCGAATCCGGTGAACGCGAAGAGGCCGATGGTCAGCACTACATCGTGCACGAGTGCCACGATGGCGCCGACACCGTACTGCCATTCGAAGCGAAACCAGATGTAGATCAAGACGGCGACGAGCGAGAGACCGATGGCCAGCAGGCCCGCCTGCAGCAGCTCCTCGCTTACCTTGGGGCCGACGAACTCGGTTCGCCGATACGACACGCCCTCGCCGACCAGCTCGTTGAGCGTCACCTGGACGGCGTCGACCGCGGCCTGCTGGGCGTCCGCCTCGCCATCCTGGCGGGCGACACGGATGAGCACGTCGGTCGCGGCACCGAATTCCTGCAGCGCCACCTCGCCCAGGCCCAAATCGTTGAGCTCGGCGCGCATCGAGCCGAGATCGGCCGGCCCGGGTGTCCGGACCTCCATCAAGATGCCGCCCTTGAAGTCGATGCCGAAATTGAGCCCCGGATAGAAGACGCCGACGATGGAAGCCAGCACCAGCAAGCCGGAGATGGCCATCGCGATGAACCGCATGCGCATGAAGCGGATCTTGGTATCGTCGGCTACGAGGCGGAAACGCATCGGCTTGGTCTCGATTTCAGAGCGGCAGGACGGCGGGCCGCGTGCGCCGATACCAGAGCAGCACGACGACACGGGTGACGAGGGTGGCGGTGAACATCGAGGTCAAGATGCCGATGGCGAGCGTCACCGCGAAGCCCTTGATCGGGCCCGAGCCGAACTCGAACAGCAAGAGTGCTGCGATCAGCGTCGTCACATTGGCGTCGATGATCGTTCGCATCGCCTGGCTGAAGCCGGTCTCGATCGAGGACAACGGCGTGCGGCCGGCGCGCATCTCCTCGCGGATTCGCTCGAAGATCAGCACATTGGCGTCCACCGCCATGCCAATCGTCAAGACGATGCCGGCGATGCCCGGCAGGGTCAGCGTGGCCTGCAGCAGCGACAAGGCCGCCATGATCAAGACCAGATTGCTGATCAGTGCGATATCGGCGATCAGCCCGAACCGACCATAGTAGAGCGCCATGAAGACGCCGACGAGGATGATGCCGATGATGCTCGCCATCTGCCCGGCGGCCACGGAGTCGGCGCCGAGATCAGGGCCGACGCTGCGCTCCTCGAGGATGGTGAGCGGTGCTGGAAGGGCGCCGGCACGCAGCAGGATCGACAGCTGGGTCGCACTCTCGACGGTGAAGTTGCCGGAGATGATGCCCGAGCCGCCGAGAATGGGCTCACGGATGCGCGGTGCCGAGATCACCTCGCCATCCAGCACGATGGCGAAGAGCTGGCCGGTGAACTCCTGGGTCAGGCTGCCGAAACGCCGAGCACCGGTATTGTCGAAGCGGAAGCTGACGACCGGCTGGTTGTCCTGGAAGGTCGGCTGCGCATCGACGAGGTTCTCGCCGGAAAGCTCGGCGCGCCGCTGAACCACCCAGCCGGACACCCCGTCATCGGGGTCGGCGGACGGAAAGAGCAGCGTGCCGGGCGGCAAGCGGCCGGCCTCGGCATCGGCCAGGCTCGCGGTCATGTCGACCATGTGGAAGGTCAGCCGCGCCGTCCGGCCGAGCAGCTCCTTGATGCTCGTGGGATCACGTTCGCCTGGCACCTGGACGAGGATGCGATCGTCGCCCTGGCGCTGGATCGTCGGCTCGCGCGTGCCGACCTCGTCGATCCGGCGACGCACGACCTCGAGCGACTGATTGACCGCCGCGCGCACGCGCTCGGCCCGGCCTTCCTCGCTGAAGCCGATGCCGAGCCGGCCACTGCCCTCGTCCGTGATCGTGAACTCCCGCGCCGTCGCCATGCCGAAAGCGCTGCTCGGCAGCACCGGGTTCAGCTCGTTCAGGGCATCTCCCGCCAGATCTGCCTGGGCTGGATCGGTGAGCGTGAAGCGGACCATGCCGTTCTGCACGCCGAGCCCGCGATAGCCGATCCGCTCGCGCCGCAGCGCCACGCGCACCTCGCTCACCAGATCCTCGAGCCGCTCGTCGATCACGACGTCGACCCCGACCTCGAGCAGGAGATGGGCGCCGCCCTGCAGGTCCAGACCGAGATTGATCTGGCTCTTCGGCAGAAAATCGGGCCAGGACTCGACCGTCTGGCGCGAGAAGAGGTTGGGCAGGGCAACGATCAGCGCCGCCACCAGCACGGCGACGACAGTCCAGATCTTCCAGGGCTGCAGCGCCTGCATCAAGCCGTTCCCCGCATCATGCGCAGCCTATCGTCGCCTCTCAACGCGAGGCTCACTTCTTGAACAACTTGCCCAGGAAACCACCACCGGTGTTGGTGTTGGCGGCAGGTGCGGAACCACCTGGCTTAGGCTTGTTGATGATGTCCGCGATCGTCGAGCGCTGCACCTGGACCTGGACCTCCTTGGCGATCTCGACGGTCACGGCCGTCTCGTCGACCTTGGTGATCTTGCCGATGATCCCGCCCGAGGTCAGCACCTGATCGCCGCGCTTCAAGTTGTCGATCAGCGCGCGGTGGTCCTTCATCTTGCGCTGCTGCGGACGAATCAGCAGGAAGTAGAAGACGGCAAAGATGAGGATGAGCGGCAGGAGCGAGACGAAAAAATCGCTGCCACCCGGTGACGCCGCCTGGGCGTAGGCCGGTGAGATGAGCATTCTTGTCCTCGAGGGTGTGACACTGCAGAGTGGCTTGGCTTTTAGAATGCCGAAGCCGTCTTGGCAAACGCTGTCCAGTGCGCAAAACACCGTCGGCGACGGCCTGCCGCAAGGCCGTTTGCCGCATTAGGTGCGGGGCGTCCAGCAACTTGTCCAGAGCCTCGATTGATCCAAAGACCGACTTCTCGACGCCAACGCTGAACTCGAGCCGCATCAGCCAGCGCCGACCGCCCGTTCCGTGCGCTCAACCCCAAGAGAACTGTCCGCGCCAACGATGCCAGATGCCGACCTCGCCAAGCTGCTTTCCCGGATCGCCGATGCGCTCGAGCGGCGGAGCCCGCCGCCCGCCCCGTCGCTGGGCCTCGGCACCGCCCGCGCCTACGTCTTCGATGCCGCCACGCGCTCGCTCAGGGCCGTACCCAGCGTCGCCCGGATCGACTTCGAGCTGCTCTGCGGCATCGACCACGTGGCCACCATCCTGCTCGACAACACGCGTCGCTTTGCCCGGGGGCTGACGGCGAACAATGCGCTGCTCTGGGGTGCCCGCGGCATGGGCAAGTCGAGCCTGGTCAAGGCGACCCACGGCCTGGTCGAGAAAGAGGGGCTGGCACTTATCCTTGTCGAGATCCACCGGGAGGACATCGAAGCCTTGCCGGAGCTCTTGCTGCAGCTCGCGAAAGCGGATGAGCGCTTCTTGCTGTTCTGCGACGATCTCTCCTTCGATGCCGGCGAGAGCAGCTACAAATCCTTGAAGGCCGTGCTCGACGGCGGGCTCGAGGGCCGGCCGCGCAATGTGCTGTTCTACGCCACGTCCAACCGCCGGCACCTGATGCCGCGACAGATGATCGACAACGAGCGCGGCACCGCCATCAATCCTGGCGAGGCGGTCGAGGAGAAGGTCTCGCTCTCGGACCGGTTCGGCCTCTGGCTCGGCTTCCATCCCTGCAACCAGGAAACCTATCTGGCCATGGTCGAGCGCTACGCCGGACATTTCCAGCTCGACATCGATGCAGACGCGCTCAAGCGCCAGGCGCTCGAGTGGTCGACGACGCGCGGCAGCCGCTCCGGCCGCGTCGCCTGGCAGTTCATACAAGACCTCGCCGGCCGGCTGGGCCGGCAGCTCACCAGCTGAGCGCCTGGGAACAAATGAAAAATTCGTCGACAATGGCCTGCTGCCGGGCATAATGCCGCAACCGCCAAGGGGTAGATGACGGCCAAGAGAGCCGTCGAATCGTGATCAGGGAGACCACCAAAATGCATGGACTTCGTGCGCTTCTCTTGAGCAGTGCGTCAGCGGCGCTCATCGCCACTGTGGCTGCCGTGCCGGGCACAGCCGCGGCGCAGAGCGTCGAGTGGACCGACGACGGTCAGGTCGTCATCACGCTGAGCCCGGAATACGATTCGGCGCAGATCGTGGTCCCGGCCGACCAGATGGGCGGTCTCTTCGGCCCCGACGAGAAGCCCTTCGAAGGTGACGAGATCACCGTCCTGACCCTCGATTCCGGCCCCAAGGGCGGCATCTCCGGGCCCATCTACGCTTTCCGGCCGATCTTCGAGGAGCTGAGTGGCGCCAAGCTGAACATCGCTCTCGTGCCGATCAGCGAGCTCTACACCAAGACCTTCCTCGATCTCCGCAACGGCACCGGCGAATATGACGGCATGATCGTCGGCGCCTTCATGTATGGCGACCTGATCGACGGCAATTACGTTCTGCCTGTCGACGATTGGCGCGAGAGCGGCGACTTCCCGGCCTGGTCATACGACGTGATGCCGGACTCCTTGCGCAACATCTACACCTGGGATGGTGTCGGCTACGGCGTGCTCAACGATGCCGACGGCCAGGTCCTCTACTATCGCCGCGACATGCTGAGCGATCCCGAGCATCAGGCAGCGTTCGAGGCGGAGTACGGCTACGCCATGCCGGTGCCGCCGTCGACGCTGCAGCAGCTCAATGACATCGCTGCCTATTTCGATGGCAAGAACTTCGACGACAACGATGGCGACCCCGACTCGGGCGTCGTCCTCCACCTCAAGGTGCGCGAGCAGGGCCTCTACCACTTCATGACGCTGGCGACCTCGTTCGCCGTCACGCCCGGCGAGCTCAGCAAGACCCAGGGCGTCTACTGGTTCGATCCCGAGGACATGACGCCGCTGATCAACAGCCCGGGCCATGTCATGGCGCTGGAGTACTTGAAGGACACCGCGCAGTACGGCCCGGACGCCCAGGTGAGCTGGAGCCTCGGTGAGGCCTGGGACTACTTCCTGCGCGGCAAGGCCATCTTCAACTTCTCCTATGGCGACGTTGCACCCTTGGCCCAGGACGAGACTCGCTCGAACATCCGCGGCAAGATCGGCTCCACCATCCTGCCCGCGTCCGACACTTATTGGGACATGAACGAGCAGGCCTTCGTCACGGTCGAGGAGCCGCGCAAGGTCGGCAACGTGACCGGCGGCTCGTGGCACGGCGTCGTCTCGTCGCTCTCCGATGCGCCCGAGACCACGTATGCCTTCTGGTCGCTCATGGCGGTCAAGCCGATCTCCAAGTGGCTCGCCACCTATGGCTGGAATGGCGTCGATCCCGGCTACGACTACCAGTTCCTGGAGCCGGTCGGCGAGGCCAAGCTCGAGGACTACCTGGCTGCCGGTTGGGACGAGACCGACGTCACGCAGTACCTCACGGCGTATTACGAGAACTTCAACGCCGAGGTCATGCTGCCTTATTTGCGGATCAAAGGCACCCAGGAATACTACGACATCCTGGACTCCAACCTGTCGGCGGCGATGAGCGGTGCGAAGACGCCGCAAGAGGCGCTCGACGACACGGCCGCCGGTTGGGAGCAGGTCACCGACCGACTGGGTCGAGATGGGCAGCTGGAGGCCTATCAGGCCGCGATCGGCTGGCAGGGCTGAGCCGAGCCATCACGCAGGACATCGCCCGGCCGCCGCTTCGGCCGGGCGATTCCGACTGCCCGCAGCGCCAAGAACGAGCGCTCGATCGAGGGTAACTGCCGATGCGCTGGACCAGTCCCATCCGCAACCTGTTCTTGATGCCGGCTGTCATCTGGGTGCTGGTCTTCACGATCTTTCCGCTCGGCTATTCGCTTTACGCTGCCTTCCACAACGTCACGAGCGAGACCGTCGTCGAACGGGTGCAGGTGCCGCGGCTCGACTCCGACGGCAATCCGGCGCTGCGTTCCGACGGCACGCCACGCATGCGCACGGAGGTGGTGCGCGAGACGGTCAACACCTGGGAGTTCGTCGGCCTCACCAATTTCGCCCGGATCTTCAAGGACTCGGTGCTGCACGAGGCCATCAAGGTCACCGCGATCTTCGTCGGCGTCGGCGTGGCCATCCAGATGACGCTGGGCCTCGCACTGGCCCTGCTCTTCAATCGCAACATGCCCGGTCGATCGTTCATGCGAACGATCATGATCCTGCCCATTTTCACGACACCGGTAGCCGCGGGCTATCTCTTCTTCACGATCTTCTACGAGGAAGGCGGGCCTTTGGGCTGGACCGGGATTCCCTGGCTTTCCGACCCCTCTTGGGCGCTCTTCTCGGTCATCGTCGTCGATGTCTGGCAGTGGACGCCGTTCTGCTTCCTGGTTTTTCTCGCGGCATTGCAGGGCATCCCGGACGAGCTGCTCGAGGCAGCGAAGCTCGACACCAACTCGGGCTGGACGACCTTCAAGGAGGTCGTCCTCCCGCTCTTGATGCCGACGCTCGTCATCGTGCTGCTGCTGCGCTTCGCCGAGGCCATGAAGGTCTTCGACATCGTGGCCTCGCTCACCGTGGGCGGCCCCGGCAACGCCACCCAATCCCTCTCTTATCTGGCGTTCAGAACGGGCCTGCGCTTCTTCGATGTCGGCTACGCCTCGGCCATCGCCTACACGCTCCTGGCGCTGGTGATGGTCGTCGTCACCATCCTCTTCAAGCGGATCAGGACGATCTATGCGTGACGCAACAGCCTCGTCCGGCGATACGGCCCACGGCGGCACCACGACGGCCCGCAAGGCCATGTCGATGGGCGACAGCCTCGCCTGGCTCGTCGCCATAGCCGTCACCCTGGTCTTCTTCTTCCCGCTCTATTGGGCGGTCTCGACATCACTTCGGAACCCGGCCGACACCTTCACGGTGACCGGGCTCGGCATCCCGTTCGTCCACTTCACGCCCACGCTCGACAATTTCCGCACCGAGCTCTCGACGCCGGAAGGCTTCAGGGCGCTCGGCACCAGCCTCTTCGTCTCGATCAGCGCCACGATCCTGGCGCTCGGGCTCGGCATGCCCGCAGCTTATGCGCTGGCCCGCTTTCGCTTCTGGTCGAACGCCGACATCACCGTCTGGTTCCTCTCCCAGCGCGTCCTGCCGCCGGTCGCCACGCTGATCCCCTTCTACATCGTCTTCCGCAATATCGGCCTGCTCGACACGCCCTATGCGCTGATCCTGGTCAACACGACCTTCGTCCTGCCGTTTGTCGTCGTCATCATGCGCCAGACCTTCCTCGACCTGCCGGTCGAGCTGGAGGAGGCGGCACTGGTCGATGGCGCCAGCCAGTTCGGCGCCTTCATGCGCGTGGCCCTGCCGCTTGCAGCACCTGCAGCCGCCGCGACGGCGATGATCATCTTCGCCTTCACCTGGAACGAGTTTCTCTTCTCGTCCTCGCTCGGCATCACCCAGACCAAGATGATGCCCGCGCACATGGCGGGGGCCGTGGATACCCGCGGCGTCCAGTTCTGGTTCATGGCGACCCGGGCGCTGATCGCCATGATACCGCCGGTGCTCCTGGCCCTCTTGGCGCAGCGCTACATCGTCCGTGGCCTGACCCTGGGGGCCGTGAAGGGGTAGCGCCGCAGCGCTGGGCCGCAGCCGTCATTGCATCCGGGGGACCGGGTCGTGTCCATCAAGAACAAGATTCTGGTGCCGTTCGTGAGCGCCGCTCTCGGCGGCTTGATTACGGCCTACGTCGTCAAGCCGGCAGAGATCGACTATCAGACCCTGGTCGCCAAGGAGATCGAGGCCTTCGAGGTCCTCGCCGACGGCCTGGTCGAAAGCTACCATCCAGAAGACGACGACGTGCAGCAGCCAGGACGGGCTCGATCCGAATGGCTCGCCGAGCGCCAACTGCACAAGGCGCGCATCAAGCTCGCGATGTACGGCTATCCGAAGCAGCTTCTCGCCTTCGAGGACTACCTGCTCGCGCGCAGCCGCGACGATCCGAGCTGGCGTGCCTGGGCGTATTGCATACCGTCCCAGCATATCGAGGAGGACGTCGAGATCTACCGCCTCTGGCGGCAGCAGATCTTTCGAGGCTCGTCCTCGTTGCTTCGACTCCTGGGCATGCAGGACGACTTCACCAGCGTCGCCGACGAGCAGCGGGTGCTGGCTCTGCTCATTCACAACTGCATCTTCGAGCCACCGACGACCGTTGGCGGTGGTAGCATGCGTTCTGGCTAGCTCGGCGGCCGTTCCCGCATCTCACGCCGGCGCATCGGCATGGTGTCGATCAGGGCGAAGAGCGCCTCTGCCGAAACGGGCTCGTCGGAGCGCAGCTTGACCCCGCCATCCTTGCCGATCAGCAGCACCTGAAAGCCTGACAACGGCGCGCCGTAAGCGTCCCGCAGCCGGCCGGGCTCGGGTTGTGCGAGGCCGTCAATGGTGACCACTCCGCCGGCATCCTCGACCACGACCATGTCGCGCTCGCGCAGCCCAGCCGCTGCCTCGTCCAACAGCCGCAGCTGCTCCTCGAGCATCACATCATCCGGCGCACCCGCCAGCACGACGACCACCCGGCTCTGCCAACGCAGGCTCTCGAGCGGCAGTTCATCGGCAACAGCCATGGCAACGCTTCCCAAAATCGCAAGAGCAAAGGAGAAGGCGGCAACGTATCGTGCACAGCTTGCTGAGATGACACTTGCCTCGAACTGTTTGCCAGCCTGCCGACGCGAAAGCGCGCCCTCAACAGCCCTGACAATGCGTTCGCGCAAATCACTCGAACAAGCTCGCGGCATCCATGCCTGGCCTCCGGTCCCAGCCATCAGTTCGACTCACATCTATCCAGGGGTGTGAATCGCCAAGATGTTTTCTCCTTTTAGGGAAACGTTGGATCAATCTTAGGGTGAAGCGGGTCTGTGCCAATGCCGCAGACGTTAGACGACCGTCGAGACATGCTGATACGGATTTCCCGATTCGCAATGGATCAAGCTGAACCCCGATTATCGCGCTGACCACATCCCCGGAGCAGTCGCCCCGCACATCGACGACGCCGAACCCGTACCAGTTCCCATCGGTGCCAAGAGCGCCACGGCTCGGCATGCCTGCTTGTTCGAAGGCGGTCATGGTCTGTCGGCGACCGACAAACCCCTGGCCAACCGTCAAGTTGGTGAGAAATTCGGTCTAGGAGCGGCGCTTTTCGATCAATTTCCTCAGATCGCCAACAGTAGCGAGAGTCTTGAGGTCACTGGTGCTGAAGCTGACACCGAAGGCTTCCTCGACCGCGAAGATCAGGTTGATATGGGCGATCGAGTCCCAACCGTCGATGTCGTCGGCGGTGATCTGGTCGGCGAGTTCAATGGTCTCGTCGTTGAAGACGCTGCGGAAAACGTCGGTCAGTTCGTCCATCGTATCCATAGGCGGGGCCAATCGTCAGGCTGCTTGGGAAATTGTCGATCGTTCGACGCGGATCCGCGGGTGTTGGCCCCTGTCGGTGCCGACGGCCAGGCGCCAGGTCGTGGCAGCGCCTGCCGACAGGTCGCCGGCAACCGATTCGGCAGTGCCCGGCTCGACGGCAGTGAAGCCGAGGCGGGGAAACAAATCAGCCACCAGGCCATTGCGTGGACTCGCCAGATACCGGCCCTCCAGCACCGAGCAGCCCCGGCGCCGCGCCTGCTCGACGAGCTCGCCGCGGATCATCTCCTCGACGCCACGGCCGATCACCCGGCAGCTCATCAAGAGCGTGTCGATCGTGAGCGTGGCGCCGGCAACCTCTGCGATGACCACGGCGATCAGGCCATGATCGGCGAACCGGTCGCGCAAGCGGACCCAGAAATGGACGACCTTAGGGTCGTCCAGCAGCGCTGCGACCTCTGCCCGGTCGCGCCTGATGGTCGTGACGTTGAACTGGTTGGTCTTGTTGATCAACTGGACCACGCGGGCGAGACTGGTCTCGTCGACCGGCCCCAAGGTCGCCACCATGGCGAGGCTCGCCTGGTAGTCCTCGAGCGAGCCGGCACCGTCGCGCAGGCTCAGGGCCTCCGCCCGAGCGCGGTACTGGGCGCCACGCGCCCGGTCCTCGGCGGTGAACGCCGCCGGCTCGAAGTCCGGATAGGCCAGAAGGGCCCGGGCGTAGCTGGTGGGCTCTGGCGGCAAGGCCAGAACATCGACGTCGGGCAAGGCGCGGCGGACCTCCGCCCGCTCATAAGGGTTGTCGTCGACGAAGGTCAGCGCATCGAGACCGAGATCAAGGGTCTTGGCTATCGTCTCGAGGTTCTCGGATTTCGGCTGCCAGTTGGCGACGAATGCTGCGATGTCGTCGAGCCCGAGCACCATCTCAGGGTGGCGCAGAAAGGGCTCGCGGGCGATCTCGGGGTCGTTCTTGCTACAGACGGCAAGGATCACTCCGCGGCCGGCCAGGCCTTTGATCACATGCTGAAACGCGACGAAGGCCTCGCCGTCCGGTCCGTCGCCCAAGGTCAGGCCGGCGAGACCATCATCGCCGATCACCCCGCCCCAGAGCGTGTTGTCGAGATCGAGGACGAGGCAGCGTCGGCTAAGGCCGAGCCGGGCTGCGAGCACGGCTGCCGTGTGACGGGCCAAGAGCGGCATGGCGGCCGGTGCCAGCGCCACCTTGGCCAGATGCCAGTTGCGTTCGTCGAACCAGGCGTCCTTGCCGAAGCGGCCGGCGAGACCGTCGAGATCGACCATCCCGACATCCGTTGCCTCTGCCGCCACCGCGAGCTCGCGATTGACCGCCTGAGCGAGGCTCTGGCGGGCACCGGCAAGGGCGGTCCCAAGATGGCCGAGAAGGTTGCCGGCGGGTAGCGCGAAGCCCTGCTGGACGATGGTGAGCGGTGCTGTCGCCCGCGCCGCCTGCCAGACCCCGGCCCAGCGCGCCACCTCGTCCGCCACTGCCGCCCCGGGGTCTTCGGCAAAGGCCGGCAGACCCATGGCCCGGTGCTCGGGGCACAAGATCAAGGCCTCCGGCCGGCTGGCGAAAAGCGCCGAGCCGGGCTCCAGCGTCTCGTTGAAATATTGATCGAACGGCGCCTCGTAGATCTCGGCGTCGATGCCGAACCGGGCCAGCGCCAGAATGCACAACGGCGCAAAGGCGTTGGTCGTCCAGGTGCCGACGAGCCCCACCCGCAGGCGACGGCGCAAGCGCGGCAGGCCGGCGCCGCGCGCCCGCTGCAGCACCTTGGCCGCGGCCGACCAGGCGGCGAAACCATGATCGGCATCGGCGACCTTGAGCGCCCAGGCCATCGCCCGGCCCGAGTCGCCGGCAGCGAGGCAGGCACGCGCGAGCTTGGCCGAAAGCTCGGCCGGCGGCAACTCGCTCGCAGCGGCGGCGAGCTCATACGCGGCGACGGCGGCCGCATGGTCGCCCGCACGGAACAACCGATCGCCCTCGCGGCTCGCCGCCGCAGCGTCCCCGGCACCCGGCTCGGCGACGGCCTCCCGCGCTGCCTCAGACATGGCGGCTGTCCTTCACCGGCGGCTGGCTGGCCTCCGCCGCCGGCGTCGATCGGGGCGGCCGCTGGAACACGCGGCCCGGCGGGGCGGCCACGATCGAGCCGGCCGGGATATTGCTCATGACCACCGCATTAGGGCCGATGACCACGTCGTCGCCGATCTTGATTCCACCGATCACGACCGCACCGGCGCCGACCTCCACTCGGTCACCGAGCACCGGTGCGGCATTCTTGGCCCCGCCACCATGATTGGCACCGCGGCCAATGCTGACGCCTTGGCGGATGAGGCAGTCGTCGCCGATCACAGCATCAGGGTGGATGACGATCGCGCTCTGATGCGCGATCCAAAGCCGCCGGCCGATCGTCGCCGTATCGTACATGTCGATCCCGTAGAAATTGCGCACGAACACGCGACCCAGTTGGTAGAGCAGACCGAGGGGCGCCCTGAGCGGCTTTTGCCGAATCACCTGCTTCCAGACGCCGAAGCGGTAGACGGCCATCGCCTGAAAGCCGGGCTTGGTCAGGCTCCGGCCATTCACCACCCAATCCTCACGAACGTGGCGGCCGAGTTCCTTGAGACTCGGGATCCGCGGTCGACGTTCGTTCATCGAGCACAATACTCCAGCGTTCGGATGAGTAGCAAAATGGGGCTCATCAACAGCCTCGGGCGCTATCGCGGCGGCGATCAGCGCCTGACAAGGCCTGCCGCATGATCGGCAGCACCGCATCGCTGTCAAGCGGGACCAAGGCCGCCGTCTGGTCGGTGGCCAGCCGCGGCAGGCGTGGCCGGTCGATGACGAGGCCAGGGTGAGCACGCTCGAGAAAGCCGCACAGCGCCTCGCCGGCGCTCTTGGCCGCGGCGTACTCCAGCATGGTCGAAGGCGGCTCCTCGACGAAGACCGAGGAGGGATAGAACGCATGGTCGAGGCCCAGGCGGCAGAGTTCGGCCACCAGGGCAGCGAAACCGCCGAGGTAGTAGCGAGAGAACAGCGCGAAGCGCTCGGGCGAGAAGCTGTGCCTTTCGCCCGCAGTGATGGCCGGCGTGGCGAAGTAGTAGAGATGGCTCGGCCGCCAGCTCTCGAGCTGGACAGGTGACCAGATTGGCGCGGCCGCGAGCACGTCGAGCGGCATGGCGAATGCGTCGCCACCGCCGGTGGTGATCTCCTTGACCACCCGATCGGCATCCGCGGCTCCGCTTCGATAGGTGATCCCGACCGCTGCCCCGCCGGCGGCGAGCAGCTTCGCCGTCACCTCACCTAAGCCGCGCGAACCGCCGACGACGAGGGCTCGTCGTCCGGCGAAGGTGCTGGCTTCGACCATGGCCCGGGCTTCGGCATAGGCCGGCTGGCAGGCGGGCGGCGGCCGCAGAAAGGCCCGGATGGAACCGCTCGCCGTTGGCGCCTGGACCTTGAGCGTGACGCTGTTGAAGCGGGCATCGAACGCCTCGACGGCGTAGTCCAGCCGAGGCGGCGTTACGCCGTCCTCGGGTGCCTGGGCGAAGTGTAGTGTCAGATGCGAATAGAGCGAATGCAGCCCCGGGCATTCGGCGCCGACCAGCCGCGTCGTCACGAGCAGCGTCGCGATCTGGTGGGTCGGCAAGACCCGCATCGCACTGGGGAACAACCGCTCGGCCGCCGGCAAATCGAGCGTGAGGGGGAGGCTGCCCTCGGCAGCCGGGATGGCCGCAGCCCGCCATTCGCGGCAGGCGTTTCCTGACGGCGGCCCATGGGGTAGCGCCGCATGTCTTGCGACCCCACCGACGGCAAAGGAGAAGGCGAGCCGGACCGCCGGCCGATCGTCGAGGTCGAGCGTGAGCGTCGCCCGATCGGCGGTCTCTGCCCCTGCCACGTAGCGGAGCGGCTCGCCCAGCCCGATCGGCCGCTGGAAGTCGGCCCGGAGGCTGGTCAGCACCACAGGGCCGCTCCGCTCTTGACACCAGCAGTCGAGTGCCCAGAGCACCGTGTGGATGCCGTGCACCACTTGGCGGCCGAAGATCAGGCGGCGAGCGGTCAAAGCATCGACATGCAACGGGTTGTGATCGCCGGAAAGGGTGGCGAATGCGATTTGGTCCGCTTGGTCGAAGCTGCGTTCTGTCATTAACCGACATCGCCCATTTAAAGCCGGATTCGACGTCGCAATACGCTCTATGACGTCGTGAGGGAACCCTGGTCGGTGCAAGAGCACCGCTGGCGGTGCGACAAAGCGATTTCGCGGCTTGGGACAAACCCGCTGCGTACACCAGAGGGCCGTTTGCCAAAAATTCGGGCGCACATCGTCTATCGGATCGAGGCTGATTCCTTGATCCTCCGTCATCTCCGGAGCGGCGGTGGTTGCGGCCGCAGCCGGTCGATGGTGGCACGATAGGTCAGCGCGGTGATCGGGCCAATGCACTTGAAGGCCAGGAGGCCTTCGATCCGATCCCGGCAAGGGACGCGGTCAGAAGACCGTGGAGGGACGAGGTCATCAGCTGCCGGCAGGTCGCCTCGTTCCTGGCGATGTCGAGGACCTGCTTGGTCAGTCGGGCGAGCTGCTCAATCATCGAAGCGAGCACGGGCTGGCTCGCAAGCGCGAGGCGCTGGCGAACGGCGTCGTGCTCTATCCGGGCATCATGGCGAAGCTGGGCGAGGTGGCGGCCAAGCACGGCGTGACGCCGCCCAAGCCAATCTAGGAATAATAGCCGAAAGAGCGTTTCCGGTCAAGCCGGGCTTCGGTTCGTTCGGCACGTGCAGGGTTCGACGCGGCGAGGTCGGCGGGCCGTACTGACCGGATGGGCCATCGTCGACCCGCAAGGTCTTGATTCACAACGGCCAAGTCGGCGTGCCTGCGGCAAGCTGTCAGCTCGGGTTCGTTTGCGACAGGTCGGGTTCGCTCGTCGAAAAGCCAGGTTCGTTCGTCGATTCGCCGGGTTCGTTCGTCGGCTGGAGGCTCGTTCCCGGGTTCGTTCGCCCCGAAATTTGCGCTATACGCTACATAACGATCGCTTATGAGTCGCTATATGCGACATTTCTCGGGTTCCGTTGCATATAGCGCAACGCTTCTCGGGTTTTGTTGCGTATAGCGCAACATCTGTCGGGTTCCGTTGCGCTATATGCAACATCATGGCGCTGGAAGCGGCCTAAGCATAAGTGTTCGTTATGGATTTGCCGAAGCGGGCCAGTGGCCCCGATGCTTGTCGCCTGCCACGCTTACCCGCATAGTAGGGTGTGACATCAGAAGTTGGCGACCGGGTCGGTGGATAACGATCGAGTGGGCCGGTTTCTGGCGGGCCAAATCCGCCTGCCACGGTTGACCAGGGGTGGAGACTATCGGCATGACGACGCAGGCAACGAAGCTGCCTTCCGGAGCGATGATCGAGATTCAGTCGTCGGCGGCGACTGCCGGCATCGACGAGGCGAGCGGGATTACGGACAAGGCGAAAGAGACCTGGATCGAGGGCGTCAACCTCGTCGCTGAGATGGCCGCCGTGGTGGTCGAGCGACTGAAGCAACCGACGGCTGCTGCCAAGGAGGTGACCGTCGAATTCGGGGTCAGCTTCGGCGGCAAGACCGGGATAATCCTGGTCGAGGGGACGGCCGAGGCCAACCTCAAGGTATCCATCAAGTGGTAGATGGGCGCGGCAGCTACCGGAGCGACCCGAATGCATCGGTGGCCTGGCTGCCGCCGCCGCCGGGGCGATCGGGGCTCGCCGGCGCCGCCTTTCTCGTCGGCGACGATATCGCGCTCACCTGTGCCCATTCGGTGCGCGATCATCTCGGGCTCGGCGACAGTACGCCCGAGGCGCGGCCCGAAGCGACGCTGACGCTCCGCTTCGCCGCGCTGGAGCAGGAGGTCGAGGCGGTGGTCGCCGATTGTGGCTGGCTGCCGGCCGAGGACATCGCGGTGCTGACGCTCGCCGAGCCAGTCGACGCGACGTGCGCGGCGCCGGCCAACGTCCTGCCGGGCAACAACGCGACGTGCTACGTCTTCGGCTGTCCGGGTGACGCCGCCGACACATACGCGGCGCACGGGCAGATCGTCCATCTGCGCTTCCGGCCGGCGCTCGACGGGCTGTCGATGCATCAGCTCGATACGGAGCGCGACCGCGAGATCGGCTACGTGGTGAAGCCCGGCTTCAGCGGTGCGCCGGTGTTCGACGAGCTGGGCAACGTGGTTCTGGCGATGGTGGTGCGGGCCGACGTCGAGCGGCAGATCGCCCTTGCCGTGCCGGCCGTGGCGATCCGCGACGCGCTGCGCGCCGTGCGGCAGTGCGCGCGGCAGGCCAACCGGGCGGAGCCGCGCACAGCCGACCACCGGCCCGGCCCGGTCGACGCCCAGGCCGCGACGGCGCTGGCGGCGGCACGGAGCACGGCGAGCGGCATCCGCGAAATTTCCGGTGTGACACCGCCGGAAGCCGACCTGCGGGGCGCCTTTCGGCGGATTGCGGAAAACGCGCGCAACCCGGCGCTGACGGCGAGTGCCAGCGCCGCCTTGGCCCGTGCCGAGGCCGGCGATACGGCACCACTCGAGGAGATTTTTGCTGCCAGTCTCGAGGCCGAGATCGGCCAGCAGGTCCAGGCTGGGCTGGGCGCGCAGCTCTTGCGGCGAACTCGCGCGTCGAGGCTGCGCTCGCCTTCCTTGCGCAGCGTCGATCCGGCTGGCCGGCGGCTGGCTGCCTATCGCCGGGACGGCCGCGCTGGAGCCGGACGACACGTGGACGTGGATCTAGCATCAGCCGGCTGGAGCAAGCGGCGCGGGCGGCTCGCCGCAGCGCGCGGATCGAGGCCAAGCGCGCCACGCGATCGATCGCTACCCTTCAGCCGCGGCGCCGAGCAGCTCGCGGCCTGAAGCGCGACGTCTCGCCAACCGACGTCTCGGGTGGCAGTGCATGGCGACGCGCTGGCGGCGTTCGTGGCGTTCGAGGCGAGCCTATGGCACCGCGATGGCGGCGCGCGACCCGGGCAATGCCGGCTGGGCGCGCGACGTCTCGGTGAGCCTCAACAAGGTCGGCGACGTTCGGGTGGCGCAGGGCGATCTGCCGGCGGCGCTCGTGGCCTTCGAGGAGAGCCTGCAGATTGCCCGCGATCTGGCGGCGCGCGATCCGGGCAATGCCGGCTGGGCGCGCGACGTCTCGGTGAGCCTCGTCAAGGTGGGCGACGTTCGGGTGGCGCAGGGCGATCTGCCGGCGGCGCTCGTGGCCTACGAGGAAGGGCTGGAGATTGCCCGCGATCTGGCGGCGCGCGATCCGGGCAATGCCGGCTGGGCGCGCGACGTCTCGGTGAGCCTCGAACAAGGTGGGCGACGTTCGGGTGGCGCAGGGCGATCTGCCGGCGGCGCTCGTGGCCTACGAGGAGGGGCTGCAAATTGCCCGCGATCTGGCGTCGCGCGATCCGGGCAATGCCGGCTGGGCGCGCGACGTCTCGGTGAGCCTCGACAAGGTGGGCGACGTGCGGGTGGCGCAGGGCGATCTGCCGGCGGCGCTCGTGGCCTACGAGGAAGGGCTGGAGATTGCCCGCGATCTGGCGGCGCGCGATCCGGGCAATGCCGGCTGGGCGCGCGACGTCTCGGTGAGCCTCGACAAGGTGGGCGACGTGCGGGTGGCGCAGGGCGATCTGCCGGCGGCGCTCGTGGCCTTCGAGGAAGGGCTCGACATTGCCCGCGATCTGGCGGCGCGCGATCCGGGCAATGCCGGCTGGGCGCGCGACGTCTCGGTGAGCCTGAACAAGGTCGGCGACGTGCGGGTGGCGCAGGGCGAGCTGCCGGCGGCGCTCGTGGCCTTCGAGGAGAGCCTGAGGATTCGCCGCGATCTGGCGGCGCGCGATCCGGGCAATGCCGGCTGGGCGCGCGACGTCTCGGTGAGCCTCGACAGGGTCGGCGACGTTCGGGTGGCGCAGGGGGCGCTTCCAGCCGCGCTCGAGGCCTACGAGGAGAGCCTGCAGATTGCCCGCGATCTGGCGGCGCGCGATCCGGGCAATGCCGGCTGGGCGCGCGACGTGTCGGTGAGCCTGGTGCGGATCGGCGACGTTCGGGTGGCGCAGGGCGATCTGCCGGCGGCGCTCCAGGCCTTCGAGGAAGGGCTGGAGATTCGCCGCGATCCTGGCGGCGCGCGATCCGGCGCAATGCCGGCTGGGCGCGCGATCGTCTGGGTCTCGCTTTGGCGAATGGCTGGTGTCGATTTCGCCGAGAACGCGGCGACGTATTGGGCGGAGGTCATAGAGCGTATCGAGGACATGCAAGCGCGTGGCGATCCTGCTGCCGACCGACGCGCCTTATCTCGAAGCCGCGCGGGAGAACCTGGCGGCGGCGCGGCAATGAGCGGACGGGCCCCGTGCGCGCTAACCTAAAACAGCGGTGGGTGAAGGGAGGCTCAGCCTCCCTTCTGCGCTTCTCCTCCCCTGTCCCGCAGGACGAAGAGCTTGGCGCCTGGGAGGGTGGCCAGGGTTTGCAGTGCGATGGGGCGGTCGGTGATGAGGTGGTCGCCGCTGGAGTGGAGGAGGCGGTAGGTGCGGCGGGGTTGCTCGCGCTTTGGCTGGGCGGTCATGGCGCGATCGCCATTTGCACGGGTGAGTCCATGATCAGGGTGATCAGGCAGAAGACGGCGAAGGCGTAGGCGGCGAGGCGCTCGGCCGTGCCGATCGTTGGCTTGCTGGTTGGGTGGGATGTCGCTGTCTTGGCCATTCGACCCTCCTGTTGCCGACGGTGCCGGTGGGCATCGTGTGGCTGTGGAGGGCAGAGTGCCGGGGCGGTGGCTGGATGTTAGGGTGGGAAGATTCCGGCGTTGGCAGCAGGTCACGCCCACCCGCCAAACAACCGGTGGGTCCAGGGAGGCGCGGCCTCCCTGGCCTTATGCTTCCTCGGTCTCGATCAAGATCTCCGCTTCGAGCGTGCGATGGACCGGGCAACGGTCGGCGATCTCGAGGAGGCGCTGGCGATCGTCGTCGGTGAGGTCGCCCTCGAGCGTGATGGTGCGGCGGAAGCGGTCGATCTTGCCGGACTTGGTCTCGCAGGTTTCGCAGTCCTGGCCATGGATCTTGTCGTGCTCGACGTCGACCGAGACGTGGTCGAGGGCGAGCTGCTTGCGGCGGGCATACATGCGGATGGTCATGGCGGTGCAGGCACCGAGGCCGGCGGCGACGAGCTGGTAGGGGGTGGGGCCTTTGTCGGTGCCGCCGTAGGTCGCGGGCTCGTCGGCTTCCAGCGCGTGCTTGGGGCCGGCGGCGATGTGCTGGAGGAAGCCTTGCGGGTCGGCTTCGCTGACCCGGACGACGCCTTCCGGCGCGCCCTTGCGGGGGGCGAGGGCGTCGGCGGCGGGTTTCTCGATGTAGCGCTTGGACCAGGCGGCGATGACATCGGCGGCGTAGTCGGCGTCGGCGTCGCGGCTGAGCAGGTGGTCGGCGTCGTCGAGGGTGACGAAGCTCTTGGGGTGCTTGGCGGCGGTGAAGATGGTGGCGGCGTTGTCGATGCCGACGATGCGGTCGCCAGGGGCGTGGAGGACGAGGAGGGCGCGGCCGAGCTTGCCGATGGCGTCGGTCAGCTTGGTGGCGGCGACGTCGTCGAGGAAGGCGCGCTTGATGGTGAAGGGGCGGCCGCCGAGCGTCACCTCGGCCTCGCCCTTGGCCTCGATGTCGGCGAGCGAGGTGCTGAAGATGTGGGTGACGTGGGCCGGGTCGGCGGGGGCGCCGATGGTGACGACGGCCTTGGCGCTGGCGATCTTGTCGGCGGCGGCGAGCACGGCGGCACCGCCCAGGCTGTGGCCGATCAGGATGCGCGGTGGCAGGCCTCGCTCTTCGAGGTAGGCGGCGGCGCGGGTCAGGTCCTCGACGTTGGAGCTGAAGTGGGTGTTGGCGAACTCGCCCTGGCTGTGGCCGAGGCCGGTGAAGTCGAAGCGCAGCACGGCGAGGCCGAGGCTTGCCAGGCGCTGGGCGATGCGCCGGGCGGCTGCGATGTCCTTCGAGCAGGTGAAGCAGTGGGCGAAGAGGACGGCGGCGGTGGGCTCGCGGTCGGGCAGGTCGAGGCGGGCGGCGAGCTTGTCGCCCGAGTGGCCGGCGAAGTCGATTCGCTCGCTGCGCATGGTGTGTGCTCCCTGCTGTGCTTTGTGGCTGTGACACACCTAGGGCCAGGGCGTGGCGGTCGGAAGCGTCGTGCGGTGGATTTGGCGTGAAGGTGATGGTGCCGGCAGTGCCGAGGAGAAGAAGATGGCTGCCGTGACGCTGGCGGCGCAGAGAGTTGCCTTGACGGGGCTGCCGTCGGACCGAGAGCTTGTTTTCCCTGATTCTTGATGGCGCTCAGGGGCGGGCGGCTGCTTTTTGCTGGGGGCGCAGCTTGAGGAGCTGGCCGACGACGAGTGGGGCGAGGCTGCCGAGGGCGATGAGCAGCCAGCCGTCGGGGCCGGGCTCGACCGTCTCCAGCACCTCCTCGAGGACCGGCACGTACAAGGCGGCGAGGACCAGCAGCACGCCGACCAGGATGGCGCCCCAGACCCAGATGTTGGTCGTCACGGTGTTGCGCAGCAGGTTCGAGCCGGCATCGCGCATGTTGAAGACGTGCCAGAGGCGGGCCAGCGCGAAGGTGACGAAGGAGATGGTGACCGCCCGCTCCTGGCTCATCTCGGCGACGAGCAGGCAGTAGGCGAAGATGGCGAGCACCGAGCCGCCGATGAGGATGCCGTAGCCGCCGATCGCGTACCAGTGGCGGCGCGTCAGGATCGGCTCCTTGGGGTCGCGGGCCGGCTGGTCGAGGGTGTTCTCGCCGCGCCCGACGCCCAGCGCCAATGCCGGAAACACGTCGGTGATGATGTTGATGTAGAGGATCTGCAGCGGCAAGAGCGGCAGCGGGCCCGCAAGCAGGGCGACGAGCCCGACCGCGAAGATCTCGCCGGTATTGCCGGAGAGCATGTAGACGATGAAGCGGCGGATGTTGTTGAAGATGACGCGGCCTTGGGCCACCGCCATGACGATCGTGGCGAAGCTGTCGTCACGCAGCACCATGTGCGCCGCCTCGCGCGCCACCTGGGTGCCGCGCTTGCCCATGGCGATGCCGATATCGGCCTTCTTCAATGCCGGTGCGTCGTTGATGCCGTCGCCGGTCATCGCCACGCGCGCGCCGTTGTCCTGGTGGATCTGGATGAGATCGAGCTTCTGCGCCGGGTCGACCCGGGCGAAGACCTTGGCTTCGAGCACGCGCCGGCGCTCCTCCTCGCTCATCTCGGCGGCGTGCTTCAGCTCCGCGCCCTGGATCACCTCGACCTCGGCGTCCCGCTCGACGAGGCCGACCGCGCGGGCGATGGCGAGGGCGGTCGCCGGCTGGTCGCCGGTGATCATCACGACCTTGATGCCGGCCTCGCGGCAGGCGCGGATCGCCTCCTCGACATCGCCGCGCGGCGGGTCGTAGAGGCCGACGAGGCCGATCAGCGTCAGCTTCTCGTAAGGCTCGGCGGCCTCGTCCGAGACGGTCTTCTGCGCCACGGCCAGGGCGCGGAAGCCTTCGCGGGCCAGCGCTTCGTTGCGCTCGCGCCACGCGTCGCGGCCCGCCTCGTCGAGGGGCTCCTCGCCGTCCTCGGTCATGACCGCGGTCGCCACCTCGAGCACCGCCTCCGGTGCCCCTTTGACCGCGACCCGGATGCCGTCCCCGGCGCGGTGGAAGGTCGCCATCATCATGCGCGCCGGGTCGAACTCCTCGCGCCTGAGCTCCGCCTGGCGCTCGAGCAGCGCCTCCTTGTGGATGTCGGCGGCGGCGGCACCGGCCAGGAGCGCCACCTCCGTCGGATCCCCCTTGCCACGCCGGTCGCCGCCAGCCTCGTCGTCGGCTTCGAGCGATGCTGCGTTGCAGAGCGTGCTGACCTCGAGAGCGGCCCGCAATCCGGCATGCTCGTCGGCGCTGATGGTCGCGTCGTCGCGCCGGAAGCCCGCTTGCTCGTCCTCCTCGAGCAACACCTCGCCATCGGCCAGCACGATCCGGCTCAGCGTCATCCGGTTCTCGGTGAGCGTCCCGGTCTTGTCCGAGCAGATCACGTTGGTGCCGCCGAGCGTCTCGACCGCCGAGAGCTTCTCGATCAGGGCGTTGCGCCGGGCGAGCCGCCACATGCCGCGGGCAAGCGCGATGCTGGCGACGATCGGCAGGCCTTCGGGCACCGCGGCGACGACCAGCGCGATGCCGGTCTCGACCATGAGGAAGAGCTCGCGGCCGGAAATGATGCCGGTCACAGCGATCAGCGCCGAGACCACCAGGATGACGAGGAGCAGCCGGCGGGCGAGCTGGTCGAGGCGTTCCTCGAGCGGCGTGGTCGCCGCTTCCGCCGCCTCGGCGAGCTCGGCGATCTGGCCGAGCTCGGTGGCGCTGCCGGTGGCGACGACGACGCCCATGCCGCTGCCTTGCGTGGCGAAGCACCCCTTGAAGGCCATGTTGCGCCGCTCGGCCAACGGAACCTCGCTCTCGAGGGTCTCGCTGGTCTTGTCGACGGGCACCGATTCGCCGGTCAGCTGGGATTCGTCCAGCCGCAGCTTCTCGGCCTCGACCAGGCGGAGATCCGCCGGCACGACGTCGCCGGCTTCCAGCGGCACGATGTCGCCGGGCACCAGCTCGTCCGCCGGCACCGTTCGGGTCTCGCCGTCGCGCACGACGCGCGCCTCGAGCTGCTCGAGCTGGCGCAGCGCCTCCATGGAGCGGATCGCCCGCCACTCGGTGAGAAAGCCGATCGCCGCGTTGACCAGGATGGCGACGACGATGGCCGCCCCCTGCACCGCCTCGCTGAGCACGAACGAGGCGCCGGCAGCGACGGCGAGGAGGAGGAAGATCAGGCTCTTGAACTGGTCGAGAAGAATCGTCGCCACGCTCTTCGTACCGCGGTCCTCCAGCCGGTTCGGCCCGTGCTCCTCCCGGCGGCGGGTTACCTCGCGCTGGCTGAGGTCGCGCTCCGGATCGACCTCGAGTTCGTCGAGCACGTCGCTTGTGGAGCGGGCATGGACTTCAGACATTGACCTCGACATTCATAACCAAGCGGCCGCGCCGCAGACGCCCGGGCCACGACACGACTGTAGCCGGCTCGACCAGCCACGGTCGCCCCGGCCGCTCTCCGCACGACATCGGCTCGGCGCGGCGGCTGCCAGCGCAGCGTACTGCTCGTGCTGGCCGACCGGATCAATCACGCACCCAGCTCAGCACACCCACCACAGGCGCTTCGCCATATGCCGGCAGAACCGCCGGGGCGCTGATGACGTCGAGACGGTCGTCACCGTGGAACTGGTAGGCTCGGCGCTGGTCGGTACCGACCCAGGGCTCGAACCAGGCGACATCGACCGCCGTGATCCACTGGTCGGGCGGCCTCGAGACGCCAGCGGCCCGAATAGGCGATCAGCAAGCCAAAGGCAGCCGCGCGTTCCTGCTCGGTCACCGGCGCCTTGCGGCCCGCCGGTGTAATCACAGCGAGCATCCGGCCATCCTCGTGAAACGTCACGAAACCTGGTGGGTGATCGCCATAGGGGTGATGCCGCTGTCGCGTCTGGCTGTCCTCCAGGTAGAAGGACACCAGCCGCCACATGCCGAGCAGGCGCGCGCTGTCGCGGCTCATCGAGGGTGCTCCGGGATTGCCTCTCAGGCCGGCGACAGAACGTGAATCGTGCGGTCGGCGATCAGGTCACCCACGCGCTCACCATAGGCCTTCATGTGCGGCGCCACGGCATGCGCCTGGAGCGCTGCGAGGCTCGCCCACTTCTCGACCACGACGAAGGTGTCGGGACCGAACGCCGTCTGGATGGGGCCGGCACCCTCTGTATCCACCGTCGCCTCGTAGACGATGCAGCCGTCCTCGGCATGCACCGCTGGCACGTTGGCCTTGAATGCCGCCAGAAGCGCCGAGCGCTTGCCGGGCTTCGCCTTGATCACCGCCACCACGTGAACCGGCTCCATGACACCTCCCCTTTGAACTGTTCTTGCGCGCCCCACCATGGAGCCGCCGGGAAGCTAGCCACGGGTCGGGCGGCCGTCCAGCGGTGGTGTTGGTGAAGGAAGAGACGGGGAGGCTGGCCTCCTGTTTGGACCGGACACAAGGGTTACAGGTGTTCGAGGACATGGGTTACAGTCGGGCGTTGCGGGTTTGTCGTGAAATCGACATAGGCGATACGCCAGGTCATGAAGCAGACGTGGTGGATGCCGTCTTTGGTTGAGGGGCGGACGGCGACGTGTTGGTCGGCGAAGGCGGCGGAGAGCTGGAGGTCGACACGGCTTTGGCCTTGGGGGCGGCAGCGCAGGCAGCCGTTGTGGCGGACGCGGCCGATGACGTCGTCGTCGAGATACTCGGGCTCGATCAACCTCGCTGGCATCGACCGTTCGCTCATCCGGTAGCGGCCGGCCGGGGTGGCACCACCGAGCGCATCATGTAGGCGGTGGTGATTGTAGCGGGCGCGCCAGCGATCGAGGCCCTGCTGCACGGCGCCGAAGCTGGCGAAGCGGCGGCCCTGCAGGAGCTCGGCCTTGAGCGAGCGGTGCAGGCGCTCGATCTTGCCCATGGTCTACGGGTGGCCGGGGCGGCTGTGCAGCGGTCTGATGCCGAGGCGGAGCAGCCAGACGGAGAACCTGGTGTACCTGGTGACACCGTTCTGATGTCCCTAAGGCGCCCCATTGTCGGTGATGATGGCGTCGGGCAGGCCGTAGCGCTCGAAGATGTGGGTCAAGCGCTCGCGAACCGTGGCCTGCTGCTCACCGCTGCAGGCCTCGGCGCCGATGGCATAGCGCGAATGATCGTCCAGCACGGTCAAGGGCCAGCAGCGCACACCCGTCCCGTCGGTGCGCCCATCGAGGGCAAAATGGCCTTTGAAATCCATCTGCCACAAGAGGTTGGGCGCAACCGCCTCGAACCGCTTGAACGGCTGCGGGGCAGGCGCGTCACGCTCGAGCAGACCGTGCCGCCGCAAGATGCCGGTGATCGTGCTCGCTGCCGGCACCTGCTCGGGTGTCAGACCCAAGGGCGTATCGTTCAAGAGCACCCGCCGGATCTTGCGCCCGCCCCAGCACCGATTGGCCCGGCGCACCGCCAAGACCGCCGCCTCGACCGAGGCTGTGGTCCGCAACGGCGAGCCGCGCGGCCGCCTGGAACGATCGACCAGACCGGCCTCACCCGCCTCGCCAAACCGTGCCAGC